>JANXOF010000052.1 GCA_025353725.1 Polyangiaceae bacterium | reverse complement strand
GTGACGCGCGCCATCACGATACGGACCGGACCTCCCGGGCGACGGCCAAGCTTGGAGCTCTCCTCGAATCCAATGCGCTCGGCGACGCCCTCGAGCGACGGGTCCTCAATCACGACACGCTCCTCGGGCATGTCTTCTTCGGCAAGATTGCGACGACCCGTCGGGGACTTGCTGGTGGGACGCTTTTTCTCGCTTCCCCCATCATTTGTGCCTTCGGGTGTTCCGCTCGGAACGGCGGCGGCGGCGCCAAGCGCATCGCTAAGGTTATCGAGCTTCGCTTTCGTCTCCGCGAACTCGAGCTGCTCCGTGTCGATGCGCTCGGCTTGCGCCAGAAAGATGCGACGGCGAAGCAGCTCGAGGTGACCCTTCAGCGGCTCGTAAGCGCGGCGAAGTTTATCTCGCTCCGCGGTTACCTTTGCGAGCGTAGCGACCGCGGACGTCAGTGCAGACTCGTGTTTCCGTGACACGCTCTCGAAGCGCGGCCGCATCTTCGCTTATTTGTACTTCGTAGTCCGTCACGCCCGAGCGTGATAGCCGATAAGATCTCGTGCGTCGAGGACCTCTATGCGTCTTGCAGTCAATGCGTGCGACGAACTCGTGACCGCGCGACAGGCTTATCCTCAACCTCGATGCCGTCGAGTAACGCCTCAAGCATCGCGTCGTCGATCTCAAGGTGTCGCGATGCGGAACTTTCGGCTAACGGAATTCGAAACGTGCCTCGGTCCAGCCTTTTATAGAAATTGCACATGCCGCTACCGTCGAAGAAAAGGACTTTGATGGCGTCTTTTCGACGGCCGAAAAAGACGAATAGCGCGCGGCTTCGGCATTCGTATTCCACGCGCTCCTTTACAAGTCCGGACAGCCTATCGAACGAAGAGCGCATATCCACCGGCTCGAGCGCGAGATAGATGTCGACGCCAGACGGAATCACGGGCGCCCCGCCTCGAGCGCCGATAAGACCTCGCGGAGCAAGATCGGGTCAAATCCTCGACGTAGAGCGATAACGGCCTTCCCGACGCGAACTTCACATACTTCTCGAGTTGGGTCTTCGCGACGAAGCACGCGGGCGAGAGTGACCTTCGGCAGCTCTGTGCTGGGCGACAACTACATGACCCCATGGACGACAATTACATCGCCCCATCCTGAGGCGCGCCGATCGCTCGTTGCACGGGTCCGCAAAAGCGGCCCCTGTGCCCGTGAGGACGACGGACGCGCAGGTGAGGAAGTTGATGGAAGAGACGACAAAGCACGGACGGTTGGGCGTGGCGGCGATGCGCGCCGGGATGAATCGGAAAACGGCACGTAAGTATGTGGCTTGCGGCAAGCTGCCGTCGGAGCTGATGGAGCCGCGTGATTGGCGTACGCGAGAGGATGCATTTGTTGAGCATTGGCCCGAACTCGAGTCGCTCCTGACGGCGTCGCCCGCGCTTCAGGCGAAGACGCTTTTTGAGGTGCCGTCGAAAAGTATCCCGAACGCTACGAGGCCGGGCAAGTGCGTACGCTTCAGCGCCGCGTGAAGGCTTGGCGGGCTGAGCGCGGGCCTGACAAAAACGTAATGCTTGCCCAGTTGCATCGACCCGGTGAGGCCGCTCAGACAGATTTCACGTGGACGACCGAGCTAGACGTAACGGTTGCAGGAAAGCCGTTCAAACACATGCTCTGCGTTTTTGCTCTTCCGTATTCCAATTGGCGATGGGCCAGTGTCTGCCACTCGGAATCTATCGCGTCCATCAGACATGGGGTGCAGCGTGCTCTTTTTCAACTGGGCCGCGTGCCCGAATGGCATCAAACCGACAACTCCACCGCCGCGACGCATCGAATTCCTGAGAGCAAGAAAGTCGTTCACGAGGCTGCTTCTGCCCGTGTATTCAATGACGATTACCTCGGAATCATGAGACACTTTGGGATGAAGCCGCGCACCACGGAGGTCGCGGCAAAAGAGCAAAACGGCGACGTAGAAGCCGCCAACGGCGCGCTGAAACGCGCGCTCAATCAGGCTCTGCTTCGTCGTGGAAGTCGCGACTTCGATAGCCGCTGCGCGTGGCAAACCTTTGTTGACAACCACCTTCAAAAGGTCAATCGAGGACGGGGTCAACGCGTCTCCGACGAGATGGCGACCATGCGAGAACTCAATGTCGGACGACTCCCCGAATTCGTCGAAGAAAGCTTCCGCGTAAGCGACTGGAGCACCATTCGTGTGAAGCAGTGCGCTTATTCGGTTCCGTCACGTCTGATGGGAGAATGGGTCCAAGTCCGCATTTTCGAAGATAGAATCATCATAAGATACGGAGACAAAGACGAGCTCGTTTGCGAACGCCTCCGTGGGAGTCATCGCAAGCGAATCGACTATCGACATATCATCTGGTCGCTCGTGAGAAAGCCAGGTGGATTCGCGCGATATGTCTACCGCGAAGAGATGTTCCCGTCGATCGTTTTTCGCCGCGCTTACGACGCTATCCAAACACCGCATCGCGGAACCAAAGGAGACATCGAATACCTGCGTATTCTCCATCTCGCCGCAAGTACGCTCGAAGCCGACGTCGAGGCTGCTCTTACCCTTTTGCTGGGTGACAACCACCCTATCACCGTCGAGGCGGTAAAGAGCTTAGCAAGCGCCGCGACGTCCATTGAGGTCCCGCAAATCGCCCGCTCGCCGGTTGACCTAACGGCCTACGATGCACTCCTTGCAGAGGTCGGCACGTGACCGCTATCGCGACTCCACCCGTTGTGGCTCCCGTCGATTCGCTCGCGATGCTGATGCGCGCGCTCAAGCTTCCATCGTTCGCGCGTTACGCTTCCGAGGTCGCGCAGAAAGCCGAACGCGAAGGATGGGCGTTTGGGCAATATCTTCATCATCTCGCCGAACTCGAAGTCCACGAGCGACGACAACGTCGAATCGAGCGGTACCTCAAAACATCCGACCTGCTGCCGGAAAAAACACTTGGAATACTCACGCGATCTCGTTTGACCCCGAAAGTGGCAAAGCTACTCCCGACGCTGTGCGAAGGGGGCTTTGTCGAGCGAGGCGACAACCTCCTCGTGTTTGGACTCCCAGGTCGGGGCAAAACCCATCTCGTCTGTGCCATCGGCTACGAGCTGATTCAGCGCGGATATCGTATTCTATTCACGCCGACCTTTTCGCTGGTGCAACGGTTGCTTGCCTCCAAACGCGACCTTCGGCTCGAAAAAGAACTCGCGAAGCTCGATGCGTTCGACGCGGTCATCCTCGACGACATTGGCTACGTGCAGCAAAGTCGAGAAGAGATGGAGGTGCTCTTCACGTTCCTCGCCGAGCGCTACGAGCGCCGCAGCGTGATCATCACCAGCAACGTTGTGTTTAGCGAGTGGGACAGAATTTTTAAAGACCCGATGACGACAGCGGCAGCGATCGACCGACTGGTTCATCACTCTGTGATCCTCGAGATGACCGGACCAAGCCTCCGAGCGGAAGCCGCGGAGCAAGCAAAGAAGGAGGAAGCCGCAACGACAACTACAGGTGGGCTGCGATCTGCGAAGGAAATCGATGGGTAAGTGTAATTGTCGTTAAGGGGTATTTGTAATTGACGTCGGGCACACGAGCTGCTCCACGTTCTTCGCTGTTAGCGCGCCGTCGAGTTGGAGCTTCTCGAAGACGCGGGCGTCCTTGTCCCGGCCGTCCTCGTACAGGCGCTTCGTTATGAATGCGAGAGTCGAGGGGTTCGGACGACCGCCGTGTGCGTCCAAGCCCTCAGATGCTTGCTCGACGACTGCCTTCCCGACGTACTTTCCGCTCTTCGACTCGCCTTTGAGAACACGAACGGGGTTGGCCTTGACGTCGACCGCGATGACGTCGTTGCCATGCATCGGCATCTGCCTATCGCTCTTCCAGCGCAGCTTCTTCAGTGGAACACGGTACGGTGTCATCGCATCGACGTACTCGGTGGCGATCAGTTCCCCGAGGTCGCCCGATCGTGTCTGCTTCGATGTTGGCAGACTGTTCCGAATCGTGATCAAGGCTTTGACGTAACCGCCCATCTTGAGGACGGTCTCGTTGCCGACGAAGTGGTCGGCGACGAGTTTCGTGAGTTCTGCGAGTCCCACAGGACGGCAGCCGAGGCCCTCGCAATAGATGGGGACGTCGGCCGTGGCCGTGGCCGCTACCTCCAACCAGTCCGTGAACAACGTGCTCGGCAGGATGTCTCCGGTTGAGCAGGGCCCGGCCGATGGCCTGGCGCCGACTACGGCGCGACGTCGCCCCCCCGCCGATAATGCTACGCCGCAGACCCTCGACCTGTCACGACGATCGGTGCCCGCACAGGTGCGGTCTTGAATCGTGGTGACGACTACCGGTGGTGACGGTGACGTTCATCCAGAAGCGCCGTCGATCTTCGATCGCCCGTAAATCAACGATCTTGACAGCACCGCCTCGCGCTCCTTGTTACTTGCCGCAACACGGTCCGGTCCTCGGGCGTCTAGGGTCGATCGCGGGCGAGATCGAGCACATTCCCGGTAGCCTGATACGCGGCGGTGTACTCGTCGGTGACCCACTGCCGAACGCTTTCCGCACTCAGGCCGTGGAGCCCGTCGCGGCCTCCCAGGCCATACGTCACCATTTGGGATAGAACCGCTCTCATCGCCGGAGTGAGAGCGGCCGTGTTGCCGTGCGCCTCCTCGACCAGGAGGTTGCGGAGGTGACGAAATGTCCACCAGCCGCCATACGGAACTTCCCCCGTCGAGTGCGGGTGCGGGATGGCGCGGAGCAGGAGGTGTTGCTCTGCGATCAGGTGTCCGAAGAATCGAGCGTGTTCGAGCTGCGACTCGCGCTGGTTGATCCCTTGCTCGTCTCCAAAGATCACACCGTCAATCTGTCCGGCAGGCACGGCAGCTAGCAGAAGAAGCTCGCAAGGGGTCGTCGCGCTCGGAAGACCCTCGGGCGTCTCGTGTCGCTCCACGTTTCCCGGAAGATCGACACCGTTTGGGACGAGCAAGAATCGGTGCCTGCCTGGGTAGCGGCGGTTCGGCCCGATGTAGACGCACTCGCACCCCGCGAGGTGTGCTTCCGCAACACGAAGCCCGATCGGACCGAAGAAGGAGCCTATTCCGAGGCCATAGACGTTCGGCGAGAGCCAGACGCCGCGTTCTTCGATCGGATCGTTCGGCGTCATGCACGGAGCAAGGCCATGACCGACCGCCTGCACTGCGGGGACGACGTGAGTGAAATGGTACATCACGGGGAGGGGCACCGATGAATCGTACCAGGCTGGATACAGAAGCCGGACTGGGGCGGACTTATCCGC
>JANXOF010000045.1 GCA_025353725.1 Polyangiaceae bacterium | reverse complement strand
CATCGTCGCGCCGCAGCGCTTGCAAGGTACCGGTCCCATGATCGACTGCGACGATATCGCCCGCCGCGCCCGCGCAAAGCCCAAAACGCCGTCTCCAGGCCCGACCTGCACACCTGCGCAGCCCCGAAAGAACGGAGCTCGCCACGCGCGGTTGGGTGGGGCGCGTTGACAGGGGGCGTTCGGCGTGGTTTAAGCCCGCTCCCCGCGTTTTGCGGGCAGCCGCGCCATCGCGCCGCAGGTATGTAGAGGACTTTCCGCCATGAACACCCCGATCATCGAACAGCTCGAAAACGGCCTCCTTCGCACGGACCTGCCTGAGTTTCGCGTGGGTGACACGGTGCGCGTCCACTACAAGATCGTCGAAGGCGACAAAGACCGCATCCAGGTGTTCCAGGGCGTCGTGACCAAGCGTCACCGCGCGGGCGCCCGCAGCACGTTCACCGTGCGCAAGATCAGCTTCAACGTCGGCGTGGAGCGCATCTTCTTGCTCCACACGCCGCGCATCGACAAGGTCGAGATCGTGTCGCGCGGCGTCGTTCGACGAGCGCGCCTCTTCTACCTGCGCGACCTGGCCGGCAAAGCTGCACGCGTTAAAGACGCAAAAGACGTCTGAGCCGAGCAGCCTCAGGTTTGAGGAGGTCTTGAGGGCAGCTTCACAAGCTTGACGGCTCGTAGAAAAGAGCGAACCAACCTTATGGTTCGCTCTTTTTTCATTTTTGTTTCGTTTGCGGCGACTTGCGTGACGGTCGGGCAGCTTTAGCGCCGGATGTGCCCATTCTCGACCACACTGCGGAACGTCGCGCGCGGCTGCGATGCCGCCTGAAGGTTAAACGTCGCGCTTCCGTCGGCGTTTCCTTCTACCCGCACGGTCGGCACTCCTGTGCGCCACTCGAGCGCCTGGTTGTCTTCGCATCGCTCCGGACGGGTGTCAGGATGGAAGAAAGAGGCCACGCCGCCCGCAGGGGTCGACGGCCCGAACACGCGAACGACGCCGTGCGTGTCAACGAGCGCCGCAGTCCCTTCGTCACACGCGATGAGCCATAACGACCCGAGCGAACGAATCCCGTCCGTGAGCGCGCGGGCCTGGAAAACGACCGACCGACCAAGTCTTCCACGCTGCGACCAGTGGGTATCCGTCAGGATGTCTTTCATGCCTGGAATCGCGAAAGGGCTTTCATCGAATTCGAGCGAGGCCGTTCCCGCGAGTTCGCCCTGCTTAACGTAAGGGTCTTTCAGAGCGACTTCGGAAGTCACCGAATTACCCCCGCCGCGCGGCGTGTGGACGAGGCCGCCCATCACGTGCATTCCCGCGCTCGTTCCTCCAATGGCCCCACGACGCTCACTCGCGAGTCGCGTCACCGCCGCCGCGAGCCGTGTGTCCTTCCAAGCATCGACGTATTTCGTTTGGTTGCCGCCCGCAACAAAGACGACCTCCGCGCGGTCGATGACCTCGGACACCCAGGGGTCGTCGGCACGCGCGCGCACCAAAGCAAGGTCCGCCCCTTCGATATCGGTATTCCCGTGAAGGGCATCAAACGCGAGCTCTCGAACCGCGTGAGCGCCAAGGCCGAGAAGGTAGTCCGCATAGGCACCGCCCGTGTCATCCATGCGTAAGACAACGACATCCCCAAAGCCGCCCTTTGCGAGGAGCGCGCGCATCGCAGCGTCGTTGTCTTTCCCACCTCCGGCGAGCAAGACGGCCTGCTCGACCGAAGGCGCAACGTCGCGCGCGACCTCACCGGACTCGTGGACGACGAGGCCCCGAGGCGGCGACAACGTCGGCGGAGAAGACGGTGACGTGGGGCTCGCTTCCGCGCTCTCGAGGCTTGCCTCGAACGTGTCTCCGCGACCGTCTAGCTCACGCCACTCAAAGGTAACTCGGCCGCTCAACGGCGCTACAAACGTCACGGGATCGGGATCGAGACCGTTTGCTCCTCGCGCGCTGTTGTGCGCGACGAGCGTGACGGCAACACCGCGTTCGTCGATCACACGTACGTCCGTCGTGCAGTCGGGAACGCGACGACCCCGCGGCGCCCCATAGTGGTCGGTCCACGTAAGCGTGTAGCGCGTTCCGGCGACGAGATTGGCATCGACTCGAAAAATCCCCCGTGCCCCCACGCGAAACGCGAGCCAATCGCCAGCGGCTGTAACCGTAAGCGCACTCGCGGAAACACTTAGCCCGTCGGGAACGTTCGAATCCACGCTCGAGAAGCACGCGCTCAGGCAGGCGCAGCTAACCGCAGACGAAAGGTTGAAAAAGCGCATGCGCGAGGCGTACTCGACCTTTTGGTCGGGTCAAGTCAAGGCCACGACGATGTCACTCGGCAGGTTTTGGGGCGGGGCCTAGCTGAATGCGCTCACCAAGGTAAGCGCCAATCAGCGTGAACATCACGCCGATAGCGCTCATCACGACGTAGAGAAATGTCGGCATCGTGCGGACGGTTTGACTTTGTATGAGCAGGAACGTCGTCGGTAAGGCCACGACGAAACTTGCCACGACGGGCTCGACGAACGTTCGGCCGGGCGAAATCATGCCGACGAGCAACCCGCCGAGAAACCATACGGGAACACACATAATCATCCCGTTTCCGCCCTCGAAATCGAGAAGTGTGACGATGCGAGGCAGGCCGAACACGAGAGCTGCCGTAAGCACCCCCTGAACGGCGACCGCGATGAAGAGCCATTGCAGGCTTACTCCTTCTTGCTGATACCGACGCTCAAGCTCCTCCTCGCGGGAGCGTAGCTTTTGCATCGACTCGATCTTCGCGCCGCACGAGCCGCAACGAACCGAGCCAGAGGGGTTCTTCGAGAACCCACAGGACGAGCAAGCGACGAGGTTTCCAGGCGCCATCGACAAAGACCTATCACGGGTTTCACCCGCTTGGGCACATCCTCCGCGCTCGAAGCGCCGGAGGCCCTTGCCGTGCGGCGAGAATTTTCGGAACTTGCGCGGACGCGGAGGTGTCACCTCACGCACGGACGCGTGCCCGCCCACCGCTCGCTACGCAAAGCCATGGAACTGCAGTGAATACCGCCCTCCCCCCTCGACCGCCTTCCCCCTCTCCCTCACACTTCAGCCACCAAGCGTCCGACGACGACATGGCCGATCCGGAGCTGCTGAGGTTGCCGGACCCGCCGCGACGGGAACGCTCGCTGACGGTTGCGACGCTAGGTCTTACGGCGCTGGCGTCCCTCGCGATGGTTGTCTCGCTTCGAGGAGATGCGCTCTACGCGGTTACCGCCTCAAGCCGGCCCGTCGACCTCGGGGAGCTTGGCGCGGCCGGAGACGGCGCCTTCGTCGAAAACTCATACGTCGCCGGCACGGTCATGTTGGGGGCTGCCCACGCCATTAAGTTCGAGCGACCGTTCGTCGCGAGCTCCTTTCGGCTTATGCCCGTAGCGGGGCGCCCGAACGTGTGGGTTGAGCTCCACGTTTCGCCAGGTGCCGAAACGGCTCGGTACGTTCCGCCGAGCCAGGTGACCGGCCACCTCGTGCGCTTCGAGTCTGCGGGTCTGAAGCATCGCGGGCTTTCCTCCGCGCTCCGTGACGCGACCGGACAGCACGTCGACGCGGCATCCTGGTTGCTCGTCGAGGACGAGGCGCCCGCAAGCGCACGATGGGCCGTTGCGCTCGTCGTCATGTTTTTTGGTTTCGCGCTTTGGAACGTCGCCGTTGTCGCGAAGCTCCTTCGCAAGGTGCGCTGAGGGTCTCGCGTCCGAGCGCGTGTAGGTGTAGGCCGACGCCACGATGCGAATCGTGATTGTGGGCGGCGGTGTCATGGGTTGCGCCACGGCGGTCGAACTGGCCGCGCGCGGAGCCAAGGAGATTCTTCTCCTCGAGCGCGCCGTCCCCGGGGCAGAGGCCTCGAGCGCCGCAGCGGGCATGCTCGCCGCTCAAATCGAGTCACGCGACGAGGCGGAACTCGCGCAGTTCGTCCGAGCGCGCGACGCCTACGCGGCTTGGTCGGTCGCGCTCCGCGAGTCCACGGGGATCGATATCGGATATCGGCGCTCCGGCGTGCTTTCGATCGCGAGGGGAGAAGCTTCGCTCGCGAGGACACGGAGCGACTGCGACGCGCATCGGGCGCGAGGGCTGCGCGCTGAGTTTGTCGATCGCGCTGGGGCGCGCGCGATTGAGCGCGAATTGAGCGACGACGTCGCCGGCGCCGCGTACTACCCGGATGAGGCCCAGGTCGACCCGCCGCAGTTGCTACGCGCACTCGTCGTCGCCGCGACGCGCGCGGGCGTGGTCATGCGCTCCGGTACAACCGTCGCCGCGTTGGTGACTGAGCGCGGGCGGTGCGTAGGCATAGACCTGGCGGCCAACGAGAGCCTTCGTGCGGACGCCATCGTTCTCGCGGCGGGGAGCTGGTCTTCGCTCGTCACGGGGGTACCTGCTTCGATTCCGATCGTGCAACCCGTGCGAGGCCAGCTCGTGATGTTGGAAGAGCGACCGCCGCGGGCATCCACCATCCTCTTTGACGATCACGCGTACGTCGTTCCGCGGGGCGACGGTCGCGTCGTCTGCGGGTCGACGACGGAGCACGTTGGGCACCGCCGCGAGGTCACCGCCGCGGGCGTGCAGAGCATTCTTGCCGCGGCCATCCGAGCCGCCCCGCGCCTTCGCGACGCAGAGTTCGTTCGCACGTGGTGCAACTTCCGCCCGGGCGTCCTGTCGGACACGGGGATGCCGCTCATCGGTGCCTCGCCGCTTCCGGGCCTCTTTCTCGCAACAGGTCACTATCGCAACGGCATTTTGCTCGCGAAGGCTACGGCGGAGACTGTCGCCAACGCGGTCCTCGGATGGCGCGGGCCATTCGGAGCTTAGCGGCCGTCGCTTAGCCCGATAGCGTCAAGCGCGAAGTCACCTTTGCGAGCACGGTGAGATCGGCGGGAGGGAACTTCGCGGGGTCCAGCATCGCCGGCCCCCACCATGCGACCTCGGCGACGTCGATAGCTGTCGCGGCAGGGGAGTCCGACTCGCGCTCCGCATCGAAAAAAAGAAGAAGAACCGCCTTCTCGGCCTCGTCGTAACGGTGAAACGTCACGTCAACGATCTCCCCAATACGCGTAACAATGCCGAGCTCTTCGCGGAGTTCGCGGCGGAGTGCGGCGCGAGGATCTTCCGAGGGCTCGACCTTGCCCCCCGGAAACTCCCACTTCCCCTCGAGGTGAGTCCCCGCTTTCCGGCGCGAAAGTAAAACCTTGCCGCCCTCGATCACGATCCCCGCCACCACGATGTCAGTGCGCATCGACGCGAAGTATAGTGGACTACGATGCCGCATGGCCCGCTCATCACCGTGCCGGCCGCAGCGTGGTGGTGTGCGTTCCTGGCCGTAGCAGGATTCGCTGTGGCCATGACCGGTGTTGCTTACTTGGGCGAACTCCCACGAGTTTTTCAACTCGAGGGCGTTGATAAAGTCGTGCACTTTTGCGTCGCGGGAATGCTCGCGTTTTTCCTCGATGGGGCTCTTAAACGTCGCAAGTTCAACCGGTTGCGAAGCCCGGCTATCCCTTGGGCTGCCGTCGTCGTGCTTACGCCAGTGGGAGTCGAAGAATTTCTCCAAAGGTACGCCATCGCGCGCACCTCAAGCGGTTGGGACTTTGCGGCTGACGTCGCCGGCGTCACGCTTCTCATTCCGCTTTCGCGCCGCCTCGCAAAGTGACTTAGCGCGCGAGTCGCCACGTTCGTGTCGGCCGTATCGAACCGGTCAACGTCATCGCGATCAGCTAGCCCGCGACCTTGTCGAACGTGCGCCTGGTCACTAGGCACGGTCGCCCTTAGCGCAAGTCGAAACCGAGCTTGTTCACGTCTTGGGCCAGCGCGCTGAGGCTATGGACCTTGATACGACGGTCCGAAATGCCGTGTGCGTTGGGGCAGATCGGACGTGGCGTAGCCACTCGTGGGAGATTGTAGGTTCGTTGGCTACAAGCAGCCCGACACGTCGACGGTTCCGGCGCCGCCAACCTCTCCGTCAGTGCACGACACGCCCGCGTTTTTTGGCGGGCACGTGAGGAACGTATTACCTCGCGCTGCCGCCGCGATCGTCGATCGGTTGCAAATGGCGCCACCGTTCGCTTGGCGTTTCGCGCTGAAGCTGTTGTTGCCTAAGTCGTTTGAGGTTCCGAGATCGATAGGGCCCGTGGCCTTCGCATCCACGTTGATCGCGAACCCTTGGTTGCCGAGGATCTTGCTGTTGCGGACTTTTAAGCCAAAACCGGCGGACACGTGGATGCCGTGGCGGCCGCTGCCCGTGATGGAGGTTTCATTCAACGACATCACGCAATTGTCGAGATTGCATGAAAACGAAGCGACCCCATCGTCCCTAAGGCTGTTGCGAATCACGTCTCGCGTCAACGTAAGAGACCCAAAATTCACTATTGCCTTGTTATTCTGGTCGTATGTGGTGTCTGTGGAGATTAGGCGTCCGTAGTTGGAGATACCGTCATCATTATTGAGCAGGTTCACATTGGATAAATATGCGCCATATCCTGCCAATACAGCGATGCCACGGCGGTTTTGGCTCACCTTCGTGTTAATAATGGTGGTGGGGGCTGAACTACTGCACACGATGCCTTCTTTCGCGTCATGGATGAACGAATTGACAATCGCGTTCGCGGCGCCGGTCGCGTACACCGCGTCGCTGTCTGTCGTGCCCGTGACGGTCAGCGAGTGAAGCTGAGCGCGGATGCCCTCCAGCCATAGCGTGCACGAACCGTTGTTCCCGCACGCCGGTGTGGGAGGCCGCTCAGCGGGTCCAAAAGAAGACGAAAGCCTCGTCGTCATCGGTTACGACCTCATGGACATAGCGTTCACTAAGGATAATTCAGCGCTAGCATCGGTCGAAATGAAACTCCTTTCACGTCTTTGGCGAGCGCGCTTAGGCTAATTTTCGCAGACAGAGTCGGACAGTTCCGGTCGACATGCCGCTGCTCGCCCTCTCACGCGGGGTGGGCGCTCTGCGCTCAATGCTAACGCGGTCGCTGATGTTGCTGGCGTAAGCGTAGGCTCGCTCTATCTGTACTATCTCAACAAATAGGCCCTACTTAGTGCTCTCAGTGAGCGGCACCACGCCGAAATCGCTCTACAAATCGCGACTCGTGCGCGCGAACTCTCAGACAACCCCAAAGCGCCCGCGCTACGCGAAACGATTTCAGCCGCGGTTGACCTCGCCTTGGCGCACCCATTTGACCATGCGAACCTTGCCGCCGCGCTCGAGTACGCGGAGCGTCAACTCTCCGAAACTTCCGCGTTGCAAGCGCTTCATCTGAAGTTCGCGTTCACGATTTAGTCGATGCATGCATCGGCTAACCTCCACTTGATAGCAGGCCAAGTCCACTGCGTTTCGTGGGCAGCCATGCGTTCATCGAAGAGCACCGCGTGCGCTCTCGGCTGTGCTAAACTGACTGCGCGTGAGCACAATGTCAGTCTTTGGAACTTGGCACCCGGCCGTGGGGCTCACCAGCTCGAGCTTGCCTGTGAGCTTGGAGTCCGTGACTTCTCCCGTAGTCGTAAGAGACGTAGCGTTCGATGTCGAGCCGCTACCGTTGCCAAGGAAGGACGCCGACGTCTTGACCAACTCGCCAGTTGCGCGGCCATTAGCGAGGCATTTCGTATTGCTTGTCGAGAGAGTTCGAATCGCTAGGATGGTCCCGGCGCTCGTGGCTTCCTCAGAGAACTCGAACGTAACGTCGACGCCAGCCGCGCTCCCCTTCCATAGTCCTTTTAGCTTTGCGGCAGTCGCCGTAGCTCCCCCTTTCGGGGCATCGCCCGTCGCCGGGGTTTCGTTAGCTGGCGAGGTGCCGCCGTCGCTCGAACTCGAGCAGCCAACGAAAAACAGGGGAACGCAGAGCAACACAGATTTGGGCAATGTGGGCATTCTGACCTCCAGACCTTGTAGATTAGAAGGTCCGAGCGCCACGGACTTAACTGAAATCTCCACGCGGCCCGGGGCCCTGAATCCGAGTGGCGCGCAACCTGTAGGGCGCCGCTCGCGAGAGAACCCCGCATCGGTCAAAGCTGTCGTGGACGCCGTGATCCCACGAAGAGATCACGCGCGGCTTATTGACCAGAGGGTGAACGGTAGCGTCAGTCGAAACGAAGCTCTTTTACGTCTTGTGCGAGCGCATTTAGGTTATTGACCTTGATGCGACGGTCCGACACGCTGAATACGAAGTCGTCCATGATAATGCTGCGGCGCACTTCGCTCGACGCTTCGCTCCACCAGTTCGAGCAGCCGTTATCGTTGTAACCCGCGCCGCTACCGCCCGAGTTCGTGCTCGAGGGATGAGCCACCTTCCCGCGCATCGAAAAGCCGTTCGCGGTCGTGACGTCATACACCATGAGACCGCTGAAACTCATCTTCGTACCGAAACCGCCTTGCGTGTTTCCGCCCTCGCAAATCGTCATGGGGAGCGCGAGAAGGTTCTTCGGAGCAAAGTAGTTGAACGCCAAGTGATCGGCGAGCGCCTCGGAGCTCGAACCGCGCGTGCCAATACGTTCCTTGTGCGTGAGCTTAGGGTTTTTCGAATCGCTGACGTCGAAAATCTGAAGCATGACACCCGTAAAGAAAGCGAAGTCTCCTTGGTCTGCCGCGTCGTACCCAAGGGTAAGAAGATGGCTCGCGTCCATCATGTGCATATATGTCGAGAACCCAGGTATTTTTAGCTCACCCTCGATTTTCGGAGCACGCGGGTCTTTGAGATCGAACACGTAGAGAGGGTCCGTCTTTTTGAACGTCACGGCATATCCGCGGTCGCCGTCGAAACGAACGCTTCGAATGTCTTCGCTTGGAGCGATTTGGTCGAGTTCACCGATGACTCCGAGCTTCCCGTCCGAGTCCTCCATCACGCTCAACGTGTTGTGAGCCGCAGGGTCGGGCAAGTGGCCCGACGTTGTCGCGATACGAAGGTAGTGGTCTTTTTCGTCCATTGAAAACTGATTGAGTACGCGACCCTTCACAAGACCGCTTCCTCGATAAACCGTCGCCTGGGGAAACGAGCCCACCGCGAACTTGTGAACCGTCGAGAGCTCTTTCTCGGCGTGGCCTGCGTACCATCCCCATTCGCGGCTCTGCTCGTGCGAAACTGCCATATAAACAGCGTCGGCTGAAGCAAAGATGGTTCCGGGGCGACTGAGAACCGAAACGAAGTTCACGGTCGCGTCATCGTCGAGATCGAGGGAAAGAAGACTCGTTACAGAAACCCCATCCGGGAGGCTTGATTGGTAGAGAGAAACTCCTGGCGTCTGCGACAGCGTATCGCTCAGGGTCGGAAGCACGGTGCCAACCTCAATCTTAGCGAGAGAGGCCTCGTTTTTAGCCAGAAGCGCGTCGTAGGCCGCATCAATGTCCGATTCACTCGCCGCGCCGTCGAGAGGTGCGTACACGGAATAGAACGCGCGACTGTCAACAGCCTTCTGCGCGAGTACCGTATGCACGGTATGCCCGATTCGGCGCGCCGCTAAGAGTGAGCTCGACGTCTGAAGTTTACGTAGAAGCTTGGGTGCGGCGCGATCGGTAATGTCGAAAATCGAAAGAACGGTCTCGGTACCATCACCTTGCAAGGTACAACCATAGCCGTAGGTGCACTCCTTTGCGCTGCCGCCACGCGACGGCCCACGCTGTGACGCGCTGCCGGTGGCCTGGTCGGCCGACGACGCCAGTGGCTGCGGGGCGACGGCCGAGTAGATAAGGGCTCGGTTTCCTTCGACAAATAATTTTCGCGCCTCGCCTGGTACATCGACTTTCGCAACTTCATGGGTATTAGCCGCCGGAAACGCGTCGATAATTCGAAAGCTCGAACCGTTTGCGACGTAAAGATACTTCGTGTCGTTTTTTATAAAGTCTGCCTCGTCGACGCCTGCAATCTGGTTGTTTGTGCCCGACACTTGAGACGCGCCGTCCGATGCTTTTTGCGAGGCACTCGGCGAGTAGCTCGCCGCGGCGCCATCGGCGAGCTCACCGGCTTCGACGCGAGGCCTCAGCGCGGCGCATCGAAGCTGGGCAACCTGCGCGACGCGCGCGCTTTGTAGACTCGAGCGCATCTCTTTTTGGAGCGACTCGCGCACCGCGGCGGCGAGCTTGGTCGCATCCGCTTTGAGAAGACCCGCTTCGATAGCTCCGGCAGAGCCGACAGGTGCGACGCCACCTGCGGTCTTCGGCGTCAGGGATGAAGCCTCCCGATCGAGGCACTGCGCATAGTCTTTCGCCTGTTCAGGAGAGGGGTCCGCGGACGTGGGTTGGCTCGTGGCGCAAGCGGCGACGCTCGCCATAACGGCCACGAGAGCGGGAGAGGAGAAAGCAAGGACAACACGTTTCATGACACGCTCCTTCGCAAGGTCAGTGCCAGTCCGACCCACGTGTGCAAAGCTCTTATCTAAAGGTAAATTTGACCCTTCGCTTGTGCCAAGGTGTGCCACACCAAGACGGAGCCGTCGCCCCGATTAGGCCATTCGCTTGGCGAGCTCGCGGATCGCCCCGGGACACGCCGCGTCCTCAAAAAGCTGCGGCAGGTACGAAGGCGAGATGGGCAATTCTTGAGAGAGGCGATGAAGGCTCGACGCTTGGACTTGCTCGCGGAGCGCGCGGCGGCGACCTGCGTAGAGCGCGGCTTCGGGCGGCGTATCTCCCGTGACAGGCCCCATGGCGACGAGAGCCGCTCGTTCGTCCTTCGAAAAGAGCGGAGGGAGTAGGCAGTTGACGACCACTTTACCAATCGTAAGCCCGAGCTCCTCGCGCAGCGCCCGAGCGAGCTCGACGGTCTCCGTCACGGGCATCTCCTCTGGAAGCGTCACGAGAACGACGGCGCTAAGGAGGGGGTCCTGGAACATCTTCCACGCGAGCAAAGCGTCGCGCTGGAGCAGCCCGGGCGGGACGACGTCGACGATAATCTTCGGTACGCGAAGCATGTCGAGACCGTGGCCGGTGGCCGGTGCATCGAGAATCACGACGTCGTAGGTCAAGCTTCCGTCGTCACGGGTCTCGGTGGTGTGCCACCACGCTTTGCCGAGAAGAGTCCACTCCTGCATACCGGGCACGGCGCGAAAAAAAGTCCGCACGTACTTGTTGTCGAAGAGGAGTTTGAAGAGCGTCTTCGAGTGAAGCGCCATCATTCCGTACTCTTGGAGGGCAAGCTCGGGGTCCATGTTCACTGCCCAAATGTTTGGAGCGACGGCGCGGACTTCGGGTCCGATAAGCTCCGAACCGAGCATCGCAGACAGACGCTCTTTCGCATTGCACATGCATACGAGGACGCGCTTTCCCTTCGCCGCGAGCGCCAGAGCTTCCGCGGCGCACACCGTCGTCTTCCCGACACCGCCCTTCCCTGTCACGATCAGGAAACGCTTCGACTCGAGCCCTGGGCGTTGGGTCGAAGGCGGCGACGCGGGAGGGGACATGGCCTAGGCTTCCTAGGGGAAGCGGACGTCCGTGTAAACCCGACAGCCTTCGTCGTGCTAAGTCCATGAGGTGATTGAGCTTCCGACGACACCGCGACGCGTGAGAATTTTGCCCCTCGGTGGCCTTGGCGAGGTGGGCATGAACTGCATGGCCATCGAACAACGCGGCGAGGTCATCCTTGTCGATTGCGGTGTGACCTTTGACAACCGAAACCTTGGCGTCGACGTCATTCATCCCGACTTCGGAGCGCTCGAGACCTTCGGCACGCGCCTCGTGGGCGTCGTCATCACGCACGGTCACGAAGACCACATTGGTGCGCTGCCTTACTTGCTCAAACGCTACGATGTGCCTGTTTGGGCGCCGCCGTATTCGCTCGGCCTCATCCGCGAGCGCCTCGGCGAACACGAGGTGCTGGCCCACGCCCGCCTGCTCGAGACGCGCCCGAGGACACCGTTCAAGGTTGGCTCCTTCGAAATCGAGCCCATTCGCGTGACTCACTCGATTGCCGACGCGACGGCGCTTGCCATTACGACAGACGCCGGCACGATCGTTCACACAGGGGATTTTAAGCTCGATGAGGCGCCACCCGACGGTGAGCACTTCGATAGCGAGCGGCTTGCGGAGCTCGGCGATGCGGGCGTGACGCTCTTGATGAGCGACTCCACGAACATCGACTCTGAAGGTCCCACGGGGAACGAAGTCGACGTCGCGGCCGTGCTCGAAGAGCTCACGGAGGGCGCGACGGGCGCTGTCGTCGTCGCGATGTTCGCATCGAATATTCATCGCTTGCGCCTGCTCGGCGACATCGCCCGGAAGACAGGCCGGAAGATCGTCCTGCTAGGTCGTGGAGTGGGTACGCACGCGCGCGTCGCGCGCTCCACGGGTTACTTGCCGTGGCCGGACGACCTCGTGTGGCCCGAGCGGAGGGCGCGGGAGTTGCCTCACTCGAAGATTCTCGCAGTCGCGACCGGCTCTCAGGGCGAGGCGAATGCCGCACTTTCCAAGCTTGCGCGCGGCGACCATCCGTCGCTCGACATCGGGAGTGGCGATCGCATCGTGCTCTCCGCACGGACCATCCCGGGCAACGAGACCGAGGTCCACGCGCTGCTCGGAAAGCTACTCAAACGCGGGTGCGAGATACGTACGCGACTCACCGATCGCGGAATTCACGTGAGCGGCCACGCGCATCGTCCGGAACAGCGGCGCATGATTGAACTCGTGCGCCCGAAGTATTTTATACCGGTCCACGGCACGTTTCACCACCTCACGCGCCATGCGCAGCTCGCGCGTGAAACGGGCGTTGAACACGTGGCTGTCATCGAGAACGGTCGCATCGCAGAGGTGTCGACGGACGGCCTCGACACGACCCATACGACGCATTTTGGGCGCGTTCACGTCTGGGCCGGGCGCCCTATCGCGCCCGCTGTTTTGCGTGAGCGGCAGGTCCTCGCCGAAGAGGGGTTCGCGTCGTGCTCGGTCCTCGTAGACGCACGCAACGCCGTGCTCGACGTCACCCTTGTCACGCGAGGCGTGTTGGATGAGGCGGAGCATGCTGACGAAATCGATGGAGTCGAAGCGGCCTTGCGGCGCGCCATCGCAGCGCTCCCTGCGAACGTTGACGAGGCTCGAATCACGGAAGAAATAAGGCTGACGGTGCGTCGCGCCTTTTTTCAAACGCGGGGAAAAAAGCCCGTGACCGTCGTTCATTTCAGGCGAACGCCTAGCTGATCACGCGGGCAGCCTCGAATGCGACTTTACACCACACATTGTGGGCTCCGGGAGAGTGTAAGGAGCCTTCACGGTAGAGGTAGTCGTGGGCCAAGGTCACCAGCGCGGGCTCGGCGAGGCGTCGGAAGCCGGAACCGACGCGCGCACGACGCCTTTCTTTAAGACTTTCCCGCGAAGAGTGCGACCCGTGCTTGACCCATGTTGACTCGGTGCCGGATACTCTCGGTTCCACTCAACGCGCAGACCATCGTGGACTCGCGGGAACACGGAACACGCGTCCGGAGGCTGCTTTGATTACGTGTCCGAAGTGCAGCAAGGACAACCAAGACCACTATAAGTTCTGTCTTGGTTGCGGCGCGGAGCTCCCACGGGATGTCGCTCCGAAGCCATTTTCCCCGCACACACCGCCGCAGGGTACCAAACGGCCGTCGATCGCTCCTCCAGGAGACGGGCAGCCCGCAGCAGCTGCGGCAGGTGCAGCCCCGGCCGGGTCTCCCTCCCCTGGCCCCTCGGCCGCGGCGAGCTTCGGCGCAGGCAGAAGCAGCGGTCAAGTTCCGTTTTCATCGGCACCGGGACCGCGAGGTGGCGTCCTCGTGGTGGGTCCTAGCGGCGCGGGTCCGGCGGGAGTTTCACCCGACGCCGTGAACGCGGGAGTCTCCCCGGTGGGGGCTCCACCGACCACGGGGCTCACGGTTGCCTCGTCCGCGTGCACGCAGTGTGGGCACGTGAACCTCGCTACGAATCTTTTTTGTGGGTCATGCGGGTTTCGGCTGGCGAGTTCCGCCGCGAAGGTCCCTACGGCAAAGCCGCCCTCCCTTTCCGCGCCCATCGGCGGTGCCGGTGCGGGAACAGTGGTTTTGACGGCTCTGCGTGCGGACGGCACCGAATCTGGAACGTTTGCGCTTCCTGGCACCACCGTCACGGTAGGTCGCGAAACAGGGGCGATCTTTGCGGGCGACAGCTACCTTTCACCACGCCACGCGACGTTCACTCAGCAGGGGCAACACGTCACGATCAAAGACGAAGCGTCGCTGAACGGTGTGTACAAGAAGCTCGTTCGTGACGTACCCGTCGAGGTCCGCCCGAACGATATGTTCCGTATTGGGCAGGAGATCATCAAGTTCGAACCGCTCGTTAACGTGGAACCTTCGCCGGACGGCGTCGAGCACCTTGGTTCTCCCGCAAAGGGCTACGTAGGGCGCATCGCTCTCGTCATCGGTCGCGAAGTGACAGGGAATGCTTTTCCCATTCCGGAGAGCGGCGTTCACCTCGGGCGTGAGCGCGGCGACGTGCTGTTTCCAGAGGACGGCTACGTTTCTGGACTGCACTGCCGTCTCAGTTGGGAGGGCGGCCGATTGCTCCTCACGGACCTCGGCAGCTCAAATGGTTCGTTTATGAGGCTTTACGCGGAGACCGACGTGAAGACAGGAGATGTCCTGCTTATGGGCCAGCAGCTGTTCCGCGTGGCCATCTAATGCGGGAGTCGCCCGGGCATCCTTCGGAAAGCACTCCCACCATCCGGGTCGTGGCGGCCGTCGTCGAGCGAGGTGGGTGCTACCTCATCACGCAGCGGCGCGCCACCGCCGTTTTGCCGCTTTTGTGGGAGTTTCCTGGGGGCCGCGTCGAGTCGGGAGAGACCGACCAACAAGCCGTGAAGCGAGAGCTCCTTCACCGAATCGGTGCCGACGTCGATGTCGGCAAGCTCATTTCTTTCGTCAGTCACCCGTATGACCACTACGTCGTCGATCTTTTTCTTTATGAGTGTGTGCTCGTCGCTGACGCGCTTGAGTCGCGTGCGGTGAGCGCCTTCAAGTGGGTCGCAAGCGCCGACTTCGACCAGTACTCGTTCACGCCTGCCGACGAAGCGAGCATGAACAAGCTACTCGGCGTGGGCGAATCTCACCTCGGCGGGTAACGAAAGCGCGCTAAGCGACAAACCGCAAGACGATCGGCGTGGCCCACACGATGCCGACGACCAGCGACGCTGCCGCGCTGAGGCCGACGACAAGAGGGACCGCGCGGCGCGAACGGGCGAGATGCGCGAGCGGCCAGCCAAGAATGGCCGCAAGTGTCCCCATGCCGACTGCGGCGCCGAGGGCGTAGAGAATGACAAAACCGAACGAAAGCGTCGGTGAAGTCACCTGCGCCGCAACCACGACAGCGAGGGCGCCGCTGCCTGCGAGTCCGTGTACGAGACCGACGACAAAAGGGAGCCGAGCCACCGTCCAGCGGGTGACATGGAGGTGGTCGGGCGGCCCAGCGTGGCGGTGCGACTGGCGCCGCCCGTGACGATGTTCAGAGATCGACCCCGCACGTCCAAGTCGATGAGCTTGCACAAAGCCGCGCACGCCGAGCGCGATAAGCACCAACGCCACGGCCAACTCGAAGCCGTCGCTCGCGAGGATTGGCACATCGACGCGAAGCGCCGCGAGAACGCCGCCGAGGACGACGAGCATCACACCGTGCCCGGCGCCCCAGGACGCGGCGTAGCGCACGGAAGCCACGGCACTGCGCTCACCGGCTACGAGCGTCGAGACCGCAGCTAGGTGATCAGGCTCGAGGGCATGGCGCATCCCATTCGCGAAGCCGAGAGCGCAAGCGGCAGCGGTGAGGAACATTGTGCGGGGACGTAGCACGAATTACGGGATTCGTGCCACTCACGGGTTACGTCGCGATCTCGAAGCCCGTCCACAGCACGAGCACGCGATCGCCATGCGCCGTAAGCTCGGCGATCACGCGCTCAGGCGCGGGCAAGATGGCGGCGAGGAGCGTCGAGAGGGTTTGGCGGCCGGCCTCCCGTTCAGCGGAAGGAACCATCAGAGGGAGCGCGTCGCGGGGTGCACGCATGAGAAACGGCTCCGCAGCGTCTCGCACGTCGCTCGGGAGCATGGCGCGCAGCTCGCGAAGGGCAACGTCGAAGCCTCCGAGGACGTCGACAAGTCCGGCGGCTTTCGCGTCTTGGCCCGTATAAACACGCCCGCGCGCGAGAGGCTCGATAACGTCGATAGGCATCCGACGACCCTCGGAAACGACGCGGACGAACGTTCGGTACGTTGCTTGGAGTTCACCCATGAGGGCCGCGCGCTCGTCGGGCGAAAGGACAGCCCCTGCCGAAAGAAGCCCGGTGCGCGCTCCGCGCTGCACGGTCTCGGTCGTGATGCCAAGTCGTGCCATGAGAGGCTCCATCGTGAGGCGTGCGCCGACCACGCCGATCGAGCCCGTGATGGTCGCCGCCTCGCACACAATCTTGTGCGCGGGTGCGGCGACGTAATAACCACCGCTCGCGGCCACGTTTGCCATGCACGCGACAACGGGCTTTTCGCGTGCAAGCTGCACAATTTCGTGGTGCATACGATCGGACGCGAGCGCACTGCCGCCAGGCGAATCGATGTGCAGAACAACGCCCTTGACGCGCTTATCGAGGCGGGCCAGGCGGACCATGCGCGCGAGTTTTTCGTCCGTCGCGAAGGCGCCAAAGGGCCTGGAGGCATGAGCTATCGCCCCGTGGACGGGGATGACTGCCACTCGAGGCGCGCGCCCGATGCGCCTCAGTAAGGGACGCTTCCGCATGGCGAGGTAGTCGCCCGCGTCGAGGACTCCTTGCGTCAGCGGTCCGGGCTTGTCTTGCCGTGGTAAGCCAATCAAAGCGGGGATCTCGTCTTCGTAGGCGATGGCGTCCGCAAGACCTGCCGCCACGGCGGCCTCACCAAAGTACGGCCCTCCGTCGACGATCTGGCGCGCGCGCGAAGGCGACACGTTCCGACCTTCTTCAATCGCGCGGAGCAGAATCGCATCAAAGGCATCGAGAAGTATGCCGACCTGTTCGCGCTGCGCGTCGCTCATCGAGTCTCGGACGAGCGACTCCCCAGCCGACTTGTACTCGCCGCACGCGTAAACTTCGGGCACCACGCCCAGGAGGTCGAGCGCTCGCTTTACGTAGCGTGTCCGCGTCGCAAACCCCAACGCGGCAAGCTGCGCGGCCGGGCCAAGGACGAGACGGCTCGCCGCAGTTGCGACGATGACTTCCTTCGTGCCGCCGCCGAGCGGAAGGTGGACGATCACCTCTTTGCCCGCGGATCTCGCGCGCGCGAGCTGAGAGCGCAGCGAGACCGACGTGGCCATGCCCGCCTCGAGCGATGTCAGTGTAACTAACACGCCACGGACGCGGGCGTCGGCGACGACGTGGTCCATAAGCTCGCGAACGTCGTGAAGCGAAACGGTCTTTGCCTTGCGGAACTCCCAAAAGCGCGGTTTCGCTACGAGGTCCGTGACGGCGCCGTCGATCGCCAGCGTCAAAAAGGTACCCGCGGCGACACCACGCCTCCGAAGAAGGAGGCGAATCGGCAACAGCAGCACATCGAAGACAAACCCAAGCAGTCGTAAAAGCGGCATGCCGAACGACCATAGCGCGCTACCGCGTGAGAAATCAGCTTTGCGGGTTGCCACGCCCGCAAGTCAACCATGTGAAGTCTTCATAAATTCAATGCAGCCAACGTTTCAAGCACATGCGACGCGAAACTCGAGCGATGAATACTGGCACGTGGAGAGTCGTGCCCGCGCCGAGCTCGCGAACGGCGAGATCTCGTCATTAACCACTTACAACTTACATCTATGTTCTGACGGCGTAGTCCATCACGGCAAACTCCTAGCGACCAACGACGAAGGTAAAAGCCCAGTCAACATAACTCTCGACCCAATCTCTCAAAGAGTACTCATTGAGCGAGGCAAAAAGACCCTTACGTGGTGTGTGCCCGGTGAATAACGATGGGTTGTCTCTTCGCTTCAAAACGGACAACGTCCGTGGACACGGACGCCGCGGGTCGTCTGGAGCATTTACTGCGTGACCCGTAACCATGACACAATAAGGCTTCTTTTTCCGCTAAAGCAACGCTTGCTTGTTGTGCCTAAAGGCCAATACGGTATCGACGACAACCTCTTCGTGGTCAAAGCTAACGCTGCGTACCCCACGAACCTCGAACATGTGGCCGCTATCCATGGCGGTTCGAAGAGTGTCTTTCAGTTCGTCGTCGACTGACGCTCTCATTAAGTGAAAACACGCAGATTTTTGCTCGAAATCACGGTACGATAGTGAGGTCGTTCTGGCGGGGGCAACTCTCGACGTACGTCTTGACCCGTCTGACTCGAACAGGTCGCGCGACGTAAAGCCGAGCGTCACATACGGGTTGAAATTTGAGGGGTCGAAGTCTGGACGGTTTGCTTCTTGACCGTACATACTCTTCCAACACGGCCTGGCGTACCGCGACCAAGTCCGTCGACTCTATGACGAGATAAATGTCCTATCGCGCCCGCATCGGCGAGTCCTCACGAGTTCGTCGCGTGGTTGAGACGACGACCGTGCCGTGCCGTCGAGAGCCGCTCGGCCTCATCCAACCAGCGAGCCGTCGCTTGCTTCAAGCGCATGCCGTCTCGACCGCGTAGTCGCATCTGGAGTGAGAGGGCCCCGCCCATCGGGATGGCGATGTCCGCTTTCGGCGTCTTATGTGATCTAGATCACGGAAGGAGGCATCGCCTGCGGTCATGCTCGGTTTGCGGACGAGAACTTACTCCCGCGAAAACGCAATGCACCTTGGAAGCCTCACCATGAAACCGTCTTTCGATCTCTCGTCTCTCGTTGCGCGACTCGTCGTAACGGGCTCAGTCTTTGCCCTATTTTCGATAGGTTGCACGGCTCCTACGGAGGCGAGCGAGGAGAGCGAAGAGGCCGAGCAGAGCCTCACTCGCAGAAGCGACCTCGCGGCCGACCTCGCCAAGAAAGGCGGAGTACAGGGAACTCCGTTCACGCAAGCGATGGCACGCGACCTAAACGTTAGCACCGTGCACGCGCTAAAAGCCCTCTCCGAGCGATGCCTCGAATCAGAGGTCGCGTTCATCCGGAGCGTGAAGACGATGTACGGCGTAAAGTCTGGTTGCGCCAAGGAAGAGATTGGCCGCGTGTCGAAAAACACTGAGAAGTTAACGGAGCGCGTGTCTTTCGTCGTGGCCGGTCAGAAGCTCACGGCCGTCATGTGGGACGGCGACGACTCGGACGGAGGTGACCAAGTCGACGTCGCCTTCTATGCCGCCTCTGGAGAACGGATTGCACTCTACAAAAGTTTGTACACCAACGACGACGTGCTCGACAACCTCGGTTACATTTCGGAGGCGACGTTGCGCGAGGTTCAACCGCAAGCTCCCACCAATCACAACTGAGGGGGGCTTCTCCCGTCCGCAAACAACACGAGTGGGCTCTGATGCCCTCTCGTGATCGACGAGAAACCGAGTGGCTCTGGCCATGCGAGCAGACGCCTACGTACGCGTCTGCTCGCATCGTCGTGGAGTGCTCGGCGGGCAGGTGAAGCCAGGCGGGAACCCAAGACTCGCCGACACCGGACGAGCGTGTCAGGGCTTGAGTTGATCTTCGGGAACAAGGATGAGCGCGCCTTGCTTCGGCACCGCGACTCGCAGCTCACCGTTCGCGGGCACTTGGTAGGACGCGGCATCCGGGTTGAGTACGTCGACCAGAGTAACTCCAGACTTCGTGAGCTTCATCGTCTTCGTACCGTCCGCTGTCGCGCTCGAGTGGCGAGAATTCGAGTTGATAACCACGAGAGCATAGTCGGGTCCGGCGTCACCGCCTGCTCGCTCGAAAGCGAACATGCCGGCGTCATCTTCAGCCTTCGTGTGCGCTGTCGCGTAGACGACGTTCGTATCGCCTCGGCGCAGCGCCGCATACTTCGCTCGAAGGCGCGCAAGCTTTGAAATGTGGAGGAAGGTCTGACCGTCTTTTCGGTATCCGGAATTCCAAAGAACTTCGCGATTCGCCGGATCGTTGCCGCCGTTGAAGTCTTGCTCTGTCCCATAATAGAGACACGGGATACCCTCCTCCGTCATTAGGAATACGAGAGCGTTGCGAAGTGCCTCGGTGTCGTTGTTGGCGAAGAAAAGAAAGCGCGCAACGTCATGGTTATCCATGAAATTGACGAGCGCCCTCGAAGGGGCGACGCCGATGCCGCCGGGCTGAGGCGTCGTGTTGTAGTTGATAGCCCGGCCCGCCCAAAGCTTCTGGATTTGGGCCGTGCCTTTTTGCAGCTTTTCATCATAGGCGTACTGAAAAACGTCACGAAATGCCTGAAAATGCTGAGAAAAGTAGAAGACGCTGTCGAGCATACCAGGCTGCGTATAGCTGCCTAAGAGCTTGTCGCTGCCGTCGAACGCTTCGCCGAACATAAGGAACTTGGTCTTCCCCTGCATAGCCAAGCGTTCGCGGACCTTAGTGCTGAACTCTGTCCAGAAGTCGTACTCCACATGCTTGACGGTATCGATGCGAAAGCCATCGAGGTCCGTTAGCTCCACCCACTTCGTGTAAAGATCAATGAGTTCTGCACGCACTTCGGGAAGCTCCGTCGCGACGTCTTTCAGCCCTCCGGGGAAGTCGCCAAGTCGCGTTTGCTCCTGGATATCGTAGTTTAAGATCCGACCGAACCCGTGGTAGGCGCGAGCCGTACCGAGCACTCCCTTCGGGGGTACGCGGTTGATCGAGGTATCTTGAAAGAAAATGACGGGCGCCCGACCGGCGTTGCCTAGCGACGTAAACGACTGAACACCGCGCGGGTCCCAATCCGGGTCGTACTCCGTGATGCGCACGAGCGGAGACTGCGAGGCGGGTCCTTGCAGCGGGCCGCTGCCGCCAATATAGATATCCGGGTGACCGTTGAGGTTCGTGTCGTAATAGAAAACCTGCCCCATATGGTTGGTGACGATATCGAGCACCACCTTCAGGCCCATCGCGTGCGCCGATGCCGTCAGCTTCCGCAGCTCGGCAAGGTCGCCAAAGTGCGGATTGGTCTGGGTCAGGTCTTGCGCCCAATAGCCGTGGTATGAATCAACGTCAGCGTCGGTCTCGACGTTCTTGACGACCGGTGAGATCCAGAGCGTCGTGACGCCGAGCGATTTGACGTAGTCAAGGTGCTCCGTAAGGCCGCGCCAATCACCCCCCTGGAATCGCGCGAGCGCACCAGGCCGTACATTAAGGTCGTTATTGACATCGCCGTTCGCGAAGCGATCGACAAGCACCTGATAGATCACCTCGTCACGCCAGTCATCGACGTGCGTAGCTAGGAGCGGCTGCTTGCCCTCGTCAGGTATGCTTACGCAGCCCACTTCTGGAACTACGCATCCAGCCGCAACAATCATCGCAATGACGAACCTGGACTTCATCGTCTACCCTCTTGCGAATCGCTCACGGATACGAACTCGAATTGAACCACCACTCCGCGCCGATGCCTAGGAAGTGCTCCGTGCCGCGCTGCGCGAAAATATCTTCGACCGGGTAGAGTGCTTTGGCACCCGCGTCCCGAAAACTCGCAACATAGAGGAGGCGAATCTGCGGACGCTTGTAGCTGCCGCGGCCCGACGGAGAAAAATACGGCATAAGGCCGAGCTTCGCGACCGACGGGTGTAACGCCTCATTCGTTCCGGGGAGCAACGCAGCCATCCGCCGCTGCTGGTAGCTCGCGTCCACCGAGATGCCGAAATGCTCGCCAAGGAATACGCTCGGTCTCACGACGACAGCGCCCTCATCGTACTTTTGAAGAGATGTTTCGGACGGCGAGCCGTCACGGAAGAACCTCATGTAAGCCGCAAAAAGAACAGAAAATTGCTCTCGTTCGTAATTTCCGGAAAAGGCAATTTGTGTCTCGCTCGCGCCACTCACCGTACGGTCGAGAGCAAACGTACTCGGCGAAGCAAGCGGGTCGTACGCCGCAACCCCTCGCGCATGGCGTACGACGAGCGACGCGAACGTATCCCGCTTACCGGTGAAGTAGGTTAGCTGCGAGCCGAGCATCCAACCGCTGTCCGAGGGCAGCGCACGCTCCACATTCGTAAGGGGGTCTTTGAAGGCGCCTGACGCGAGCTGGTGAAGTTCGCCGTAGAGGATTGCTTTCAGGCCATTCGTTCCGCCTGCCGGTCGAACGAACTGCGTGACCTTCGCCGTTTCAATGGTGCGAGGGCGATCGAGCTTCGTAACATCGACGGTTCCGAACCCGAATGGGGCGACGACCGGAATTTGTTGTAGCTGATACGGGTTATCTAGCCGCTGCTGCCCAGCGTGAAGCTGAAGCACGGTTTCGTAACTCGCGCCTGAACTATCGACTTTGTAGACGGGCGCGCCGACGCCGCCGCCTACCGTATTTTGGTTGTCGAGCGGCCACCAATTGAGCAGATAAATGTCATCGCCGCGGTACATCCGCGAACCAGCCCAAACGGTGACTTTGTCGTAGGTACCTTGGGCGTAGAGGTTCCGCACTGCAATCGCTTGCGTCGCCTTGCCCGTGAAGTGAAAAAACGGAGGGAAGAGCGCGAGCGTCGCGACCACGCGACCTTTGACTCGGTCGCTCCACGTATCTTCGCGACGGAGCTCGAGCTCCGCGTAGCTGTCCTCGTCTACGATACGGGGTCCGAAGGCGACCACGTTGCTGCCGCGCCCCGTGCCCCCTCGCAAATCGCTGGCCGCAACGACGCGCCCGTACGAACCAAATTCGAACCGCCCTTCGTGCGGTTCAACGACCTTCACTGGCATTTCGATGGCGAGGACCGGAGACGCGGGCGGCGACGCGGTCTGAAGCGCTAGGGTAGGTCTCCCGGCGGAGACCGGCAATACCGGAACCTCCTGTTCCGAAGGTCGTGGCTCGGTCTCACCTTGCGCGTACGCGGGACCTCCAACGACGAAGAATGCCGCGCAAAAAAACGGGCCTGCCAGGGTGGCATTGGCGCCAGAAAAGAGACGTGAGTTCGACGAAAAAAAACGAAGCACGGGTGGATTTGGGTCCTAGCACGCTCAACGTCACCCGTCCGCGCAAAAGGTAACTCAACCCTGCGTTACGGATTTCATCGTGGGCGACGCAATTGAGACATCGATCCTCGTGACATGCGAAGTCGGGCGAGCTCGTTTAGTGTGGCTCGAAATAGAAGGAGAACTTTTCATGCCGGTTCCAGACGACAAACGAAAGCTAGTCTTTTTTCACTCGCCCAACACGCGCTCCACGGGCGTTTACATCCTCTTAGAAGAGCTCGGGGCCAGTTACGACTTGCGGGTTCTGAACATGAAAGCCGGCGAATCGCGGAAGCCAGATTATCTCGCGGTCAATCCACTCGGAAAGGTTCCTGCGATTGTCGATGAAGGCGCGCTTGTCACGGAACAAGGAGCCATCTTTATCTACCTCGCAGACCACTTCCCGAAAGCGGCTCTCGCCCCCGCAATCGGCGATCCTCTGCGGGGTCCTTACTTACGCTGGCTTGTGTTTTATGGATCCTGCTTCGAACCTGCAATTACGGATCGCCACATGAAGCGCGACCCCGGTTCCGCGTCGGCGTCTCCGTATGGCGACTTTGACACCGTCGTCGAGACGATTCGCGCGACGTTAGGTCAAGGCCCCTACCTACTCGGCGAGCGCTTCACAGCCGCGGACATTCTCTGGGGCACTGCGCTTCGGTGGATCACCATGTTTAAGCTGATACCTGACCTTCCCGAGTTCAGGGGCTACATCGCGCGCGTCACAGCCCGTCCTTCCTTCATGAAAATAGAGCTAAAAGACAAAGAACTCGCCGCGGCACTCGCATCGTCAGTTTGAGCTTCCAGGTCGGAAGCGGGCTCGATTGTCACGTAGTGGAAAACACGCGGTCCGCCAGTCGTCCTTTGAATTCTCAGTCTGCCGTGTGGTTCAAACGCCGCGCGCGCCTTGTCCGTCACTCTCGCGTGAGGTACGCTCCCAACCCCGTTCGGTGGAGGTCTTTATCGCCATGCGTTTTGCACCGCTTGCTCCGCTCCCTCTCATGCTCTTGGCCTGCCTTCCTGGGTTGGCTCTTGCCGGGGCCGCCTGCGGCTCGAGCGACGTGGGTGACTCGAGTCCGCCCACGAGCAACGAACGCGTCCCGGAGGCGGGCACATCCTTGGACGGCGGCACGACGACAGCCGACGGGCAAGCGCCGCGGGAGGAGACGTCGATCGTATTCGAAAAATCCGTCGCGTTTAGTAAGCGTGCGTGCTCGTTGACGCTTCGCGTCGCAGGTCCCGGCAACGACGTGAGGCTGGCGGGCGAATTCACGGACTGGGAAGCCGGCGCTCTACCACTTACCAAAGCAGCTTCCGGCTTCGAGATCACCTTGAGCCCTAGCGCCAAGCTGCAAGGTGGTATTCTTTACGGATATAAGATTATCGTTGACCAACAGTGGAAACTCGACCCCGCGGGGGCCTACCGAAAAATCGTCGGCGGCGAGATGAACTCGGGCCTCAAGCTTCCAGAGTGCGAGGCCGGCCCCGAGTTGATCTCCGAGAAGGTTTCGGTCGCGAAGGCACGTGATGTCGGGACGATGTCGGTTCGTGTTCACGTACGTGCGGCACTCGACGGCGAGGCGCCAGTGTCGATGTCCGCGAGCCTTGATCGCGGTGGCGTTCCCGCGGGGTCTTGGAAGGTCGATACCGCAACAGGCGCCGTCGACTTCTCGCTACCCGGACTCGCAAAAGGCAAGCACGTTTTGAGCCTTGCTAGCGTCGACGGCAAAGGCCGAAAGGCCGAGTCGATCGACCTCCCCTTCTGGGTCGAGGACGAGGCATTCGACTACCGAGACGGTCTGCTCTACATGTTTCTCGTCGACCGATTCGCCAACGGTGACAAGGGCATCGACAAGGCTATCGGCGGCGAAGTGCACTACGACGCGGACTGGCACGGCGGGGACTTGCAGGGCGCGCTGAAGGTGATGCAGACGGGTTACTTCGAGAAGCTCGGCGTTCGAACGATTTGGCTCTCGCCAGCCAACGCGCAAACCGAAAAAGCCGAACGCGGCGACGGCAATCAGCTTTACAGCGGATACCACGGCTATTGGCCCGTGAAAGCGCGTTCTATCGAGCCACGGTTCGGCGGAGATGCTGCACTCCGTGCGTTCGTAAGCGAGGCACACAAGCGGGGTCTTCGCGTCTTGCTCGACCTCATTAACAACCAAGTTCATGAGGACCATGAATACGTTGCGAAGAACGGAAGCTGGTTCCGCACGACCTGTCAGTGCGGCACGACCGAAGCCTGCGGCTGGAGCAAAAAGCCGTTCGAGTGTAACTTTCAACCTTACTTACCCGATATCAATTGGACCGTTTTTGGGGCGGAGAAGCAATTCGTCGCCGACGCGTCCAACTGGATTAGTGAATACGATCTCGACGGCTTCCGCGTCGACGCCGTCAAACACGTCGAAGCAAACAGCGTGTTCAACATGCGCGCGGAGCTCGCGCGGCGGTTCGAGCAGGGCGGCGCCCGTGTCTTCATGGTGGGTGAGACGGCCGTAGGCGAAGGCGACAACGGCTCGTTTTTCGGCGAGAAATTTTCGAGCGGATTTGAGTGGATCGACGCGTATACCGGACCCAACGCACTCGATGGGCAATTCGACTTTCCGACGCGCCACAACATGGCTGACGGCCTCGTCAGTGGTCAAAAGCCTCTCAACGAAGTCGAAGCGGAGCTCGCCAAGTCGGAGAGCCGCTATCGCCCCGGAAACCATCACGTCCGATTCCTCAATGGCCACGACAACCCGCGCATCGCGAGTGTCGCCGCGCAAGACGGTAAGCTCGGTTGCTCGTGGTCGAGCGGTTGCCGAGGCGACCAGCTCCCGCCGGTGAACTACACCGACGCTGCGGTTTACACGAAATTGAAGCGCGCCCTCACGGTGCTCTACTCGATGCCCGGAGTGCCCTACTTGTACTCCGGCGACGAGGTCGCGTTCCCAGGCGGTAATGACCCCGACATGCGCCGCAACATGCGTTTCGAGGAGGGCGAGCTTGCGTCTTTGCAGATGGCCGCGCCCGGCGCGCAGGTCACACCGCTCATCGCGCAGCAAATCGACCTCCGCAACTGGGCGCGCAAGCTTGGCGAAACGCGCAACGCCTCGCGCGCGCTGAGGCGCGGCGACCGCATCACGCTCCTAGGCAATGACGGCGACTTTTGGGTCTACGCATACAAGGCCAACGCCAAGGAGATAGCTATCGTTGCGATCAACCGCGGCGTCGCGGTGAACCGTGAAATCTCGCTCCTGCCTTTGCAACTCGCAGGCGGCGGCGTGGGAGAGTGGACGAGCGCACTTGGAACGGGCTCGGCCAAAGGGGTGGAAGGCTCACTCCAAATCGTGCTTGGTGCTGGAGAGTCAGCTATTTTCGTAGCGAAATGAGAGTGCGGCGTGTGTCGCGCGCGTCTTCCGGCGCGTCTGGCGCGAGCCGAAGCTGAAGCCGCTCAGCGCGGGCGACACTCGAGTATTTTTCGTTCATTGCGGCGCGCATGGAGCAGCCGCGCTACCGCACGGTAAGCGCCGTTTCTCGATGCGCGCGCGAAGCGCCTCTCGCCCCTGCGCGCGTTGACGAGGTCGGCGCAAGGCCAGGGCGCCGCCTACGCAAAGATCCGAACTTGCCGCTGAACCAAGCGATGCCGACGCGCGGGAGCTCGCATGACGCAGGTAGCGAAAACGCACGGAACGTGGGCATGAGCCGCTCGACGCAACGTGTCACGAGGCGTCCAGCGATTCTTTCGAGACGTGCCCGAAGCACGTCGCACGCAGCGAGGTGGTGGCGCGCGACGTCGTCCGTGGTAGCCACCTTGGCAGTTCGTAACTCACCGTTGAGTTACTTCGCGCACCCAAACGTTTTGACCCGCTTCGGAAGGCTATCGATGCCGCTCACTTCGTGTTCTGTAGCCCGCGCAGTTCGTTCGTGCGTACTCGGCTTGGCGCTCATGACGGCAGCCGCGGTCTCGGCTCCGCGTAACGCTCACGCCGAACCGGCCAAGCGAACCTGGAATTTTCTGACTACGGGCAATGGTCACGGGTTTCAGGTTTTCGACCACAACAAGCACCGGATCGTTCAATTCCTAGAGCACCCTTATCGGTATCTCCGTCCGCAACCGAACCGAGAGCCTCCTGGCGAACGACAGGGCGACGGCGTCGGTCGGAGGAACCTTGCCTACGACGTTTTCTTTGGCGTCAAAGGCCCCGGAGGTGCGGGTTGGCTCACGGACGATACGACGGGCGAGCTACCCGAGTACGTCGAGCAAACCAACATCATCCGAGCGCCTGGCACGGTCTCTGGAATACGGGCCGAATCGTTCTACTTCGCTCCGTTCGGACTCGAGCGAAACGTCATGGTCGGCCTGCTTCATGCCCCGGGCGCGACCGACGGTTATGCGCTCCTAAACTTTCATATGGGAGGAGGTCGAACCGAGCCCGACGCGAAAGGCGAATCTTCCCGTTCGGTCTCCGCAGTGCCGAAAGCCTTGATTGAGCGCGGACCCGGAGGTGGAGCGATGGTCTACGTGCCGATTGGCACCATCGACCACGCCGGCTGCGAAAGCGTTTTCGAGAAAGGTAAATCGGGACAAGACCTTACCGATAAGGCCGAATGCACTGGCGACGACCTCACGACAGGATTTCAAAAGAAACTCGGCGCCGACGGCTGGATGGGCTTCGCCGCGTCGTACGTCGACAACGAATCAGACGCCGAAGCCGCAGCGGTGGCGACCGCCGCATGGGCTGGTACTCGGTCGCCGGAGGTCGTTCTCAGCGACGCGAAAAAAGAATGGGATGCGTGGCGCAAGCCTCCTCCAGAGGGCACGGCGCTTTGCAGCGAAGACGAAAAAAAGCTCTGGCGACAAGGCGAAGCCGTACTGCGCATGGGCCAGGTGCGTGAAACGAATCGGTCTGACCGCAAAAATAGAGGGATGATTCTCGCGAGCTTACCGCCGGGCGAGTGGCACACGGGGTGGGTACGCGACGCCACGTACGGTGTCGTCGCGCTCATCCGGAGTGGGCACTTCGAAGAAGCGAGGATGGCGCTCGACTTTTACCTCGACGCCTTCGAAGTGAACCCGGCCTCTATCTCGACTGGCCCAAACAAAACGATCAACGGTAAACAGGGCAAATACCAGAACTACGTTCGCGACAAGCCCTATCGAATCTCCGTCACGCGGTACTTTGGTACGGGCGAAGAAGAGGGCGACTGGAATGTCGACGGACCGAACGTCGAGACGGACGGGTGGGGTCTCGTCTTGTGGGCCGCGCGTCTCTACGTCGAACTTTCCGGCGACGTGAAGTGGCTCGACCGAGTGACCTTCGACGGCACGGTGTGGGAGGCGCTGACGAAGGGCATTGCGTCGCCGATCGAAGCAAATCTCGAGCCCAACGGCATCATGGCCGCAGACTCGAGCATTTGGGAAACGCACGAGGGAAAAAAACGCCACTTCGCCTACACGACACTCGCCGCCGCACGTGGGCTTTGCGACATGGCGGGGATCGCAAAAAAAGCCGGCAAAGACGTTAATATAGTTACGAATTATCAAGCGCTTGCCAAGCGCTTACGTGAAGGGTTTCTGAGCTCGTTTATCGACCCTCAGGGCGCGCTCGCTGGATCTATTGAAGGTCTGAGCAATGGCAAATATACAGACGGCGCTGTGGCCGAGGCATTTGCCTGGAACATCCTCCAAGACTGGAAGGGAGACACCGCCAAGGCTACGCTTTCATTGCTCGACAAGTTGAAGGTCGAATCTGGAGGTTACAAACGGAACGATGACGGCCTAAGCTCTTACGACAACAACGAGTGGATTCTCGTCGATTTGCGGATTGCAAACGCTAACCGACGCGCTGGAAAGGTCGGCGAAGCAGACCGAATCGTCGCAGACGTAACCAGTAAAGCCGCCGCGAATTTCTACCTTATTCCCGAGCTCTTCAACGATACCCCTCAAGCGGGTGAAGTGGGCATTTACACGGGGTCCATCCCGATGGTCGGATATGGGGGCGGCGCGTACATTATCACGATGCTCGATCGCTCGGGCATCAGTGAACCGAACGACTGCGGCGACGGCAAAAGCGCTGGGCTCGTGAAGCTCGATTGCGGCGGCGTCGTGACGACTCCTGGGGGCGGCGGTGCGGCCGCCGGCGGCGGTCCAGCCACCGGAGCCAATGGCAGCGCGGCCGACGTTTCGACCATTCCCTACCGAGGAGCTTGCCTGTGCGGACTCGGTCCCGATCGCGGCATTCAACCGTTAGGACTTGCCGTTTTCCTTGCCGCTCCCGCATTTTTCGTCGCTCGACGCGCTCGACGACGCTTCATCGGGCGGAAGCTGCGCCTTCGGTAGGACTGAACTTCAATTCATGTCTTCTCCAACTGCGTCCCCTACTCCGAGCGCGCTCAGCCTAAACGACATTGAAAAGTCGTTCGGAGGCGTGCGTGCTTTGCAAGGAGCAAGCCTCGAAGCGCGCAAGGGCGAAATCTTGGGTCTTTGCGGCGAGAACGGCGCCGGCAAGTCAACGATCCTCAAGATCTTATCCGGAGTGTATCCGCGCTCGAGTTATTCGGGCTCCGTGAAAGTCTTTGGGCAAGAGCGGGCGTTCACGTCGACGCGGGACGCACAAGAGGCGGGCGTCGCTATCGTTCACCAAGAACTCCTGCTCGTGCCCGAGCTGTCGGTCGCAGCAAACCTCGTACTCGGGCGGGAGCCCGGACGCGGCGGTCTTTTCGACGCGCTCGACGACGACGCCATCGAAGCGTACGCCAGGGCGCTTCTCGTGAAGTTTGGAGTCGACCGAGACATCCAGGCTAAAGAACCTGTCGGACGGCTCGGGATAGGCCTTCAACAGGTCGTAGAGATTATTCGCGCGCTCGCACAAGACGCAACGATTCTCATTCTCGACGAGCCGACGGCAGCCCTCACCGGGAAAGAGACGCAGCGCCTGATGACCTGGCTCCGTGGTCTTAGGGACTGCGGGACAACATGTATTTACGTGTCGCACCGAATGGACGAAATTTTCACGATCTGCGACCGCGTCACAGTGCTCCGCGACGGAAAGACCGTGGGCACTGTCGACGCGAAAGCGACCCTCGAAGCCGACGTCGTCTCGATGATGGTGGGTCACGCCGTGGGCGGAAAGGGCGTTCGCGCCACTCCGCTGGGCCTCGCCGGCGCCGGGACGCACTCCGTCCTGCGGCTCGACGACGTCTCGGTACGGCTCGCACGACCCGCGTTCGAGGGAAGCGACGACCCACACGAACAGGGCGTGCGTAGGTTTGCGGCCACTGCCATCTCGCTCAATGTGAAACCTGGTGAAGTGGTCGCCCTTTGCGGGGCGATGGGCTCGGGTCGCACGGCGTTACTCTCGACACTGTTCGGCTGCTCGGAGCGAGGATACACGGGCGGCATTCGCATCGGAGGGCGCGAGGTGAATCTGCGATCGCCGCGAGAAGCGATCGCCGCGGGTGTGGCTCTGATTCCAGAAGACCGCAAAGGACGCGGCCTCGTCCTAGGCATGACCGTGGGCGAAAACATCACGCTTCCGCCATCAAAATCTCTCATCGCTCGGAGCCTCGAGTGGGTCGGCCTCGTGTCTGAAGAGGCGGAGGAACTCATTGCCGCGAAGCGCATTCGAGAATTGAAGATCAGGGGTGACGCGCGAGCGGAGGTGGCGACGCTCTCCGGCGGGAATCAGCAGAAGGTAGTCCTTGGAAAGTGGCTCGAAACACCTCCTTTGCTCCTTTTGCTCGATGAGCCAACGCGTGGAGTCGATGTCGGCGCGCGCGAAGAGATCTACGGACTGCTAAACGAACTGGGGAAAAGAGGCACCGCGATCCTTCTCGCGTCGAGCGATATCCCCGAGGTACTCCGCTTAGCCCACCGTATTTTGATCTTGCGTCACGGGAGGGTTATCGAGGAGCTCGACGGCTCGACGGCCACGGAAGAAGAAATCGTCGCGCTCGCCACCGGTGCAACACCATCGAGCAGCGTCGTCGAAACGGTAGAGAGCGACCCACTTGTCAAACCGATCTCCTCCTCGAAGAGGCTTGAAGAAGCATGGCTGTAGCTACCGCGACCTCCCCGACTCCCTGGCTTAATGTCGCTTCTTCGCGAGAGCTTCGCACCGTCTTCGTTCTGCTTTTTATGTGGACGGTGCTGGCAATTCATCCCGAAACGCGTGAGGCCTTTGTCAGCTCAGGCAATTTTTCAAACCTTACCGCACAGGTGTCAGAAATCGTCATTATCGGCGTGGGGATGACGCTCGTAGTTTTGATTGGCGGCATCGATCTCTCGGTGGGCGCCGGGATGGCCTTGGCCGGTGTAGTCGCCGCCAAACTCCAAATCGATGGGCACCAGCCCGCATGGGTCGCCGTGTCAGCCGCCATCGCCGTCTGTGGAGCTATCGGCGCATGGCATGGGCTACTCGTAACGCGCTTCGGAATTCCTCCGTTCATCGCGACGCTCTCGGGCTTTCTCGCCTACCGCGGAGTCGGACTCGTGCTTTCGGACGCGCGCGGGCTGTCGCCGATGGGCGAAGACTTCCAAACCCTTGGCGGACGCCTCCCTCCCGTGGTTTCGCTGGCGCTCTCGGCGCTAGGTCTTGCCGTGGGAACCGCGATGATTCTCCGCCGCGTCGCGCGTCGAACCCGGCTCGGACTGCCTAATCCGGCAACGACACTCACCGCACTAAAACTCGGAGCTATCGTCGTAACGACAGGTTTTTGCGCTCTAATTTACAAGGACGGCGTCCCTGTTCCGGTCGTCATCGCCGCCGTCGCCGCGTCGGCCTTTGCGTTCATTCTCCGGCGCACGCGCCTCGGGCGCTATGCGTTTGCGATCGGCGGCAATACGGAGGCCGCGAGACTTTCGGGCGTTCCGGTCGTCAAGGTCACGATGGCTATTTACATAGGCATCGGCGTGCTTACCGCACTCGCGGGCGTCGTCGCCGCGGCACGCACGAACGGTGTGACGCCCGGCAACGCGGGCCTGATGCGCGAGTTGCATGTCATTACCGCCGTCGTCATCGGCGGAACAAGCCTCACGGGCGGGCGCGGCACGATGCTCGGCACCGTCATCGGGGCACTCATCTTTGGAACTCTTTCGAACGGCATGAATCTCATGGGCGTCAACTCGAATTGGCAACTCATTGTCACCGGTCAGATCCTTCTCGGCGCGTCGATGCTCGACGCTGTCTCTTCAAGAAAGAAGTAACTCGCTGATGCGTCTCTCGTGTACCGCACTTGCTCTCGTCACGACTGCTCTGCTGCTCGCCTGCGAGAAGTCTCCTTTGCCCGCCGGACCCGCAGGAGCCACGGGCTCCGCTGTCGGGAAGACTGAAGGAGTCGGCACTGCCGCTACGAGCGGAAAAGCGAAGGTCGCCTTCCTCCTCGCGACGCTCCAAGAGGAGCGTTACCAGAAGGACAAAAAGTACTTTGAAGACAAAGCGATAGCGCTCGGCCTGGCACCGTTTACGCTCTCGGCAGACAACGACAACGCGAAGCAGCTCTCGCAGCTCGAAGACGCACTTTCGAAAGGTGCGAAAGTTATCGTCGTACAGCCCACCGACAGCACGGCAGCCGCTTCATACGTTCAAAAGGCGCACGCGAAGGGAGCCAAAGTCGTTGCTTATGACCGTGCTATCAAAAGCGACGACCTTGACGTCTACGTTTCTCACGACGCGTTCAAGGTCGGCGTCATTGAAGCGGAGGAGGCCGTAAAAGCTACCGGCGGGAAAGGCAACTACGTCCTGCTCGATGGCCAGTCTGGACACTCCGTGGTCGCCGAAATTGACCGCGGGTACATGAGCGTACTCAAACCGCTCATCGACAAAGGCGACATCAAGGTCGTGGTGCAAAGGAACCACGACTCATGGTCGCCTGAGCAGTCTCTAAAGACGATGGAAGACGCCATCGCTAAAACCAAAGGCGACATTCAAGCGATTCTCGCGAACAACAGCGGCATGGCGCGCGGCGCCGTGCAAGCTATCCAGGCCGGCAATCTCGGCGCGAAGAACATCTTTCTCGCTGGCGCAGATACGGACGCGGCGAATGCAAACTACGTCTGTGAAGGAAAGCAATCCATTGAGGTCCTGAAGGATATCAAACCTCTCGCGGAAAAAGCTGCGGAGGTCGCGCTCACTCTTTCTCAGGGTAAAGAACTTTCAGGCACCACGGGCAAGCCTCCTATGTTTGCGCTTCCTGTTCTGCTCGTCACGAAAGAAAACGCGAAGGCGCTTCTTGTCGACACGGGGTTTCACTCAGCGAAGGCGGTGCCCGCGTGCAAGTAAAGGTCCGCAAGACACGCGTCGTACTCACTTTGCTCGCGGCTACGGTCTCGCTCGCGCTCAATGCGCGCACGGCTTCGGCACAACCGTCGACATCGTCGCCCGTGCCCGCGTCGACAGCGGATGTCCCGGAGAAACCCGCGCCCGCCGAGGCTGGGTCCGAGAGGGTTCAGGCCGTCGAGAAGCAGCCCGACACGCAGACCAAACAGCCCGAGCACTACGTCAGTCCGCCGAAGCTAGCCGAGGTCCCACCTACGCCGTCAAAAGCGAAGAGCGGAGGCGTCGGTGAGCCGATTGAAGAGGTCGGACTGCTTCCCGCCGCACGTCGCAGGGGGCTTCTCGTTCCTCAGTACGCAGAGGACTACTACCCTGCGATGCCGAAAACCGATGGCGTTTTGGCGGGGCTGGGGATCGACGACAAGACAGGCCTAAAGTTTGCGCTGCACGGCTACTTCCGCGCGCCGATGCGTCTCACACGTACGGCGAGATCCGAGGGCAGCACCCGCGGCAACGAGGGCAAGTACAACATTCGCACTCCTTACTTGATCGACGACGACTACTTCCGCTCGGGCTTTGGCTACACGCCCGTAAACGAGAGTGACTGGGCAGAGCTCTATCTCTCCGTCGGCAATGAAAAGCTAACGGCCACCGTGCAACTTCAAGGCACGCTTTATTCAGATGCAGCTAGACCAATTATCGACCGTCAGCCGGGCGTATCGCAAGGCTGGCTGACGTACCGAACGAAACTCGCATTCGTTCCGTTTTTCGATGAGACGCGCCTGCGTGTGAAGGCCGGCGCCTTCTGGGAGCGCTTCGGTCATATGCCGAAGTACGATACGTACATCTTTGGACGAATCCATCAAATGGGCGAAAATGTGCGCCTCGAGCTCGAAAAAAACGAATTCACATTCTGGATCCAGCACGGGATTGGAACACACCTCGAAGACATCGCCGCCAACCAAGGCCTCGCCCTGCTTCACTACGGGTCCATCGGCGCGAGCTATGCGCACACCGTCGAGATTGGCGGCTACATGTTCGACTCAACGTCGAAGGACAAGAAGCCGCTCAAAGAGATTACCGACTCCTCGATGATGATTACAGGGGTCGACATTCGCGCCGACACGCACCTCTTCGGTCGATTCTACGGCGCAACCTCTTACATCGCAGCTCAAAATGCGACTTACCAAGCCCCTGCCATTGAGGTCATGCACTCATTCGGCGGCCGTCAGATTACCGAGAATTACCTTGGTACGCAATCAAGCGAAAACGGGACCGGATCGCTCTGGAACGTAGGGTTCCAATACGACGTTTCGCTCGCAGACACCGTAAAAGCCTGGACCGGAAAGGCGTCGCCGCTACCGTGGAACGGCGATGTAAGCGCAAGTCTGTTCGGCGTTTACACATTTGTTCAAAGTAAACAGCAAAGTAATGACCCGCTCTTGAACCGCGACGATCGCAAGGCGTTCAAATGGGGAGCTGATGCAGCCTATCGAATCACGGAGTGGATGTCTGCGTCTCTTCGTTACGACCGCGTGGTGCTCGACGTCGATGACAGCGCGAACAGCTTTCGTATCCTGTCGCCGCGCATCTCGTTTTTCACGAGCCTGCTAACTCACGAGATGATTTACGTGCAGTACTCACGTTACATGTACAACGAGCGCATTCGCCTCCGCCCGGGCCAGCAGCAGCTCGAGACGCTCCCCGACGACCACGCATTCAAGATTCAAGCGCAGATATCGTTTTGATCTCTCCACCCATTGTTCATTGCTGACTGCACGTACATGTTGAGACTGCGGCGGGGTAGAACGCGCACACTCTCCCCTCTCTCTCGCAGAGGCGCGTCATCGAAGGTTGACGAAACTGTACGTCCGGCGCGACCATCTCGGCATGGGCCTACGCCGACTATTTTCTCTCCTCCCACTCGTTTCGCTGACTCTTCCAGTCGCACTCGTACCGCTTGCATGCGACAACACGACGGCGTCGCCCGCGCAGTCAACCTCTGACGCGGGGCCGCTGTTTGAGCCCGACAGCGGGTCACGCTCCGATTCCTCGACCCCAAACTCGGACGGCGGAATCGACGCTGCGGTCGCGCCATCGGGGGTAACGGTTACGGTGCTTGACGACACGAAACCGTTTGCAGACGTACGCGTGCTCTTTCACGACGCAACGGGTGCGGTCAACGGAGACCAAAAGACGGATGCGGCCGGCAAGGTTACCGCGAAAGTGGCCCCCGCCATGGTCACGGTGATTCCAAAAGCTCGACAAGAGGGCTCGGTCACGCCGGTCACTTACCTCGGAGTGGCCGAGGGAGACTCTCTGGTCGTTGTGGTACCACCCGCGCCGACCGAGTTACCGACTGTCGGTAATTACTCCGTCACGCTTACGCCTTTCGTTGGCGCTTTGCAGTACGGAGTCCTCGTCGGAGGAAACGAATGTGGCGGAAACACGACGGCGCCGAACGAGCCTTTCGTCGTGGGACTCGTCGCCCCTTGTCTTCGCGCTCGAAATGCCGTTCTCGCGTTCGCGGACAACGACGGAACGGTAGGCATGGCGAGTGCGAAAAACATCGCGAAACCTGCCCAGGGCGCGACAGTAAACGTCGGGCCGCTCGTGTTCGCCGCACCAGGGACCACCACGATTAAGGCCACGAACTTGCCCGCGCCAGCGCTCGGAGACCCCTACGTCGAGCTGTTCGCTATCGCGAATGAAGCCGGGTTTAGTTTGAACTACGCAGGCAGCCTTCTCGAAGGCGGAGCGGCGTTTGCCACGGCAACGGGATTTGCCGAGGCTTACGAGGGGCGACTGGGTTTTCAGTATTTCGGTGAGACCGGGGCGAGCACCCAGAACATCATTCGCCGCGAAGCGACCACCGCGCCTGCTACCGCGACTCTGGCCTTCGACTTTGTGAACGCGCTGCCGCAGCTGACAAGTGCGACGATCACGCAGACGATCGTGGAACGTCCGGAAATCAAGATCGGCAGCGCCGCATCGACTGCGACAGCCGATTTGGGCGTTGTTACGGTCCGTTGGGGCACCGAAACCGGCGAGGGGCTTTGGAAGTTCGTCGTCCCCCCGGGCACCACCACGTTTAAGGCGCCAGCATTACCCGCGGACGCCAAGGCCTCGACGCCTGTCGCCGGAGCGAGCTGGGAGGATGCCACGTTCATCGAAGGCTCTGCCATTCCAACCTATAAGGAAGCCAAGTCGTTGCCAATCTCCAGCGGGGAGGCAGTGCTGGACTTGCTCGCGAAAAATCTGCCCGCCGCGGGGACGTTAAGGACGACGAGTTTCACCCGGCAAACGAACCTGCCTGGTTTCCGACGTTCGTCCCATCGGAATTAGTCGTCGGTTTTCGATAGGCGCACGCTGCCGGGCCGAAGGGTAGCGGCCGGCGCGCACGGGACTCGCAAGGCGCTACCGACGGGCGCAAGCGTCACTTCGGAACGTAGGTATTCGGGGCTTTCACTGTGTCGGCGAGGTCGAACTCGTAATACTTTGTGAAAGCCGCGGGCGCCTTCCCGTCGGTGAACGATGTCGAAGGCAGACCCGCATAGGTCCACTCCGAGTCTCTGAGCTCGATGAGCATGTTCATGTGAACTTTGAGCTTCGAAGGTGAACCCAAAACGGACCGCACGAGGGAAACCTCCCAAAACGTCCCTTTTTGGGCGAATGTCGCTACAGAACCCACATCCGACCACAACGCGCCGTTCCACTTCTGGAGATTGGTGTATTGTCCATCTGCCTTCCAGCGAAGGTGGAATCCAGCGTTAAAGGGTAAGTTTGCGGGTTGCGGCAGACAATTCGTCGAACAATCATAGGAGATTCCTGTTGGCGTACCCGTATTACCAGGCACGCCATCGACGTAGAGAAGTACCCACTTCGACGCGGCGCCAGATGCAATGTCTAACCCGGACATGCCGAAGTAGATTTTCTTCGCGTCCCAGGAAACGTACGCGTCATACCCCGCCGCGGTCGTCGCGAATTTTTCGCCGGCGGTAAAGTCATTGGTCCCGTCGATGACGTGACCTGCGGTGCCGGTCTCGCTCGCCGCGCCAGCGGCATCGGTCGCTGAGCTCGCGTCGGGTTCCGCTACATTGCTGGCGTCCGTCGAGACTTGCGGAGTCGAGACTCGCGCCTCTCCTGCGTCCGCAGGAACCGAGGCACTTGGCGCCACGGTCAAGTCGGGATCGCAGCCGCCAGCAAGCGGTAGCGCGGTCGACAGCGCGACGGCCACCAAGAAAAACGTGCGCGAGGCGACAGGGCAAACCGAAATAGCGAACGAGCGGCTCATGGGGCACGGATCGGTAGCACGGTGGCCAAAGGCTGCCAGCGCGGAACGTCACGCGGCTGTGAGTGACGCAAACGAGACGCGCGCGCCAGACTTTACCCCCCGGATCCGTACGCCGTCGCACGGTGGTAGAAAGGAGGCATGCGAAAGGTCCGCTCCCTTTTCATCGCCCTAGCTCTCCCAATCCTCAGCGCGCTCGTTGGGTGTAACGCGCGTTCAAAGCACCTGGGGTCCCAACCCCAGCCGAGCCGCGCGAGCGCGCTGGCCGCGGCGACCGCTCCCTTGGCCGAGGGTTCCCTCCGGCTTGGCACCGCGATTGAGGCGTCTGGAGAAAACGTGGCGCTCGAAGACGTGGCGAAGACCCCGAACGCGTTCGCGGGCAAAAAATTCACAACCACAGGGACCGTCACGGCCGTGTGCCAACACATGGGCTGCTGGATGGAGCTCAAAGGAGGTTCCGGCGAAGCCCATGTCAAGATGGCGGGCCATTCATTTTTTGTGCCGAAGACCGCCTCGGGTCGTAAGGCCCGCGTTCTCGCCACACTTGTGACGGCCGCTGAAAACGGCGCTTGCTCAGAGGCACGCGAAGACACGATGGGCGTCGCAGCGAGCGCCGCGAGTCATCCGTCGCAGGACACGCCCAAAAAGGGATGTCGTGCCGAGGCGGAAACGCAGCTGGGAAGACCTCTCGCGAAGCTCGAGCTCTTGGCCGAGGGCGTCGAGCTGATGTAGTACGCGGAGATTCAGTCCGGCCGCGGTCGTGACACGCGCCGGAAACATACGAGCCGCTACCTTTTATGGATGGGGAAGATCGATACGGGAGATACGGCGTGGTTGCTCGTGTGTACGGCGCTCGTATTACTCATGACGCCGGCACTCGCGCTGTTCTACGCGGGCATGGTGCGCCGTAAAAACGTGCTCGCGACGATCATGCAGTCGATGGTCGCTATCCCGGTCTTGAGTCTAAAGTGGTGCCTTTTTGGCTATAGCCTCGCCTTCGGTCCCACACAGCACGGGCTCATCGGCGGACTCGACTTCGTAGGGCTGCGCGGCCTCGCAAACGATGTCCACGGCACAGTACCGACGCTTGCCTTCGTCGCGTTTCAGATGATGTTCGCAGTAATTACTCCTGCGCTTATCTCTGGCGCGTTTGCCGAGCGAATGAAGTTCACGTCGTATCTCCTCTTTACGCTGCTCTGGTCGACGCTCGTTTACGACCCGGTAGCGCATTGGGTGTGGGCCGACGGCGGATGGCTTTTGAAAATGGGCGCGCTCGACTTTGCGGGGGGCACCGTCGTTCACTTGACAGCAGGCGCCTCAGCCCTGGTCTGCGCGCTCGTCATGGGCAAGCGAATTGGCTATCCGCAGCGCAAAGCGGTTCCGCACAATCTCACGATGACCATGACCGGAGCGGCGCTTCTCTGGTTTGGCTGGTTCGGATTCAACGCCGGGAGCGCGCTCACGTCGGGCAAGCTCGCGGCGATGGCGTTTCTCACGACGCACCTCGGAGCGGCGGCAGGCACCGTCGGTTGGGTGGCCGTCGAGTGGCGTCATCGCGGCAAGCCCACAGCCCTTGGTGTCGCGTCAGGGCTCGTCGCCGGACTCGTGGCGATAACGCCTGCCGCCGGATTTGTAGCGCCTTGGGCCGCTGTCGCGATTGGCTTGGCGGGCGGATGCGCCTGCTACGGCGCCGTCGTCATGAAGGATCGCCTCGGTTACGACGATTCGCTCGACGCGTTCGGCGTCCACGGCGTGGGCGGTCTTGTCGGCGCGCTACTTACCGGAGTTTTCGCGCAGAAGGTGCTCAACGACGCGGGGGCCGACGGTGCAGTCTTTGGCAACACGCGCCAGCTCGGAATCCAGGCCATCGCATGCGCGGCAGCGTGCAGTTACGCGGCTGTGGTCACGTTCCTTATCCTGAAAGGCCTTCAAGCGACGCTCGGCCTGCGGGTGAGTCAAGACGACGAGCGCGAAGGCCTCGACGCGACTCTTCACGGCGAGGAGGGCTACGCGCTAAACGGCACGAGTGCCACCCTCGAACGAAACGTAGCGCCCGAATCAACGGGTACCGCTGAGATAGCTTCCGTACTTTCGCGCATCGGCGCGGCATGACGCTTAGGGAGGCGCGGCTTTAACGAAGTTTCGTCGCAACTACCGTGAGCTCGTAACGCGTGCCATCGTTCTCCAGTGTAGTCACGAGCGTCGGCTTTCCCAGAGGCGCGAGTGCGTAGCCATTCGAGACGAAATTCCGAATTGACGACGATGATTCTACGGCATTTAACGCCATGTTTACGTCAAGCAGCGCATCGTCACCCAGTGTGCGAAACGTCGCGCCAATTCGAGCGCCCACGTCTTGACGCGGCGAGCTGATCCGCGGTAGCGGCCTCGGACCGGTCGGCGCAATAGCCACATTCCGACCGCTGACTATTTCACCTTTGGCTCCTTCTTCGAGATTTAGCGTAAACGAGGTCGTTGCCGGAACGGCGTGACCGTCCGTCTCGGAGAGCACAAAGTCGAAACGGAAAACGTGGCGTTCACCGCGCGCCGGAAGTGAAGCTAACACCGAGGACCCTAACGTGGGAGGCGCCGCTGTCAGCCTCGGCGTAGCGACTTGTTGCGGCGCGCAACCGACGGCGCTGCACGCACCAACAAGCCACCAACGGAACACACGAAACGAAAGAGTAGGCATACAGACCGGGTTGCAACCCACATGCCGTTTGCGAACCATGCAAAAAAGACCTCGCCGAATCCTCAGGCGCCTCTCTTGCGGACACATTGACGACGCTATCGAAGGATTACGCCATTCCGGCAACGCCACTCGGGCGCTTACCCACGCGTGCGAAGATTGGCGCCCTCGCGATTAGCCTGCGAGCAACTGCCTCGCTATCACCATGCGCTGCACTTCGCTCGTACCCTCGCCTATTTCGCAGATCTTCGCGTCGCGAAGATGACGCTCGACGGCAAACTCGCGCGTGTAGCCATAGCCACCGTGTATTTGCAGCGACTTGTTGCATGCGCGCGTCGCCGCTTCGCTCGCGAAAAGCTTCGCCATGGATGCCTCCTTCGTGAAAGGCCTCCCCAAGTCCGCGAGCCAGGCCGCGCGGTACGTGAGGAGCGATGCGGCATCGAGCTCGGTCTTGGTATCGGCGAGCATCCACTGCACCGCCTGGAACTCGGCAATCGGTCGGTTGAACTGTTTTCGATCCTTCGCATAGCTTATGGCCATGTCGAGCGCGCCGTAACCGAGTCCAAGCGCCATCGCGGCGATTGAAATTCGGCCGCCGTCCAAAATCTTCATCGTGTCGAGAAACCCGTGGTCGACCTCACCCACGCGCTGGTCGTCGCTAACGACGACCTCGTCAAACGTAAGTTCGACCGTGTCACTCGACCGACATCCAAGTTTTTCGAGATGCTTCGAGGCCGTAAATCCTTTTGTTCCGTGCTCGACCACGAACGCGGTAATACCCTTTTGCTTCGCGACGTCCGAGTTCGTGCGCGCGAGCACCACGCAGAACCCGCCCACGCTCCCCTGCGTGATAAACATCTTTGTGCCGTTAATAATCCACTGACCCGGCGAGGAGGACGAGCGACGCGCGGTCGTTCGGAGGCTGGCCGAATCGCTGCCACTGCCAGGCTCCGTCAGCGCCCACGCCGCGAGCCATTCACCGCGCGCCGCTTTGGGCAAGTATCGCTGCTTCACGGACTCGGTCGCGAAGCCGAGAATATGCCCCGTGCCGAGCCCGTTATGGGAGGCCACCGTGAGTGCAAGAGAGCCATCGATCCGCGCGATTTCTTCGACGCAGATAGCGTAGCTCGTTACATCCATCCCCGAGCCGCCGTAGGTTTCGGGGATCCGAATGCCGAGGAGTCCGAGCTCGGCGAGCTTTGGGATGATCTCTTTCGGGAATCGCTCTTCTTCGTCCCACTTTTTCGCGTGCGGCAGCACCTCGACGCGAGCGAAGTCGCGAACGGTCTTGCGTAGGAACTCGTGGTGCTCGGACAGGGAGAAGTCCATGATTCTCTCTGTTTATGTGCCTCTACGGCACGACGTCAATGGAGAGATCGCGGGCTCTTGCTTCACTTCGCGGCGACGCACGCCTTCGTGGCGGCACCGCCTCCACGTCCCTCAACGACGGACTCACAGTGAAAGTGAGCCGGGCAGCGGTCGCCCACACCGCACGCGCGTGAGCAGTACATTCCGGCCGGATCCGTGATGCAGACTCCGGCCGCGCATTCCGCGCCGCGCGCACAAGGGCCGCCGAGGTCACTTGGCGGCCTTTGCCTTCCGCCTCTCGGCGGAGTCGTTGGGGAAACCCCACCGTCGCTGTCCCCATCCCCGTCGCGACGGAGCCCCGAAACCTTCGCAAAGGCCTCCTCGATGAGCCAGTTAAAGGCATCCGCTCTCGTGTAGACGTTGTGGACGCCCGGGCCCTCGCAGGTCGGCCCCCCACGCGAGACAACGCCCACGACTTCTCCGGTATCTTCGTCGAGCGCGGGCCCTCCTGAGTCGCCGTGACACGTGGCCTCGCCCACCGTCAGCTCGGCCGGCGTGACCGAGAGCACTCGCACGTGCTCGCGAACGAGCTTGGCACCGGCCGTAGCGGCATCACCGGTGGTACCAAACCCAACCGCGCGAACGCGATCTCCCTGCGCGGACCCACGACTGCGGACGGGCAAAGGTTTCGCCATCGTCACGGCACGATCGAGGACAACGATAGCCACGTCAGCCTCGCAAAGAGTTACGCCGGAAGGCGCTACCACCGAGCGGCCTCGCGCAACACGGTGACCCGTCGACACGTCGTCACCAACGACGATCGTGAGACTTGCAGGGTCTCGTTCACCGAGCACCTGCACCCCCGTAGCCGGACAACCTACGTTCGTTACCGTTCGGCTCGTGCAGTGCCTCGCCGTGAGCACGAGGCGTGGTGAAATAAGGGTTCCCGAGCAAAGACCCGTGCCCTCGACTTCAATCGCGACGACGGCAGGGTCACGGTTGTGATCCGCAACGCCTCGGACAATCTCTACCTGATCAGCGCCCGATGCAGCAGCCTCGACCCCAGCGTCGACCGGGCCATCCTCCGCGGCGGCCCGCAAATCGGAGCGTTCGGCAGTCACTTGGCACGCGACCACACTTGCAGAGAACACGAACAAAAAAACAGGCGAGCGCATGACTGACCTCCTAGGTCGGAACGCCGGCGATCACGGACGTGCCGGCGAGCGCCGCTAAGCCACGGGCGTGCCGAGCGCCCGCTCGCGAAATCGCTCGTCTTTTTGTCGCCCTGCCGTGTCCGCGACAGGCTCGTGCGTGACCCGAACCACCCCCGCGGCTCGATCAACCCATCGTCACGGCACTCTCGCGCATCGGACGGTCACGTTGGGGTGACGCTTGTCGGGCGGGATTCCTTGGCGCCCCGAACTGTAACTCGACCCTAGCGGATCGACGTAACTGCCACCTCGCAATACCCGATCGGGCGCGGGCGAAGCACTCATACAATTGTCACAGGGCAGGGGGAGGACAAAATTCGAGAAGTCTAGATTCCACTCCCACGCATTGCCTATCAGATCAGCCTGACCCCACCTACCGTATCCATTCGGCAAAAGGCCCACTTTTTGAGTGCCATCGCCACATCCCCTACCCCTGGCATACGAGCAATTGAGTGCGGACGAATTAGCCGGAACGGACCACGGAAAGACACGTTGTTCAAATCCGCCCGACGCGGCGTAATTCCACTCAGCCTCGCTCGGCAAGAACCCACCATCCCAGATGCAAAAACCGACCGCCTCAAACCAAGTCTCACAAACGATCGGACGCTCCTCGTTCGCCGATGGCGAATCGGTCCACGTCCGCATCGCGGGGTCACATGAAAGAAGGTTCGCGGACCATGCCGCTTTTGTTTCCCCAAGTGACGCGTTCCACGCGCTGTTCCAGCCAAGCTCTTGGCCTGCAGACTCTGTCAAAAGACCTTTGCCTCCATTAATATGAGTGTGAATTCCCGCGCCCGGCGCCGGACGCCACCCAGCCGCAGCCTCCGCGACAAATCGACGAAACCGTCCTACCGTCGCCTCGAATTTGTCGAGCCGAAAATCGCTCACCGAAGCTGGATTCCCTCCATCTTTAAAATCGACAGCGTCGTAACTTCGAATGAACGCACCTCCCCGAACCAGTGGACTTGCGCAGCAACTCTCATTCTCATTGCCCGCAACACCGCAATTCGAGAGCCCAGGCCCACCTGCGTCACCGCAACTCGGCGGCTCTAGGCGACCCATGGGTTCTGGGTCGCCAGGGTTGCCTGCCTCTAAACGGACTACGTTTCCACCGTCACGCGACATAGAAGCGTCGCGCGAACCGTCGTCGATACCACCGCCAGTCGACGTGGCACTCCCGCAGGCTGCCGCGAGAACGACTGGAACCATGGCAACAAATAAAGAGAGAAGTGTGCGCGTGCGCATGTCCAAAGGCTAGGAGTTCAGAGGCCACGATGTCGAGCGGTATGCCGACCAACGCGACCGCACGTGCCATCACACCTGTGACGGCACGGACTCACCCGCGAAGAGGTGAGTGGACGTGGTAGTAACGTCGCCGTGACTCCAGTACTTACGTTTCGCGCCGGGACGATCGAGCTGCGAGGCGTCGCGCGCGACGCCTTCGATGCGCAGTTCGTTCCCTCTCCACTCGCGTGGGACCCGCGCGGCGCGTGCTGGCGTGCTCCGGCGTCGGCTTACGCTTTCGTCATCGCGGCGTTGAACGCTACGCCGCTTCTTTTCGAGGACGACGCGCGCCGGGACGCCACGCTCGAGTCGGGCCCGCGCGTGCATCGCGAGGCGCGACCTTTTCAATCCGAGGCGATGGACGCATGGCACGCGGCCTCAGGCCGAGGCGTGGTCGTTCTTCCGACCGGCTCTGGAAAAACGCACGTCGCAGTGATGGCGATTGATGCCGTCCGCCGGAGCACACTGGTCATCGCTCCAACGCTCGATCTCGTGAGGCAATGGTACGACCTTCTCCGAGCCACGTTCGCGGTTGCAGTCGGCGTGGTGGGCGGCGGCGACCACGACGTGCAGCCCCTCACCGTCACCACGTACGACTCTGCCTACCTGCACATGGAGCACTTGGGAGCACGCTTCGGCCTCGTCGTCTTCGACGAATGCCACCATCTGCCAGGACCTACATATTCGCTCTCCGCGCGCCTCGCACTCGCACCATTCCGCCTCGGTCTCACGGCAACGCCCGAACGCGCCGACGGGCGCGAGGCCGACCTCGTGGCACTCGTGGGCCCTACCGTTTACCGCCGCGACATCGGCGAACTCGCGGGCGAGTACCTAGCCGATTACGAAACGGTGCAGGTCAACATCGAACTCGAGCCCGCCGAGCGCGACGAACACGATGCCGAGCGCGCTCTGTATCTTGGATTTGTGTCTAAAAATGGCATTCGCCTCGGGAGCCCACGAGGGTTCGGAGAATTCGTCATGCGCGCCTCGCAAAGCATGGAGGGTCGCCGGGCAATGCGTGCCTACCGAAGGCAGCGAGAACTCGCATTCGCCGCCAACGGAAAGCTAGCGTTCGTCGAGCACTTACTCGACCGACACCGCGACGACCGCGCGCTACTTTTTACCCAAGACAACGCAACGGCTTATCGCGTATCGCGCCGCTTTCTCGTTCCTGTGATTACGCACCAAACCAAAGTAATCGAACGGAGTGAAATTCTCGCCGCCTTCGCTGCAGGGCATTACAGAGCTATCGTGACGTCGAAAGTCCTAAACGAGGGTGTTGACATCAAAGAAGCCAACATCGCCATCGTTCTTTCAGGCAGCGGGTCGGTGCGTGAACACGTCCAACGGCTCGGGCGTATCTTGCGAAAACGCGAGGGTAAGCGCGCGCTCCTGTACGAGCTCGTCACCAGCCGCACGGCCGAGACCGGTACGAGCGAGCGAAGGCGCGAACACGAGGCCTACCGTCAGGCCACTTGACTAGTCTTCGTACTGGAAACGGAGGCTCGTCCCTCACTTCGTCACGCAGCGAATCCCTATCGTGGGTGTTCCCTCGGCGCTTCGACCCGTATCGGGGCGAAGACCGCGTAACGACGTCGCGCCGAAGTCGCCCCCCATCGCACGGGAGCCGTTTAGGCCTGTTTCGATGAGTTCAGCGACCGAGGGTAACAGCTTCGCCGCGGAGTCCATGGCGAGGGTTCGACCTCGCTCTCGCCGCACACGTGTTACTGAAGACGCGATCGCAATCTCCGATATGGTACGTGACGTACGCAGTCTTCATGCTTACGGCCGACCACATCGACGCACGGAGGAAGGGCCTTGAGCTCATTCTCAAACCGCTCGATGAGCGAACGCTCGAAGAGGCTCACGATCTCGCGGAGGCCTACATCGCGACTGCGCACGCGCACGTCGGGCAAACGCGCGAGGCGCTCGACGCGGCGTGGGAGCCGCTCGACATCGGCGCTCGAAACCGCAAGCTGGCTCTCGGGCTAAAGAAGCTCGTCGACGACGCGTGCAGTTTCGACGCCGACGATACCCTCGATCCCGCGGTGATTCGACGCTCCGTATTCCTTCTCGCCGCGGAACGGCGGCGCGCACGCGAGGACATGCGCCCCTTCGACCGGAATGCCGTGTTCGCGGATGTCGCCGCCCAACTAGGGCGCCCGCCCTCGACGCTCGACGCGGCCCTCTTTTCCGACCTTCGCGGTGAACACGTTCTTCGCGCCGCGCCGACCATGAACGCGGCTTCGCTGGTTGAGGCCTACGAGCTAGGTCGCGCTCAGGGCGTGCTCCTCCGCGCCGTTCGCGTGACGTGCGAGATCGAAAGCCGCTCGCCCGGGTCGCTGCGCGCGTTCTTCGCATGGCTGAAGTTTCACCGCTTGCTCTTCACCGTCGCTCGTCAAAACGAGGCCACGTTGACGCTCGTGATCGACGGTCCTTTTTCGATGTTTGAGTCGGTCACGAAGTACGGTCTGCGGCTCGCGCTCGTCCTTCCAGCGCTTCGCGCCCTCGACAGGTGGAGCCTCGTCGCCGACGTTCGATGGGGCAAAGAGCGCGAGTCTCTGGTTTTTCGGATGTCTTCGGGCGATGCCTCCGAACGCGCGCCGAGCGTTGTAGCGCCGCATCTCTCGGACGAGGTGCAGGCTCTTCTCGACGGCCTCAACACGCTCGCCGCAAGCAAGTCACCGTGGCGAGCCGAAGTCGCGACTGTGCTCCTCGATCATCCAGGACTCGGGGTGTGCATTCCCGATTTAGCGCTTCGCCACATCGGCGGCGGCCCTCCGGTCTACGTCGAGGTGCTTGGGTTTTGGAGTCGCGAGGCTGTGTGGCAACGAGTCGAACTTGCCCAGCGAGGACTCGGCGCACGCGTCGTGTTTTGTGCAAGTGCGCGTCTTCGCGTCAGCCCCGAAGTGCTCGCGGAAGAGATCCCTGCGGCTCTCTACGTCTACAAAGGAAAGCCGAGCGCACGCGCCCTACTCGAACGTGTGGAGCGAATCGCGGGCGTATAGCAGTAGGTGCGCATACGCAAAGGCGCCGCGTTGAGTGGCCTTTCTCCTTTCGCAGTTCGCAGTGCGATTCGCGTACGCTCCGGGGTGAGATTGATGCCGGCAAAAATGAAGCTCGTGCGAACGGTAATCCTTGCGTTGGTGGCTCTCGTTGGACTCTTTGCTGTCGATTGCGCGACGCCAACAGCCCTTACGGTCACGGTGTTCAGCGAGCTCGCCTGCTTACTCGAAAGACGTCACAGCTACGGTCAACGGCACCCTCGTGGCTTCAGGATCGCCTTCCGCGGCTCTCGCACTAAACCTCTTGGGGCCGACCGCCATCGACGTGTCCGTCCGCGAGGCGTCCGGAGCGACAACGAGCTATGCCGTCGTCGTTCCACCCGTACAAGAGGCCTTCATCAAAGCCTCCAATACGCGCCAGGAGTCTCACTTCGGTTACCGCCTTGCGTTCGACGGCGACACCCTCGCCGTTGGCGCCTACGAGGAATCGAGTGGCGCCACTGGCATCAATGGTGACCAAGATAACACCTCACAGCCCAATGCAGGTGCAGTCTACATCTTTATACGAGACGGAACGAATTGGGCCCAACAGGCTTACCTCAAAGCTTCAAACGCGCGCGCGAATGCGGAATTCGGCGTTGCGGTAGCGCTATCAGGCGACACTCTGGCGGTAGGGTCAGACAACGAGTCGAGCAGCGCTACAGGTGTTGGCGGAAACCAAGCGAACACGGGCGCAGACAAATCCGGCGCGGTTTACATTTTTACGCGCAGCGGCACAACATGGTCGCAGCAAGCGTACATCAAAGCTTCAAACACGCGCGCAGACGCGTACTTTGGTGAAAAACTAGCGCTCGCGGGCAATACGCTCGCCGTCGGCTCGGATAGCGAAACGAGTAACGCCAGTGGCATCAATGGCAATCAGGCCGACACGTCTACCAAGAACGCTGGGGCCGCTTACGTGTTCGTACGCACGGGGGCGACGTGGTCACAGCAGGCGTACATCAAAGCATCCAATGCACGTGCCGAAGCTTTCTTCGGGGACGGGATCGCCCTCGAAGGCACTACGCTCGTGGTCGGTTCTTCGGGCGAATCGAGCCGTGCGACGGGCATAGGTGGCAACCAGGCCGATGCGAGCTTTCCATTCTCGGGGGCCGCGTACGTCTTCACACGGAGCGGCGTGACATGGTCGCAGCAAGCGTACGTCAAAGCTTCCGATGCCCGTACACTTGCCAAGTTTGGCCAGGCGCTGTCCCTCTCGGGGGATACCCTCGCGGTTGGTGCTTTCGGAGAGCCAAGCCGTGCTACGGGCGTCAACGGCAACCAAAACGACACGTCGGCGCAAAATGCGGGCGCGGCTTACGTGTTCACGCGAGACGGCACGACATGGGCTCAACAGGCCTACATCAAAGCCTCCAACACGCGGGCCAATGCGTTCTTCGGAAGCGCTGTCGCGGTGCTTGGCGAAACGCTCGTGGTCGGCTCCGGTGCTGATTTGGGTAGTGAGTCGAGTAACGCGACCGGCATCAACGGGAATGAGGCCGACACATCGGCGCGCGCGGCTGGAGCGGCCTACCTCTTTACGCGTCGCACCAACACGTGGTCGCAACAGGCCTACATAAAGGCGTCGAACACGCGTCCCGACGTGCTTTTCGGCTGCGCGTTAGCACTTTCGAACGACACGCTCGTCATCGGCGCGGCCCACGAAGCTAGCGGCGCAAAAGGCATCAACGGCACTCAGGCCGACGCATCTCAGCCGTTCGCCGGCGCGGTCTATGTCTTTCGCTGAGCGACCTAAGAAGCAGTACGGGTGACGTTTTCCACCGCCTGCGGGCGCACACGACGATCCACCAGCCGCATGACCGATATGTAAAAGCATCGTTGAATCGCGATCTTTGCCACGAAACGTCCATCAATTCGCGGGCACGGTTCTAGCTGCGGGAGGCGACGTAGACGTCAGCCGCGCAACTGCCTTTTCACGTGTGCCGAGAGAGCAAACCCAAAGTGAAGACCCGTAACCTCTGCGTGCTCGCTGCGATTGGACTCATTGGAGCCGCGTGCTCAGCTGAGCCTGTCGCCGACGAGCCCACAGACCAGTCTGAGGCGCAGATAGGACCGGCTGTTTACGCCGCAATCGCCCTTGGAACCTGTCTCGTCGACGAGAATTGCAGGGCAGCCGTGGCGCTAGCGCTTGGCTATGCGGTGTACGCGGTTACCGAACTTTCAGGCAACGCACTTCAGGCTGCACAAGCGGCAGCCAACGCATGGGCCGAGCAAAACAACGCGTGCGATCGAAACGAGCAATTCACACCGAAACGAACCGATCGAGCCATTGGTTGTATCAACGCGGACGGGACGCTGCGCTGTTACTCGGCACGACACTACCCATGCAACGGTATCCATACACGTGGCACCCTCGCCTACAACGAATCGCGCGGAGGACGCTGCGTGAGAGTCACAAAACCGAAAGCCGTTCGGTGCGAAGGGGACTTTGCAATGACCGGAGGCTGCGAAGGTTCCACGGAAAGCTGTGGTGAAGGCGGCTACTATTCAAGCGGTGTCCACGAGCAATGAATGCGTCTCAAGCGAAGTTTTTTCCGTGGCTAGGCTCGCTGTTCACCAAAACAGTCAGGACTTGGGGCGGATATTGACTTTGACCCACTCGATGATGGTTTCGAGCGTCGTGCCGGGCGTGAATACGCCCTGAACGCCAGCGGTTCGTAAACGGTCGAGATCGCCTTCGGGAATAATGCCCCCACCGAAGACGACCACGTCGTCGACGCCCTTGGCGCGAAGGGCGGCGAGCACCGCCGGGAAGAGCGTGTTGTGGGCGCCGCTCATGATGGATAGGCCGACGCCGTCGACATCTTCCTGGACCACGGCGTTCGCTATCATTTCGGGCGTCTGATGAAGTCCCGTGTAAATCACTTCAAAACCCGCATCGCGGAGTGCGCGAGCCACGACTTTCGCGCCGCGATCGTGGCCGTCGAGCCCCGGTTTCGCGACCAGAATTCGGACCTTACGCGTGTTCTCGTGTGAAGCTGCAACGTCTTGCGACATGACTTTCGTTTATCGTCCGCGGCCGCGTCGCTGTCAAATTGAGTCGCGGCTACAGTCCTCCTCTGCGTGGGTGACGGCCACGCAGGGCGCCCGGCGACCGCTTCCCCACGCGCTCCAGAACGACCAGGGGTGTCGATATCCCATCCGCCCAAGGCGTCGTGCTCCTGCAGCGCGCGTCGCGAACACCCGCCCCTACGAGCAACCCTGGCGACTCACGCTCGACCCAGCACGGGTCGGAAAAGAGTCCGAGCGGACCGCGCGGATCCTCTTTGAGCTTCGCGACGATCGCCTTGTCGCGCGCGGGGTCGAGTAAGCGTACCTCGATCTTCGGGAGCGCAAGCGAACGGTCCTCCGCGTGCGGATTGTCGACCCAAACGAGATGCGTGCCCCACTCTACGCGCGGCCGCGAGAGCCCCTCCTCAAACGAAAACGACACGTCTGCGATGACGCCGAGCCGCGTCCACCCGTTCACGCACACGAGGTGCCGATTTTCGCGAAGAACCGGAAACATCGAAGGCTTCCAAGACTCGCCTTGGTTCGTCACGAGGTTGCCGACGGAGGCGAAAATCGGGACGTTGCGGCCATCGTTCGTGCGATGGACCACGACAGGCGACGCGACGTGCGGATGGTGAATGACGACCGCATCGGCGCCTGCGTCGGCCGCGGACGCGGCTTGGTCGATGACGAGACGCGTTTGCGGCGCGTACTCTTCGCCCCCATGAAAAATTGCGACCGTCGCGTCACACTGCGCGCGCGCCGTCGCCATGGCGCGGTCGATGCGATGCTTTCCGACGCGCGTAAGCGGCGCAAACGCGAGGCGCCGGCTCTTTGAGCACACGCCGTCCGAGTTCGACTGGGTGGTCCAAGCGACGGCGCAGACCCGCATGCCGTTTTCCTCGGCAATCACGCGCGGCTCCCACGGCGCGTCGGTATCCGCGCCGAGCGCACCGACGCCTCCTTTCAAAGCCGCATCGAGCGTCGCGTCGAGCCCCGTTTCACCGAGGTCACACGTGTGATTGTTCGCCGCCGTCACGAATCCAATTCCGGCTTTTGGCAGCTCGTCAAGCCACCCGCGCGGCGCGGCATAGGAGAGGCGTGAAGCCTTCTTCTCCATTTCGCCCGTAGCCGCCTCGTAATTGGCAATCACGGCATCCGCGCCCGCGAAAAGAGGCGCAAGCGGCGCGAGGGCCGTGCGGAGCGCGGTCGGCTCGAGCAAGCTCGGACGATGCGGAAGCAGGTCCCCCCCCACGAGGACACGGAGCGGACGGCGGGTCGGAAGGGGCAACGGAGGGCCAAACGGCACCTCGACGCCAGGCCGAAAGGCACGCGGAGCGTCGACGAGTGCGGCCGGCGGCGGAGCCTCTGCGGTGGAGCAACTGTTGATGCCGAGCGCAACAAACGCGAGGAGGGCCATGCCCGCATGGTACGTTTGTCGTTCGCAGCCGCCCATGTAGGCAAGTGTCTCACTCTCGAAATCGGCGGGCCAAGTTAGACGCGTCTCACTTCGGCCGGGCCGATGAGGGCGTAGACTTTTTGAAGTCTGCCGCCGAGAGGTAACGCCCGTCGCGCGTGACGCCACTCACGGCTCCGTTAGGTGCGCTGCGCTCGATCGCCCATGTGTGCCCGGCAATCGTGAACGACGTCGCTGCGCCGGTCGGAGCGAGCTTTATCAACGTCATTCTTACGGTCCCAGCCGCGTCACCATTGCCGAGTTCGAGGGTCAATCCGGACGTTGCCGCAGTCGTACCCGCCTCCGGCGAAGCGGTCGCTAAAACACCCACGGCGTCGGAGAGGAGCGCGGCGCTTTCCGAACGACCTTGCAACACGCGCGACAACGCGAAGTCCACCGCGCGCGGTGCGTCGAGCTCGAGCAACTGCACGGCCGCGGCGACGACGTGCTCGACACTTGGCGCACGCGGCTTTCCGAGCTTGCGCCCCTGCCCGCCCATGGTGGCGACCACGTCTTTTTCGGACTGCTGCTTGAGATCGACACGACGGTCGAGTGCGCGCTTGACGGCCAGGACGGAAAGATCGTGAACCATTCCGACCCACAGCGCATCGCTTACGACAGGTGAAGGAGGCGCCGAATCATCAGAAAACGGCTCTGCGCCCGCCGCACTTACCGCTCCTGCCAACGCGCTGACGCCGCGTGCTTGCAACGCCCCACGCTCCTCGCCCGCGTACACCAACGAGAGATCGGCGCGCGCGTCAGGCCATCGCGCCAGGAGCTTCTGGACCCGTTCGGCTTTCGCCTCGTCGAGCTTCCCTGTATCTTGCAACAAGATGCCCCAGTCCGCGAGCATCTTGCGGCGCGTGCCTTTCAGGCCAAGCCGAACCGCGGCGTCGACGTACCGCGTAAGCCCGTCAGGCAGCATGTCAACAAGCGCCACCTGCGCCTGCGCTCGAACGCGGCCTACCGACTCAGGTACGAGGCCATCGCCCTTCAACCAGCGTGCGTTTTTTTCGATATGTTCGCCGAGCTCCTTCGCGCAAGCGTCGTACGCGGCGGCAGCGATCCCCGCCGACGCGTCGTGCGCGCTCCGTGCGGGTCGTCCGGCGTTGGCTATCGTGGTGTCGAGGAACGCGTAAATCGCGGCGAGCTCCTTGAGGCCGCGGGCATCCTGGTCAAGCGCGCTTCCGGCACGCTGATAGACGATGTCGGCGCGCGCGAGAAGCGCGTGCGTGACGGCGTGGGCAAGCAACGGACGCGATGCGGAAGAAGAACTTCCGAAGACGAGCTCGCGAAGAAAAACGCCGCGCGCATCGCTAAAGGGGACGGGAGCCACCGCCTCGGCAAGCACCGCTAACGTTTCTTCGTGTGTCAGGTCCGTACGTGCCACGAGCGCTCGCACACGAAGTGCACTCTCAACCTGCGCAGAGGCGACGAAGTCACGAATTTGCCCTTTCTCGCTTGCGGTGAGCGCCGCCGAGGCCGTGCGCTCGGCGCCGAAGAGCGCGCCCCCCGTAAAGACAAGAGAAGCGAGCAACCTGACCCCCAGTGCGGCATGAACGTTCATCCGCCTTTAAGGCTAACAGCTCTTTCGTCGGCTCGACGAGCGTGAGTTGTCCGCAAGGCGAACGCGTGAAAGAAGAAAAAGGCGCGGTGGCAAGTAGCCAACGCGCCCTTTCTAGGCTTTCCCGGAAGGGAACTTAGGCCTTTTCGGCCTCGGCTACCGTGTCGGTGGCATCGTCATCGTCGTCGTCATCATCGTCGTCGTCGTCGGGAAGGTCCTCAACCGACTCCGGCTCCTCAGGAAGCGCGCGGCCTTCCTTTTCAGCCTGCTGCCGATCCTTCTCGCGCTGCGCCTTGGCTTGCGCGACGCGCTGCATGATCGCGGGCTTCGGCGCCACGAGCACGGACATCGCGCGGGCTTCCATGGCTACCCGCGTCTCGACGTTCGCGATGTCTTCAATGCCCTGGATGATCACGGTGATCTGCTCCTGAGCCTTTTCGGGGTGAGTGATTTCACGGCCACGGAATCGCACCGTCACCTTCACCTTGTGACCGGCCTCGAGGAAGCGGCGCGCCGCGTTCGTCTTGAAGGCGATGTCGTGGTCGTCCGTCTTCGGTCGGAGCTTGATCTCCTTGATCTGAACGACGGTCTGCTTTCGCTTGGCCTCGCCCGCCTTCTTCTTCTCCTCGTACTTGTATTTGCCGAAGTCGAGAATTTTGCAGACCGGTGGTTCGGCTTTCGGGTTCACCTCGACGAGGTCGAGCGCTTGTTCTTGCGCGCGCCTCAAAGCCTCGTGTGTCGAGAGCACACCGAGCATCTCGCCGTTCGCGTCGATGACGCGCACCTCCGGCACCCGGATGCGGTGATTGACTCGAATCTGGAACTGGCGCTGCGGCTGGCGCGGATCAAAGCGGGGACGACCCATTGACATAGGGGAACTATGACCTCCTCGAAAAGTGTTGAAGTCCGAAGAGAAACCGCCCCCGAAAGAACGGCTCCCCGAAGGACGCCGTAGTCTTCCCTGGGTACGGGTGTGGGGTCAACCCCGGCGACCCTGGTATTTTGCAGCACCGGGCGCTTTTTCGAGTCTCTCACCGCCTCGGCGAGGCTCGAACGCTCTCTGTCGCGCCCTACCTCGGCATCTTGCTTTCGTCCGTGAGCATGGCGACGAACTGCTCAAGAGGCATCGCGCCGAGCTCGCCCCTGTCGCGCGAGCGAACCGAAACGGTCCCGCCTTCGCTGTCTTTCGGACCGAGGATCAACATGTACGGGTGCCGTGCCGATCGCGCGTTTCGAATCTTCGCGCCGAGCTTGTCGCCCGCAAAGTCAGCCTCGAGGCGAAAGCCCTTCGCTTTGAGCTTCGCCAGAACGTCGCGCCCGTAAGCCTCCGTCTTGTCGCTGACCGTGAGGACAATCGCTTGCATGGGGGCTATCCAAGCGGGGAAGTTACCGCCGCAGTGCTCGATGTACACGCTGATGAATCGCTCCAGCGAGCCGAAAATCGCACGATGAAGCATGACCGGACGGTGGGCTTTGCCGTCGTCGCCAACGTAGTCGAGCTCAAAGCGCTCAGGCAGATTTGGGTCGTACTGCAGCGTAGCGAGCTGCCAGCTTCGCTTGAGAGCGTCCTGGACGTGAAACTCGATCTTAGGTCCGTAGAACGCTCCCTCGCCTTCGAGATGTTCGAAGGCTAGCCCCGCCCGTGTAAGGCCGTCGGCGAGGGCGGTCTCGCTCATGTCCCAATCCGCATCAGAGCCGATGCGTTTTTCAGGACGCAGCGCGAGCCTAACGTCGATTTTACCGAAGCCGAACGCTTTGTAGGCTTTGTAAAACATCTTCAGAAAGCGCTCGATTTCCTCCGGCACTTGTTCACGCGTGCAAAAGATATGAGCGTCGTCCTGACAGAACGTTCGGACGCGTGAAAGTCCGTGGACCACGCCGCCGCGCTCGTACCGATGGAGACGCCCAAAGTCTGCCATACGCCACGGAAGCTCTCGGTAACTCCGGCGGCGCGATCCGAAGATGACGCAATGGCTCGGGCAGTTCATTGGCTTCACACCAAACGAGTTGTCCTGCAGCTGCTTGACCATGTCGATCGCGGTCTTTTCGCTTCCGTCGGCATTCTTCGCAAGCGCGTCCTCGAGGAGGTCCTCGGTCCACAACCGGTACATGTTCTCGTTGTAGTTGCCGAGGTGACCGCTGGCGCGAAAGAGCTTCGGGTCAAAGACCTGCGGCGTAATCACTTCGTCATATCCCTCGACCGCATAAAGCGCTCGCATGTACTCTACAAGAGTGTTGTAGATGAACGCTCCGCGTGGAAGGAAGAACGGCATCGCCGGCGAAACCGGGTCAAACAGGAAGAGATCGAGTTCCTTACCGAGCTTGCGGTGGTCGCGGGCCTTCGCCTCTTCGACAAGCTTGAGGTGCTCGTCAAGCGCCTCTTGGGTCGCGAAGGCAGTCCCGTAAACACGCTGCAGCATCGGGTTTCGCTCGTCGCCGCGCCAGTACGCGCCGGCCACGCTGGTGAGCTTCACGGCGCCGAGTTGGCTCGTGCGCGGCACGTGGGGACCCTCACATACATCGACCCAGTCCTTGTCGTAGTTCGACGACTTTTCGTGGGTGCCGTGTTTGTAGAGGCTTATCTCTTCGCCTTCGGGGATGCTCTTGATGATTTCTACCTTGTAGGTTTCGCCCATCTTCGTGAAGAGTTCGATAGCCGCTGCGCGCGAGACGACCTCGCGGCGGAAGGGCGTGTTGCTCTTCACGATGTCGCGCATCGCCTTCTCGATTTTGCCGAGGTCCTCCTCGGTGAACCCACCGCCGGGCTTGTCGAAGTCGTAATAAAAACCGTCCTCGATCGACGGCCCAATCGTTACTTTTGTGCCCGGAAAGAGCCTCTGCACGGCGTCTGCCATGACGTGAGCCGTCGAATGTCGGATGACCTGGAGGCCGTCTTTGTCGGTCGCACGAACGAGCTCGAACTTCGCTTCAGCCTCGACGAACGAATGAAGGTCGATGACCTTACCGCCGACTTTGACCGCAACGATGTCGTCGGCGAGTAGGTTCTTTTGCTCGAGAAGTGCGCGGACTTGAATGCGTTCGGACATGGATAAGCCTTGTGCCAAGGCCTACCACAACGGCGGTGACCGAGGGCGGGCAGACTCCCGACGCGTCAAGCTGGACTATCGGCAGAGCCCTTCTCGAATGCCGCCCACGACCGGACTGTTGTCGCCGAAGACTTCGTCTTTGCACGTCTTGCCGCTCGGACAATCGCTGGGCGTCTGGTTCATCCGGCACCACGCCTCACATTCCTTGTCCGTCTCCGGTTTGCCAGGCCGTGTGATGCAAGCGAATCCGGGGAGGCAGTTACTTGCGCTTTTGCAGCCGTCACCCTGCTTGTTCGGACCTCCCAAAACGCAGTCGCTTACCTTCGTGAACGGCGAGTAGTAGGTGGCGAGCCATTCGCAGGAGTTTGCGCCACAGACCGCCGACGGCGCTCGGGGATCACACTGAATCGTACATATCGTAAGATTAGGGAGGGGTCTGTCATCATTGCCATTGACACCCACGCAGATGTCCGTGCCCGCTAACGTACATTTGCTCGAAACCGTCGGGCAATACGCGTGACACGCGCCGTACTCGCATCGTAGGCCCGCTGCACAGTCTCCAGTCCGACCGCACGGGCGCCCCATGGTGTTGCTCCCTGCCGTGACGCACGCGACTTCGCCGGTAGGCTCCGCGATGACATCACATGTCTCGTTTGGAAGACATCCGCACTGAGGCGCAAGTCCACATCGTTTACTCGGCGGCGTAAGCACGCATGCCACCGGCGTAGTAGGCACCACCGCTCCCGCGTCGCTTGGCACGCCTTGACCGTTAGTCGGCGTCTTCGACGGATTGAGCGGACCTGTCTCTGGCGTCGAAGGCGCGTTCGACGAGCACCCCCCCGCCGAGAGTACGGCCGCAAATATGCACGCACTACCAAAGATATACGGCGCCTTCACCCGTTTAAAACTAGCACCCAGCGGATTCGATGCGCTCAAAAAGCAACCCGCACCACCAAACCTACATGGACAACCGTAGAGTCACGCGAGGCCGTGCGACGGCTCCAAACACACGGCGCGGTCGCGCTCGATGGCTTCGAGGGATAGTGCGCGCGCGCGCCGCGCCGACGTTCTACAGTGGAGGCCCGGTATGGCTCCCGTGCGCGTCGTCACTTATAACGTTCGCTATTTTGGACACGCCACGCGCGGAATCGCGAGCACGGCGAAAGCCATGGCGCGCATCGCCGAGGCGCTCGCCACACTCGCCCCGCTCGCCGACATTATTTGCCTTCAAGAGGTCGAGACCACGTCCTTGCGTTCAAATATGGCTCACCCCGCGCCAGCCGGTGAGACCCAACTTGATCGCCTGATGGCCATGCTCCAGCACGCGCTGCGCGCACGCGGAAAGCCCGATGCCTATGAGGCGTATTACTTCCCGGCACACGCGTATCGGGTCAGCACGGCGCCACTTTATACAACGGGACTCGCCGTGCTTGTGCGTGGCGACTTCCGGGTGTCACATGACAACGCCGCTCAGCCGCACGACATCACGTCGCGCGCTGCGCACCCCGTGAAAAAGCTTAAGCAAACGCGCATCTGCGCGCATCTGCGCGTTCACCACCGGTCGGGCGTCGGCCTGGATGTTTTCAACACGCACCTGAGTCTGCCGACGGCGTTTTCTCGCGCGTTTTGGCTTGAGCCGCGGCGTATGGGCTGGGGCCCAAACCAGCTCGAAGAGGCCAAGAATCTCGCGCACTTTGTCGCGCGCGAACGGGCGAGCGAACGGTTTATCGTCGTCGGCGATTTCAATGCGCTACCGGGATCGCCCGCGTACCGGTACCTCCGCGAGCACGGATTCGAGGACGCTTTCGCACGTCACTTTCAACTGCACGAAGAGGCGCTCGTCGCGTGGCCCACGGCGGGCTTCATGAACCTCCGGATGCACCTCGATCACATCTTCACGGGCCGTGCACTGAATTGGCTAAACTTCGACGGATCGCACCGTTTCGGTCAGCGAAACGGCACTTTTCGTGGCCTTTCCGACCACGTGCCGCTCGTCGGCTCGTTCGCGTTCGACTAGCTAGCGCACCTGGCTCACTCGAGGGGCAGAATCCAGGCCTCTGAGCCAACCTCGAGACCGAGCGCCCGCGCGGCAAGCCTCCCGAGCGCACACCCCTCGGAGCCGCGCGGCTCGAAGGGCGCGAGCACCGCTCGAAAGAAGGGCGGCCCGTTCGGCTCGACGGCAACGACGGCGCGTCTACGTTTTTCGGGTGGCAAAGCCGCGAGCGTGGCCTCGGCGACGAGTTCCTCGACCCGAAAGCGGCGTGAGCTCGAGACGAGGCTGACTTCGTCGGTCGCGGCGGTAAAGTGCGGGCCGCCGTCAAAAGGGTCGACGCGGTCGGCGTAGCGAAAGCCAATGCGGCGAAGGAGTTTTTCGACGCCACGGGTCTGCGCGCCGACCTTCCCGATCACGCTTTGGGCATCTTTGGGAAGGAGCGAAGCGTGGATGGTGCCTTCGGGAAAAAGACCTCGAATGAACTCCTTGTTCTTGCGCGAGAGCTTGTCGGCCTCGGCGTAAGTCATCCCCGTAAAGTGACGCCCGAGCGCGTCCCAAAGGTGCGAAGTACCGTCTTTTTCGAGGGGTGGGAGCAGCTCGGCGAGTACCTCGTCACGAAACCAGGGGCGGTGCATTTTAATGAAGAGAAAGCGCACGTACGACAAGAACGTACCGAGGCGCTCGGGCACCCGCCGGTACGTAGGGTCGAGGACCAGGCCGCCGATTTCGGTTGGCCCATTGTACGAGTAGCCGATCTTCAGCACCGTGTGCTCGAAGTGCTTGTCCAACGTTTGCGAGTAACGCTCCTCGTCAATCACGTCGAGATAGATGTAGGGCGCATCTTTACGACCCAGCTGCGCGAAGACCATCGAGGTGCCGAGGATCGTCCCGGTCGCGCGCTCGACGAGCACAAAAACGTACTGACGCCGTGACGGTTCGGCCGTCGCCTGCGTGAAGCTTTGGTGGGATGCCGCAAGGATTTGGCGCACTCCCTCCTCCTCCTCGGGAAGATTCACCGTGTTCAAGTGCCTGGCGATACGTAAGATCTGCGCTTCGTCCTCGGGCAACGAGCCACGGATTTCGTAGGGCGGTTCTTCCACTTCGCGTGACGTAGTCTCCATCGGGGCGCGCAGGTTGTAACACGAGCCGCGCGCGGGACGAATCAGAGGTCACTTTTGCGATAGGCTGCGCACTGTGCGAAGTCCGCGGATCATGCTCAAGCGCGCTCTCTTCCCTGTCGTGGCTCTCGGGTGCGCCATCACCTTGGCGGCAGGCCTTTGGGGGTGCTCTAAAGGCTGTAAAAGCGGCGAGGAGTCGAGGGATCGCCCGCGGATGACCGTGAGCGTTTCAGTGTTTCCCATCTACGACTTGGTTCGCCGCGTCGCGGGCCCCGACGCGGACGTGACGCTCATGGTGCCACCCGGGACCAGCGAGCACGCAGCGAGACCCGAGCCGAGCCCGGCCGAAGTCGAGGCCGCGTCGAAGGTGCGTGTGGGCATCTTGGTCGGGCTCGGGCTCGACGCGTGGATGGAGACGCTGCTCGCCAACGCCGCGCCAAAGGCCCGCGTGTTGAAAGTGGGCGACCGTGTTCCGACGCTCACGAACGAAGCCGACGGGACGCCCGACCCTCATGTGTGGCTCGATCCGGAACGCGCGCGGCTCATCGTGCGTGCCATCGCCGAGGAGCTTGGCAAAGCCGACTCTGCCCACGCGCTCGCCTACCGGAAGCGCGCCACGGAGGTCGATGCCTCGCTTGCGGCGCTCGACGCCGAAGTCGAAACGAGGACGAAAGCGATGAAAACGCGCACGTTTGTGCCGTTCCACGGAGCGTTTCAGTACTTTGGTGAGCGCTACAAACTTGAAACTCCGGCGTTCATTGGGATTTTCCGGGGCGACGAGCACGAGGGAAGAGCGCACTACGGCCGTGTTCGCGAGATCCTGAAAGCTCAGGGTATCCGCGCTGTTTTTAGCGAGCCGCAGTCCGATGCCTACCCCGCGAAAGCGCTCGCCGACGAGGCGAAGATTTCCCTTGGGGTACTTGACGCACTCGGCGGAGGGGCCGAAACGGACTCGTATGAAGCCCTCATCCGCTTCGATGTCGCGCAGCTCGAGAAGCTTTTGAAGTAGGCGACGACGGAAGCCGACCGCGACGACGACGGGCGGCTCGTGGTCCCTCGGAAGTACACCGGTGGTGAAAGCGTGCACCATGGACCACGCGCGGTTCAAACCGCAAAAACGGCTAAAATTGAAGCGAAAGCGCGGTTCTCGCACGGGCGCGTGGTTGGTACGCCTTCTGCTTCGATGTGGCACGAGGTAATTGAAATGGCATCCCTGACATCGAACACTCGCGCGGGCCTTCTTGTCACGCTCCTCGCTGCCGCTGCGGTCTCGACGATCGCGTGTGCTTCGAGTCCAGCGACAGGTAACGACGACAAAAATCTCGTCAAAAAAGAGAGCGAAGCGCCTAAAGTTCCCGTAACCCCAGCGGCGACGCCCACCTCGCCTGCTGCCGATGCCGGGGCGCCAGACACGAGCTTCACGCTTACTGTCGCTGGCGGTGTAGTCAACGTGACGCGAGGCGCGACGGCCCGAATTCCCGTTTTAGTCTCACGCGGCAATGGGCAGACAGGTCCCATCATGCTGAGTGCGAGTCAGCTTCCGGCGGGCCTTGCGGCGCCGCAGATCATCCTTCCTGCCGGCGCAACGAGCGGGGAATTGACTCTCTCGGCAACGACCGACGCGGCGATTGGACCGCTATCGGTGACGCTTCGTGCGTCAGCGACGGGCGCTACCGAGCAAACGAAACTCGTTAGCGTCGCTGTCGTGGAAAGCGCTTCGTCCGTATCGTACTGCAGCCAACTTCTCGACTGCTGTAGCGAACTCGATAATTTTCTCGAAAAAGCCTTGTGCCTCGGCGACGCGGTCGGAGGAGCCGACGGACTTTGCAAAGTTCACCTTCTCAACTACGTCGCAAAAGACATGTGCAGCGTCGCGCTTCCTTGATAAAAGATCGTCGCTCTGCACCGGACTGGAGCCGAGACCTGGTCGGGCGCGCGCCTTGTCAAAATCACTATCGCCAACGAGTGCGCACGAGGACAAAATCACCCTGTCGTGTGGACGCTGCGACCGTCCAGCCTTTTGCCAGTTAGAACGACCCGTCTGTACCTCGGCGCGGAGGGTGCGAAGATAAGCGACGGCTGCTATTCTTCTACCGTGACTCTTGTAGCGTTCGAGCCCACACTTCCTCGCGCCCCTTCGCAAGAGGAGTGGGACACGTTGACCGCCTCTGAGCGACGTGCCGTTGTCGACGCTCTGCCCGCCCAGGTGCCGATGTACCTTCACCCGCCGGAGGGGGACCGCCATTCGCGTGCGAAAGATCGCGCAGTAAGCGCTCTCGACGAGTTCTTCCGGCGCGTGGGCCAAAAGGTCTACGTCTCGAAGGAGCTCGCTACTTACTACCCCGACGAACCGATGTTTTGCCCCGACGTCCTCGCGGTGCGAGACGTTGAGACCCAGCCACGAGAAAAATGGGTGGTGAGCGAGGAGGGTAAAGGCCTCGACTTCGTGCTTGAAGTGCATGTCAGTGGCAGCCGAAAGAAGGACTTCGAAACGAACGTGAGGCGCTACGCCCGCGTAGGCATCGGCGAGTACTTTGTGTTTGATCGGCAACACTTGCGACTCGCAGGTTGGCGACTCGAGCCGGGCGCGCGCTCGTATCTCCCTATTCTACCGCAGGCGGGCCGATATGAGTCGAAGGTCCTCCGGCTCGACCTGTCCGTCGAGGGAGACCGCGTTCGATTCTACTTCGGCACAGCTAGTCTGCCCGAAGCCGAGGAATTGGTTCTTCGCCTCGAACGCGCCGTCAATGAGGTCACCGAACGCGCGCAGCAAGAGTCCGAACGCGCGCAGCAAGAGTCCGAGCGCGCGCAGCAAGAGTCCGAGCGCGCCGACGACCTTGATAAGCGGCTTGCGGAGGCGCTCCTTGAGATCGAGCGGCTTAAATCACGGTAGCCGTCGGCGCGAGATCGTGAACCGCATTCGGACATCTTGCGTGACCACCCGTGCGGCGAGGAGCGAGTTCGTCGTCGGCACGGGCGCCGCCTCACCCGCCCCCGCCTCCGGCAGCGCGGATGGCTTCGGCCGCGCGGCCGACCGCCACTCGATCCGCTCCCACATGTGCGGTCTGGCGCTTCCCGAGTAGAACGCTGCCGCTCTGCAGCGGAGTGGAGCAGAGAGCGGGTCGCGCGCGCCCCCTCGAAGTCCCTGCCGCTAACGAATGCGCGCAACGGTAAAGTCACCTGGTCGTGCGGACGCTGCGACCGCCCAGCCTTTTGCCAAGTGGAGCGACCAGCCCGTACCTCGCGTGTAGTCCGCAGATGCACCCACCAACGAAATATGGCCGCGACCGGTCGCTTCGTTCTCCAGAATTGCGCCATCGTCGACTGTGAGCATTCCCCAAGAAGCACTGAGCGTGCGGCTCGTATACACGACTTGTTGCTCATCCAACGGGAACACGCGCCTCGGATCGAAGCTGCGTCTGGTGACCTCCTTCAGATTGACGACTAAGACCGGTCCGACGATCAGTGACTGAGTCCACTCGAAAACCCTCGCAAGGCGCTTGGCCTCGATGTCACGCTCCGCGAGCCGGATCGCCTCTCCGCCGTGACGGTGCTCGGCTTCCTCGGCATCTCGTGTGCCTTGTCCGTGAGGGCCGAGATGCGTGAGCTCACTTAGGAGCAACGCAAGGTCCGTCTCTTTGGTGAGACGCTTACGCCAGTCAACGCCCGTGGCATCAAGCAGAAATCCGTAGAGCGGACCACTCACGTAAGCAAAGATTCGGACAAAACCTGTCGACGTCGAGCGCCGTTCGACGGCTGAGCGCACGACATCAACGTCGGTAAAGTTCGCAAGCCTTGCGCCCGTGTATTCCGCAAGTCCTTCGAAAATCTCCAAGGCGGCCTCGCGCGGAGCCGCATTGGGAAATACGGCTCCGCGCGAAGCTCGAAACGTAAGTGCGTCGACAATCAATTGTTCCCGCGAGTCGCTCGTGCTTTCGAGTGCGTGCTGCAGCGCGTTCCATTCAAGTTGCAGCCGAGAGCGGTGTTCGCGACCGTTTCCGCGGGCGTCAACGTACCCACGAAAACTCCGTGACTGGCCGTAGGGAAGGTCGAAGTTCCGCGCTGGTTGGCGACCACGTCGCGCGTGGCAGAATCGACGAAGAGAAACGGACCGGCGAGAGACCGCCCCCAAAGCTTTCCGCCGTCCGCGGAGCATTGGGTTTCAAAGTCAGAAAAGTACGCCCTCGCCCTAACCAGGTCGATAGCCGGAGTCGACACTTTCTCCACACGAGCGCGCGACGACGCAACGAACGTAGGACCACCGCAGTTTAACGCCGCACAGGCCAGAGCAAAAGGCGCGAGGAAGGGAGGCGCGAGTCTCATCGCAACATGCATGTGGGCGCGGTAGCCGGTGTACAAAGGAAATGACGCGCTCGGCCGTATCACGCCGTGGATCCAAGGCTCTGCCGGTTCGCTCGAATTCGACGACTACCCAAAGGATGTGGCGCGTGCGACACCCACACACGAGGTGATCGCGACCTGAAGCACACGAAAGCCGCGGTCTCCTTTCTTACGTTCAACAGTCGCGAACGCGTCCCACAGATGGAAGGGAAGGGAGTCGGATGCTACCCTTGGGGACCCGAACGGTTCGCACGACGAATTCCACGCAATGTCAAGAAGCCACGAAATCCCGATAGCCTTATGGGTGTGCGCTGCCATCTGCGCGCACTTCATGATGGGCGGAGGTACCGAGGAAGTCTCGAAGCAGCTGCGCGGATACAGCGACGATCGGCAGTATGTCGCGTCCCTGGGCACCAAGGCGCGCGAACGCGTGAGGGCGAGCGAGCAGTCGTTTGAGATTGCCGTTGTGGACCAAGGCGTCCGTCCCGAGGAGGACCCCGAGCCCCCGAAGCCGGCTCCCGTTGTGGAGAAGAAACCGGATCCCGCGAAGCCCGATCCTGCCAAGCCGCCTGACACCAAGAAGCCTGAGGCTGCGAAGCCCGACCTGAAGGTGGTCGTCAAAGACGAAGACCCGCTGAAGAAGCTCGACGAGCAAGAGCTCAAGTCGGACAAGCGGATCGCTGTAAAACAGCACGCAAAGCCGAAGCAAGAAGACAACCCGAACGCGCGCTTCATCGCGGACGAGGCCAACAAAGTCGACGAGGAGAAGGCGGCCACGCAAACGGCCCACGACGACGACGCCGAGAACCCAACCCCAGGCGCCAACAAAACCGCCGGCCCGAAGGATCAAACGGGCGACAGCGAGCGAACCAAAATTGCCGACAGTGACGAGCACAAGGGCGACAAGGATCGCGCGCCCGGCGAGAGGGGTAGCGAGTTTCAGCCCTCGAAGGACAACAAGCCCGTCGAACGCCCGTTGACCGCGACAGCAGTCCCTGCGCCTCCGTCCGAAGTCGCGCCAAAAGCGGGCGGTGATGGGCGCACGTCCGCGCAAGCCGCGAATGAGACGCCGCAGCTCGCACCTGGCGCTCAGCCCGCGCCGTCGTTCGACCTCGTCGAGTCGCCGGCGGGAGCGAGTTGGTTTACGCCGGTTAGGCCGGGCGCGCAGGCGCAACGGGACCCTGTCGCGGGCACCACCAACCAGCCGCGAGCTGCGAACTCGAACGCGTCGCCGTCGACAAAGTGGCTCGGCTTGGGTGGCAATCCCGGACCCGGCCAGGTGAACTTGAACCTCTCGAACAAGGGAATTGTGGCCGTCGTCGGGTCGGACCAACTTCGCAAAGAGCGCGAGGCGGATGGCGAACGACGGAAGAGCGAGCACCGCGGATCGTGGACGGCGTCGAACTTCGAGCGCTGGAAGAACGCGATCGAGAATTACGTATCGAGCGTGAAGCCGGGCAACCAAACGGCGCTCAATGCGGCGGCCGTTCCCTTCGCGACCTACCTGAATACCATTCACAATCGCATTCACCCGCTTTTTGCAGACAGCTTTCTTGGTAGTCTCGACAACCTCCCGAAGGCGCACCCGCTCAACGCGCCTCGCCTCATCACGAAGCTCGAAATTGTGGTGAATCCGAAGGAGGGGCGCATCGTCAAGTTGGGTATCGTGAAGACCAGCGGAATTACCGCCTTCGACATTGCAGCTCTTGACGCCGTACACCGCGCGCAGCCATTTGGTCCAGCCCCGACCGCGATTGTGTCGCCGGACGGCAACGTCTACCTGCATTGGGAGTTTCACCGCGACGAGGTTTTCGCGTGTTCGACGATGCACGCGCGGCCCTTTATGTTGAACACGCCCGCCAAAACTCCGACGGAGGACCCACAACCCCCAGCGCCCACGCCCAAAGGCCCGAGTGAGCGTGGCGCGCCGCCTCCCGTCAACTTGCGCGAAATGCGCGAGGGAACCGCCCCGCCGAACGCGCGACAGATCCGTCGCGCGGGGTGACGCGCGCGTGAGATGCGCCGAGCTGCCGCGACCCGTGGTAGCGTCCGGCGCTGCCTTCGTGGCAAACGATGGGAAGCCCGAACACAACCGAGAGCGCGGTGACCGCTGGCGAAGCCTCGGCTCGGCCTGAGGCTCCCCTCGGAGGGGACGGCAAAGCCCGCGGTGCGCAGTTTTCCAGTGTCGAATGGATTGAAACTACGCTTATCGCCACGGCCTTGGTGGGAGCCGCGGCGAAGGTGCTCGGAGTGCTTGTCGCCCCCGGCATGCGCGGCGTCGCCTCCCAAGGCGCGATGGAGCTGACCGACCTTCTCTCCGCCACCTTTAGCTACGCCTTTGGCGGTCTCCTCGTCGCGTTTATCGCGACCGCATCGTTCGAGCTGTCACGTGCGGGAAACGTGGGGCGTCGGGGCACGCGCGGTGTCGTTCTCGTCGCGACGGGGTTCGTCGTCGCGTTGGCGGCACCATCGGTCGTGGAGCGGTTGCATACGGGCGCGACCCTCGCCCTCGCGCTCCTCGCGAGCGTGATAGCGAGTGTGGCTTCGATGGCGCTCGTGCGGGTCGTGCACACCCGTGCCGTCGGGGCCGTTCTCGGCATCTTCGCGATGGCGGGCGTACTCCGCCCCGTCGCGTGGGAGGTGACAGCCCTTGCCGGCGAGCGCGCGAGCTTGGGTCTCTACCAAGCGGGTCGAGGTCTAGCGACTGCGGCTGTCGTCGTCCAAACACTCGGCGTTCTGTTCGCCGCGGCGTGGCTCGGTACGCGCTCCCGTGTCCGCGGGCGGTGGCTCGCCAATGCCTCGATCGCGGCCTCGTTCGGAGTGACGTATCTGGCGTCGCGCGCGAACGGGGATACGCCGTCGGCTTATGAGGCGATCCTGCGCGGCTCGCTCGCCCTCGCGCCTGGCACTCCCCTGCCCTACGGGCTCGCCGGTCTCCCGGCGTTTCTCGTGCCGGCCACCATCCTCCTCGCACTCGTCGCGGTCGTGCAACGCGCGCACCCACCCGCCGTCCTGGGCACGCTCGCACTCGCGCTGCTGTCGTGCGGTGCGCTGGACGTTCCGCTCGCCGCGCTCGCCATCACCGCGGCGGCGCACGGGGCGTTGCTCGCGAGAGGCGACGCACGTGCTGTCTGGACAGCGCGGCTGCGCGAACGGTCAAGCGGCAAGACGCGATAGCGAGCCGGAGCGCGCATCCAAGCGCGTCAGTGCTTGGTGTAGCAAGCAATGTCTCCGCTCGTACCGAAGTTCACGACGCCAAGGCACTGATCTTGCGGAATTGATGGGTTGTCGTTCGTCGACTGACACCCGATTTGCGTTCCGGCGTAACCGGTGAAGGTCGGGCATTTACCTGTATTGTTCACGTTGGCCTCGCAGGAGGCGGTCGCTTTAATCGAACAGAACGTTTCGGGTGAGTAGGCGCCGCCCAAGCAAAACCCTTTCGGGCAATCCGAATCCGCGTGGCAGGGGGAGCAAAGCGACCCATCTCCCTTGCAGACTCCGGCGCGCGGACGACAAAGCCTCGTGCCGTCGTATGCGACGAGCGTGCACGCGGCGTCGAGACGGCAGTTGCTCGACGTTTTGCACGGCGTGGTGCAGTACTTCCCTGTCCCGAGATCGTCGTCCGCGCACCGACTCGGCGTGCCATCGATGACCGGACAGTCGAGGTCTGCGTGACATGGGGAGCAATAGGCCCGTTTGAGGCACACCGTCCTCGTCGTACCGAAACTGCGTTTGTCGGTCGTGACGTTGGGCGCAGTATTCGCAGTTCCGCAGTAATAGCCTCCCGCGCATTCCAGGTCGGTTTTGCAATCAAAGCGCGTGCAGTACGCGGTCGCGTCGGTCGTTCCCGCGCCGAAGCAAGAAAACGAAGCCGACCCGTCGCAGGCTTTGTTGCCGGCCTCCCCGTCTGGCGCCAAGCAGTGTGTACCCCACTGACCCGTAGCTTTCGGTGCGATATCAACCGCAAGTTTGACGCAATAGCTTTTTGGCGCGCCCGTCGCACATTGGTAGTTGAACGGGCAGTCCGTGTGGGCTGCGCACGAGAGGCGGCAGGCAACCACGCCCGCGCCGTCCGCCAGGCACTCGTTTTTAGGCGCACACTGAGCCGGATCGCAGGACGCAGCAGCGCCGGCGACCGTTGCAGAAGAACATGCGCCAACGCTTACGAGGACGGCCGCTACGGTGCTTGCAACCGCGGCGAACCTACCAAGCGCTGCGCGTGCCGCGAGGCCGTGTCGAGCGAGCTCCGAAACCAAGGGATAGGTCATCGATTTTGCAGCTTCAATTCTATTGGACGTTCAGTGACCTCACCATAGACTTGAACGCCGGGTGTCACGACTCGTTCGTGTCCCAGTAAGGTCTATGTCAATGACACGAGTCTCTCCTCTTGTTGCTCGCCTGTCGTGGGTGACTCGCGTGTCGTGCCTCGTTCTCGTTTCCCTCGCGGGACTTGCCACCGCCGGATGCAACTCGTCAGGAAGTACGGGCGCGGGAACACCGCAGGACCGAGGCGTAGATCCCGGGCAACCCGCGGCGACCACGCCTGAGACGCCAGCCGCTGGCGAAGGGAGCGAGGTCAACCCTTACGGAAAGCCGTACCCTACGCAAAACCTCGGGTATCAGCCTCGTGCGGGGTCGCGCGCGGGAAGCGTCATGCGGAATTACAAGTTCCTCGGCTACCGTGATGGCGACCCCGCAAAGGGCAAGACGGTCGTCTCCCTCGCCGAGCTTTTCGACCCCGAGTTGCGCATGAGTAAACTCATAAGCTTCTCCGCCGGCTCGCTCTGGTGTCCCACATGCAACAACGAAGCTGAATTTCTCGTGCCACTCGTGACCTCGCTCAAGGCAAAAAAGGTCACCGTCATTCAAGCGATTGTGGAGGGGGGCGCCCGCGGAACAGGTTCTACACTGACCGATCTCGACGTTTGGCAGAAACGTCACCAAGTAAACTACACGCTCTTTCTCGACCCGGAGCAGCGGAGTTTAGGTCAGTTTTTCGAAGCCGGCGCCGTACCGTGGAACGCGTTGATCGACGCGAGATCCATGGAGATTTTGGCGTCGGGAGTCGGATTTAGCGCGTCGCAGCTGACAGACGACATCGAGCGTTGGTCGAAGTGGGTCGACGAAAACCCCGCGCAAGTCGTTAAATGAGGGAGATTCTGCGTTTTGTGACAGCCACCGCACTCGCGAGCGCGCTTTGCGTAAGTGCCGCCTGCGAGCCAACGACAGGACCGACCAAGACGTCGCCTAGCGCTTCCAAAGGCAGCCGCGCCGCCGACTTTACGGGCCACGACATCGACGGCAAGACGGTGAAGCTGAGCGACTACCTTGGCAAGCAGGTGGTGCTTCTCGACTTTTGCGCCACATGGTGCCAACCGTGTCTTTCGGAGCTGCACCACCTCCGGCGCCTTTATGAAAAAGAGCGACACCGTGGTTTCGCGATTCTCGCCATAGCGATGGACTCCTCCGACACGATAGCGGAAGTACCCGCTTGGGCGCGTCGCAACGAGGTTACATTTCCCGTATTACTCGACGAAGACTCCCACATCGCGAGCATCTACAACCCGAAAAAGTCGGCGCCACTCACCGTTTTAATCGACAAGAGCGGCGACGTCGTCTACGTGCATGACGGATACAACTCTGGCGACGAGGCGCTCCTCGAAGAACACGTCGCGACAGCTCTCGCACCGTTGTCCGCTGGTGGCACGAAGTAGCGTTTGGCGGTACCGCGTCGTCGTCGCGACCGTCGCAGCGACTCTCACCGACCTTCGCGCCGCGCGCGCGAGCGACGTGGCGACGGTAGGAGGCAAACCAGTCACGCTCGACGTGACCGAGACGACGCTTGTTTCGCAGCAGTTTGACGCGCGGCGCAACGAGGGCGAAGACGTCCGCGACCACGGCTATGGCTCGTGGATCAACCGTCTTAACGTAGCCCTGAAGTGGGAGCGATGGACGCTCGGTATGCGCCTCGACTCGTCGGCATACTGGCGTCGCCCAGTCGACCGGGGCGTCTGCACGGCGGGGCAGAGCCGCGCGTGTATTCCGCCAGAGCAGGTTGACAGCGTGCTTCGTGACGACTCCTCGCGCTATCGCGACTACATATACCCCGCGAAACTTTTTGCCCGCTATACGGGTGATGAACTCGAGCTCACCGCGGGCGACGCGTATGTCCAATTCGGCCGAGGGTTTGTGCTTTCGCTTCGAAAGGTCGACGAACTCGGAATTGACACGACCGTCCGCGGTGCGAAGGTAACGTTCACTCGCGACCCGTTCGCGTTCACGGTGGTAGCCGGAGTGCTAAACCCCACACGAATCGACGAAGCGACGGGCCGAGCCTTGATCGTGCCGCGTGACGTCGTCGCAGATCCCGCACGCGGAATTGAGGGTGACCGTTTCGGACCCCAACCCATTTTCGGTTCAGACCGCGTGGTGGGCGCTCAAATCCAAGCCGGTCGAGGACTGCCCGTGGTGCTCTCGACGCACGGCGCGCAGTTTACCCGATGCGCGCCGCATCGCTACGAAAGCGACGGACGGATCGCCATGGGTACCTTCGATTCCCCCTTCGGAAGCTGCGCGCCGAGCGACACGGAGACGTGGCTCGCGACACTCCCGAGTGCCGTAACGCCGACGATCGCCGCGAGTGAGGTGTTCCTTGGCGGGCAATCGATCGAGATTCCGAGCCTGTGGAAGCATGGCAGTTTGTATGTCGAGGCGGTCGTCGAGCGGCGACGCCACGACAAGGCGCCGAATGACCCTGCGGCGAGCGGAAACGCGCTCTACGCCTCGCTCACGACGAACGCGGGCCACTTCACGAGTACGCTCGAGGCCAAAAGCTACCGCAACTTTTACGGCGTCACCGGCGCAGTGGACCAAACGCGCGCCTCTGCCTTCGCGAACGTTTCGTACACGAATATTCCGCAGGCCGAGCTCGCGACGCAAGACAGCGCGTTCGGGTTCTTCAACGCTTGTGTGAACGGTGGCCGCCTGCGAACGGACTACCGCCTTTCGAGCGATTTACTCATTTATGTACAAGGAATTTATGCCTTCACGAAAAGCGAAGTAGCAGGTGGCGGCTGCGACGAACAAGGACGGACGCTACGCCGTGAGGACGGGTCGGGTATCTCCGCCGCGCGAACCAGCAACCGCGTCTTCGACGGGCTTGGAGGCGCCGAGTGGGTCTACGACAAAGGACGCTCGCATTTTTTCGTGTCCGCAGGCGCACGCGATGACACCAAAGAGAGCGGAGCGGCTTATTACAACGAGTTTCAGGCTCAATATACGCTTAGCCAGCACATTCGCGGCCCGTACTCCATTGAGCTCACGGGCCGGCATAGAGTCCGCAAGGAAGAAAACCAAAACATACGCGACGCCGCCATTGGCCCCGCCTACTGGCGCCAAGGCGAACACTACAGCGCGCTGAAAGTCGCTCCAAAGTGGGTATTCAGTCAAGGCATTGAGTACACCACCCAGCTTGGCTTCCCGACGTACTACCTGAACGGCTCGGTTCTCTATCGCTTTACGAGCGACTCGAACTTACGCGTCTTTGCAGGCCAGCAACGCGGCGGCCTGAAGTGCGTGAGCGGCATCTGCAAGGTGTTCCCCGCCTACGCCGGCGCGCGCGTCGAGCTCACGCTTCGCTTCTGAGCGCAGCGCTCGAGGCATGCAAAACCCTGGGAGGGCCCGCGAAAAGGTCGCGCGGTACGAGCGCTTGACAGACCGGATGCTCGTGAGTTACCAACAGCGAAGAAGTTCGGCAACGGCTTCAGGCGCGTAGCTCAGTGGTAGAGCACTACCTTGACACGGTAGGGGTCGTTGGTTCGACACCAATCGCGCCTACAATTCGAACTCGAAAGCAACGGGATCCCGAGCGCTGAGCGCGGGGTCCCGTTCCTCGTTCGGAGTGTATGCTTGCGGTCTGAGCACACGGGTGAGGACACAGATCGATTTCCCGCGAGGGCTCGCGAAGGCGCATTATCGACTCGGTCGGTTGTGTAGCGAGACGCGCGTTCATGATCTCGTGACCTAGAGGGTCCCCGCCAACGTCCGATAGAAGCGCGGAAAAAGAGCCGAGCTTGCACCTGTCCGACGGCGCCGTATACTGTATCCTAGACAGAGAACCATTATGCCGCCGACCCTTTCCGCCACCGAAGTCGTCGCGTTCACCGGGCTCGAAGAGCGCCGCGTGCGCAAGGACGTGGAGTACGGCTTCTTCGGCTCCGCGAGCCCGCCGCGCTTTGAGTTGCCTGCGGTGGTCTACTTTCGCACCGTGGCCGAGCTTGGCTTCGACCTCGGCGTGGGGGACCGGAAGAAGCTCTACCTGCTTATCCGCGATGCCCTCAAAGAGAAGCCACCCCCGGCCCGGCTCGCGCTGAGCGCCATCACCGAACTTAAGCTCGGAGAGATCGTGAGCGCGGTGAAGGAAAAGCTCGAACGCTTCGAGACGTGGAAGGGGAAGCTCGTCGAAGATGAGAAGGTCTTGGGTGGAGAGCCCGTCTTCGCGAAAAGCCGTCTCGCCGTGCGCCAGATCGGCGGCATGCTGATCAAAGGCGCATCGCCCGCGGACGTGCGCGAGGACTACCCGTACCTCAAGGACGAAGAGATCGAGTTTGCGAAGTTGTACACCCTCGCTTACCCCCGTGTCGGTCGTCCCCGTGAAGCTTCTACTCGATGAGAACATCTCGCCCGAGGTGGCCGAGAAGCTCGCGTACGAAGACGGCATAGGTGCCTGCCACGTTCGAGACCGCGGCCTCCTCGCGGCTTCGTACCGCGAAGTGCTAGACCGTGCCTTCGACAAAGATCGCGTGCTCGTCACCGCCAACGTGGATGACTCTCTCAAGCTGGCTCATGCTCGCGACGTTCACCCCGGCATCATCATGCTCGAAAACGGCGCCGCCACCCGCGACGAGCAGCTTCGCTATGTCCGCGCTGCCCTTGCCGCCCTCTCCGCTGTCGGCGACCTCACGAACGAGGTCCTTTGGGTCGCCCGCGACGGGCGCACAACGGTCGAGGAAATCCCGCCCCCGTGACGGGTTGTGCCGCCTGCGTCGCCTTGCGCGCCTTCTTCTTCCGGGCACGCTCGGCCGGGTTCGAGCGAGACGCGAACGCGCATCCCGGTGGCCTCCGCGAAGCGTTCGAGTGTCGAGAGGCTAGGATTCGCGGCGCCTCTTTCGAGGCCGACTCGTTGACCGTCGTGGCGGCTTTCCAGAATTTTGTTCTCACGTGGGCCCAGCAGCCGACTTCAAGCGGCGGCGTGTCGTCAGGCCACACGCGCGCGTCGCCGTGGTAACGCGCGTCGTAGATGGCGAGGGCATCGGCCTGGATGTAACCGACGAAACCGCGAAACATCTGGCAAACAATGGCAGTTGTATGTTTCCGCTGATACTCGAAGAAGTACGTGATCTTGGTCGGGACGGACAACGAAGAAATAGCCTTTACGGCAAGGCTGCCCGCGTTTGCCGGGGGTTCCGGAGGTGCGCTTGGGTTGGATGCTCACTCCAGTCGCGTCGGTGGACAGACAGAATGCGTTTTCTTTGGCGTCGTTGACGCACGCCTGCACAATACATTCGAGTGTCGCGCCGACGTGCTCGGCGTACCGGCACATCACGCTGTCATCGAGACGGATGCCATCCGAAGAGAGCATCTCGCTGAACCGGTGAAGCGGCATCCCGAAGCGGTACTTGGCGACGAGCATGCGAGAAATCACCGACGGCGCGAGAAGTCCGCGCTTTTGGACTTCTTTCGGCACATCCACCGTGACGAACTCACCGTCTTTTTTCCCGTAGGTGGCGCGGGCGACGACAATTCGGACTGCCGACGCGCTGCGGAAGCCGGGCCGATAGCTTTCTTCGAGCCCAATTTTACGGCGAGCGCTTTTGGCGTCTTTGCCTCGACGTCGATGCCGTCGAGAAGCGCCTAAAGCTCGGCGTCTGCAATCTCGACACCCGTCGCGTTTGCGGGCACGTCGACCGCGATGAACCTTCCGTCGTCCAGGCGTTTATAAAAATGCACATTCCTGAGTCGGCGGCGCGCCTCCGAGTGCCGACACCACCGCGCGAAAAAGCTGCGCATCGAAGCCTGGGCATACCGTGATTTGAGCTCCCAAGACGTCAATACGACGCGGCACCTGCAGCGCGCGAACGGCTGCGATAGCATCTGGGCGAACGACGCACGCCATCGACACGGGGGCCCGGCGCGAGGCGCGCCGCTCGCTCGCTCGCGTGCGCGGCGGGGAAGCTGTCCTGCCCACCGCTTCCGCGTCGACGCCGCAAACGGCGGACCCTCTGGGAACACCTCCGCGCTCGTGCCGCCCGCCTGCCACGATGCCACCAACTCGGTCCACTTCCGCTCTGCTTCCGTCGTCCCGTGCAGACTGCACAAGCATCAGGAATCACGAAAGTACGGGACTCGTGTAGCGCGTACGCGACTCCGACGACTTCCGCGCAGCGGTGCGAGAACGTAAATTGCGCCCCGTCATCAGCTCGAAGCCGCAACGTCCAAGCAAGCTGCCCGTCGTGCGCGCGCTGTACGCGAAGCGCTACCTCGTGGAGTGCGTCTTTCACACGCTGAAGCGCTTCCGAGCCATCGCCACGCGATTCGAGAAGAAGGCGCGGAACAGTGAGCTTGATAAGGTGCGTATATTTCAACGCAGCGACGGCTCGCAGGGCTTTTACGGGTCGAAGAATGCAAGCGGGTTCACCGAGGTTGCGCTCCTGGCGAAGCCTGGAGAACCCTACTTCCAAGTGAGCCCCGGCGCGCCTCGTCGGCTTTCGCTTTGCGATGGTGCTCGGCTCGCTAGCTCCGATGACGAGCCGGACGGTACCCTGCATCTTCGCGTCGAACCCCTTCTGCGTGTGTCACAGCACTTCGCATTTCCGGCCGTCGGTACGGTAGATGGGTAGCTGCTAACGGCGGAGCCGTAAACGTTGACGTCCAGTGTCAAGGGCCAGTGCCGCTCTGATGCCTATGGCGGACTCGCGAATGCTTGCGCCGATCCGTGAAGTGGGCACCAAATTTCGCTCCGGCGCTTAAGGTGTAAGAAAGAGAGCCTGCTTCTCCGAGGAGGAAGCGGGACAGATGAATAATACACGCAAGAAGCTAGCGCCTTAATTCAAAGCCAACGTAGACCTGGCTGCGATCGTAGAGGACGGTGACCATCGCGGAACAGGCGCGTCGATTCGGGGTGCCTCCGGGTAAGACCTACAAGTGAAAAAAGTAATCTATCACCTCCGAAGAGACTAGCGCAGTGAGCGGCAACTTCTTGGCGAATCGGCTGCCTGACGCTATCGGGTTGGACAATTGAGCATCCACTGAACTCCAAAGCGGTCGGTGATCTTGCCATAGAAGTCACCCCAAGACTGAAGCCCAAGCGGCGTAGTGATTGTACCGCCCTCCGCAAGCAACTCGAATATCGATCGCGTCTGGTCGCACGTGTCCATCGTAAGCATGTGGGCGGAGCCGCGCATGGGCTCAGCGTCCTCGTTGTCCGACGCAAAAAAATCAATACCCGGGCCGGCAAATCGCGCGTGCATTACCTTGCCCCGCATCGAAGTGCCGGCCCCGTGACGGAGAATGAGGGTCGCTTTACCCAGGCCACATTGCTCGTAGAAGGAAAGTGCGGCTTCACATGCCGTGGTGAAAAATAGGTAGTTATTGAGATGCATTGGCCGGCAGTTTCTTTTTCCAGAAGGGTTTTCATGTCGAATTATTTCAGCACGGCAAACGAGCACGCAAGCGCCGGATGCGAGTTGGTGATCGTTTGCCATTCACGTCACGGCGGACGCACAAATCCGCGAAGTGTCGCTACCCTGCGGAATCCAAGGTGTGTCCAGACCGGGAGACCTTCCGCGCTCGCCTGCAACGTTGCAGAGCGGAGCCCGCTTGCCCTCCCAGCGTCCAAGAGAGCACGCACGAGTAAACTTGCGAGTCCTTTGCGCCGATGCGCCGCTTCAGTTGCAACGTAGTGAATTCCAAGGTCATCCAAAACCGTCAGCGTTAGGGCAACGCAAACGAATGCGCTGCTCTCTTCGGCTGAGGCGCGCAGCCCGTATACGCGAATACGGTTGTCCTTCGCGAGTGCTCTGGCTAGGGGACCAAAGACGCCAATATCGTCATAGGCGCGTTCGTTCAGATCGCCGAAAACTGCGAAGGAGACCTCTTCAACCTTCACCTGCATACTCGGTGGGCGAGGCGCAAGGGAAGAGAGGTCGAGGCCCATGCACGGGGTAGCGATCTCAGGTTGCTCGATTCGCCCTGACACGCTGTTCTGAAGCGTCCACACACCCGTGGGAAGGTTGCTGTCGCCCGTCGGCGGCATGGCGCCTAGCGGCACGACCACGCCATCGAACCATGGATTGCCTGTCGCCGTAACGACGCGCGCGCCGATTGCGTCAGCTTGCCTAATTACGGCTTCTGCACCTGTTCCCCAACGGCCCAATGCAGCCATGATTTCGCCAAAACCAAGAATGGACCGGCGTGCCAACTCTTCGTCATCCATGAATTCTTCCTTCGCTGCTTTGATAGGTAGCAATCGCGTCAGCCGCCGCATGCTTAGGTTTTTGCCGACAAAGCCGTGGCGCTTATAAAATCTCCGAGCCCGTTGGTTGCCTGGCGCCGTTTCAAGTGCAAGCGCGACCAGCCTTGGTGACCACCGACCGCCATCGAACCGTTGTCCAAAAAGACTCCCCGCGAGACCACGGCCGCGCGCTTGGGGTGCGACGTAGACTTCATCGACGGTGCAAACCTTGCCGCCAAGTTCATTGGACAAAAACGAGATAAGCAAGGCGTAGCCGTACAGGTCTCAGCATCTGCAAGGACAACTGCTCGTCCGCGCCGTGGCCTTTCGCGCAGCGTGGAGAGAGAGTTCGGACCATATGCGCTTGAGGCACCGGGGTCGGACCAGGGTCCTCGACGTTCAATGCCGCGCTCATGGCAACAATGACGGAAGCGTCGTCGTCCGTCGCGGGGCGCCAATGACCTTGGACGCGCCTCGTACCATCAGTCGTCGGCCTGTGCGCATTCATGGTGTCGACCGTTTCAAGGTTTGCAAAAGCGCCACACGGAGCGCCTCCGTACCTGTGAAGAGAGCAGCACCAAAAAACATGAAGTCTTTCATCAGGAACCCGCCAGTCTGGCTCGTGGGTTCAAGCACTCCCGGTGTCGTCCCCAGAAAGCTCAACGTGATGAGAAACATGGCCGCGGCCGCGAAGCTCGCCAAGCCCGATATGCGGGGAAAGAATCGCCGTGTGGCAATCAGGACGCCAACGGTTATCGCGAAAACACCAAGCAAGCCAGACGCCGTACGAACACTGAAGCGCGCGTACATCCACGACATGAGTGGCGAATGCTCAATAAGCGGCTTGATACCCTCGGCCTCGAACGCCGCGAATTTCAGTGCGCCAAACATGAGTAGGAATAACACCAAGCTATACCGAAGAACACCGAGTGCGAACCTCTCGACGCGCACAAGGCGCTTCGGCCCAATGCGCCACAGAACCGTGTTGTATTCGACCGCAGGTGCCATTTTCTTCCCATCAAACGTATGACTTATGCATATGTATACGCGGTGATGCGGTCATGGTTTCGACTATTCTTGCACTCAACGAGTTTTTCGCATTGGTCGTATGCGTTGAGAATATGTTGGCGTTGTGAATCCTTTGAATGCAGCCAATTTGCTCGGAGCACTCGCCGTTTTGGTATCGGATGAGCTGAGCCGGATGGTCACCGAACCGCACGCTGCGGGTGACGCGGCAGCCCTACTGGTTCTTGAAAAATACCCTGACTCCAGCGTGGAATTCTTGCGCGGTCCCCTTTCACTTTCGCACTCGGGCTGTGTCCGCTTAGTGGACCGCCTGGAGCGGGACGGCTTGGTGGAGCGCCGCGAGGGTAGCGACGCGCGATCCATTGCGACGCACCTCACCCGAAAAGGTCGCGATGCAGCTTCCAGCGCAGCCGCACGTAGGGAGGACGTGCTTGTCCGCGCGTTCAGCGCGCTCACCGCGAAGGAACGGGAAACGTTTGGGACACGTGCCGCAAAGATTGTGGACCGCGCTGTCGTGTCGCCTCGAGGCGCGATGCGTGCCTGTCGCTTATGCGATTACGGGGCGTGCGTCGAGTGTCCCATGCACAAGTTTGCGAGCGGCGAAAAAAGTTAGCGAGCCGCTCTGCGCCCGAGCGTTGCCCACGCCGGCTCAAGCGGACAATCGAGACGTTGTATGGTAATATTCCATTCATTATGCGTGAGGAGTTGCGTGAGCGGTTTGTTGCGGTCTACCGCGGGAAGCTGGCCGCAAAGGGGTCAGACGTTGGAATCTCCTTCTACGCGGTCTTCAAGAACAAGAACGATGAGCCCGACTTGCTTATGGAGGCGGCGACATGGTGGATCTGCACGCAACGACTTGACCATTTTGAAAAAGCAGCGAAGGTGATCAAGCTTATCGCTCAAGCGGACTGACCGGCACCGAAGGCCCCTGGGAAGCGACCGCCCGCGGCAAAGCGAAGCCGCCTCCGTCTGCAGGGTAGAGCCAGCCTTGAGTGAAGTGGCAGAAGGCGAAGTACAGGTGGACGCTCGACGCGCCGAAGCGAAAACCCGCCTCTTCACGATGCTTCCAAGAAGCGTGCGTGACCTGGTGCTGTGGCGACGCCTGCGGAGCGATCCCTTCCTGGCCAAGCGCTCGATGGGGACGATGTGCGTGACCTCCGCCGGCATGGTGGGCGGTCAAGGGATGAGCTGGGGCATACCGTCGGGCATTCATCCTCTTCTGGTGGCCGTAGGAGGAATCGCCGAGCGTGCGGCTCTCGTGGCGGGTCAATGGGTCGCGCGAGAACAAGTGGGGTTGACGGTATCGTTCGACCACGACGTGACCGATGGATCGCCGGTAGCGCGGTTCATGGCGCGACTGCGTGATCTAATGGAGCGCGGCCATGGTCTGACGGAGTCCCGATGAAAACGGTCCCGCGCTCGGCCGTTGTTCCGTGTGGGTCGCATTTCCGTTCGCGATCGTGTGGGCCATCGCCATCACCTTCGCGATTTCGTTCTTCCGTGTCGGGGAGGAGGTTCATTCTCGGACGCACGCCTCGCGCGTTGGGCCAACGCGAGCCGATGAGCCATCGCACGCTTAGCGGAAACCGCCCCCTTGGCTCCGTGCCATCACGAGAACATCAATGCCGCCCTCGCGGGTTCGAACATCGAGCCAGGTGCAACCGGGCGGCGCGCTGCGGCCAGTACAGTGGGGCGACGGATCCTGCTTGACGACGCCGTGCGCAGATCCAGGTCAACTCTCTAAGAAGCGATGACGCGGGGCGGTGTTGGAGATTGCGCGAGCGCGGGCGCCAGCATCTCTTCGGGGCCTGTCTCTGCCCACGTGCAGAAGCGCGCCTCCGGACGATCGTCGCGGACGTGAATCACAAGGTGCGTGCGCGCCGCGCGGTAAGCCAGGTCGTCGCCGGAGTTCGAGGAATCGTGCGCGTCCGGGGCCTCCTCGGCCCAGGAGCCTACGTTGATGTATGTCGCCGTTCCCGCGGCTGCGGCAGCCGGGATGTGCGTGTGCCCCATGACCACGAAGGCCGCGGGAAAAAGCTTCGCGAGGTGGGCCGCGCGATCGACCATGTGCTCCGCCGGGTCGACAGTGCGCTGCCGAGAGAAGTAAACGTGAAGGGCGATCCACGCCAGAACGACTCCGCCTGCGACGCACGGCGCGACGCGGCCTACGCCGACGACCAGTGCGACTAACCCAAGGACGAAGAGTGTCGAGAGCGCTACAAAGGCCACCGCGAGCCGGTCGAGAAGCACGCCGCGCATGATTCCGCCGACGGTCGACGTAATCGGTTGAGACTGTAGCGCAAGCAGTGCGCGCAATCGGCCCAGGCCGAGTCGAGTCGCCGACGCAAGTGCGGCCACGCGACGCTCATGGTCTGTCCGAATCAGGCACGCTGCCGCCGAAAGATGTGCGCGGCGCAGCGTGAACATCTCGGCGACGGCCTTCGCGAAGTTCACACCGAGGCCCACCATGCCTGACCACCCGAGACGCGCGCCGAAAGACAAGTAATAGCCGAGGCCGACGTGCTCGTGGCCGTGCTCCTTCATCCCGCGCGTCGGACGCACGACATGCCGAAGGAGGATATCGCAAAACCCCCGTGCGACACGTCGCGGATCGAGCGGAGAAAGCGGCGCCATGATGTGGTCCGTCGCGCAGAACGAATCGTACTGGTGACCATGCTCAATGTAGGCAACGCCGTCGCGGTAGAAAAACCACGGATTGAACTCGATGCGCGCGAAAAACTCTTCGCGCGAGGGAGTCGGCGCGTGAGACGCAACGACATAAGAAAAGAGCGCCTCGCGGAAATCGTCTTTCACGGCGTCCCAATGAAACTCGATATCGTGATTGCCATGAACGAGCGAAAGCGCGTGTCCGTCGGCTACGAACCGACTCAGCGCCGCGAACACGTCGCTGTGACGCTCCACCACGCGCGCAAGCTTGAGCCGCGCGTGGTCGGAGGCATTGCCGACGCCGTGGCGCCGCTCTTCGTCGGTCAGCGCGGTCTCAAGCGAGTCCGGCTGATGCGGTGACACCGTCATACCGATAAAGTCGATAAAGTCGCCCGCGATGACGATGCGCCACCTCTCCGCTGGCGGTTTTTGAGCGCGATAGTGCGCAAGAAGACACACCAGATCATGGTCGACTGAGGCTGAGCGCCGAATTTGATGCGCCGCCCCATTGGAGATTTCTTGAATGTCACTGCCGAGGTGCACATCCGAGAACACGAGCAAGCTTTCTGAAATCGACGACACGGTCGGTACACCATGACCTGCTCGCGCCACGCGCACCGTCATGTCTCCGTCACACGAACTTACACACCTCGCCTCCCGACCGAAACGGTCCGCGAAGTCACCTCAAACGTTGACGAACTTCATCATCGCTTCGGTGTAGCGCGTGCCGATAGCCGCCCCTTTCGGGAACGCTGTTTCAATCGCAGCGAGGTCGTCGGATGACAGCGCCACCGCGAGCGCGGCCGTATTCTCCTCGAGGTACTTCCGACGCTTCGTACCGGGAATTGGAACGATGAACGGCTCACGCGCGAGCACCCACGCGAGCGCGAGCTGCGAAGCCGTGCAGCCTTTGGCTTTCGCGACTCTCTCGACCTCGGCCACAAGCGCGAGGTTTTGCACGAATGCCTCACCTTGAAAGCGCGGGTTCATGCGGCGAAAGTCGTCGGGTGCGAAGTCGTCGAAACGTTTGAGCTGCCCCGACAGGAAGCCGCGACCGAGAGGGCTATACGCGAGGAACCCAATCCCGAGTTCTTTGCATGTCGCGAGGACGTCGTGTTCCGGATCTCGCGTCCAAAGCGAGTACTCACTTTGCACCGAATCAATCGGGTAAACCGCGTGCGCGCGGCGCAGCGTTGAGGAGCTCGCCTCCGAAAGACCCACAGCGCGCACCTTGCCTGCCGCGACAAGGTCAGCCAGCGCGCCGACGGAATCTTCAATCGATGTCTTCGGGTCGACACGATGAAGTTGGTAAAGGTCAATCACATCAATATTCAGGCGCCTGAGGCTGCCTTCGACTGATTTCTTGATATATGCAGGACTCCCGTCGAACCCGCGAACCTTCGGGTCGTTCGGGTCGCGAACAATCCCGCACTTCGTCGCGACGATCGCCTTGTCGCGCTTGCCCGCGAGTGCGCGACCCACGAGCTCCTCGTTCGTGAACGGCCCGTAAATGTCCGCCGTGTCGAGGAGCGTGACGCCCAATTCGAGCGCACGATGAATCGTCGCGATTGATTCGGCGTCGTCACGCGGACCGTAAAATTCGCTCATTCCCATGCAGCCCAGCCCGACGGCTGAGACCGTGAGGGAGCCGAGCTTGCGTGTGGGAACGGGCGTCATGGCCGATTACAGCTTTCGGCCTTTGAGCAAGTCGGCGAACGTTCCGAGGGACCTCGGAGCTTGAGCTTTGCTACGCGCGGCCTCGAAGTCGGCGCGCTCTTCGGCGTCTTTCGCACCTTTGAGAGAAAGGCGGAGGCGCCCTTCTCCCGTCTCGAGCACCTTCGCCGTGACCTTCGTTCCCTCAGGAAAGGCCTTGCGCAGGTCTGTCCCGCGCGGAACTCCGAGTTCGGCCTGCGGGACGAGGCCGCGGCCCGCGCGACCCTTGGCACCGTCGATTTGGACGAAAATTCCGTACGTCTCAATGCGCTCGACAACGCCGGTGACCACCGAGTTGACCTTGATCGAAACGGTCGCGCCCGTCGCGATAGTCGAACCCGCCTCGGCTCCGTCAGGCGCCAAAAGAAGCGACACCTTCTTCGCGGCGCGATCGACCTTCTTGACGACGACAAGGATCTCTTCGCCCTCGGCGCCCTTCCCGTTTTTCCCGAGCTCTGAGATGTGAAGGAGTCCCTCAATCGCCGGGGCCAACCGAATAAAGCGTCCAAACTCAGTAATCCGAACGATCGTGCCGTTGAAAACGCGACCCTCGACGATGTCGAGTTCGGTCCAGGGATCGGCGGCAAGGGCTTTGAGTGAGAGCGTGATCTTCTTCGTCGGTGCGCCCGTGCGCGCGGACTCGACGTCCTTCACCTCGAGAACGGAGACCTCGACGGTGTCGCCCGCTTTCAGCGAATCGCTCATTGAGGCGCTGCGATCATGGGAAACCTCTGACCGAGGAATGAGCCCCTCGATGCCCCCGAGGTCGACGAACGCGCCGAACTCACGAAGGCCTGTCACCGTCCCGCGAAGCACGGCGCCCGGGACGATGTCGCTCATCGCGCGCATCATCGATTCGCTCGCTTCACGCGCCAGAAGCCCGCGGCGCGAAAGAACGACATTCTTGCCGCCTTCGCGAACGTCAGTGACGAGAAAGCGCATCGTTTGACCAATAAAGGCCTTCGCGTCCTCCTCCTCAATCCGGCGCGCGTCGACCTGAGACATGGGGCAAAACGCTCGGGTTCCGGCAAGCTCGACCTCAAGGCCGCCCTTGTTCATTCCAGTGACTTTGCCCTCGACGCCCATGCCGGAGAGCTTGGCTTGCTCGAGCGCGGCAATACTCCCGGGCTTCCCGAGCGAACGACCGAGGCGGACGACGCCCTGCTCGTCATTCACCTCGACGACGTTCGCCGTGACCTTGTCGCCCACCTTCAGGGAGATGGTGCCGTCGTCGTCGCGGAGTTCAGCCGCTTCGAAAAACGCCTGCTGTTTTCCGTCGAGTTCGACGAACACGGCGTCACGACCGACCTGGATAACCACGGCATCAAGCCTGTCACCCACGCGGATCCCGCGTCGCTTGCGGGCCGGCGTGCCCTGCTGTTCGAACATCGCGGCGAAGGTGTCGTCTTTTTCTGGCGTCATGAGGAGCCTGCGTGTTTAGCACGGTCCGTCGCGACAGAATCTGTCCAGAAATGCTTTCCCGCCAGATTCTTCGCCCTCTTCAGCGCGGGCTCACGGCGCACGCGTAGTCACCGACCGCGACGTACGCGCGGCGACAGGCCACCATGTAGGTACCCGACCCTACAACGTCATACGTGACGCTCTCCTCGAGCATTCCACGCGAAACGCGCATGCCCGAAAACCTACATGTAGCGCCGCAGCCGGCAGCTTTTCGCGCGATTTGTTCGGCTTGAGCGCTGACCTCGGCACGGTCGGAGTACACGTTCGCGTAGGTCGTCCACGCCGAAACAACGAGAAGCACGACTGTAAACGCACGAAAAAGAGCGCCGAAGCGACGTTTCATAGCCTTGAGCCTACGAGAGAATCTGCAGCCTTAGAACCGGCGCTGCTAAACCTAACCGATGCTTTTTCGTGGAGCCGGCTCCGTTTATGCGCTCGTCCTTGGATCGGTCGCGGGGGCCGCAGGTTGTCTGTCTGGCGCGGGATGCTCGACGAGCTCCGCAACCGCGGCGCCAGACAATGGGCGCCTCGTCGCTGCGGATATGGGAAGTGATGCGGGGGCCGACCCTCTCGAGGGATGCACGAAAGACCCTGGGCCTCCGGTGACAGGACTTCCAATCGACCCGAGCGCGGACTCCGACCCAACCGGCGGCGCTTCGAAATTTACGCTCGCGCAGGCCATGGCAGGCTTTCCCGCCGGAAGCGGGAAGCTCAGCGCGGGCATACGGACGGAGAAGTCTTCGATTCGCTGTGAGCTCTTTGAAACGAGCGCGCCCGTGTCGGTCGCGAATTTCGTCGGGCTTGCGCGCGGTACACGTCCCTTCAAAGACGCGACCGGCAAGTGGCGGGCGCGACCGTTTTACGACGGCCTAACGTGGCACCGGGTGATTCCCAACTTTGTGATTCAAGGCGGCGATCCGGAGGGCACCGGCATGGGCGGCCCCGGCTATGATCTCATCAAGGAGAATCAAGTCGATGAGCCGCTCGGGACACTCGCGATGGCGGCCTCGACGACCGTGAGCGGAAGCCAGTTCTATATCGTTGTAGGCAAAGGCCCGGCGTCGGATTACAACGTATTCGGCGCGTGCACGACAGAAACGGCGGTAGCGATAGCGAGCGTCGCGCGCGACCGGAATGACGCTCCCACTCTGGCCGTGCACATGATGTCCGTGCGAATTGGCCGCTGCCCTTAGGCAGATAACGCACGCATTTTTAAAGTTGAGCGAAGAAGTTGCCTACAATGTGCACTGAACGTATGCTCATGTCATGAGCGCTATTCCTTCGCACGTGCAGACCGTTCTCGACCTCTTCGCGACTCACCTGCCCGACGTGCGGTTCGGCGAGGTGGATGCGCAGTCGCTCGCACGCGTCGCCTCCGAAGTCGAAGCCGCGGCAGGCGTCGTGACGACGGCGCAAGCGGCGGTCGATAGCGCACGCGCCACGCTCATCGAGCGCCAAGAATCGCTTCTTCAGCAAGTGCAGCGTGCACTCGCCTACGCCCGCGTTTACGCCGAGGCGGACCCCGAGCTGACGGCGCGCCTCGAGGCCGTCACGCTCCCACGCGGTGCACGACGCGCGCGTTCCGAAGGCGCCGGGGGTGACGCACTCGTGCTCACGTCGGAGCCACAAGCGGGCAAGCGCCCCCGCGGACGCCCGCGCAAAGTTCACGCGGAAGCGAAGCCCCTCACGGAGGCGGCGCTCGACCGCGCCACGATCGAGGAGTCGACATCTGAAGCGAACTCCGCGACACCGGCCTGAATCGAGGTCGCACGCGCTCTCGAGCGCATCAAGGAATACGTCGCGGTAGTCCCCGAAGACGGTTGCAGAGAGCCATGGCTATGGGCTGGGCTCTGGACGCTTGATGTACGCCGGGATACGTCTCGGCGCGTGCCGCTAAGCGTATTCGACATTTTCAAGATTGGGATTGGCCCGTCCAGCTCGCACACGGTCGGGCCCATGAAAGCCGCCCGACGGTTCGCCGAAGCGCTCGAATCCGAGGGCTGCTTTGACCGCGTCACGCGGATTGGCGTGGAGCTCTACGGATCGCTCGCGCACACAGGAAAGGGACACGGAACGGACGTCGCGCTCCAACTCGGCCTCGAAGGCGAGGCGCCAGACACGACCGACGTGGACGGCGTTCCGTTGCGCATCGCGCGGATCGCCACGGAGGGTAAGTTGCGGCTCCTCGGCCGCCGCGAGGTCGCCTTCCGCGTGGCCGATCAGATTGTTTTTCTTCGGCGTAAATCGCTTCCGCTGCACCCAAACGGCATGCGCTTCGTCGCCGAAGACGTTGCGGGGGCGCGATTGCTTGAGCGAACGTACTACTCCGTCGGAGGAGGCTTCGTGGTCGACGGCGCTCGAACGACAACAGCGACCGACGCGCTGCCACTTCCGGTCGCGCCTGCGCCTCTTGCGTATCCCTTTAAGTCAGGGGCGGATCTTCTTCGATTATGCAAACTGCACGGACTTTCGCTCAGTACGCTCGCCCTCGAAAACGAAACGACGTTTCAACCCGAAGCTGACGTCCGCGCGGGCCTCCTTCACCTCGTCGAGACGATGCGCGCATGCGTCAAGCGCGGTTGTGAGCGTGAGGGGATTCTCCCAGGTGGGTTAAAAGTGAAGCGCCGCGCCGCGGGACTTCATCGGAAACTCCGCGCCGAAGCGTCCTCCAGCGACCCACTCAATGCCATGGATTGGGTGAACCTTTGGGCGCTTGCCGTCAACGAGGAGAACGCTGCGGGCGGGCGCGTGGTCACGGCGCCCACCAACGGTGCGGCCGGCATCGTACCCGCGGTCTTGCACTATTACGCACGTTGGATCACCGGCGCTGACGATGACGGCGCGATTCGGTTTCTGCTCACGGCGGGCGCGGTAGGAATGCTCTACAAGATGAACGCGTCGATTTCTGGGGCCGAAGTCGGTTGCCAGGGCGAGGTCGGCGTGGCGTGCAGCATGGCCGCGGGCGCGCTCGCGGAGGTGATGGGCGGCACGCCCGAGCAAGTCGAAAACGCCGCTGAAATCGGTATGGAGCACAACCTCGGGCTCACGTGTGACCCGATCGGCGGACTCGTTCAAGTGCCGTGCATCGAGCGCAACGCCATGGGAGCGGTCAAAGCAATCAACGCCGCGCGCCTCGCCCTACGCGGAGACGGCTCGCACCTCGTTTCGCTCGACAAGGTGATCGCCACGATGCGCCAGACCGGCGCAGACATGCTCACAAAGTATAAAGAAACAGCGCGCGGCGGACTCGCCGTGAACATCGTCGAGTGCTGAGAGCCTCACCATGAAGTTCGAACAACTCGACCGACGCATGCGCGTCTTTGAGACCGCGCACGACCACTGCGTGCTGCCGGGCATGCACATGGTGGCGCGTATCGACGGCCGATCGTTCTCCCAACTCACGCGCGGGGCGATGAAGTTCGAGGCCCCCTACGACACGCGATTCCGCGATTGCATGGTCGCGACACTCGAACACCTTGTCACGTCATGTGGGTTTTCAGTGCTCTTCGGATATACGCAGAGCGATGAACTCTCGCTGCTTTTTCGCCAAGATGAATCGCTTTTTGGCAGAAAGCTACGAAAGTACCTTTCGGTGCTTGCGGGTGAAGCGAGCGCCAAGTTTTCGATGACCCTGGGCGCCCTCGGCGCGTTTGATGCGCGCATTTCGCAATTTCCTAGGACTGAAGACGTGGTTGACTACTTTCGGTGGCGCCACGAAGACGCGCACCGGAACGCGCTGAACGGTCACGCGTATTGGCTGCTTCGTCGGCAGGGACTCGGCGATCACGAGGCGACGCAAAAACTAAAAGGAGTCTCCGTCGCCGACCGCAACGAGCTGCTCTTCGCGTCAGGGATAAATTTCAACGATATCCCCGCGTGGCAAAAGCGCGGGATAGGAATCGCGTGGGTCGACGAAACCGAGACGGGCGAGAATCCGAAAACCAATCAGGTCGTAGTCTCGACGCGTCGGCGTGCGGCCGTGAACTACGAACTCCCTATGAAAGCGGATTTCGACGAACTTGTCCTCGAGATCGTTACGCGTCAGTAGGGAGACGGGAGGCCGCGCGCGACTCCAGATGTGCGAGGAGCGTCGCGGGTGGGATCACGTCGAATCCTATGTCGGTTGGGAAGTGCCTAAGGTTCCCGGTCACGATGGCCTGCGCGTGCCCTTCGAGCGCCACTTCGACGAAGAGCCTGTCGCCGTCGTCGGTCATCACGCCTTCCCACGGGGCGACAGAGGAGAGGCGTTCACCGCGGTCGAGCAGCCGCGTGAGCCACTCTTCTCGCAACACGCTGTCGATGGCGCGGAACTTCGGACGAGCGGCCACTTCGCGGTATTCCTCCGCGATTCGATCGTCGTAGAGCACCAACGCTCCGCACTGCCAGATGGCTTGAATCGCGCGATGAGGGACGCTTCCGGGTTTGAGGAGGGCCGAAATCAACACGTTGGTGTCGAGCACGACGCGCGCGAGGGTCGGAACCAACTTAGGGTCGGACGATAACGTCACTTCATTTCGTCTTCGAGAAACTGCGCCGCTCGAATCATAAATTCGACGCGGTTTTCACGACGGTCGAGCGAATGCCCTTCATTGGCCGACACCATGTACTCCACACGCATCTTTCGGTCTCGCAAAGCCTGCACGACCTTGTCCGATTCCGTTCGCGGAACGCGTGGGTCTTTGGCTCCAGCGTAGACAAAAAGTGGCCGAACGACGTTGTCGATACGACCCATCGGGCTGAACTTGTCTAAGAGTGCGCCAGCTTTCTCGAGATCACCAAACTCCTCGACGTAGTTCGCACGCACGGCCGCCGTGGTCGTCGCTAGAAACCCCCGCAAGTCAGCAATGCCAAACATATCGATGCCGGCGCGCCAAAGCGTCGGCTGATGCGTGAGACCCATGAGCACCGCATATCCGCCGTAGCTCGATCCGGCGATGACCACGCGTTCCGGATCTGCCCAAGGTTGCCCCTTGACCCACGCGTTTACGGATTCGAGGTCGCGTAGCCAATCGGCTCGCTTCTCGCGATTATCGGCCATCTCATACGCACGCCCGAATCCCGTCGACCCGCGCACATTAGGCTCGATGACGGCGTACCCAAGCGCCGTAAAGAACCTCGTCAGGGCGCTCCATCGGACGGGGTAGTTCCATGCGGGTCCTCCGTGGAAATTCACGATCACGGGCTTCCGTGCAGCGCCTTGCGGCACGTAGACATTGATGGGGAGCACGAGCCCGTCGAACGCCTTTATCGATTCGATCGAAGTCGTGATGGCGGCCATCGTTTTGAGGCCGGGTCGCGTCTCATGAAGCAACGGCCTCACCGCAAACGTCGTCGTGTTGGCCACGAAGACTTCGGTCGGGGAATCCGCCGTCGCAAGGCTGAGGCCGAGCATCGAGCCGTCCTCGGAAAACCGCGTCATCTCGACCTGCCCGAGCGGGGTCTTCAACTTTCCGACGAAGGCCAAGGTTGTCGCATCCAACAGGCGGACCTCGTTGCGATTGCCGGCATCGACCAGGAGCGCGACTCGCGATCCGCGCGCCGCGACCTGAACGCCTGAAATCATCGCGGTTTTCGGGTCTTCATTCTTGTAGCGCGCGACGACCTCACGGCTTTGGACGTCGAGCGCGAGGAGCCAATAGCCCTCTTCACCGTGGTCTGTTGCCACATACACGCGCTTGCCATCGTGCGCGTAACGTGCATCTTGCACGGACACTTTTTTCCCCTCAGCGGGATGAATACGCCGCTGCGTTCCTGTCGCAATTTCGACTTCGATCAAAACGGATTCGCTCGCGGATACCCACCTTTGAAGGAGCACTCGCTTTCCGTCCGCCGTCGTGTCGAGGAGCGCGCAGTGTTGAGCATCACGATAGACGACTTTGGGTGGCCCGCCCGCTACGGACTGAACAACGAGTTCGACGGCGGGCGAATCGTTCTCGCTCTGCGTATAGAGGAGTGTCCCGGGGACGCCTCGCGGTTCGAGAGGAGTATCGCGACGCCGCGTCTCGAAAGGCGTCAGGGAGACCGCTTTCCCGGCCTCCGGGTCGATACCAATCTTGTAAAGCCTAAAATTTTCGTCGGCGCTCTGGTCTCGGGAAAACAGAACACTCTTCCCATCTCTCGTAAAATCAGCCCAAGCGACGCGCTCCGGCCCAAGCGTAACTTGCATGGGCGTCCTGCTTGGCAATGCCGCATCGGCGAGGTACCACTGCATCGACCCTCCGCGGGAAGAGCCGAAGAGCACTCTCTTCCCGTCCGGCGAAAAGGTCGGAGATACGTTTGTATACGCGTCGATCAGCGCCTCCGCGAGCGGCGCACGGGCGGACGCTCGCTCTTTCCTTTCACCCTCAAAGGCATCCGGCTCGACTCCACGCGGTACGCGAGCAGCAACGGAAGGTGACGGCGTCGACTTCACAGCAACAGTGCGCTCGGTTCCCGCGCCTCTTAGGCGCGGACCACACGCGAATAAAGCCAGCGCCGCGAGCACCGACGCGAACGCTATGGGTTCAACACGGTAAGGCATATTCTTAGTTTCAAATCTCGGTTGTGGACCTCTCAGACGGACGCAACCGCGCGTCCCCAAAAGAATCCGTCGTCGCCCTCGGGCTGGTACAGCGGGAGCATGACTAGGCCATCGTGCGGCGCTCGAATATCCCCCGTGCGATCGCGCGCGAGTAGCCGGCCCGTGTGCGCGTGATCGAGGTTGCGAAATCCGGGTTCCATCGTGAACCCATCCCCCGGAGCTATCGCGTGCCTTCGCACCACCTCCATGAACCGCGGCAGGCTACCGCGCCTGCCCTCGAGCAGCGCGTGGGCCGCGACGGCGTCCTCCACGTCGCCCACGGCAAAGAGGCCCGCTGACTGCGCGGCCAGGAGGAGAACCGCCTCGAGGTTGTCGACCGATCCCTGGTCGTGATGCTGACCGCCTTCGACCGCAAACGTCACGCAGCCGCGGCGCGTCCAATACGCGGAAAGAACTCCCTCGACCTGCTCCTCGAGGCCCTTGATAATCGGCAGCGGTAAGGCACTTACGAACGCGCGCTGCGGTGCGGTGTCACCAAACAGAGCAAACGGAACGCCGTACGCGCTCGTCGTGTGCAGATCGACGAGATAAACCGACCCTCGGGCTCGCGCCATCACCGCTCGCACGGCGGCGAGGATCTCCAGCTGCTCTCGGTCCTCGGCATCGAGGGCGTGCACACTTTGGTCGCGACCAAGGGAGGCGGAGACGCCCTCAAAGCGAGCCGCTCGCGCCTCGAGGTCGGCGACCTTCGCGTCAGTCCATGCTCGATTGAGATCTCGGGCAAGGTAACGTCGCCCCTCACGCATCGCGCTCACGTTGCCCGCGAAGACGACGAACTCGCCTCTCAGGTCAATATCGGCACATGCGAGTCTTTTGAGCACTCGCCTCGCGCTCTTGATACCTGCCTGCTCATTGCCGTGAATGCCGGCAATGGCAATGAGCGTGGGGCCCGGAAGGCGCCCCGCGACACACCCTATTTCACGCGCCTCCAAGGCGAGCGGAACGCGAACGCTCGGAGGGGAGCTCACGGAGCTTGGCTCAGCGCGTGCTCTTCGGGCAGTTCATTGTGCACCTTCCGGTCATCCGCGAGCGCGGCCGCGATGTTCAAAAAGTCATCCTCCGTAACAAGCGCGACGAGTTGTCCCTCTTGCACGACGGGCAGACACCCGATTCGGTGAAGGCGCATCATCGCTATCGCGTCGGCGGTTAGCGTGTCGGGGGTCACGGTAAAAAGCTCTCGCCGCATGATGTCTGCGACAGGGACAAGCGGATCGCACGCGGTGTTGAGCCTAAGCGTGTTGGCTTTCGGCAACGACGCGAAGTGAAGGTGGACGACACGTGAGGTGACGAGACCAACTAGTTTTCCTCGGTCATCCTCGACCGGAACATGGCGCGTGCCCTTCCACTTCATCAAATCTCGGACGAGCTCGACAGAGTCATCAACGCGCACGGCCAGGACCTCCGAGCGCATACAATGCGAAACGCGGTCGTAGGCGCGGTGCCCGGCGTAGAGCTCGTCGAGCTTCGCAGGCGCCCATTCGGCAACCGGGCGCCCCGTGCGTTGACGCGCCATCGTAGCCGCAACCAGCGCGCTGAGCCTCTCGCCCCGAGATCCGCGCCCATTCATGGAGCTGAGCGAGCTGAGCGTCCATCGCGAGCCCGTGTTCCGCGAACGGACGCGCCTCTCGACGACGCTCAGGTACTTCTTCGCGTCCGCGCCGTCGACGCCCGCGCGGGCGAGTCCGCGTTCGGCGAGCGGTAGCAGGTTGTCCAAAAGAAGCGACTGAGCGCCAACCTCTTCCCCGTCGAGCCACGTCAGGGTCGCGCCTAGTCCGTCGCGCGCCGCCGCGTAAAAGTTCGCGTGGGCCTGCTCGAAGTCGATACGAGCGGGGAGGTTTTCGACGGTCGCAGTGAGTTCGCTCATCAGGCCAAGCCAGAGCGCCGCGTTGGACACCTCATCGATGACACTCGGCCCGGCCGGCAACACGCGAAGCTCAATGCGAAGATGCGGTTTGCCGTTCTCGGAGATTCCATAACACGCGCGGTTCCAGCGATAAATCGTGCTGTTGTGCAAGCGTAAGGCTTTGAGTTGGGGGATCTCCCCACGATCGAGAACCGCGTTTGCGTCTTCCTCGTGGTCCAACCCCACGAGCGGTCTGAAACGAGCGACATTGTCCTTGAAGATGTCGAGCGCACCGCCGTTGGTCCACGCTTTACCGAACGAAACGCGCGCGGGCCGCTCACGTCCGTGCACCTGCGGCCGCCGAATGTCACACGATTGCTCGAAGAGCGCGATACGCGTCTCTGCCCAAAGACGCTTGCCAAACAGCGTCGGCGAGTTCGTACCCGCCGCAAGAATGGGCGCCAGAAGGAGCTGCGAGAGGTCGTAAGCGTGACCGAACTGCGAAGGCTCAGCGACCTGCAGGTGGACCTGAAAACTCGCGTTGCAAGCCTCGAACATGAGCGAGTCGTGCTTCGCGACGAACTCGTCGAGTCCCCGAATCGCGATATCGTACCCCTCGCCACGTTCCGCAGTCATCACTCGATTGAGCGTCATATACCTAGGGTTGGGCACCATGTTCGAAAGCCGAAGGTCGGTCTTTCCGAGCGTGGGTAGAATGCCCGTCATCACGGGTTGAACGTCGTGTTCGACGGCCGTTCGCTGCACTTTGGCGTAGAGCTCATTCAGCTGCGCCTCGAGTTGCGCGAGGCCTTTGCCAGCAAAGGGCTGGGGGTCGGCATTCAATTCGAGGTTAAAGAGACCGAGCTCCGTTGTAAAATGCGGGTCGTCGAGACTTCGAAGGAGTTTCAGTGCGGCGGGCGCGGCGTGAAAGCCCTTGTCGACCAGAAACATCTCCTGCTCTGCGCCGATGCGCGCGACGCCGCGCTCGATGATTCCCGCCTCGAGCATGCGTTCCAGCGCGCGGAGGTCGCCCATCAGAGCGCGCATGAAAAGGCGACGCTCCTCCCCGAGGAGTTCGCCCGTCGTCGTCTTGTGATCGCGAGTGTCATCCATGGCGCTTGCCTCTTCGAGACTCCAGGACACGCCTGGCCGCACACGGCGTGTGCGGGCGCGATGTTCTACGACGTTGGTGACTCTGTCCAGTTCTCAAGATAGGCAGGTAACTTGGCGCGCCACGTCATCCAGTCGTGGTCACTTTCCTTGCCCCAGGAATCCACCCAATTGGGTATGCCCATGTCACCAAACATCTTCGCGAGACGGAAACTCTCACCGATGTTCTCCCACTTCCCCTCACCCGAGGCGAGGTGGATGTGGCGCGTGCGAAGGAGCTCGAGATGGCGATCGCCGAGCGTAGGAACGAAGTGGAGAGGCGACGAAACGAAGAAGTAGTCCGTCGGCTCGGGGCGCTCGGTAAAACGCATTAGGTCATAGGTACCGCTCATGCCGAGGGCTCGGTGGAAGATGTCCGGGAACCGGCAGGTCACGGCGACGGCGTGAAACGCGCCTATCGACGAACCCGTAGCCCAGATTCCGATGTCGCTCGACTTGCAGTCCAAACGGATTGCCGGAACGACCTCGTGCTTCACGTACTGGTGAAATTGGTGCGTCATCCACATGCGATGTTCGGGGCTGCTCTCCTGGTTGAACCAGACGCGGCCCGCCACGCTATCGCAGGAGTAGACTTTGATGCGGCCCGCCGCGAGGAGCGGCGAAAGAGCGCGAATCATCAGAAAGCGATCGACCTCTCCCGCATCGCCGCCGGCCGTCGGAAAGAAGAGCACCGGCTGCCCGGAATGACCCCACCGATTGAGCGTGACGTCGCAGTTCACACGCGACGAAAACCAACGACTTGACTCAAACATGCGACCCCTCTGCACTTGAAGCGCGCCATTCCTGGATACGCGACCAAAAAAGCTCCGTAAACGCTTCGACCTCGTGGGCGGGGAAGAGGGCCGCCACCTTCTGCATTACGGCGTCTTTCGCTTCGTCGCTGCAGAAAAAGTCGGAAGCGACCTCGTCGAGATGAGCGAGGTGCGTGGCGCAAAAAGCTTCGAACCGCTTGGTCTCAAAGCGCTCGTCCGCAATCGCGGCATACCTGTCGAGCTTTTCGGCGTACGGAAGGTCAAGAGCGGCGACCTCATAGAAAGGAGCCCAATCCTGATTTTTGCGCATCGGGCGCTTGGTCGCGGCGCAGAAGACGGCCCACTTTACGTACGCCTTCACCATCCACGGGAAGTGAAAGTGAAGGGACGTCACTTGCGAATCGGGACACGGATTGGCGAAATCGATCGGGTACCAAACATCGCCCTTTCGCAAAGACTCACACGAGTTGAATTCCCACCCGAAGAACGCGTTGATCGTAAGCGTCACCTTTCGAAGGTGCTCTTTCTCTGCATCGGTCACGAAGTTCACGGCCGTCGTGTACCTATCGTGAAGGGGCGCATCCGGGTCGTAGAGAACGCAATGCGTTTGCGGGCCGAAGCCTATCACGCGCACGAAGCGATCGAACCCTGTCACCGCCGCCTGAAGGTGCATGACGGATTTGTCGCTCTCCTCGTACGCCTTCAGCACCGCGCTTGGGTCATCGACCTTTGTAACGCCCCGCCAACCGCCGCCGTCGTACGGCTTCATGAACATCGGCCAACCGATGCGCTCACCCACCCGGCGAACGTCAAAGAGCTTCGCGTACCGAGAGAGCGTCGGCTTCAAGTCCGGCGTGGGCTCGTAGTTTTTGGGGGGAACCATCCACGTCTCGGGAATGGGCATGCCGAGCGCAATCATCGCGCAATACGACGTATGCTTTTCGTTTGACTGAACGCTCCAAGGGTTATTGAAGACGTAAAGGCCATCCATCACGATGGCCTTTTTTATCCACTCGCGACTCGTATGGTACCAGTGCGTGAGCCGATCGATGACGAGGTCGTACTTGCACGGCTGACGAAGGTCGTACGGTTCGATGGAAACGCGCTCGACCTCAAAGCGAATGACGTCGCCACTGCCATCATCCGACGGAATACGGAGATCGAGTCGTGTCATCAACGCTTCGAAGCAGAGGGGCCAGCAGATGTCTGCGCCCAGCGAAAGGCCGATGTGGCGAACAATTTCAGCCATGCGAGAGGGTCCTCATTCGTAGACAAACATGAGAGGTCCGGGGAACAGCCACGAAAGACCCTCACGCAAACGATCACGCCAGTTTTCCCAATTGTGACCGTCGCGCGCTTCGACGAACTTCACCTGCATACCGGTGGCATCGAGCAAGGGCACGAGCGACCGATTTTCGTAGATGAGTGACTCGTATACGCCGCAGCTCATAAAAATACGCTCGCTCACTGCGGTGGGCTGCTCGCGAATCTGATTCACGAACTCCACGACGCGATCGAAGAGCGGACCACGACGGTTTCGTTTTCCGATGTCCGTGAACGCGAATGAGCCTGACTGGAGAAGCAGGCGACCCCAGACGTCCGGATAGCGACATGCCGTAGAAAAGGCCGCGACAGCGCCAAAACTTGCGCCCATCAAGCACCGCGCCTGCGGGCGATCGAGAAGCGGCAGGCGACCGGTAAGGTCCGGGAGAAGCTCTTCGGTGAGGAACCGCGCGTGCGCTTCGTCGTTCGCGTACTCGTGAAGGCGATCGGGCGAATCGGTGAACGCCACGATCATGTCCGGGATCTCGAGGCGATGAATAAGGTTGTCGAGCACGACCTTCATACGCGCGAAGTTCACGTAGTCACTGCCGTCGTGCACCACGACAAGGGGGTATAAGCGAGTCTTCCGAAATCGCGCGGGCAGGTAAATCGATCCATGACGCATTCCGCCCAAGCTCTTCGAATGAAACGAGAACGGATCGAGCATCCCCGAGCGCGCATCGTCGTCGGGAAAAGCCCAATCGGGCACCTCGTAGCCTTCCCCCTGGAGTACGGAGTTGGCACCGAACGGGTCGCGTGCACGGTTCGCGTTACGCGGGTCTTCAATCCACTGGCTGCCGCCGTGACGATGAATCTCAAGTTTGTATTCCACACGCGACCCGTGGGGGATATCGAGCGTGAGATACCAAAGATCCGTATTCGCTACGCGCGCCAGCGAACTCGAGGACTCCAGCCCAAAAATCCAATGCTGGAGCGTGACGCCATCGGCTTCACCGCGCCAGACGAACGTGGCGTGAGGCCCCTCGACGACCGGAAACGTTCGCCCCGGCACGCCGAAGAAGGCGTCGACTTTTGCGCCGTCAGGGCTGAATTTAATAAGCTCCTGAATAGCAAGGGGCCGATTCATGAGGCGTACCGCTTGCTCGGAGGGCTGAAGGGCAACGCCGTACTCGACGGGCTAAGTTCGACGGACGTGCTCGGTGAGCCCGAGGGCCTGCTGCGCGGCGGCGGATCGTAGGAATGGGTTCCGTCGTCACGAATCGCGAACGCGCCGTAGGGAGCTAGCGGACCTGCGCGAAGCCAGGTCACACGCGAGCGCGCGGGCATCGCGAGGCACGTCGCGGGCGCGAACCGACGCACCATGACGCGGAGGCGCGGGCGATCGGCGAGCTTCAAGCGAAACTCGGGTTGCGGAAACACGACGACGTCGCCGACAAACCCAAGGCCGGCGTCCAGCACCTCGGCTGCGCCTGGGCCTTGCGGAGGAGAGTCGTGGAAAAGGACCACGCGTTCGCAGATGGCCATGGCCCCTGCGCACCACGCAAAAATGGTCTTTCCGCGTGCGATTTCGTCGATTCTGAAGAGGCGCAGCCGATTGAGTAGAGAAGCCACATGCCCGCCGGCGATGGCGATGGCGTCGCACTCCTCGACGATCGCTTTCAGCGCGGCGCGATGCTCGACGACGGCCGCGTGCTCGTCGGGCTTGTGCCGCGCGTCGAAATCTTTTCGGTCCCGAGCGCACCTGTCGAGGTGAAGCGCGTCAATGTTGCGGATCGCGTCAATCGACGTACGAGCCTCGTCTTCCAGGATTTCGTCGGGCGCCGACCGCTGGTCGATCACGTGTTGTGCGTCGAGTGCGTGCTCCAACCGCACGCGGTAGAAGTCTTGCCGATGCCGGAGGACGGCTTGACGCTCGCGATGGGCGGCGAGCAGCTCAGGATCACGCCGAAAGACGTCCTCGCCGCGCGCGTGCAGCGAAAGATTGACCGCGCGGCCACCGAGGTACGCCTTCAAATCGGCATCGTCGTCTTCACGCTCCTGCCAACCCGCCGTGATCGTTGCGATCTTTCCTCGCACCCCGAGCTCTTCGATCGCGTCGCCGAGCGTCGGGTTGTACCTCTGCGCGCCGAGCAGCACGACAGCCGGGAGCTCACCGGCAATCAAGACGCGCGAACCTTGAGGGTCTGACCGACGACGTCAAGCATCGATCGGAGGGTGTCGTAATCTGGATGCTTCATCCGAAGCCACGCGTTCGCCATGTAGCCAGCCGAGACGGGTTGCGTCAGCGTGCCCGGTGGGGGGAAGTGACTATCGATGACACACCCCTCAAATCTTCGAAGCACGTCGCCCACCCCGTCGTAACCGCGAATGTGCCCGTCACACTCGGGGCGGAGCGCGATAATTCCGGCGGCAAAGCGCCGCGACAAGGTTTGGCTTGGCCGCCCGTGCACGACCGCCATCGCCCACTCTCGATACAGGTCGACCTCGTTCGCCGCGCCGTACAAGTCCCACGTCCGCACGCCAGGCGGCCTGCACCCGATTTCGCTGAATTTGAGTCCTTTTGGTCCGAAAAACCATTCCATATGCGTCGCTGAGGTCGTGATCCCGAGGGTCTCGATAACCTTCTGACCCATCGCTTTGACTGCGGCGTACAAGGGCGCTGCATCGAGCCGGTTCGTGGCAATAAACTGGGGGGAGATCCAGCGCGTACGCATCGCCTCGAGCACGTTAGGAAAGTAGTGGGAGACGAAGTCGTGGACCACGCGGCCACCGATACTCAAGGTGTCGTAAAACCCCTCGTGCCCTTCGACGAACTCCTCGACGGCAACGCTGCGGCCGTCGTGGACTTCACAGGCGACGAGCGCGGCCTCGAGCTCACGCGCGTTCGCCGCGCGATAGGTCCCCGACGCTCCCGCCGCGTCTCGCGGTTTGATGACCACGGGAAACCCGATATGCGCCGCAAATGCCCTAATTTCATAGGCGTCAGAGCTGCCGATCGACTGAGCGCACGGGACGCCAGCCTTTCGAAGGGCCTCCTTCATGGCGGGCTTGTCCCGGCAAAGGAACGTGGTCGCGACGCTCGTACCGGGGATCCCGCAGGCCTCGCGCACCTTCGCCGCCGGCATGACGTGCGCCTCGACCACGGCCTCGAGTCGCTCGGGCTTCGACCTCCCCTGCAACCATTTCACCGCCGTGGCGAGCTGTCCGACGTCCGTGACGTTACCGATCTGCTCGTAGTGCACGAGCCAGTGACGCAGCTCGTCATCCAACGCGGACTTCGGACGCTCGCCGATGCCGATGACGCGAGCCCCCACGGAGGCGAGCGCGCGAACGAATTCACGCTGGTTGGCCGGAAAACAAGGTTCAACGAAGAGGACATCCACGGCGGGCCTCGCACGCTATCAGCCTGTGCGCTCTGCTTTCAACGAAGCTGCGAACAGCCGACGCAATCTGCTGTATGAGGGCGACCGTGAACGTGCTTTTCGTCGCGTCGGAGGTGGCCCCCTTTGCCAAAGTTGGTGGCCTGGGTGATGTTGCGTCAGCCTTACCCAAGGCGCTCGCCGCCGAAGGCCGAGGTCATGACGTCCGCATCGTCATGCCGATGTATGGGCGAATCACCAGGCTCGAACACGTAACGCTCATCCTCCGGGAGGTCATTCTCGACCTCGGGGGCGCACGCGTCGCGTTCTCGGTCTACGAGGGCCAGCTACCCGGAACCAAGGTGCCGGTTTATTTCGTGCACTGCCCGCGCCTGTACGGGCGATATGCCATTTACACAGAAGACCACGACGAGCATCTCCGGTTCGCCGTCCTCGCCTGGGCTTCTCTCGTCATCTGCCAGCGTCTTGGGTTCCGGCCGGACATCGTTCACGCCAACGATTGGCAAACCGCGCTCCTTCCGCTTCTCCTTCGAACGGTCTTCGCGTGGGACCGATTGTTCGCGAACACGCGGACGGTCCTCACCCTTCACAACATCGGCCACCAGGGCGCGTTTGACGCCAAGGTTCTTGCCGATCTCGGACTTGCGGCGGCTGCACACCACCTGCACCAGGATCAACTCCGCGAAGGTCGAATTAATTTTCTACTTACCGGGCTGCTCTACGCGAACGCGATGACGACGGTCAGTCCGACGTACGCGCGCGAGGTCCAAAGCCCGGAATATGGCGTCGGTTTGGATGCATTTTTGCGTGAACGCGCGGGCGTGCTCTTCGGCATTCTGAACGGCATCGACGAGGCCGAGTGGAACCCCTCGGACGACCCTCTTTTACCTTTCGGCTACTCAGCCTCGGCGCTCGAGGGCAAAGAGTTGAACAAGGAGGCGCTGCTGTCGGCTGCGGGATTGCCCTACGTGCGTGAGGTGCCGGTGCTTGCGGTCGTGTCGCGACTCGCGTGGCAGAAGGGCTTCGACCTCTGCTTCAATGTGCTGCCCCGTCTCTTCGAGCGCCGCGCCGTTCAGCTCGTGGTGCTCGGTACGGGTGAAGCCAACTACGAAGATTTTTTCGCATCTCTCGCACGTCGCTTTCCAAAACAGGTTTCTTATCTAAAGAAGTTTAGCGAGCCCGCAGCGCACCTTTTCGAGGCGGGCGCCGACATGTTCCTAATGCCTTCGCGCTACGAGCCGTGCGGCCTCAATCAGATGTACAGTCTTCGCTACGGTACGGTGCCAATCGTCCATCGCACGGGCGGTCTCGCCGATACGGTCGCGCAGTTCGACAAGCGCTCCGGTCGGGGCAATGGCTTTTCGTTCGAAAACTTCGACGAAACAGGCCTCACGTGGGCCCTCGAAACCGCCCTCGCGACATGGGGCACCGGGAGCGGAGACGATCGCGCGCGGTGGCGACGACTCCAAGAGAACGGCATGCGCGCTCGGTTTGGGTGGGACGAGCGCGTCACGGCCTATGAGCAGGTCTACCGAATGGTCGCCCCAGGACGCTAACGTCGCTCTCTCGATTGGCTAAGAGGCGTAGTGGACTCGAATAGTATCTACGAGGGTTTTTAGCGCGGCTTCAACGACCTCGGTACGTTCGTGTCGGACGACCACGTGGCCGTCTCCTTCGTAACTATCGGCCTTAATCGCGCCGAGCGCGGGGAGCTTAGCTTCAACGATGTACGGGCCGACGGCCTCGTGGGCTTCGTGCACGCCTGTCACCGCCGCGACGCGCCCGTGGCCCATGCCGCGAAGGTACGCGCAGCCCACGGCGTATTGGCGGTTCCAAGGCGCGTCGAGCACACCGTCCACGACCGCACGGGCCCATGCACGGTACGGGTCGATGGCGTGCGCGAGGCCGGTCATGAAGGAGATGTTGGCTCCCGGCGGTCGCTGCGCAATTTCGCCTATCGCGAGCGTTCCGTCGGCGCGCTCAAACCATTCCATGTGCGTCATTCCATCGTCGAGACCGAGCGCTTCAACCGCGGCGTAACCCATTTTTTTAGCCTTGTCGTAAACGGGTAGGTCGAGCGATCGAGGCAAGAGACACGTCCACTGAATCCAAGGGTTCTCAAGGACCTCGAGACAACTTGGAAGGTAGTGCGAGATCGAGTGCACTTGCGGCTTGCCAAAGGTCGTTACGGTCTCGAGCGACATCTCGCGACCACGCAGAAATTCTTCGGCCAGCACCGGACTCGCGGAACTGACGCGCATTCCCTCGACGGCACGCAGAAGCGCACGCTCATCACTCACGCGGAACGTGGCCTTTGCACCCATCCCAGCGGGCGGCTTGAGCACGATCGGAAACCCCACCTCCTCCGCGAATGCGCACGCCTCGCGCGCAGATGTCACGAGCGCGTGCCGCGCGACAGGCAGATGGGCCGCGCGAAGCGCATCCTTCATTCGAGCCTTGTCGCGAAACAGCTCGGCGGCTTTCGACGAGGTCCCCGGAATGCCAAAGTGCTCCCGCGCTTTTGCTAATTCAACCATGAGCGGCTCGAGAATGCCAATGACACGGTAAGGTTGACCGTGGCGACGACGTAACACCTCGATAGCGTCAATGATGTCCGTCCCGCTGAGCGGGTCGGTGACGCGCACGACGTCGTCGAACACCCGCGCATCTGGGCCGTTTGCGTCAGGTGGTGTGTGCGCAACGCCGAGCAGGCGGACGTCATCGAGCTTGGCCGACGCTCGGGCAAAGCGCATCGTCGTTTCAATGGGAAAAGGAGCTACAAAGATCACATTTCGGGGCATAGCGCGCTGGCAGACTCTGCAAAAGCCGGCCAAGTGTCAACGCACGACGTGCGCTGACGCCGACAGCGGCGCGGATGGGGCCTAGGATCCAGGGAGAACGTGGACCTCGCGATTCGGTGAATAGACCGACGCCTTTCGGTACCCGCGCCCGGCTCCCAGCGGCGGCCCCCTAAAGACATGCTGTCAGTCTGGCAAGCTGCGCGGTGACGTGAGACGCACTTGGCACGTCGCTGGCAAAGAACCTCGTTAATGCACGCGGTAAGACGGTATGTAGGTATTATCTCACTTTGTGCTGTCGCATTTTTCGCTTGCGCTGGAGGCTGCACGACGGAGAGCAAAGTCGACAACCCGAACAGCGAGCAATGGTCGGCTAAAGTACCAGAAGCCACCTCGGTGGGAGCCGTGAGCTGGCGCCTCGACACGATAGACGCGGAGAGCGCCCTAATCGTGATTCGCCCCGGGGGACTCGAAGAAACCGTCGCCGTAATCAAGGTCGGCATAGGCGACGCCATCGGCAGGCTAAGAATCGATACTCCCTTGGACGCCGGAGGGCATCTTGAGTCCCGGAATAGCGAGATCGTCGAATCCTCGTTAAGTCAAATCGCGTTAGCTCGCCTTCGCGCGGCCTCTCTCGACTATCTCCTAGCATCGGGGTCGAAGGCGCCAACCGAGGCTCGTCCCGCGTCAATCAAGCTGCACACGTCGGGTGGATCCCTGCTCGGCGACTCACCGACCGCACTCATCGAGGCAGGCCCGGAATTGCTCAATCCGTGCTCCAGCGGAGGCCGGAATCTCATTGAGTCTACGCGCGTAGCCCTTCAGTCATCCGTCCCCGCCGCGCTCCTTACAGACAATGCCGCGACATCATCGCTCCCGGCAATGCGAGCGAGCGTGGCGCCGCTATCCGTTGACTCTACCCGTGGCACTTGCCTACTGGCGATGCGTGAATCCCCAGTTTGTGCCCTATCCGTCGCGACATCGTCCGCAACTGCGGGCCTCGTCGCCTTCGGCAGTTGCGAGCTCGTCGCCGCGGCGTGCGCGGCCGCGGTGGTTTGCGCTCCCGCTGCCATAGCCGGTCAGCCCGTCTGCATCGTAAGCGGCGGGGTCGCTGCGCTGGGTGCGTGGGTCAGCCAGGTTTTCGGCAATCACCCGCCGGCCGGTTGTTCTGAGGATGTATCAAAACAGGTTTTCGAAGCTAGAAAGGGAAAGTTATTTCCGAACGACATCATGAATATACCAGCAAGCGTTCCTAAGAAACGAACGGCCAATGGCGAATGTGAAGCATGTCCGCTTCCGCCGAAGAGCACCTGCTATCGATGCGACGATACGTCGATCCAGCCCGTGCATGCGCCTTGTCCGGGGGACCATGTCCACGTTTACAAAAATAAGTATAATCAGACGCCGTCATGCATGTGCGTCTTTGGCGCCGATGAGCAGCCCCCCATCTGCCTCGCTCATAAGTGTGCTACCGAGCCTGTCGTCTCAGGCGTTGTGCCGAGTGCTGGCGGGAACTACTGGAAATGCCTTTGATTCGCGCGAAGCCAGCAGGCCCAGAGCGTTACCTTCATCACAGCCGATTTTCCTCCCTACGAACCCGCAGGGGGATGGTTCGGTACACTTCGCCTGTTAGTACACGCGCGGGATGCGAACCGTAAACGTCGTGCCGCGGCTCTCGCCGGGTGCGACCGAGACGCGGCCGCCATGCTGCTCGGCCACCACGGCGACCGTGGCGAGTCCGAGGCCAGTGCCGCCCTGATCGCTTTTCGTGGTGAAAAATGGTTCAAAAATATGCTCTCGAACGTCGTCCGCTACGCCTGTTCCTTCGTCGGAGACGGAGACGCACGCCTCTTCGCCGTCGACGCCTACGCCGACGCGCAGAGTTCCTCCCTCGGGCATGGCGTCACGCGCGTTCACCACCAGATTCAGAATGGCTTGCTCGAGTTGGGCGCGGTTGCCGTCAATCATGACTTCACGGCCCATGCGGACATCGAACTCCACCGCGTCGAAGGTTAACGCCTCGATCGCGGGTCGCAAGTCAGTGACCAACTCCGCCAGGTCGAGCGGGGCCATCGAATGCGGCGTAGGACGCGCGAAGTCCAGAAGCTGCCGTACGATCCGGCTGCCGCGTCCGCACTCCTCTTTGATTTGAGATAGCGCCTTGGTCGGGTCTTCCTGGCGTGTTCGCGTGGCGGACTCCGCGAGCAACAAGACGGTTTGAAGCACAGTATTGAAGTCATGGGCGACACCGGCGGCCATGCGCACAAGAGCGTCATTTTGTCTCTCTTTCGCGGCTTTCGCGTCGCGCGCGCGCAGCTCCTTTTCACACGTGAGACGAGCGGATTGCTCAAAGAGGGCGCTCAACATGTCAGCGACCGAAATGGCGAAGTCGATCTCGGGCCGAGTCCACCCCCGAGGGCCGCCCTCGTGCTCGTGGCAAAGCATGCCCCAAACTTCACCACTGATAAAAATCGGGACGTCGAGTAGGGCTGTGATCCCCAGGGGAGCAAGATAGTCCGCGACGAGCTCTGACGTGCGCGGATCCGCCTGTGCGTCGTCGACGGCGAGCACCCGTCGCTCGTCGATGTAGGCGGAGTACTTTGGCCACTTCGCCACCGGAAGCACAGCTACCTCACCTGCCAGCTCGGGGGTTCCGACGAGATGGAGCGCCACGAGACATTGCCGGTCTTCGGAGAAGATCCACACGCCGACGCGTTGCACCTTGAGCGAAAGTGCACTCGTTGCGATCGTCCGACGAACTGCTGGAGCGAGCTCGGACGGGTCGCCCAACTTGAGATTGGTGATTCGGAGCCGAGCAAACTCGAACCCGCTTAGCGGCTTGTCGACCAGACTCATCTGTCCCTCCCCTCCCAAGGCTCAAGTGTCTACGCCTTGCGGTGCGAGAGCAAGAGCAAGAGGCGCCTTGTGCCCCCATCGTGTTACAGGATCACGTGTGATGCGTGTTGTGTTCCTAGCCCCGGTGTATCCCCCCGAAATGATCGAGTACGCGCGTGGCCTCGCCGAGGTCGGCGCCGCGGTGTACGGCGTAGGAGAAACTCCTCGCGACGCGTTACCTGGCAGGCTCCGCCCTTACCTGCACGATTACCTGCATGTACCACGTATTATGACCGAAGACGACGTGATCGACCGGGTGACCGCATGGTTGCGCGGTGTTTCAGTCGACCGAGTGGTCGCCAACTGGGAGCCCCTCGTCATCCTCGCCGCTCGCATCCGAGAGCGCTGGGGCCTGCCAGGAATGTCTGTGGATACCGTGACAGCCTTTCGCGACAAGCAACTCATGAAGGAGCGCGTAGCCGCAGCGGGCCTGCGTGTGCCGAAATCACGGCGCGTGAGAACCGAAAGCGAGACGCTCGCCGCCGCCGAGGAGCTCGGATATCCGCTCATCGTAAAGCCTATTGCCGGCGCAGGAAGCGCTGACACGTATAAAGTCGAGAGCCGCACGGAGCTCGACGGCATTCTCGTGAAAATGCGTGGCGTTGGCGAAGCTAGCTGCGAAGAATACATCGACGGCGAGGAGTTCACGTTCGACGCCGTGAGCCGCGGCGGCATTCCGGCGTACGAGAACATCGCTCAGTACCTTCCGAAGCCTCTCGAGATGCGTTCACTCGAATGGGTCAGCCCGATCATCCTCACGGTGCGGGACATGGCGCATCCGAGGCTCGCAGGCGGCGTCGCACTTGGCCGCAACGTTCTCAAAGCCCTCGGAATGGGGGACGGCTTCACCCACATGGAGTGGTTTTTAACGCCCAAAGGCGAAGCCGTGTTCGGCGAAATTGGATGTCGGCCAGGCGGTGCGCACCTCGTCGACCAAATGAACTACACGAGTGACATCGATCTCTTTCGTGAATGGGCGCGCGTGGTATGTTGGGGCACGTTCGAGGCACCCACGACGAGACTGTACAACGCGGGCATCATCTTCAAACGCGCGATAGGTCACGGCACGATTGCGCGGATTGAAGGCCTGGGCGATTGGCTTCGAATGTGCGGCGATTCCGTCGTCGAAGAGAAGCTCCTTCGGCCCGGAACGCCGCGGCGCAATTGGAAGAACACGCTTCTCTCCGACGGCCACGTACTCGTACGGCACCCGGACTGGGCCGAAGCCCACAGAATGTGCGTTGCCGCCGCCACAGGTATTCGGATGTACGCCGAGCCCTAGACCCCCGTGCTCTGCCTAACCGTTTACGGGGCGATGCGTAGAACAGTCCGTAGTCCGTAGTACTGCGAGATCGGAATCGCGCGTCGGTCGCCAACGCCAACGTCGGCTTCGAGGGCCGTCGCATCGGCCGTTCGGGAAAGCGAACGAACTGCGGTGACAGGGATATTTTGAAGCAGGTTCCAACGCGTCCACGCGCCGTCCAACGTCTTTGCGGCGTCAGCCGGAGCGCGAAGCGGGTTGCCGTCGCAAAAGAAACAGACGGGGGTAAACCCCGCCGGAATCCCTAGGCTAAAGCGATCGGCGAGCAACCCGAAGTTGTCCGCATGCAGAGCGACCACTGCGCCTCCGAGCGAAGGTCCTGAGTAAAAATCGCCCGAGAGCACGATCTTTCCTCCAGCCGCGCCAGCTGTCGTTCTCACCCAATCTCGCAGTTGGCTATGCAGAAGTCGCTGACTGTTCGTGGTGCCCTCTTTGCAGTCGGTCGGGGGCGTGCCGTCGGGGCGCTCACCGTAGAACGATGGCAACGGATTCGGCGCAAGCGTGCAGTCTTCAAGGACCGAAGACGTCGCTCCGCAAAAGACGTCGAGCTCCGCCCCATTGTCGACGCGCAGCTTTGCGTGGAGCGCGCCTGGAGTCCAAAAGAAGAGTGGCGGAAAGACAAATCCATCCGTAGCCAAGAACGGATAACGAGAGAGCAACAAGGATCCGTTGGAGCCTCGAAACGAGGACCGCGCTTTCGGATTGTTCGCGCACAGGTCTCGAATCTCCTTCATCGGCTCGTACGACTGATACTGCGTGAGGACGCATTGACCACACGCCGCGCCAAGCGGACCCGTGAAGAGAGAGATGTTCCGCACGGCGCATTGATTGAGCAAACACGTGCCTGCGGACTCCGAGACGGTCGCGCGAGCGTCTTCGCTGCCGGGCACCGTAGAGCACTTGTCTCGCGCGCAATTGACGAGCGCGTTCATCCCCTCGAGTTGCTCCTTCCCGCACGACGTACCCGACGGAGAGGGCGGCACTCTTCCCGCGAGACTCCGCGGATCACTCGGAAGCGAGTCGAAGGTCGTCGGTAGAAAGTAGCTGTACGGGAGGCGAGCTTTCGCGGCTTGAATAATCGCGCGCTTATCATCGTCTTGGAAGGCTTCCGTGATGCATGCGATGTCGCCATCGAGCGCGCCGGCCGCAGCTATTGCAACGGGTCGCCGCGCCGCCTCTGCAGGTGACAGAGCGCCACTGAGTTGAAGGTTGAGCGTATCGACGGTGACGTTGAGAGGAAGCGCATCGCTACAGCGCGCGAGCGTGCCGGCGGTCCTTCCCTCGTCACACGCGAAAATCTCGAGCGGGAAGTCGGGCACATCGCTCCGACCCACCACAAAAAACGAATACGACGACCCGGCCGTCGTGCGCCTTAGCAGTGCCAAAATAGCGTCTTTGGAACCTGCATTAGAGATTACGTAAGGCAGCGTAGAATTGCTCAACTGAATGACGGTGTAGCCGTTTGCGTCGATATTCGGGGTGGGTTTCGACGGCCGCACATCTTGATACGGAACACCCGTTATTCGAGTGGACACCATCTGACTTGGCAATTTTGGATTCGCGCCAAGTCCAAAGTCGAGAAGTCCTAGGTCGGGAGCCGCATGGAGGAGTCTGAGTGCCGTCGCACCTACCTCTTTTGGCCGGCTTTCGTCAAACCTTCGAAGTGTGGGTGCCCCTTGGCCATTACCGAAGAGCGCAAGCGATGTCGTCACGCCGTCGGCGAGAAGAACTTGACTGAGCGTGGCCACCCCCTCGCCATCACATGTTGTCGTTCCGGCTTTCAGGACCTTCACGTCGTACGTATCCGCGGGTATCGCAACGGGCGTCGTCACAACCTCGTACGCCAAACCTGAGCCGCAGGTCGGGCCTGCACCGCTGAACAGAGGCTTCACGGCTGAGAACGAGTCCACGCTCGAAGGCCTAAGGCAAACGTCGAAACGGTCCGTGCTGGTGACGAGGTCCGCGAAGCGGACACTCGCGTTGCCCGAACTCGGCAGCTTGCAATTGGTCAAGTCGGGGTCGGCTGCAGGCGGAGCCACGGAGCCCGAGTCGCCGCCCGCGTAAACCGACCGATCGTCGAGTCGCGCAATCCACTGACACCCAATCGCCGCGGGTACGCCGCCCGCAAATAGCGCGACGAGCGCGAGAGCACCGACGCGCGGCGACAGCGCACTTCCATTCATCGCGTTAGAGTATCACGGGCCGACAGGAGCAAACCGCTCTCGACGTGGCTGTGATTACCAAACGGCTTCGAACTGTCCACCTACTGAGTGGAGCTCCGCTGTAGGCAAAATGCGGACGTGTGTAAAGCCTAGCTTCCGTGCCGGCGCCGGCGGAGATCCAGCCGAAAACCAAAGGTAACCTGCGACGAACAGACCGACGACTCCCGCGCCAATAGCCACGTTTGAGACCGTTGCGAGCGTATGCGCGTCGCGATTGTCGGTCACTCCTGTTTCCGTACAATGAGCTTCGAATTCGACTGTTGGGCACTCGGCATCGCTCGACGAACGCTTTTGCAATGTGCGGACGCCCGCGTAAATGCCGATACCGAGTGCCGCGGCGGACGCTCCGCCCACGGCGATCGCCGCCGTTCGTCGAGCCGGATGATACGCCCGCGCGGATGTGTCTCGTAGCGTGAGGAGCGGCGAGGGGACCTTCGGAGTCTCCTGCACCGCGAGCAACGGAATGCTCACACGCACCAAAGTACCAGGGGTCGCGCGAGCTTCAACCCTCCAGGGCACGCGCCCCGGCGCACGCGCTTCGATGACGACGGTGCCAGGGTCGGCGGGAAGATCCACGCCCCATGCGGCTTCGTTCAGCTCGGCGCTGTTCCGCACGAGGACGAGACCACGCACCCTGTTTTCAGGCGGGACGTCGACGGCAAGGCGCGGCAACACGGGCTCGAGGGTAGCAATGTGCTCGGACGCGAAGCGAGCGCGGTCCGCGCGATTATCGCGACGGGCCACGCTGAGCGCTTGGTTGAACTCACTCCACGCCGTGGCGGAACGGCCTTCTTCCTCGTGGCACGTCGCAAGGGCAAGCATGGTTCCGGGGGCAGAGTCCAGACGCTCACTCGCCTCGAGCTTTCGGCAACCCTCGGCGATTTGGCCGGCGTCCATCAAGCGTCGTCCGTCGCGAAAAAGCGACTCGGCGACCACCCGCGCGTCCGCTCCCTGCGCGAACGCCGTAACTGGTGAAACGCCGGCGGCCACGAGACAGAGAAAAACGAGGTACGGTTTCATAGGCGATCGTCGAGCAAGCGACCTCGGTCGCCGACATGTGGAGTCGCGGACGACGCCGGTGGCACGGCGACGGACGGCTCCTTCCGAGGCGGCGCAGCAGAGACAAAAGGCGGAGAAACCGCGTTCGACTTGCGATGTGACGCAGCCACGTCTTTGTGCGCCACCTTCGCCCCACCATCATCGTCCGGAAAGGCCCGTACCGAGGAGGGGGCCGTAAGCGCGGATGGCGCAAGCACGTCGGACACCGGAGGACCAGACGAGGCAGGTGCCGTTCCAGACACAAGAGGGCCGAGACTCGCGCCTTCGAGTTTAGGCGAGCTGGCGCGCGAAGTAGCCAAAAGGAGGACCATCAGAGAGATTGCAAAAATCGGCAAACCGACCGTGAGCATGCCGCGAAACTTCGAGGTCGGACGCGCGTCCGCGGCAACGGCTTGCCCGAACGTAACCGTATTGAGCATCGTTCCGTGGTCGGGTGCGGCCGGACCGGCGTGCACTTCACCGCGTCGCACGTGCACGCTCGAGACGGGACCCAAGCGTGCACCGCTCGTCGACGTCGCAGAGATCGATGAGATCGCCACGCCGATGACGTCATCGGCGCCGGCAGCTGCATATTCTCCCGTATTGAACGCAATACTGTTCATGCCCAAGGCGCACGTGAGAGCGTCGGCCATCGCTTTCGCAGACGCAAATCGGTCACTGGGCTTGGTTGCCAGTACCTTCGCGAACCACAGATCGAGGTCGACCGGAATTCCGGTCACGACCGTCGACGGTAGCGGGACAGATTGCGTCGCCACCTTCACGATCAACTCCCCAAACGACGCGGGAGTTCCCTCACGCTCGTGTGGGTGATGGCCAGTCAGGCAACGCCACGCAACGACCCCAAGCGAAAAAAGGTCGGAGCGACCATCCAGGTCGGCGCGGCCGAGCGCCTGCTCGGGACTCATGTAGCCTGGCGTTCCGACAATCATTCCCGTTGCCGTGTTGTGCTGATCTGTATTTGCAAGACCGACTGTCTTGGCAATACCGAAATCAAGCACTTTGACTCGATAGTCGTCATCGTCACACAGGAAGATGTTTCCCGGTTTGATGTCGCGATGAACGACGCCGGCGGCGTGCGCTCGATGAATGGCGCGGCAAACCTGAACGACAATGCGCGCCGTGTCTTCGATCGAAAGCGAGCGGGCGCGACTGAGTCGGGCCTTCAGTGACTCGCCTGAGAGAAGCTCCATGGCAAGGTACGGACGGCTTGCCTCGTCGATGCCGTAGTCGAGCACCTGCACGACGTACGGGCTTTTCAGCCGCGCAATGACTTGAGCTTCGCGCTCGAATCGCCGGAGGGCATCCGCGCGAGCGTCACCCTCGACATGAATGAACTTGAGCGCCACCTCATGGCCAAGCGCCACGTGAGTCGCGACCCAAACCGAACCCATGCCGCCCTTCATGAGAGGCCGTTCGAGTCGGTAGCGTCCACCAATCACGACCCCATATTCGGGCCCTTCTACCGCCAGGGCTGCAGTCAATTGCATGCCTCCGTGAGAGAGAATACGTCACGCGAACCCCGCAATCAATGGAAGGCACACAATCATAACGTAGAACCCATAAGGGAAGAATGTCGGCGGAGTTGCTGAGGCGTAAGAATCGGCAGACACGACCGCCGTTCTTTCGAAAGGTGCGAACGCATACGAGCGCGGTACAGAACGCACGCTACTCTCGACAGGTGATTTCCGCTTCCTTGGTTCTCGCGCTCGCTCAGGCGACGGCCCTCATACGTGACGCGAATGGACCCGAGGCACCGCGTTCGTCGGTCGCTCTGTCCGTGGTCTTGCCTGAGTCGCGTCCGGAAATCGTCGTCCCGCTTGCACACACAGCTGCGCTGCTGACTGTCATGCGCGCGACGGAAGCATTCCTCTGGCCCGATCCTTTCGCAAGGACCGAAACCTTCGCCGCGCATTACAAGGAGGCGGTCACGAAGCCTCCTATTTTTGATTCTTCGCGACGTGCGTTCGAGTGGGACGGCGACTCCTGGTACGTCAACACTCTAGGCCACGGCCTTTTCGGAAGTGAGCTCTACATGATGCGCGCGCGTACGTGTCATCTCGAATGGTACGGCGCGCTCGCCTTTGCTGCCGCAGCGTCCGCGGTGTGGGAATACGCGTTCGAGGGGACCGGCGGTCGGCCGTCCGGGCTCGACTTGGTCTACACGCCCCTCGCTGGCGCCGCGCTCGGCGAGGCGCGCTTCCTCGCGTGGCGGGCGTCGGCTTCCGTACGCTCGCCCGTCGTTCGAGGCGTGTTGCGCGCGGTCCTCGATCCGCTGGGCGAAGCCGAGCGCGCGCTAGGAACGAGCTGCTAACAACCGAGCGGCATCCGCTGACACTGGAAGCCGCTATGCGGCAAGCAACGCCGAGCGGATTCGCTAGCACTACTTCATCACTTTTATATGGGGACCATTGGGCGCACAAGCTCGCGGCATCGCGGACACGGACTCGGAGCGATAAGGCGAATCGCGATGAGCCGTCGTAGCGATGGCAGCGTCGGCTGCGACGAAGACGTCGCACGCCCTAGCTTTTTTTTCTGCTGCCACGCGTTGGTGCTGCAAGAAGGCAAAAGCAATCATCGTGAGTACGGCATGATGGTGCAGTCCAAGCCAGGAACGCCCTTCAAAGTGGTCTAGGCCGAGTTCCTCTTTCATCTGTTGATGTACGAGCTCGCACGACCAACGCGCCTTGATATCCCCGGCCAGAGCCTTGAGGGACGCGTGATCGGGATGGTTCGTTAGATAGTATTTGACCTCGCCCGTTCGCCAGGCGTTCCGCCACCAACCACGCTTCCTCGCCTGGGAGATGGATCCCGTTGCCTGCTTCGGCTCCGTCAGCCACACGAACGCGCGTCGCGACAAACTCGGCTTCCAGAGGTCCCTTGGTTCCCTTGCGCCACGACACTCGCTTCCACTTGTGTTCGAGACCTTCAACCATCTTTTTTACGGAGCGTCGCGCATGGGTTGGCACGCCGTGCTTGCGTGGAGGGCCTACCCGTTTCGCGCGTGGCATGCGGGCGCGCGCCGCGAGCGGGTACACTTTCTGTGTAGAGAGTACGCCGACCGCCCACTGGAGTTGCATCGCGGTAAGTCCTTGCCGGAACTCAGAACAGGCTCCGTATCCCGCATCGGCGAGGACAGCACCGAAGCGAACGCCACGCGTGCGAATACGTTCGATCTCGGCTAGCGCAATTTTCCACTTCGGTTGAAAAGCGACATGCTCGGGAATTCCACTTTTCTTCCGGCGCACTGGGTCCGTTGCCCACGTCTTCGGAACATAGAGACGCAAGGCCACGGGAACCGGAATGTCGTCGCGGGAGAGGGTCAACGACACAAGGCTCTGACAGTTGGACTGCTTTCCCAGCGCGCCACAATACTGGTGCGCAACGCCGACCGAATGCTCTCCCTTCTTCGGAAGGGCCGTGTCATCAATAATGAGGAAAGCACGGTCGCCCCCGACGAGGGCGTCGGACTTTGCTAAAAGCACATTCTCAATGGGCTCCGTTTCCCACTTCGAAACCGCAACAAAGTGATGAAGCTGCTGATTTTCAGCCAGGCGCTACGCGCGCCGCGAGGGCTCCATGCTCTTTCGGTCCCCCGGAGCGATGAGGCCACGGACGTACAGCGGCGCCCAAACGCGGCGCACCTTGTGCTTGAAAATCGCATCGAAAGGCGCGACCCAGCGCTCAAACTTTGCTTCCCAGAGGTCCTTCGTCGCAGATACGAGAGCGGTCACGCTGACCTATGAAGCACTGCGATGAACCGATGGAAAGAAAAAAGTGATGACGTAGTGCTAGTCGTTCGCTTGCCTTTTCCGTTTTTCTAACGAGCGAGCGCGTGTTCGGGAAAGCGACGGCGAAGGGACGCCTCCACGACGGAGGCTTCGTCGGTTCGGCCAAGAGCTCGCAAGGCGCGCGCTTCAAGTCCAAGCTCCTCGGGCTCGAGCGCTCGAACACTCCATGTACGTGTACGATACACCAACTGAAGTGACCCGGCCGCGTCGCCCGCGACGAGTGCGTGGCGCGCTTCAGTCACCGTGTGGGCCTCTTCCGCAAGGTCGTGAACGTCTGTCGTACGGGACGGCAAAGGCAACACTGACGACACCTCGTTTGAGGCGGTTTGTGGGACTCGTTTGCCCAAGGAAGGTCCGAGCGAACCTTCCGGCGCAACGGCTAACGGGGCACGCCCCCGAGCGTTGGGCTGCGCGAGCCTTACCCGCGTCGTGGCCATCGCGACAGTCTCCGGCCTGCGCTCGACCTCCGAACGCTCGGATGCGCCACGGTAAGGCGGTGCCACCGCCCACGGTAAGGCACCCCGTCGCCACACGGCGCTAACGCCTGAGCTGACTCCCGCGCTGACCGCCACGACGACGGCCAGAAGCTTGAAAAGATGAAGCGCGGAGACTCGACCCGCCGTCGAGGACGGGCCCGAAACAGACGAAGTCGGCTCCGCGGGAGTCTCGGGCGCACGCGCCGTCGCATTCAGAATCGTGCGAAACATCGCCTCGCGAGAAACGTTGCTAGGGCTGTCGGCCCGAGCCTCCGCGAAAAGTGCGCGCGCGTCTGGAGCGCTCACCGCGGCCCCTCCTTCTGCCTCAAAGCCTCACCCTCAGCGAAACGAGCGAGAGCCACATCGAGCTCGAGCCGTGCCACGCGTAGCCGCGAGTAAACTGTATTGAGGGGGAGGTCGAGGATCCGCGCGATGGTCGGCGCACTCATCTCTTCGATTTCATGGAGCACGAGGACCGCGCGGCGCCCGATTTCGATCGTCGAAAGCGCTCGATCAAGCTGCGCTAGGGCCTCCTTGTTCGCCAAGGCCACCGCCTGCGGAGGCTCTATCGACTCGCGTTCTTGAGCGAGTCCGCCGTCAGGGTCGACCGGATGGCGACGGCGATGGCGACGCGCTTCCGAAGCGACACGAAGGACAATTTGGAAGAGCCATGCGCGCGGTCCGTGGCTGCGGCACACGAAGTCTTTCCACCTTCGATGGGCAACGACGAACACCTCCTGGCATTTGTCGTCCACGTCACGGTCCGTGACGCCGAGCCGTCGCAGATTGCGCCATACGAAGCTGACATGAGCGTCGTAAACATCGCGAAAGGACACCTCGCGAGGCACGACCGCGCTTTTGACCCCACTCTCGAGCGCGTCAGGCGACACGCCCTCGCGCGCGTGCTCATGCTCCAACCGCTCGGCCGCGCCGACCCACGTGAGCCGCCCGTACGAAGAACTCAACGGAGCCTCACCGACACGCCGATTTCGACGGAAGCGAACACCGGAGCGGCTTGCGAGGCATACGGAAGAACATAGGCCCCGACGAGCCCACGAAGTTCGAGCGCAAGGGACGACGTGAGTTCGCCGCGAAGGTTGAGCGACGGCCCGAGCGCCACGCCAGCCGACGCGACGTTGGCAGCCACCACGCCGCCCTCCACTCCCGCGCACACATCCGCCTCGATCCCCCGCCGCTCGACGTAGTTACCGGGAAGTCGTCGGCACACGTCAACGCGCGCGCCGACGTGGACGTCCGCCGTCTGCGCAGCCCCTATCAACTGACCGAAAAAAAGTCCGGGCCGCGCAATCCACGCGCGCGCGACTTCGAACGTAAGGAAGGGTGCCGCTCCCACCACACCGCCCGTCGCGGTCATGCCGCTTCGAAAGTAGGCCATGGCGCCAACGGTCATCTCGCGCGACGCGACGTTCTCGGAGGTCTCATGGTCGTCGACCCCTTCAGTCGCGCGTTCACCAACGCCCACCTGCGCACTTGGCCTGACGGGTAAAGATGGAGCTAAGGAGGCGGAGGCCGTGACGGCGTCCGTCTCACGCTCGCGCGCACGAGACATCTCGGCGTCCAGGACCAGCGCGGCCCAGGCCGCCACCCCGCGCGCGACCGGAAGGCAAACCCGCGCATCGCGATCGCCCAGTCTCCGAGAGGCCACCACGTCACCAACCTCGTCGTAAATGCGTGCCTCGACCACGAGCTGCTCGGGCGCACGTATCGGTACTTCGGGCACAACGGTCATGGTGAGGGTCCAATGAGCGTTCGTGGGAGCGACCGCAGGCGCGCGAGGTCGCGCGGGGCCACGAGCCGTCACGAGCGCGTCGACAAGCGCGGCGCGCGCGAACGAAGCGTCCCCGCAGCGCGCCGAACGCTCGAGGACAGCTTCGACGACGAGAGCTTCCACAGCATACATATAAGCCTAAGATGGCCGCCAACGCCCGTCTCCGTCGCGCCACGCTCTTCGTTCTCAACTGTATTGACGCGACCCATCAGGGGAAACGTGTGTCTGTTCCTGGATCGCTCGAGCAACGATGGCAAGCGCCCCCAAGGTCGTGGGGCTGCACCCACAGAACGCTGCGTGATCCACGGTTCGACGCACGGATTCATCTTCTAACCGGGCACTGGCACATGGCGTGCTGCATCGTTACGTCGTGGGAGAAAAGCGTTTGGCAAGCCACCGCGTCGCGGCGCTTTCAGCCGGGCTAGGCATCGCGCTGCTCGTCGCTGCCGGCGCGTGTGCAGACGACAGCGCCAACGGGCTCCTCTCGCGCGGGGGACCAGGAGGCGTGGGTAGCGAAGATCGAGGACCGGCCGACGGCGGACCGGGCGTGAACAACTCAGGGCCTCCCGCCGAGGAGCTTCTCTTTCGCGCCGTCGAAGGTGACCTAGAGCAACAGTGCGGAAAGAAGTGCCACACCGATGGAACCTACAAGCCACTCCCTCCTACGTTTCTCGCGGGTCCAGACGCCTACAAGTCGGTAAAGGCGCAACCCGGCGCCATTGTCGCAGACTATTACCAAAGTGTGCTGCTCCAAAAAGGCCCACATGCCGGTCCCGCCATCAGTGTCGATCCGACGTTTGAAGCCAAGGTCATCGCATGGCTAAAAATGGAAGCCGCCGTTATTCAAGCGATGAAAAGGCCTACGACAGACTCCACCTCTCTTGTCCTAGGCCCAAACGACCTTGATCTCTCCAAAGCTTGCGTGGGGGGCCTGACCGGCGTTCACCTGACCTTCGACGCGGCACTGACCGGCGGGGTGCTTTCGCTCACAAAGTTGATGATCGCGGCACCCGCCGGCACCGACGTTCACGTCTACAAGCCATCTTTCATCCGCGTGCTTTCAAAGCGCGACAGCGCCAACCGCAAAGAGATCTCCGACTCCGCCGAAAGTTTTTCAAATACAGACCAGACCGTGCCCGGAGGCGCAATCACCGTGCTGTCTCCGGGGTCCGCTTTCTTCACGGCGGCAGGGTGGGTCCCCTTTGACTTTGCGAGCGACAAAGTGCGCATCGAATTTGCGAAGCTAGAACCAGGCAAAGTGCCCGTCCTCGAAAAGCCCAAGATTTGCAAAGACGTTGCGGGGTTCACGGCGAAGGTGCTTCCTTCAATGAAGGGGGGAGGCGGCATCAGCCCAGACTGCGCCAGCTGTCACGGGGCCGGACTCGCGGGCCTCTCGCTGAACAACGCGAATCAATCGCTTGTCTGCACTCAAATCCTTCAAAACCTCAACGAGACTGACCTTGGCAAAAGTCTACTTGTTACAAAAGTAACCGCGGGACCACATACCGGCGGCTTGGTCAACAACGCGGCGAACTGGGCAAATCTCTTCATCGCCAATAAGTCCGTATTCTTCTAAGGACAGCACCTCTACAGGTCGCTCGAGGGGCGACGCTGACCGCAACTTGCACACCAAAGGTTTTCATCATGGCAAAAACACGGGGACTCGCGAGGCGACGAAGCACGCTACCGCCTCAACTTTGGCGGCCCATCGCGTTGGGTGCCTTAGCGGGGTTCGCACTCTCGGCCTGCGGGAGTACCGAAGACCCTAACTCAGTTCAAGGCGGTGCCCCGCCGGCATCGACGAATCCCACAAACTCGAACAGCGACATTCCTCAAACATCGGAAGAGCAAGTCAAACAACTTCTTGAGGCCCGCAAAATCGACTACGGCGAAGCCCTGCGCACTGCCAGCCTCAAGCTTCGTGACGAGCTCCCTACGCTTGCGGAAATAAAGACAATCGAAAGCGCAGCCGACGAAGCCAGCAAGAAGGTCGCGTACGAGAAGCTCGTCGACACCATGCTTTCAAGTCCACAGTTCACGGCCACGATGGTCAAGTTTTGGAAGGACACCTTCCGCACGGCCCAAGTGGGCGATCCTGCGCCTGGCACTCCGAGCAAGGACACCGCGGCGAATTTCGCCGCGCAGGTCGTCGTTGAAAGTCGCCCTTATTCGGACCTCTTCACCGCCACCGAAAACACGTGTCCCACGTTTAACGCAACCACCAACGCGTTCACACCCGCGACGTGCGCCCGGGGCCCGGCGCCGGTTGCGACGGCGGGAGTCCTGACCGATCCCGGCCTGCAGTCTCAATACTTCGCCAATATGGCCTTTCGGCGCGCGCGCTTCGTTCAGGAGACCTTCGCGTGCGCGAAATTTCCAGCCGAGTACTCGACTACGCCTAAACCCCTTGGAAACGGCACATTCACGGGAAATTTTGCCTTCGAAAGCATCACCGGCAAACAGAATACACCCACTGCAAAAGTTGACTTTCAAGACACTTCCTCCGTGATTTGCGCCAACTGTCACGTCAACCTCAATCGCCTCGCCCCCCTCTTCCTCAACTTCGACGAAAAAGGGCTCTCGAACGCGACGTCCCAGGTCGATGTCCCCATTCCCGGAAATCCGAAAGCCGCTCGAATCGACTTTCTACCGGCTTCAGAAGGATTCGCCTGGCGGGCCGGAAAACCCGTGACGGATCTCACGACGCTCGGAGCAATCCTCGCAGCCGACTCCGACGTTCAGCGTTGCGCTGTCAACCGTGTGTGGAACTACGCGATGTCTCGCGGCGACATCGTGAATGACCTTGCGTCGGTACCCATTGCAGTCACGGAGTCGTACGTCAAAGACTTCGTCGCCAAGGGTCAAAATCTGAAAGAGACCATGCGAGGCGTCTTCAAAAGTGAAGATTTCGTGAAGTTTTAATCAGGGCATGGGAGCCAAAAAGAACATGAGCCGCATTACTCTCACCCTCATCAGCTTGACGGCACTCGCCTTGGGAGCATGTAGTGGAGGAACCGCGGATTCACTCTCTGACGGACGCACCTCACAAAGCGGCTTTGATCCAAACGGCACGGCAGGCGGTGAAAATGCCACGTTCAATCACTCGAATGACCCCGGTGCGCCTGGAACAACGACGGAGTTAGCCGACCCCGGACAGGTGCGCTTGCTAGGGTCACCCGAAGTTGCATCGCGACTCCACTCGTGCGGCAAGCTCTCCGTAAGGTCTCTAGGAGCCCTACTCACGTCACGAGGCCTAACCGGCAGCGGAGCTAGACCTGCAGGGGCGCCGAGCGGCCGAAGCATCTTCGACCAAGGCGGGACAGCGGCCGTTTTCGGCGGTGCAAATTACAAGGGTCGTGCCCCCGAGGCGCCCTTCGCGACGACTTCTGCAACTTCGAAAATGTTCGACATCCTCACGATGGCCTCGTACGACGCGGTCACGGCAAACTGGAACGCGCCAGCGTGTCCCGGCGTGAAAGTCATCGGCGTTGACGGCAAGTTTACGCATGATGGCCTCACTTGCCTCATGGGCAAACCCGCGACGGCTGAGCACGAAGCTATCGCCAATGACGCTATTGCCAAAAACCCAACGGACGGCGCCAAGATTGCTGTTGCTGCCCTTCTCTCCGCCGCACATACCTGCCAATAAGGAGCTCCTTCGTCATGATAGATTCTCGATTGAAAGACCTTCGAGGGCCAGGTCGACGCCAATTCCTGCGCTGGAGTGCGACCGTTGCCGCGAGCCTCGGCGTCGAGCGCTCACGGTTTCTAAACGTCATCGGTGAAACGGGCGGAGTCGCCCTAGCAGACACCGCCGCATGCGCTTCGACAAATCGTCTGATTTCTATCGTCGCCGGCGAAGGCGGCTTAGCTAATTTCACTCAAGTTTTTCCATTCACAAAAGTCATTGGGTCAGTGGATGGCCAAGCGACGCACTATGCGATGGGGCAAGGCATTCCTTCGATTGGATTTGACAAACTTTGGGTGCACGCGCCCCACTCGCCCTTCCAACAGCCAGCTTGCAAGTGGAAGATGTCGGCCTTTTTGAGCGGCACAAACGAAGCGCACACGAAAATGCCCGTATCGGCCATTAGGCTTGGCGGCAACAACGGGATGTTGGCCTCCGCCGCGGCAATTCAACAAGCGAATCCGACGTTACTCCCCGTTCTCACCGTAGGGGGACTTACGATCGGTACTGCGCCGGGCATGCCTGACACGGCGAGCGTAGGCTCAGCGAGTGAAATCGTCGAGCTCTTCAACAGCGAAGCCTCGAGAGCACTGCTCGGTCAGCCGGACAACGCCTCGTTGGCCGACGCATACTATAAAGCCTTTATCGGCCTAAATGCGTCCGCAGGTCGCACGACGAATACAAAGCAACTCGGCATAGGCAAGGTGTCGATGGGCCTTTTAGCGAGAAACCTCGCGGCTCGTCTCACTCCAACGGCGTCCGACCAACTGCTCTTTGGTCTGACAGCGAGCACGTCAAACCCAATTCGTGAAATGTCTATCGCGCTAATTAGTAGCATTAAGGCGTTCTCCCTCGGCCTCACGTCGATGCTCGTCATGCCTGGATTCAACAACGACCCCCACAATCTGTTCGCGAAGGGCAATGCCGATGCCGCAGCAATGGCCGAGGCTACCGGCAAAATGTTCAACGGAATCCACAATCTTGCGCAATCCTTGCCCGATCCGTCTTGCTCGGCGAAGACACTAGCCGAAACGATTGTGCTCTCTTGCAGTGGCGACACGTTCAAATCGCCGTTTAGTCGCGTTAATGGAAAAGGAGAGAGCGACTGGGGGGACGGAACCCCGAGCAACTCCAACGTACTTTACGTCATGGGTGCAGGCTACACGCGGACAGGATGGTTCGGGGATATGGACCGGACGGCAGGAGCCGTCGGTTGGGACCCCGCGACGGGGAACACGGGCGGCGCTTACATGGGTGGTCCCCTCGGTTCCGCGGCGGCAGCAGCGGTACTTTTCGCCGTAGCGAAGGGGGATCTAACCCGCGTGCAGCAGTTTTACCCGGGCGGTTCTTTGCTGGGTATCACGGTGCCTAACAATACAGGCTGAGGCTCACAGTTAGGACTTGGAGCGCCTTAGGAAAACGAGTCGGTTCCAACCGGGGTGATAAGCACGTTGGCCGCCGTGCAGCTCGGCGCGGCTACGGAAAACTAGCCGCCTCCGTACAGTTACGTTGGGCCGACGCGCTAAGCTTCGCGCGATCTTTCGGCGGAATCGGAGTGCCATCCCCCTTCACGACGGGGATGCTCAACCACGCGACGACGCAGCGATAGCCGGGGTCGTCTTCCGCCATCGCCGGGCCGCCCTTGTGGCGCTCAAGCTTCAGCGATTTCCGAAGAAACAAAAGCAAGTTGGGGTTTTCTCCCTGTCGCGCCATGAGGCGCGTCATCTCCTCTGGCTCGAGCGCTACGAGCGCCTGGAAGTTCGCACGCTGCTCCTCGGGGGCCGTCGGCTGCTGCCCGGAGACGAGCGCCCCGTCTTGAATCGTATACAGCCGAAAGCCTTCGCGACTGTAGATACGGTAAGCGCGCCCAGCCTGACCGTGGCAGTCGAGCGACCCACACCGCCGCGTGAGGTACGTATCGACCGTGGCGACGTAGGTATCGTAATCGGGCACAATAGCTTGTGTCAGGCGATTTTCGTCAGGCGACGACGCACACGATAGCGCGGCAGCGAAAGCCACGAAGGAGCCGACAATCGAGGCGAAAAACGCGACGCGCAACGCTTTCATAAGCGATCCTCCGGACAAAGCGTCTCTCGCGGGAGGTCATTCGGGCAACTCGAAGCAAGCGGAACCTTTGCCGCATCGACTTCTCCCTCGGTATCGAACATACGAATTTGCCCCGGCGAGCCGAAGTCACGAAGGCCCAAGATATGACACGTTGCGCATGAGGCATCGCGGCCGATATGGCTCGACATCCGCCTCACCTTGATCGATTTTTCGTCGTCTGCCCCTTTGCCACCAGGCTTGTTGACTCGCTCGACGGAGACAAGGAGCGGAAACTTGATGTTCTTGTACTCCTCGCTTGTTACATAAAAATTGCCGTTGCAATTCGTCACAAAACACTTCTTCGTTTTCTCTGGTCCGACAATACGAACGTACGCTTGGTCAACGCGACGCTCGTACTTGTCGGGGCCCCAAAATACAGTCCCAGCAAGCACGTAATCGGAGTTCGCCGGACCGGCGGCGGAATGGCAAAGAGCACACGGCTCGCCGGGTCGGTGGTACTCAGATTCGGGTGGGTAGAGGTTCGACTGCTCCGTCCCTAGATTCTTGACTCCCGCGCGGTGCACCGGGTCAAGCGAGCATGACACCGCGAGGGTTGCTAAGAAGGGCAGACCGCAGAGGACTGCGCAAAGTCGGCGCGCACCTGGCAATGAGAGCGCACGCGCCTTGCTCAGCGGCGCACCTGCGGTTGAACTTCGCTTCTGCATTTCAGAACTCCAGGTCAAATCCCACCGAGCCGTAGACAGCGGTGCGAGCCGAAACGTAGAGCGCCTTCAGGTAACGCGTGTACATTACATCGCCGACGACGGTAATGCCGTACTTTACGTCTCCTTCAGGCGCACCAAGCCCGATGCGCAAGCCACCGCCGCCCGTACCGGTCAGTAGGGGCGCAAGCTCCCTGTCGCCAGTGCGATAGAGAGGCAGAGTGACTCCACCGTTGGAATCAAGGGTCGCGCCGTACGCGAGCTGGAAGAAGTTAGCGCCGGTCTGGCCGTGCAATCGCAGGTGTGGCCAAACCCGCAAGTGCCGCGACAGATCGAGCATGTAGCGCATGTCAGTCGAGGACGCGGTCACAGACCAAGTATCCCTGTAAAAGCGCTGTTCAAGCCGCAGCGTCGCGCTACCTAGGCGCTTGTTGAAACGTGCTCCAACCGCAAACCTATCGCGCTCTGTGGGGACCTGTTCAAGGGGGCGAATCGGAAGCCGCGTACGATTGACGAGGTCCACCGTCGCGCCATTGGGCACGAATGGCGCGACTTTCTGTGGGTCGAACATCGCGACATAACGATAGGGCTGAGACTGATCTCCTCGCTCGAAGGCCATCGTTCCGCCAATCAGCAAGACGGAGGTTGGAGAGGTGATGAACGTAATGCCAGCTTCGATCTCATGAGAGCTGAGTCTCCCCTTGAGTGGATTGAAGTCGTTCTGATAATTTTTCGGGCCGCGACCTACGCTGTCTGAGCTGTAGCTATAGCCCAGCGTCGGAGTGATGAGCTTTTCTTTAAGGTCTGCGGTAAGCCGAATACCTCCTGTGTAGGAAACGTAGTCGGGAGCGGTCGACGTGCTCGCCGAGACTTGGGCTCCGTAAAGGCCTGGTTTGAATCCGCCGGTGACAGAAGCTCCGTAGCGATACTCGGCAAACGGAGGTGAGGCCGTCGACACAATGTCTGGCGAAGCTGCGCTCACGGCGTCGATGATAAAGCTACCGCCGAAGTTCCAGCCCGCGGTCGGCGACACGACGGCCACGTTAATCCCCGGCGTGTAGACCGCGACCGAGTTCGTATCCGAGTAAGCGGAAAGGTCAATCGCTGCGCGAATGACCACATTCTTACGGTTCTGAGGAAGGCACTTTTGAACATCCTCCTGGTTCTTTGCCGAGAGCATGCACTTTATTTGCCCCGGGGTAATGTAGTCGTTCGCAGGCGGCTTCAGCGTAATACGAACTGTGACGAATTCCTTTTCGTGAATGTCGTACTCTTCGTCGAACGTGGCGGGAAAGCCATTGACGGACCCCTCGGCGACGACGCGATGCTTGCCGGGGTCAACAGAGAACTTCTTCGTGAGCGCCTCGGTCGGCACGGGTCTTTCGTCGAACCTGACGGCGAGATCCTGAACGCCCGGTGGTGGGACAAAGGTCACGTGCGGAATCCGCTCGATGAGCTCCTTCACGCGCGTACGCGCGACCTTCATCACCGCAGCATCCCGCTTAGCAATCCCAAGTTCGAGTGCTTTTTGGGCGTCGCGCAACGCATCGACGAGCTTCCCGTTGCGACTCTCGCAGGAGGCGAGATGCATGCGCGTCCGTGGCTGCTCTTCGATACGAAGAGCGGCCTTGTCCTTTTCGATGCACTCGTCGAGGCGTCCCTCCTGGTCGGCCTTCAGCGCCTCGGTCATCAACTTGATGGCGCCCGCTATCCCCCCACCCTGCGCAGCGGCTTCGTCCTCGGCGGCAGCGGGCGGAACCACTCCGGGACCAGCGCTCGCGTCGTCAAACTGTGTTTTTATCAACGGAGTGACTCCGCTTGAAGGGAGCTTCGCGGCCGGATCTGCGCCAAACGCACTCTTAAAGTTTTGCTTCGCGTCGTCGACTTGACCGAGCTGCGAAGAGACCATCCCGAGGGCCAAGTAGGCGTCGGCTTTGACCGCGCCTGCGCACCCCTTCTTCAAGCAGCTCCCCAAGTGCTCTTGCAGGCGCTTTTTGGCGGCGGCGAGATTGGCGGGATAGTCCTCGTTCATCACCTGCTGGATCGCCTCGCGAAGCGCAACGTCGTCCGCGGTCAGGGCTTGGGAGCCAGCTGCGAACGCGGGACGAGGCCACGTCGCAACGAGCGCAAAGCTGAAGGCTCCGAGAGCCAACAGCGACGCGACCCGGGCTCCACGAGCCCAACGAACGAAGCGAGCCAGCGGGAGGCGTGAGCGCATGAGCGGGCGCCGGTTCACGTAGTGACGCTAACGGAACTCGGCCAGCGGCTGCACCAATAGTTTCACCACGAGAGCGACGACACATGCGGAGTACGCATACCGTTTGCTAGTTGCAACCACACCCGCCACCGCCGCCACCGAGACCGCCTGCGGCGCCTTCCGAAACAGCACGGACGTGGCCATCGAGGCCTATCGATATTTCCTCCGCCGACATGGTCGGATGGGCGAGCATTCCACGTTCGTAAGGTGCGACCTTCACGCAGCTCGCAGTGAATGCCACACACGCAACGATCAGCACACACCAACGTGAAGAGTTGTCGCGACGCATCGCCAAAGCATAGCGAGTGTTCGCGACGTCGCACGTAGGTTAAATCGTCTGCTTCGGCGACGAGGCGAGCACGGCCAAACGCCAATGCGCTGGCCACGGGGGCACGCGGACGTCAGAATAGAAACATGCGCTTCCGTTCTTATAGGCTTGCCGCGATCGGCGTCGCCAGCATTGCCTCCTCCGCACTCGTCGCGAGCGCGTGCACGAGCGACTACCAACTAGGCAAGGGTGATCCGAGCTACGGCGGTCCGAACGCCCTCGCGGGACAGCGGCCGCCCGGAGCCACGAGCGACAACGTCGACGAAGCGGGCGCGCAGACAGGCGGAACGGCCGTGGGTTCAAAGCCGAAGTGCGTCACCGCGGGAGGCTCTCTCGTCGACGGTGGCGCATGCGCGGTCAGCTTCTCAAAAGACGTACTCGGAGCGTTCGGGACGGCCGGTTGTTCGAGCCCGAGCTGCCACGGTGGCGCCACCCCCCGCAACGAGCCGCGCATCGAGCCGAGCGACGGCCCCGCGATGTGGCAAGAATTTCAGGCGTTCACGATCACCAACGGGAAAATCTACGTGAATCCATGCTCGACCGATGACAAGCAGTCCATGATGGGCTGTAACCTCTACGCGACGGGCGCGCCCGGGGCATGCGGAATCCACATGCCGACGACCGGTCAGCTCGCCCCCGACGTCGTGACCAAGGTCGAGACATGGCTGAAGTGCGGCGCACCGAATAACTAGCGCGCTCGCAGGCCCCCGCGTCGACCGAGAAGCAGTGCTAGGATGCGCGCCTCATGGATCGATTCCTCGGACGCCTCGAACGTACGTTTATCGCTCGCCTCGCTATCGAGCGTCTCGCGACGTTCATCGTGGGCGGGATGGGCATCACTTACGTCCTCTGCATGGCGCGGCCGGAGTTCATGCAGCACCTCGTGCTCGTCCCGAGCCTCGTGCCCTCTCAGCCGTGGCGGCTCGTTACGTTCTTGTTCCTTCCGCCGCGCTCTTCACTCCTTTGGGTGCTGCTTTCCCTCTACTTCACGTGGATGGTCGGCTCGAGCCTCGAGCAGGCGTGGGGCGCGCTGAAATTCAATATTTATTACCTGCTCGGCGCCTTAGGGATTACGGCCGCCGCGTTTCTTACGGGAGCCGCCCAAACCAACGAGTTTCTTAATATGTCTCTGTTTTTCGCGTTCGCGACACTGTTTCCGGACTACGAAATTCGCCTTTTTTTCGTCCTCCCCGTGAAGGTAAAGTGGCTGGGCCTGCTCAGCGCCGCGTACGTCGCTTACCAATTTGCGATCGGCGGAATGAGTCACCGCGTCGCGATAGCCACAGTGTTTGCCAATTACCTGCTCTTCTTTGCGGGGCACATGGTCGAGCGGCTCAAAGGCCGGCGCGTACTCGTACGTCAAGCGGCGCGGCGGGCCGAGCAGCGGCCCCGCGATGCGCGAGCCGAGGCACGTTCAGCCGACGCGCGTGCGTGTGCTATCTGCGGCAAGAAACAGGAAGACGGCGCAGATATTCGGGTTTGCAGCTGCGAGGTGTGCGGAGGGGTGCCGAGGCAACTCTGCCTCGAGCACGCGCGCAATCACTAACTCGCGCTCAAAGCGTCAACACGACTTTGCCGAACCCCTCGTTGCTGGCCACGTAAGCGTGCGCTTCCGCAGCCTGCTCGAGCGGCATGACGCGATCGATCGTAGGCGCTAGCGAGCCCGACGCAAAGAGCGGCGAGAGCACATGGTCGAGCATGCATGCTGCACTTATTTTCTCTTCGAGCGGGCGCGAACGCATCACGGTCCCAAAGACACGCAACCGACGGCGTAGCAGCAGCCCGAGGTCTACCTCCGCGCGAGCGCCCGCGAGGAGGCCTACAAGAATCAGACGCCCCTTCACCGCCAGCGCCGCGAGACTCTCGGGGACGTAAGGACCTCCCACGAGGTCGAGTACGACATCGGCTCCCCTACCTCCTGTCAACGCCTTGACCTCGTCTGCAAAGAGCGGCGGTCCGTGGTGGGCTTGGCCTCCGGGCACCACCCCCGCCATGATCCCGAGTTCCTTCGCGCGCCCGAGTTTGGCTTGGGTCCGCGCCGTACCGATCGATCGCGCGCCGATAGCGCGTGCAATCTGCACGGCAGCCGTACCCACGCCGCTCCCCACGGCATGGACAAGGACGACGTCGCCTGCGGCAAGGCCTCCCTGCGTCACCATCGCGTCGTAGGCGGTGACGAACGCCTCCGGAACCGCCGCAGCTTGAACGAAGTCAAGGTTCGCCGGCATGCGCGCGAGCGTACGCGCATGCACCGCGACCGCCTCTGCATAAGCGCCGCCGCCCACGAGCCCGAACACGCGGTCGCCTAGAGCCCACTCCGTGACGCCGGCTCCCAAAGCCTCTATTTCGCCCGCGATTTCGAGTCCGGGAATGTCTTGAGGGGCATCCGCCGGTACGGGATAGTTCCCCGCCCGCTGGAGAAGGTCGGCTCGGTTTACGGCACTCGCTCGAATTCGCACGCGCACCTGTCCCGGCGACGGTTCTGGGCGAGCGACGTCACGGAGTTGAAGGACGTCGGGACCGCCTGGCTTCGTTATCACTATGGCTCGCATGCCGGGCGTCTTACCAAGGCCGACACGGACTCGCCATCTCAGAGCGCTCGAAAGGCCGACTGTTTGAGGCTTCACCACATGCACGGGCGTGTCGCTACTTCCGCAACTCCTGATTTCGCGAAAGTGAGTGGACGCTAGGTCACTAAAGAGTTCCACTGATCAACTGATGGACACCCTTACGCTGCCGCCGAGCCAGAGTAGACCCCGCGCCAAGCGCGCCGACGTCCTTTTGGTGGACGACGACGAGCTCGTCGCGCGAACCGTCGAACGAATTCTTGTCATGGGCGGATATACCGTCGAGAAATCGACCGACGCCCAGGAGGCGGCAAGAGAGGCCATGGCAGGCGGCTACGACATGGTCGTATCCGATGTTCATATGCCAGGAATGACCGGCACCGAACTCCTTAGTTTACTCCGGAGCTACGGCTGCTCCACACCCGTGATTCTCATTACAGGTGATCCCTCCATCGCGACAGCCACCGACGCCGTCGAGCTCGGCGCTGTCAACTACTTGACCAAACCTGTCGACAAAGACGCGCTACTTCGAGCCATTGCTCGCGCCCATGCCGTCAAGCGGCAGGTCGTGGTCGAGCCTCCAGACCCTGAAAAGGCAAACAGCTTCGAGCGCGCGCTCGAAACACTCTGGATGGCTTTTCAGCCTATCGTATCGCTCGCGGCTCACTGTCCCGTGGCGTACGAAGCCCTGATGCGAACCCGCGAACCGGGGTTTGAAAATCCGCTCGCGATGCTTTCGTACGCCGAAAGCTCGGGGCGGCTTCCTGACTTGGGCCGCGCCATTCGCGATCTCTGCGGCAATGCCGCCGGAAAGATTCCGCACGGCACGGCGCTCTTTGTCAACGTACACGCACAAGACCTTTTTGACGCCGAGCTCTTTTCATCTTCGAGCCGCCTCGCGGCCTACGCCGAAAATGTCGTTCTCGAGATTACAGAGCGCGGCGCCATAAGCGAAGTAGGAGATTTGCCAGCGCGACTAAGGCGGCTTCGCTCGCTCGGGTTTCGCCTCGCTATCGACGACCTCGGTGCAGGGTATGCTGGGCTGAGCAGCATCGCGACGCTCGAGCCAGACTTCGTGAAACTCGATATGAGCCTCACGCGTGATCTGGCCGCGTCGCCCCTTCGCCAGCGGCTCGTCTCGTCCATGGTGGAAACGTGCCGCGACACGGGAATGAATCTTGTCGCTGAGGGCGTTGAGACTATTCACGAGTTAGCCAAGCTCACAGAGCTCGGCTGCGATCTCCTGCAGGGCTACCACTTCGCGCGACCTTCGGCGGAATTTGTGTGGGTGGTGGCGTAGTCGCCGCCTGTCCCAAAGCCGGTTGAATTCGTGGCTCGTCGATTGCCGGCTCGCTGAACCCGTGTAACGGTCTTGCTGTTCTGAAAGAAAAAATAGAAAAAGTCCGCGGCGCTCTCAAGATTACACATCAAGGGCGCAGCCGAAGCGGTATGGTCTACGACATGACGTCGGATGGCCACCGCCTTACGGTGAGCATCTTCGTTCGCGAGAATCCGCAACAGCCCAACGAGTGGCGGGTCGAAGCTCGTGCGAGTCGTTCGGACGAAGCCGTGGTGGTGTCCGAGTGGGGGAAGACTCGTGCCGACGCACTCGCGAGCGTTGGCTCGTCGTGGAGCTTGAGGACGGAGGTCGACTCCCTCCATACGTTCGACTGGAACGCCGTAGCAAAGCTGCTCGACTCCGTTCGTGCGATCTAATCTTGCGCGTGTTGCGGGACGAGGCCTCGTAGACTGCCGAATCGACCCCGATGTTACCGATCTTTCCGCGCTCCGGATTTGACCACTCCGTTACCACACCAGTCCTCATCGGCCTCCTCGTCTCGTGGGCGCTCACGGAGACGCTCGGATGGGTATTCGCGGGGCTCGTCGTGCCCGGATATCTGGGAGCCATTTTCCTACTCGAGCCCGTCGCCGCAACGATCGATCTGTTTGAGGCCGTAATCACGTATGGGGTCGCCCGCGCTCTCGGTGAGTACCTCCCGCGCCTCGGCGTGACCAGCCGCGTCTTTGGACGCGAGAGGTTTTTTCTTGTCGTTTTGGTCAGTATTCTCGTGCGCCTAGCCGTCGAGGGTTGGCTGCTCCCGCACGCGGTCCCGCACGCGACCTGGGCCTACTCGGTCGGACTCGTCGTCGTACCGCTCGCCGCGAACGCCTGCTGGAAAACAGGCTTCGTCCGCGGCGTCGTGCAACACGGGATTCCCACGCTCATCGTTTACCTCGCCTTGCGTTGGGTTCTCATTCCGCATACGAACCTCTCGCTCGCGGGCTTCGAGTTGGGCACAGAGAATCTCGCAGGCGGGTTTCTCTCTTCGCCGAAATCGTACATGCTCCTGCTCACGGGCGCGATGATCGCCGCCGCGGCGAACGTACGCTACGGCTGGGACTTCAATGGAATCCTCGTTCCCGCGCTCCTCGGCCTCGCCGTCGTGGAGCCTATCAAGTTTGGTGCGACGTTCGCGGAGACGCTCATCCTCTGCGCGGCGGTAGCTGCCCTCAAGGTTGCGACGCCCCTCAAGCGAATGAACATTGAGGGACCGCGCAAGACGGTTTTATTCTTCACTGTCGATTACGCCCTTCGATTCGCGGCAGCTTTCTTCATGGGCCACCGATTCCCGGGTGGCAACGCCCTAGTTTTCATGGGCTTTGGGTATCTTCTCCCTACACTCCTCGCCGTAAAAATCTCGCAAAAGTCGAGCGCGGCGTTGGTCTTGCTCCCGACGCTGAAGGTAAGCTTGCTTGGATTCGTCGTCGGCTCACTGATCGGGTTTGCAGGCCACCTCCTCGATCGCGTAGCAGTCACTTCCCCGCAGCCGACGCAAACGCGGAAGATGCCGCGGCCGCCGGCCTCCCCCGCGGGCGCCGCGCTTTGGCTCAGCCAGCTCGCGATCGACGACCTCCCTGAACCCAGTACGAATGTGACAGGCGATCTCGGACTCATTCGGGAAAGACTCGAAGCCGAGGCTCACTTTTTGCCAACAGGAGCGCCCAACGTTGCCGCGGTCGAGAAGACCGCGATCGACGACGGTGTTTACGTCGTACGCGAGCGCTTTGACACGCTCGTCGCGCGCCGGGGAACCCCAGCGTATGCCTTTCGTGCGCCCCTTCCACCGCACGCGATCGTCGCGCTCGTTCCGACGCCGCTGGGGTGCCCGACGTGCGCCGCGCTCGCCGGCGAGCTCCTTCACACGCGCGAGATCGACGCGGTCGTCATCGCGGGCATCGAAGAGACCAAGGACACCTGGGCGCTCTTTGAGTCGACGGCCCACGCGGCGGCGCGATGGCTTGCGGGTGGAGGACAGTTGGTCATCGTCCGCGACGCGGGCGACCCGCGCATCGCGAAGATCAAGGCCCGCCAAGGCACCGGCATCGACGCGCGGGTAGAGGCTCTAGCGAAGTCGGTCAACGGCAAGCTTCTCGCACTCGCAGGTTTCGAAGCCCTCCTTATCATCGACGCGCGCGAGTTCGCCAACCGCCTCGCGCCGACGCGCGCGCCCGTCGCACTCGACAACGCCACGGACATCTCGGCAGCTCTCGCCCCAATTCGGGCGGCGACGCATCCGGGGGACCTCGAGCATCTCATGGCCCTTCGCCGACTTCTGTTGAACCCCCTTCTCGCCCCCGGCGCCAACGAAAGCGCGCGCGCACTCGCGCCATTCGCCGCCGAGATGCTCGGCTATCGGTGGACGACGCCCACGCGCTGGGCGGGAGGCGGTGAGGCGATAGCGCTGCTTCCGACAGCCAAAGGGCTGCCTATCGCGGTCATCGCTCGGACGTCGGGCGTTCGTACGAGTTTCGTCGAGGCGCCCTTTGGCAGCCACGAAGGCATCCGCGACTTAAGCGTTCGAGTCGCCATCGCGCTCGACGCCGATGCCCTCGTGCTGGGTGAGGTGTTCGATGGCGCGATGCATGGCGGCGCCGTACGCGCGGCCCACAGCGCTGCGACAGACGACCAAACGCCCACGGTGTTCGTCGTTCGCGAAGACCCCGCGAGTCAAGTCGTTTCCCTAGCGTCTTGGATGGATAGCGGCGGCGCTCTCGCCCGTGCCCAACGCGTACTCTCCGAACTGGGTGTCGCCTCAACCTTCACACCACCCGACTTGGCGATGCGAGATCTCGCCACGCGCACGCTCCTCCGCCCTACCGCGCTTGTCGCGATTTCGGCGGGCACCGCAAGCCTCACAAACGCGTCCCTCGCCGCAACCCGGCACGCACACGAGCATCTCACCGCCCTGCCCGTTCGCGATGGCACGCTCCGGGACGCGGCCTTCGCTCTCGCCTCGGGGCTCGCGAACTCACGCCCACCGGCGAGAAGTGACATTAGCGAAATCGTCCGAAGGGCCTCGAGCGACGGAAGCGTAACGGCCGCTCGCGCGATGGAAATAGAACTCGCCAGCACGGACTTCCGGGCGGCGATCGTTCGTGCAAAGGAGGGGAGTTTCGTCGTCGCTGTCGCTCGGACGCGACAGGCTAACCGCGTGATCGTAAGCCCACTTTCTGACACCGGCTCGTGGCATACCGAGCGACGCTCGAGTCTTGCGGAATGCATACAATCTCCGATTCCGTCAGGCGTTTGCGAGGCCTCCACGCGATGAAGCCTCCCGCCCCCCGAACTACGAAGCGGCGCGGCATGACCGTCACGGGGACCGCGGAGCTCGTCCTCGAGCCTCAGGTTCGACACTTTGCGGCCCGACTTTTTGCGGTCGCGGCCCTCGGTATTGCGCTCCTTGCGGCCGCTGCGTTCGTGGCGGTGCGGGAGCTCGAAGTCATCGAGCCGATGCTTGCGGCCGAAGGCGAAAATGCCGCGCGCGCGGGGGTCTTCGAAGTCCCCGTAGGCTCCGAATTGCGTGTCCCGATCGACGCTCGAACCGACGTACTTCGCTTCGTCCTGCACGCCTACGGTCCCGCAGACATGCCTCTCACACCTCACGCCGCGACGCTCGTCGTCACGATGCATGGCGCTCTCTCTTCGCGAACGGAGGAAATCCGCGCCGACCTTCCTGGGCTCAGGTCACGCGTAACGCCACCGCATGCAGGCCTCGGCGTGGGCGATCCGATCCCCATCGAGGTGGACGTTCACGACGTCGGCGTGGGCGAGCTGGTCGTGAGGCTCGCAAGCGTGGCCAGCGCCGAGGGGCTGCTTGTACGCGCATACCGCCGCGAACAACTCGGTAGGGCCGAGGCATTGATACGCAACACCGCGCTCGATCGGGCGAAGAAGGACGCGCTTGCGCGGTGGGCGTGGGAGCTCGGATGGGACGAGCTGACGGCGGCCGAGCGCGGCGCCATCTTGAGCGTGAGGTGGAAGCGGATAGGAACGCTTCGTGGAAATTCCACGGAGCTTCGCACCGCCACGATAGCGGTATCACCGCCCCAAGCGCGCGAACCCTCACCGGAAAAGGAGGAGATGCTCGGGCGCGTCGCACTCCGAGGAGATGAACGCATCGCCCTAATCCTACACCCAGGCGCGCGCGCACGATTCTTCTCAGGGGAGTCAACGACCATGAATGCTACGTTTCGTGATTCGACGGGTTCAGTGCAGACCACATCTTCGGTAGGGCAGCTCGAGGCAGGACCGTTCAACGACGTCCGTGCCGTTGAACTGAGCGCCGCGCAAGACGTCGTCGTAGAGGTTCGGGCTTCGAACGCGCGTGAGATCGAGTGGTCCGGGTGGACAGACGTGTGGCGATCGACGCGAAGTACGCCCGTCGTGGTCGAGTCTCCCGACCTCGATCGCGTGGTGCGTGTCTCTCTTCGCAAGCCCTTGGCACGGCAGGAGACACGCAGCGCGTCGATCGACGTGGTCGTGACGCTCACGGGCGGAGGACTCGATGCGCCTCACAAACAAGCCTTTCATGCCGTCCGGGAGCGTTCCCGCGTCGACCGCTACCAAGACTTCGACGCGCCCGAGGCCCCGAGCGACAGCGTCGCCTTCTTCCTCGCGCTCTCACGCGGGTCCGTCGCGAGCGTTACACCGACAGACGACGGACCGACCGACATATCCCTCGCCGAGCTCGACGAGACGCTCGCGCCCCTGCCGATGCCGACACGGCCTCTCGACGCGCCGCCGCCAACCGTTGTTTCCGAAACTGAAGACGCACCGAGCGCGTTCATCGCGCGCCGGCCGTCGAACGCTCACGTGTTCGAGCCGAGCGGACACAAAGTCGTGCGCACCGCACGATGGTTCGCACCGGCCCCCGCGCCTCCGCCGCCGTTCACGGTTGCCCTCGCACACGCGAAACACACCGAGGTCGCTCACGTCGAACGTGCAGGCCGGCGCTACGACGGCATCACGAAACCCTTCGACCTCGAAAGGGACTCTCGACGCCCCCTTTTTATTCCTATTCTAGCGGCCTTCGAAGAGCCATTGACGGTGCTCGTTCGCGTGGAAAGCGACGCCCCATCGAGCCGCAAGCCAGCGCTCTTCCATCGGTGGACGCGGCCGCGAACGATGGAGGTAGGGCCGCGGGAGACGCGCGCTACGTTCGTCATCGGGGACGATATTGCCGCGGGTGAAAAGCTACGCCTTCGGCTCACGCCTATGCTTCGCAAACCGACAAGCGCCCGTGAGGCACAGACGCTTGTCGCACTTCCCTGGGTGTCGACGCGAGCCGCCGGGCCACGATGGTTGGCGGGCGCGTTCGAGGAATAAGAAAGCCGCAAACGACGAGTGCTTTTGTGTCGGACGAACCGAATCCATTCAGTTAGCCTCGTGCGGGAGCGTTGAGGTACTTACGTCGTCTCTTTTCCTTCACGTTGCTTCTCGATTTAGCCCTCGCGGTTGCCGCGTGCCGGTGTAACCCGAAGCCCCGCGCGGCTCTTGAGCCCCCGGCGGCCTCCACGCCTTCTCCCTCGATGAAATCACCTACCGACTCGGGCCTACCGGACAGCCCGTCATCGATGATAGCCAGCGACTCCCCTTCGCTCGAGATCATGGGAGAATGCCCGGCCGCGCTTGCCGAAACGAGGCGAGGCGGTACCGTCCAGGGGGCGTACGTCCCCCCGACGGAAGACGAGCTAAAAGCCATCCGTACGGCTGCAGCCAAGTTGCTGCGCGGCGAACCTGCGGGCAACGTGGCAGCGTTCGGCTTCGAAGTCGTTGCTCTCGAAGGCTGGAGCGACGCGGTCTTGCTCCGAGAGCTCGCCGGCAAGCGGCGTGGTGCTGGCGCCTACGTCGTGCGTAAAAAAAGCACATCGTCGCTTGTTGTCCAAGCGCCGCACACGTTTTACGACGAGGGAACGTTTCCCCTCGCCTGCGAGCTTTTTCAGCGCACGAACGCGCGCGCCCTCTTCATCAACACCGTGCACCGCTACAAGGGAGCGCCGAAGGGAACCGACGGAAATCACCCCTCCGACATGGCCCATGCCGCAGCGTCGATGTTTCAATCCGCGACTGAGGCCGCTGTCGAGGTCGTTCCTCGACTTTCCGTCGTTCAACTTCATGGTTTCGCGGACCGCAAACTCGGTGCGCGCGCCGTGGTTTCAACCGGCGAGAAAAAGCGTGGGGCACCGGCTGTGGCGCGCGTCGCAAGCGCCCTCGAGGCCGTCGTGGGACCGCGGATTCTAAAATACCCGGATGACACGAGCGAGCTCGGGGCCACCACGAACGTACAGGGCGCGATCGTGCGCAGAGCGTCTGGCCAGTTCCTTCACATCGAAATGGAGGATGGACTGCGTCGCTTGCTTCTTCGCGATCCCGCGCTCCGCGGAAGGTGGATGAGTGCCTTGGGAACGACGCTCGGCGAGCCATGATCCGTGGGTGCGTGTTTGCCGTGGGGCTAGGCCTCGGCCTAACGGCGACGGCGTGTGCGACTCCCCGCCTACGCGTCTCGAGCGAACTCTCTTGGACGCGCGCACAATCTACCCAGAGCGCGCCCATGCCCGAGAGCGTCGCCGCGACAGACGAATACAGCGTGGCTGCGGGAGACGTCCTGCGCGTCGAGAGCAAGAGCCCGCTTCGCGTCGTAAGCCTCTTCCGAAGCTTTCAAGGCGAGGCCGAAGTGGCGTCGACGATGACACCAAAGGACGGCGTCATCCTTCTCCGACCGGATGTGGGCACAAGCGCGCTACGCCTTCCTCACGGAGTCGTCGTTCACGCGGGCGTGCCACGAGAGCCCGAAATCTCCTGGTTCGACCTCGAAACCGAGGCCCTCGCCTGGGGCCGCTCACCGCTCGGAACGCCTTTTCCTGCCCTCGCGGCGGCGTCGCGCGTCGACGTCGAGATCATCGCCCAAGTCGACGCTGTCCTTCGCGACGTTCGAACCCGAGCCCGCGACCTCGCACGCGCCGACGCCGCGAGTACGGCCGTGCGCGGCCTCGTGGCGCTGCGTGCCCTTCGGTCGCTCCAAGGTGTGCGGTCTTACCCGTATGCCCGGAATGCCGAGGTACCGCTCGCCTCGTCGGTGCCGACACGCGCTATCCAGGGTCGAACGTTTGTGTCACTCGTGCCCGAGCACGCGGCCACGGTCTCGATCGACGGTCCCACCGAGTTCGCCGTCTCATCGCGCGTCGTCCGCGGTCGCGCGGATGTCATCGCGGCTGTACGCGTTCGAGAGGGAATCCGCGTCCGCGACGAGTCACGCGCCGCCGTTCATGCGCTCGCGCCGGACCCTGAGCTTACGGCGGCGGCGCGGGCGACCTCGGCCTCGAGCGATTCCGAGATTGACCCAACGCTTGCCACTCTCCGCCGCGTCTTCGTTCACGTACCCCCGGGACGCCACACCTACGCGATCGAAGCCATCGGAGCTCCGGTCTGGGTCACGGCGACAACCACCTCCGCTTACCTACGTATCGAGGACGTTTTTTCGGGAGCGAAGAGCCAAGAGAGGCTCGGCGCCAAGGCGACATTCGCCTGCGAATCACCCGACCTCGTCGGAACGTGCGCACTCGCCCTCGCACTCACCGGACAGGACGGTGGCGCGCGCTTTGACAGCGTTTTCCAAGCGGCAACGCCGCTCGCGCAGCGCGTTTCCTCCGCACTCGTAGGCGGCGCCCCCGCCGACCGAGCGGCACGTCTCGAGTCCGAGGCGTCGAGCGGAGAGGGCGCCGTGCTCGCGGCCCTCGCGGACGACGCCTCCCACGCGATCGATACCAGCCTGCGGGACGCGTGGTGGAGGACAACCGCGCGCGAAACGAGCTGGCAGACGATCGACGACGGTACGCCTCCCACGTGGTTTGCGTTTCGAACGCAGCAGGCGCTGGATACGGCATGTGCGTCTCGCACCGACGTTCGCAAGGCCTCCGATGAACACGAGCTGGACGCGCAACCAACCTCCGCGTTCAGCGTGCCGTGGCGCCGCGTGCGCGCGGTTCGCCTTCTCGTCGTCGCCCCGTGCACATCCGCCGAACCGATTCAGATCGAAGTCGATGGGCAGACGCTTTCGGCGCAACCCGGCTCTCCACGGACCGTCTGGCACGTCGTCGTTCGCGGCGAGTCTGCGCGAATTCGCCGCGTCGATCGTGGCGCTGGGCACGTGTATATCCTTTCGGACGACGCGTGCTCGAGTCGCGGCGCTTTAGTGCACGCCGCGAGGCCCCTCGATCTCGCTGCCACGCAAGCGCTTTTCTTCCCCGAAAAAACAACCTCCCCCGGCGTCGAGGTTTGGACGCGCGACAGCGACCTCAAGCCGTCGTTTACGCTGACTTCAGACGATGGGAGGGAGCACCTCGACATCGACATTCGCTCGACGAACGGCCTTATCGCCGTCGACGAGCAAGGCACCCGTTGGCGCCGCGCGGCTTCGATTCCGCTCCCTGCGTGGACACTCCGAGGTGCTCGCGCGACGGGCACGGCAGCGGTTGCCGTGCGCGCCGTGGCGCGGGGGACCTCGAGTGAAGACGACGTCAAACCTACCGTTTACGCGCAACCGACGAACGTCGAGGCGGTGGTGGCGGCTTCGCGCAAACTCCTCGCTTCGGTCAAGCCGGCTTCCATTCGCGCCGCGGCGCTCGAGCGCGGGTTACTCTTAGCCTCCTACGGCGAAACGAGGGCTGCCCTGGAGGATGCAGAACTCGCAAAAGCTTACGGCGACCTCGCTGGCGAAGACCCCGTTGCTCTCGTACGCCGCGCCCTCCTTCCCCTCGCGCCGACCCCGCTCGCGCTCGGCACGAACGCGTACGGCATCGAATCGGACTTCGATGCACGCGCCGCGCGTTGTTCCCCAAGCGGCGACGGGTCTCGCGCACGGGTCGCGTCGCTCGACACGACACTTCGCACGAGGGGGAAAAATGCGCCGTTTGATCGAGCGGTCGCAGCGCTTGCGGTCAACGTCGCGAACGCGGCTCTGAACGATCCTCGCGCGGAGACACTTGTAGCCCTCGCGACCACGAACTCGAAGTGGCAACTCCTCAAAGCGGTCGAGGGTGGTGGCGGGCGCGTCGCTCGGCCCTACGAAAAGAACGCGAATCCGATCGTCGATGCCGAGGGCCGCCTTCGCCCGCGCCTTTACGCCGGCGACCCGTTCGGCGCGCACTTCGTCAGCGTTTCGGCCGACCGCCCGGCGCGGGCGTTCCTCGCCGACTTCGGCGCTGCATCGTTACACCTCGACGTGATGTGCATCGCACGGAAGCGAGCAGAGTCGAGCGAGGTGTGTCCTCTCGAGGTCCGGCTGGGTGAAGCTCGTGTGACGTCGCGCGTCGGTCCCGACGGCCGAGCCCGGGTCGACCTACCCCGGACACGTGGCCGGGGTACGGGCGCGGACTTGACCGTTAGCGTGGCGCCATCACGCGGAGACTTCGTCGCCCTTGTCCGCGTGGTCGCGAGCGCACAAGCCACGGGCACGACGTTCGTGAGCGGCGTGGGATGGGTGCTCGATACACCGCACGTCCAGTACCGCTTTTTGCTGCCGCCCGGTCGTCCGATACGCGTGCGAGCCGACGTTTTAAGTGTATTGCGCATCGATGCCACACCCGAGCCGGGCGAGACAGTGAGCGTCGTCGCCTCAACCGAAGGCCACGACGTTACCCTTCCCCCGGGCGGCGAACCCGCGCGGATGACGCTCGCTGCGAAGGGTGAGGTAACGCTCACGGCGCGAGGCGGTACGGCCACGGTAGCCATCGCGAATCGCATCGAAACACTCGGCAAAAGCACGGAGGAAGACGTCGACCCCGAGCGCGTCACAGCGCGCGATGTGAGCACGACCTCCGCGCTGATGACGCTCGACAGTGGCCCTTGGCGCGGTCTCGCCGAGCACAGTCCGCCTCCGCTCGCGTGGCTCGAAGACCGCTTGGGAACGGTCGAGTCACATAGCGGCGCCGTCGCCGGAACGATCCGCGAAGGCGCAACCTCCGACACGGCGCTCGATGCGTATGCTTTCGAGAGTTTAACGGTTCGGCGACGCATCGAATCACTGAATCTCTTCACGCTCGCGAGCGGACTGATTCGGTTGAGAAACGGCCCTACGACGTACGGCGGCTCGGTCTCACTCTACGAAGACCTGACGGCCTTACGGCTGCGCGTGACCGGTACACTTGGCGCATTCGCACAGGCAGGCTTCGGTGCAGGTGCAAACCAAACCGAGTACGCGCTCCGCCCGCGAGGCTTCATCGAGTACAGCGCGCGCGTCGCGTCGGACGTCTCCCTCCTACCGCGCCTCGGTTACGATGGGTACTACACGACGCTCTCGGAACGTCCCGCGTCGTCGCGAAACATCGATGATGATCTTTACAACGGGTTTCGCTTTCGTCGAAACACGTTCGCGTACCTCCAAGGTCTCCTTTGGTACGTCCCGTTCTTCAATCAGCTCTTCTACCTGCGCGCGCGCGGCACGGTCGACGCAACGAATAGCGCCTTCAGTCATGCTTCGCTTAGGCCAGGCACGTTTCTCATCCTGCGCGCTCTCGAACTGGCGGCGTACTTCGATGCCCAGTATTTCGAGCGAACCACGAACGCTCGAACTCGTTCCGGCTTCGACGTCGGAGGCGGCATTGGGGTAAGCGTGCATCTTCCACTCCTTCCCGGAAGCTTCGAGGTTCGCCCGAACAGCACGGCGCAGGTGCGCGGTGACGGCGGCTGGCAAGTGTTCGCAGGCATCGCACTCATTGGCAGCTACCGGCGAGGCGCGAGCGACTACTCGTCCCTCGAACTCTCCTTCCCGGAGGAAACCAGCGGAGGTGTCCCGTGGCGAACAGAGAGCAAAGGGCCGTGAAACGCTCGAGCCACGGCGCAGGCGCACTCCGCGAGAAGCTAGCCGTGAAGGAGCTAAAGCGCGCGCGGAAGATCGCCGACGAAGACGGTCTCGCCGAGCTGCTCGAGCACGCCATGCGCCTCGACGCGCAATGCATCCGCGAAGAGCAACGCCTTCCGGCGCTCGTCGACGCACTCGAACGCGAGCCAAAACGCAGGGCCGCCCTCGTCGAGAACCATCTCCGAGAGACCGTTCACGACCGAAAGGCACTTCGCGCAGACCGAAGAGAGCTTCGACGCGGTCGGCCGCATCGACTCACCATCGCAGCCCTCGCCGAGCGAAGTTCCGCCTTCGTTTTTCGAACCGAAGTCGCGTGCGAGAGCGCGCTTGCGGTGCTCCGTGGTCGGCTACGCGAGGCCGAGGCCCTCACGCTCAGCGTAGCGCACCTCAACCATCTCGCCGTACGTCCGGGCCGCTGGTCGCGGCGTGTCGAGGCGCTCGCCGTGCTCCGCTCGTTGGCTCGCTATCCAATGCGCACCGCGGATCGCGCGCTCGTGGTCGAGACGTGTCGCGAACTTTCGCGGCAGGTTCACCACCGATGGGTCCAAACGCCGGCGTTTGAAGTGCTTGCGCGCGTGGAGCCGGAGCTCGCACTCGCGAACATGTGCGAGCGATTCTGCCCGCCGTTCGCGGAAGACGATTTTCTCATACGCGAGCGCTTAGTCGAACTCGCCGCGCGTCTTCGCCGAACGTTTTGGCACGTCGTCATCGAGCTCGGAGCGGACGACCCGAGCGAGCACGTGAGAATCACCGCGGCGCGGGTGGAGCGCGACGCCATCGGGCTGCGTCACCTGGCGACCGAGGCGTCGAGCGACAAGGTCCGCGCGACTGCGCTTTGGGCACTTGCCAAGCGCGCCCCAGACGTCGCCGGCCCAACGCTCGCCACGGCACTCGAGCGGGATGCGTCGCCCCTTGCGGTGACTACAGCGGCGGCCGCGTTCACGCTCCTTGCTCGTCGAAAGACGCTTCATTCGCGAAAGAGTGCGCATCAAGCTCTGACCCGCGCGGCCATGCGAACCTCTCTACCCGAGCACACGCGCGTGGCCGTCGCCGAGGAGCTCCTCTCCGTCGCTGTGCTCGCGGACCCTTACCTGCGCCTCGTCTACGACTTGCTCTCAAAGGTGGTTACGCAGACGAAGACCGGTGGCGGCGTGCGCGTCACGGGCAAGGTGCTCGCCGCCGTGACCGACGCTCAAATGGGCCAAGTCCTCAGCGCACTCGCGCGCGATGACTTCGCGCTTTCGGCCGATCGCGTAGGCGATAGCTTTATCGTCTACCGCGCCGAGCGCCGCGAGTTCGCGCTATGGCGATGGCTCTTCGAGCTAAGGCACCCACTCCCAAGCAAGCGACAGGGATACACGCACACGTGGGGTCGGGCCATGCGTGGGCGGCTTCGAGCGCCGCCCCGAGGCCTTGCCGAGCTCACCGCCACGAGCGTTCCTGGCGAGCGCGTTCTCGTCGCCAAGCGACGCGACTGGGGGCGGCAGGTTCCACTTGTCGACGACCTCCTCCACACTGGACTTTTCGCGCACCTTCCAACCCACATCGTTGGCTCGACCGGAACGACCGTCATCACGCCGCCCGACTCGTTCGCGCGTCGCGCAAAGGCCTGGCTTCGCCTTTCAGTGCATTACGCACGTTTTGCAGAGACCCGGCGGCGGTCGCTCGAATCGGAGGAAGCCGCGATCCAAACAGGCTTTCTCGAGGCCATCGCTCGCGAAACTGGCTTTCAGATGACGTTTCATCCGCACGGCTTCTGCGCCGAGCTCCCCGCGCCTCCGGAACTCACGTCAAAGCGTTCTGCGAACCCCCTCGGGGTCGCCCCGGCCGAGGCACTTGCCGTGGTGCCGCTCGCGCAAACCGTCGACGGAGTCGTGCGTGACTTTCTCCACTACGCTGTTCGTCCGGAGGGCAATCGTTTACCGCACGTCGGTGCCTACGCGGCAGCTCTTTTGGTCACCATGGTCGCGCGTTCCGTCGTGACGCGAAGGCGTATCGATGCCGATCGCAAAGGCATACCGCTCGTCATCGGCGGCTGGGGAACGCGGGGGAAATCGGGCACGGAACGGCTCAAAGCCGGCCTTTTTCACGGACTGGGCTACGAGGTACTCGTCAAAACGACGGGGTGCGAAGCCATGTTCATCCACGCGGTGCCTGGCCTTCCTGCCCACGAAGTTTTCATCTACCGCCCGTATGACAAGGCCACGATATGGGAGCAGCGTGGCGTCTTGGAGCTCGGTCGGCGCTTTGGCGTACAGGTCTTTCTCTGGGAGTGCATGGCGCTCCAACCAGACCTTGTCAACCTGCTCTCTGCACAGTGGATGCGGGACGACTATTCGACCATTACGAACGCGTATCCCGATCACGAGGACGTTCAGGGCCCCGCCGGCTACGACGTTGCTGAAGTGATAAGCGAGTTCATTCCGCCAAAGGGAAGGCTTTTCACGACGGAGGATCAGATGCTCCCGCTTCTCCGAGAAGCCGCCAAAGGTCGTGGGACTTCGATGCGCGCGATCGACGAGCGCGAGGCGTCACTTCTCGGCGAGGATATCCTTGCTCGATTTCCGTACCACGAACATCCGAAAAACATCGCGCTGGTATGCGCCGTCGCGCAAGCCCTGGGGGTCCCGGCGGCCGTAGCGCTCGCCGAGATGGCCGACAACGTGGTGCCAGACCTCGGCGTCCTGAAAACCTACCCCACGATCGACCACGCCGGACGCACCCTCGCCTTTACGAACGGGATGAGCGCGAACGAACGAACGGGGGCGCTCTCGAATTGGGTGCGTATGGGCTTTGACCGCCACGACGTCGAGCATGAGCCCGCGCGATGGGTCGTCACGGTCGTCAACAACCGCGCGGATCGCGTGGCGCGATCGGAAGTCTTTGCGCGCTTGCTCATTCAAGACGTCAGCGCACACAAGCACTTCCTCATCGGAACGAACGTCTCCGGCTTACTCGTCTTTCTCCGCGACGCGCTCGAGAAGCATCTCGTCGCTATCGCTCCCACCCGCGATCTTGGCAGAGATTCGAGCTCGCACCGTGCCATCGTGCTTTCGCGGCTCGAGCTCGCCTTCAGCAGGTTAAAGATCGGACACGTAACCTCCGCTTCGGTGGTGGCGGAACTCACGGCATTCGGTTTGCCCGCGCTCGGCGAGGTCGCGTTCAACGCACTCCTCGAGCCCGCGAAAGAGGCGGAGACGTTCGCCGAGGCCTCGCGCGCGGTCGACGGCGCGCTCCCGCAGGACTACTCGCCCGAGGCGCGACCCTTCGTCGTCGCGACGATCGTACGCCGACGCCTCAAACGCTCGATTCTTGCGGCCGTCGAGGCGCACCTAACCACGCGGCCAGCGCTCGTTTCAAAGGTGTTCAGTGACGCTTACCGCGCGATGGTCGAAGACCAATTCGTCGTTCTCCACGACGCGTCACTCCGTGGCGACAAGCTCATCGAGCTCGTGGCCAAGGGCGCGCCGCCTGGCGCTCATGTCGACATCATGGGACTGCAAAACATCAAGGGGACGGGGCTCGATTTCGTCTACCGGTGGGTGAGCCTCGAAGCCGTCGAGCGCGCGCTCACAAAAGCCAAGTCAAACCGCGCAGACGACGTCGACGCGGGACTTCGCGCGCTGCTCGTGCATGACGACTACGGCTTCTTTGATAGTACCTATGCACTTCGGGTCGTCGAGACACTTAGGCCCACGGCCGAACCCGCGCTCAAAGCTCGCTTGGACGCCGTGACCGCACGACTCACGCCGATAGCCAGCATGCGAAAGGCGGCGCTCGAGGCCAAACGTTCTCGCTCGTTCGGTGACGTCGTACGTGGGGTGTTCGGTAAGACGTTCGACTATCTCGACTCGATGCGTCGACAAGCGATGGCGCGCGCGGTCTTGGACGACCTCGTCGCGGGGCGCGTGTCGCACGCGGGTGCCGCTGTGGAAATGAGAGACGTCGTCGGGCGAGCAAAAGGAGCGTGGGCCGCAAAAAAATCGCGCGACTGCCCGTGACCGCCTCACGCGAGTCCCTACTCCGAACAGTACCCCTCGAAGTCACACACGACGCCTTGAGCGCACCGGTCCGCGCCGCAGTCGCACCGACCGCGGTTGCAGACGCCCCCGAACTTACAGCTCTCGTCGGACGTGCAAGCGCACACGCCCTGAACGCAGCCCAAACTACCGCAACTTTCTCCACACTTCGCGCAGTTGTTCGGGTCGGCGCGGAGATCGGCCTCGCACCCGTCGACACGCGTGGCGTTGCAGTCGGCGTAGCCTTCGTCACACATTTGAACGACGCACGCGCCGTCCACGCAAGACGACGTCGCATGCGGCAGTGCGCATGCCCCACATGCGCTCTCTACGCATCCAGGGCTAGAGTCGGCGGCCGACACGCAGACTCCACCGCAGGCTTTTTGGCCAGCCCCACACGCTGGGGCTCCGCTCTCCGGGCCTAGTGGAGCGCCCCCCGCGTCTGCACGTCGCTCCACTTCCGGAATCCCGAGCACGCTATTGCAAGCGGGCGTCACCACGAAAGCCACACTCGCCAGGAAAGCGGCCGTCACGGAGCGGACGAGCGACGAGCGGAACGCCTGCGACGCAACCTTCGAAGGGATTCGTGGAGGGGCGGATCTCATGGCCAATCGAACCTAAGCTGCGCGATGTCACGCGCGGAACCCGATCGCGTCAGCGAGGGAAACGCCGGCTCCGCGCGAACCGCGGTGGGTGACGCCGCCGCAGACCTGCCAGTACCCGTTCCAGCACGAGGAACGAGCAAGACCACGAGGCTCCCGAAAAGCGCAAAGGCAAGGCCGAGAGAGAGTCCAATCGTAGCGACGTTACCGTTACGGCGCGCGTCATGGTTGAGCGACACCCCCGTGTCGTCACAACGATTCGACGCGTCGCAGTGCGTTTTGGCGTCCGACCACACGGCGCTCGCGCGGAGAGCGAAGTAGGAAGCCGCGCTTAGCGCCACGGCGGAGGCTCCGAGTCCAAGGAACCCAACGGAACGCAAAGGGCCGCTTCGAGCTCGTTCCTTCGGCCGTGCCACGGAAGGTATCGAGGGAAGCCGTTCTCCACCGTCTCCGACAGGCGCCAGGGGAGCGATCGTCACCGCTGCCGCGTAAGGACCGCCCTCGACCAGCACGACGCTCACGGTGACCGTCGCCTTGCCTGGAGCGCTCGCCTCGAGTGTGTGCGTCCCAGGGTCGGTCGGAAGCGGCGTATTGAACGCGGCCTCCTCCAGCGTGAGCCCATCAAACGCGATTCGTAGGCCGGGCTCCGGCGACGGAACGAAGACGGTAAGCATCGAGAGCTTTGGGCGCACGGCGTCGCCGCGCTTTCGAGCGAACTCCGCGCGCGCCGGATCACCTCGGGTGAGCGCCAACGAAGCGGCCTCTCGGTAGTTCCCCCAAGCACTCGCGAGGCGGCTCCTGCGCTCATTGCAATCGCCCAGGTTGAGAAGAGTTCCGACGGCGGAATCCATACGCTGACTCGCCTCGAGCTTCGCGCACGCCTCGTCCAGTCGACCGGACTCCAAGAGCTTTCGTCCCTCGTCAAACAGACCTTCGGCGGCTACTTTTTGACTCGGTGCGTTCGAGGTCTCCGAGGCGTGAGCCGTCGAACTCTGAAGGTTCAACGCCACCGCCATCAGAGTCGATGCGGCGAGCCCTCTCGCAGTCCTTGCCATGCAGCATGAAGACTACCGCAGTTCGAGGCGGCTCTGAAATCCGTGAGCCGGATCGCCCGCGGCAAGCTAACGGTACGTCATCGGATCGCCCGCGGGGACCCTCGCCACGGTGTCGGGAGGCGTAGGTTTCGCAGGAGCGGGGGAACGGCTGGTAGCGCGGGGCGCCAACGTCCGTGGAGTCGGCGCGACGACGCGCGGAGCTGGAGTCGCAGGTTCCCGCGGCCGGGACGCGGGTGGTGAAACGGACGCTTGGGCGACCGGGATAACCAGCGGACCGAGCGGACCGAGCGGACCGAGGGCCGCCGCAATGGGGAGAGGAGCGGCGACGGCAAGCGCGCGCGAAGGGGCGCTTACTCCTCGGGCGAAGAGCACCGAGAGAAGCAGGACGAGACTCGCCCCGACGACGAGAGGAAAGCCGCCCGCGCGAGGCGATGGTAACCACGACGCGACGACAAGCGGGGCCGCGGCCACGGCCTCCTCGTCGATACCTTCCGCGATCGACGCGCCGCCCTCCGTCTTCGATGCGGCGGTATCCGCGGCCACTTCCACGACCGAGCCATCCCCATCAGGAAGCGTCATTCGGAAGGCGTCTGCGCAGTGCGATCCGCGGCGCGTCACGTCACGAATGCGGTCGGGCAGCGCTTCGTAAATAGGCGGAGCGAACGGGCTGAGGGCCTCAGCTAGCTCAAGAACCGACGGAAAGCGGTCTTCTCTGTTTTTTTCGAGACAGCGACGCACGACAGACTCGAACGCAGCGGGTACCGAGCCGTCACCCGTGGTGATCGCGGGCACCTCGAGCGTGGCGGCCGCGACGAGCGACTCCGTGAGGTTTTCCCCGTTGAAAGGCCTCTGCCCGGAAACGAGCTCGTAGAGGACAATGCCGAGACCCCAAATGTCGGCGCGCTCATCGAGGTCGCTCGCGGCTCCGAGTTGTTCGGGAGCGGCGTAGCCTGGCGAGCCCGCAATGCGCTGAGGTCCCGACAAACGCCGGGGTTCCGAACTCCGCGCGACAGCTCCTGCGAGGCCGAAGTCGAGAACCTTCACGACGACTGTGTCGTCGGATCGAAGCGCAAGAAACAGATTGCTCGGCTTGATATCGCGATGAACGATTCCCGACGCGTGAGCCTCGGCGAGGCCTAGGCAGGCTTGCATCACGATTTGAACCGCCTCGGCGAGCGGCGGAGTTCGACCCTGCTTCAACTCGGAAGCGAGGTCCGTACCCAGCAGCCGCTCCATGACGACGTACGCGTGACCGCCCTTTGTCGTCCCGACATCGAACACCCGTACGATGTGATCACTCGTCAGACGTGCGGTCGCCTGCGCCTCTTCCAGCGCGCGTTCAAAGGCACCGAGCTTGGCAGGTTGATGGAGCTTACCGAGCACTTTGATCGCCACAAGGTGACCCAGCTGAACGTGCTGCGCCTCGTACACGACAGACGTCCCACCTCGGCCAATCTGGCGACCGATGCGAAACTTACCGCCGACGATCTCACCTGGCTCGAAGCACGGAACTTTGGAGCCGACGTCGGTTCGCCCTCGCGACGACCGGGCGTGGGATCGAGCGTCGAGGGCGCTCTTAGACGTCACTTCAAGGCGCGCTTCGAGACTTTTCATTCGCGATTCGGCTCGGCACACGCGTTGGGCCAATACCGGAGGGTCAGGAGCCCGGCACGCCTGCGCTCTGCACCTTCGTGAGCTTAACCCCGCCGCTCGTTTGGTGTCGAGACTTCGGGGACACGTAGCGGGTGACCGGGGTAGGCGAAGGTGACCGAGTCTCCGCAGACGCGCCTGTCGGCGGCGGCGCGGGAGGGACGATGGCAGACAGCGGGTCGGGCGCCACCGCCACGGGGACAGGTAGCGGGATGGCGACCGCGACGGGCGGCGCGTTTTCAACCGCGTTCGGCTTCAGGCCTCCAGCGGCGGCTTTCACCGAGTTGCCGCCACTCAAGGTCGCTACGAGGACGCCCACGACGAGCACGACTCCCGCGGCACTGGCCAGCATCAAAACCTTCTTGCGAGGCTTATTTCCGAACGGATCGGCGTCATCGTCCGCAAGATCCATGGTGAACGCGGGGGGAGGCGAGCTCAAAAGGTCGGGCGGAGGCAACGCGCTCGGCGGCGCCGCAGACGCACGGTTGTGTATCGCGAAGAGGTCGATGACTCCTGAATCTTCTGGGTTCACGCGGATAGTCAATGCAAAAAGCACGCGCCACGTAGCTCGCCGCTCCTGGCGGAAAAGTAAGGCCCACGCGCAAGCCGCACGCACCCAGAACGAATTTATACAGCCGTGTTGTAAATGACGCGGGCCTGTTACCTTCGGAGGTGGATCGTCGACGTGGGTCAACGAGGGCGCGGATCAGGGGTTAGCCGTCACACGACGGGAGCTTTCGTACGCGGAGACCACGTCGCTCACCAATGCGTCGGCCAGAAACGTATAGCCCGCCCGGGTAAGATGAACGAGGTCGCGGCGCGCCCGAGGGGGTGACTCGCGCGACCAGCCCCGAATGGATCCAGAGCCTCCCATCGATGTAAATTGGTCATAAAAAGCGCATCCAGCCTCGTCGGCAGCGCGGCGCTCGGCCGCAAAGAGTGCGAGGAGCTTCGGCTCGGCGGAAGCGCGATCGGGAGGTCCAAGCACGAGGCACGCGGCGGTCGGAACGGCCTCGCGTACACGTGCCACCACCGCCACCAACGCCGCCGCGTGGTCCGCCGTGGTCGTCGTCGCGTCGCCCGATTCGTTGGTCCCGTACGCGAGGATGGCGAGCGATGGCGAGAGGTGCGCCAGCTGTTCCTTGAAGTGCGCCGCGTTGGACACGAGTGGCGCCGTCGCCTTGGCGCCGTTGACCCCAAGCGCGTCAAGCGTCACCCCTACCGCCTCGTCGTCGAGTCGCACACCGAAGATTCGCACCGCGCCATCGCCTGTCGCTTTGACGGTCAGCGAGTGCGAGCCGCGCGTCACGGCGACGGCCCGAAACGCGGACGCACGCGACGCTTCTCTCGTCGAAACGTGGTCCCTCAGCTTACCGTCGACGAAGAGATCAAAGCCCCCTCCTCCTGGTTGAGCGAGGTAGGCGATTTCGAAGCTGTCGGCGCTCGCGGACAGCTCCGTGGACATGAATGCCCCTTGCACGCGGGAGGTCATCGCGATGCCCGTCGGGCCGCAAAACCCCTCGAGGCTCGACCCGCGAAACTTGGGCGATCCCGCTTCTTCAGGGTCGAAGAGAGGTCCCCGCGCCATTCCTTCGCCGGCTTGAAAGAGGCGCTTATAGGGCTCTCCCATGGGAATGAAACCGCGACCGCCACCTCCGAATCGCGCCGCAAGCTTCGCACGGGCTACGCTTGTGCCGTAGTCGCTTGCCGTGTGCGAGTCACCAAACTGGACGATTCGTACGTCCGCCTTGGCCTGGTGCGTTTCGAGCGCAGATAAGCGCGCGAAGAAGGCCGCGAGGCGCCCCGGATGCTCGAGGTGACCCACAGGCGCTTCCGTCACAGGCAGCGCGGGCGCGGCGGGCGCCAACGTCACGGTTACACTCGACGCGGTTGGCTCGAGAGCTGGCAAGCGGTTCGACCCGCGGCCGGGGTGCTCGAGACGGTCGAAATGCGACCGGCAGGCGACACTCCACCCGCCCACGAGTACTGCGCCGAACATTGCAAAGGCGACAGCGACAACGGTGCGGTTCAACCTCCTAACAGTATTGCATACGAAAAGTGCGCCAAGCGAGTGCCAACTACGCGAACACGAAATCAGGTGAGGAACGTCCGCTCACTGGCATAACCGCGCCGGCGGCCGTACAAAGTCGCCGCGCGCGCTAGCCTCCCCACGGCGCGTGGTCCGAACGTGTCCTTATGACGACTGCGCCCACATTCCCGGAGTGGTCGGCTCTTTGCAGCGCGAAGGCCATGCTGGATACCGTCGTCGCCTACCTTCACGGTCACCGTGTACCTTTCAAGCTTACGAGCCACCCGACGGGTTCTGCTCGATGAGACTTTCCGGCGCCACGCGGCTGTTCTTGTCTCACCCACATTCAGTCAGAGCTATTTTTTCGACGTCCCGTTCGCAGACTGGGAGCGTACGGAAACAGCGCGCGTGGCGTCGTTCGCCTCGGCGGGTAATTGAGCGACTGGCGGCGCGCTAGCGGTCAGCCGAACGAAGCGCGAGGCCTGTAGCCACGGAGATCATTTCGCCCCCTGCGCGGATCTTCGCAGCGCCGAACCGTTCATCGAAGATCTGACGGACAGCCGGGACGAACGACGTTCCGCCCGTCATGAACACTTGGTCGACGTCCGCCGCACGAACCCCAGTGCGCGCGAGGAGGCGGTCAACGCAGTCTCGCATTTGCGTTGTTTCGTCCCCAATCCAACCGTCGAACTGCGCGCGCGTAATCGTGGCTTGGATGTCGAGCGGTGGATCCGAGAACATGAAGTGCGTTTCGCTCTTCGTACTTAGCTCGACCTTCGCGCGCTCGACAGCACGGTAAAGGTGATAGCCAAGATCGTAGTCGAGGATATGCAGCAGCGACTGAATCTTCTCAGGCTCGTCGGTTTGAGAAGCTATCTCCTCGAGCAGGTCGACATTCTTTTTCGTCTTTAAAAACGAGAGGTGGTGCCATCGACGGAGCTTCGCATAAATCCAAACAGGAACCTCGAGCTCGCGACCAAACATCGCTTTGTACGTGGAGCCAAGTCCAAGCATCGGAGCGACCACGTGATGGAGAACTTTCGCGTCGAGCGCGTCGCCCGCGATCCCCACGCCGTCACTGCCGAGAATACGGCGTGACTTTTTCCGCGATGGCCCAACCTCGATAAGCGAGAAATCGCTCGTTCCACCGCCGAAGTCAGCAATAAAAACGAGCTCGTCACGCGTAAGCTGCGTTTCGTAATAGTAGGCCGCGGCCACGGGCTCGAACTCGAACACCACGTCCGTCCACCCCGCCTTTGCGAGTGCTTCGGTGAGCCGTGTGAGCGCGAGCGTTTCGTCGTCCCCGCTGCTTGCGTGTGCAAACTGCACGGGTCTGCCCACCACAATCCGCGAGCCCAGCGGGCCGAGGTGCTCCTCAGCACGCTCGCGAAGGTCCACGAGGAGGAGCGTCAGTAAGTCGATGAGCGAGTGAGTCCGCGTGAAGATGCTCGTTGCCTGGAACGCGCGGTCCGCAAGGTACGACTTGAGGGACTGAATCAAGCGCCCCTTCCCCTCCGCCTCGAGATAGCGGTCGATGGCGCGCGGACCGCCGGTCGCAACATACCGCCCGCGCTCGTCGCGAACGTCCGGGTGGAAGTAGAGGATCGAGCGAAACGTCTCGGAAAACCCAGCTTTGTGGGCGAAGCGTGCGAGCTGCACGACGTCTCCATCAGACACGCCGATAGCGCTGTTGGTCGTACCAAAGTCGAGCCCTACGTTTCGCGCGGAGCTCATGGGCGCAGGGCCTGCGCGAGCGCGGCATAGGCGGCGGACGCATTCATGAATCGCTCCTCGGGTGCGCGCGCGACGCACAAGGCGAACCACGCGTCGAAGCCCGACGGGACCTGCGCCGCGGCGGCGAGTTCCTTCGCCCGCGCGGAGGCGGACGGAATCTGCGACGCAGAGATTTCGGCCATCACGCCCATGGGGTCATCAGAGTTCCCAGAAGCCCTCCAAAACAATTGCCCCGTAAGCATGTAGAACGCAATTAGGCCGAGCGCCCAAACGTCCGTGGCCGTCGTCGCGGCCTCACCGCGGGTTTGCTCCGGTGACATCCAGCTTGGTGTCCCAAGGGGTGAGCCCATCGTCGTCAGGTTTTCAGCCATGACGCGCGCGACGCCAAAGTCGAGGACTTTGACCATCTTTTGGGCTCCCACGCGGCGCGCCGCGCTGAGGAAGATGTTCGCAGGCTTGAGGTCCCGGTGGACAATCCCGACGCCGTGGGCGGCCGCGATAGCATGGCAGAGCTGTTCGAGAATCTGGCGTACGGTCTGCGGGTCGAGAGGGCCGGCCTCCTCCACGTGATCGCCAAGCGTTTGACCTTCGAGGAGCTCCATGGCGATCCACGGGACTTGAAGTTTTGCGTCTACGCCCGAGGCGATGACCTGCGCGACATGCTCGCTGGGAATCCGCGCGGCCATTTGGGCCTCGCGCTCGAAGCGCTTGAAAAGAGTCGGGTCTGAGATGTACGCGCGGCACAAGACTTTGAGCGCCCGGTGGCACGACGTGCTCAGCTGCTCAACGACGTAGAGCGCGCCGGTGGCGCCGCGCCCCAAAGGCCTCACGACCATGTAGTCCCCGCCGATAACCGTTCCGAACGGGAGATCGGGGAGATCGGGGAGATTCAGGAGATCGGGGAGATTCAGGAGATCCGGGAATCCGCGTCGCTCGTTAGAGACAGCATGGTTCATCGTGGTTCGTCGCGCACAATAGCGGCTAAAGGTGTTCACGAACACTATCTCACAGGCGGCCAAGGAACAGAGTGTGCCGAGGCCCGCCCTGGCGGAGGCGCGCGCGGACGCGATGCGTCTCGACCGAAAACCCGTGATGGCGGAGGCGATGCTCGAACTTCCGATCGTCCCATGCGGACCAAACGGCAAGCACCCCCGCGGGCTTCAGCGCCGCGCGCGCCATCATGAGCCCTGCGTTGTCGTAAAGCCCGGCGTTCGAGGCTTGCGTGAACGCACACGGCCCGTTGTCCACGTCGAGCAAGATCGCGTCGAACCGACCACTCCCCTCGCGGAGCGTGTCGGCGACGTCTCGAATTTCAACCTTCGTCCTTGGATCCTCGAGCGGCTTTCCGGCAAGGAACGCGAGCGGACCGCGGTTCCACGCGACCACGGCCGGCATCAGCTCGGCCACGACGACGGTGGCGTCCGCACCCACGCCGTCCAGCGCGGCGCGCAAGGTGAACCCCATGCCAAGTCCGCCGACCAACACGCACGCCTTTTCGAGAGTGCGCGCCCGGTGGCAGCCGAGGCGCGCGAGCTCCTCTTCGGAGCCCTTCATGTGGCTCGACATCAAGTCTTTGCCATCGGCGAGGATCATGTAGTCCTTTCCCCGACGCGTGAGCGTCATCGCGGTGCCGTCTGGGGTCCGCGCCTCGCCGAGTAATTCCCACGGGATCATCGTGCCGCCAGGTAGCACGGGAAGCCTTGCACGGAGCCGCGAAACCCTTGTAACGGAGTCATTTTTCCCGCGCGCGAGCGTGAGCGCGAGAATGGACTAGTCTCACTAGCTATGGCCAGCCCTCCGCCCGCGCGCCTTCTTCGTGCCTGGACCCTCCGGCGGCTGAACGTTCCTCCTGTCGCGTGGGCCGCTCTGCTCGCGCTAGGTGCCGTACGCTGCACGGGCGACCCAAGCCTCCGCGAAGCGGCGGGTGAAGGTGAAGGTGACGACGCAGACGGGACGCGAAGGTCGCTCCAGTCGGCCCTCACATCACCGACAGGAGCGAACTGGATTGTCCTGCCGCGTCCCCCCGCGCGGACGAGTAGCCTCTTTACAGATGCCTACGCGGCCCCCTTCGTGGCGACGGGCACGAACTTCACGGCGACGCCGGATTCGACGACAAAGACCGAAGGAACGACGTCGCTCAACGTGACGCTGCAAACCGCGAATGCCGAATTCGGCGCAGCCATAACCGCTCTCGAAGCGCCGTATTCGGCCGCAAGCCAAACCGAGGTGACGTTCGCGTTCAATGCAGGCGCCGCGGTGGGCACCGGGATAGCAACGCTTGCCGTAGCTGTCGACGACGACAACCCAGCGACTCCCCTCACGTGGGTGCCCCTCCAGCCGTACCTCGCGTCGGGAGCCATCGCGGCGAACACTTGGTACCGCGTACTCATCCCTCAAGCCGCGCTCAACCCAAGCAATCTTCCGCTCCGCAAAGTGCTTTTTGGCAATCGAAGTTTGCTCACCAACGTGAGCTTCTTCATCGATGATTTGCGCATGAGTTGGACGGACCCCTCGCCCACGGAGACGTCCGTGTACGCCGACGCAAACGCGGCCAATTGGACCGTGGGGGGGTGGTCTGTGACGAACGCGTCAAACGTGTTTCGAACGACGGGATCAAGCGCAAACCGGAGCACGTTTACAGCCGCCTGGGGCGCTGCGACGTACGTATACAACTGGAACTTGCCGGCGTTTCCAGCCGGCGCGCATACCACGGTCTCCTTCGACATCTCGGGTGGCTCTGGAGCGCCGCCCGCCGGAATGAACAACCTTTACGTGGGCCTCGACACGGCTCCGACGAAGAAACTCGTCACGTATGTACCCGGGGGATTCAAAGCCAATACGTGGCACCGCGTGACGTTGCGCACGGCAGACCTGCTTACGGGTCCATATCGCTACTTGACGCTCAAAAATGAGTCGACGGCGCTCTACTCATTTTTCGTCGACGACGTACGGTTTCAAGTCGACCACGCCCCCCCTCCGCTGCGCGACGCAACGCCGCCTCCCAACGGCGACCCTGACGGGTTTGGCGCCTCCGAAGTGGACGTCGTGACGAACGTGAAGACCGGGGAGGAACGAAAGCCCATATCGAGCCTTATTTATGGCATTAATGGATTTCCCTCGTCAGGCTTCCCGGCGGACTTGCTTTCGGCCGTAACCCTCGTACGCCGCGGAGGCGATCGCGGAAACTCCTACAACTGGGAGACAAACGTCTCCAACGGCTCGTTGAACAACAACTTCGTCAACGATATGAACTTGGCAGGCGGCACGCCCGACGCGAGCGCCCCGGCCGCGACGGATCTCGCGCTTCTCGCTCAGCATCGCCCTGCCGGCCGAGCCGTGATGGTGCCTTTTGTCCTCCAAGATTGGGTCTCGGGTCCTCAAGGTACGATTGGGGGTTGGGACCAGCCCGGCTGGAACCGAGGTCAGTACTTCCGACGCGTCGGTTTTGTAAAGCCGACGCCGTTTAGCGCCGTGCCCGACCTCGGCGACGGCATGGTCTACACCGACGAACACCTGCAGTACATGCGGGACAAGTACCCGGGAGTCGACATCACCGCCCCGGGTCCCGGGCAGCTCCTCGTCGGAATCGACAATGAGCCGGACCTCTATCACTACAACTTTCCGATGCTTCAGTCGGGCACTGGCGCGGCGATCGTTTCCAATGGTCAGACGATCGGAAACCGCGTCACGACAGGAGACTTCACGGCGCGCGCCATCGCGTTCGCCCGCAAGGTGAAGCAAATCGCTCCGCAGTCGACCATCGTAGGACCAAGCCATTATCACTTTGATGGGTGGACGAACTGGCACGGCGAAAACACGTCGACGTACAGCAATTCGCCGAACGGCCGCTGGTACATGGACGACTTCCTGGCGTCCGTAAAAACGGCGAGCGAGCAGGAGGGCAAGCGACTTCTCGATACGTGGGACTTCCACTGGTATCCGCAAGGTATGTCGGGCGGGAAATACGTGTGGGACCTCGACAACGCGTCACGCGCACTCACGGCGGCGGAGGTTCAGCAAATCGTCCAGGGCCCGCGTAGCTATTGGGACCCGACGTACAATGAGAACTCGTGGATCACGGAGCCTTGGCACCTCGGCGAGCCCACGAAGATGCTCCCACGATTGAAGGCGCGAATCGATGCCGCTTACCCGGGCACTAAGCTCGGCGTGACAGAGTACAACCCTGGCGGTCGTAACCATATTTCGAGCGGCCTCGGCGTGGTCGACTCACTCGGCGTGTTTCAGCGCCTCGGCGTCAACATCGCGGCGTTCTGGCCCGTCGGTAACAGCGCCGCTACCGCCTACGCCTACGGCGGTCTCAAGCTCCTGCGCAACGCCGATGGCAACGGCCTTGCGTACGCCGAGACCGACGTCCGCGTCGAACACCCCGAAGTGGCGGAGTCGTCTGTCTATGCCGGAAGCGACACGGCAAAACGGGTCACGGTTTTGATCGTCAACAAGACCACGGCGACGCGTACCTTCGGAGTCCGCGCCTACAACGCGGAACGACTGACGACAGTGGACGTCTATCGCATCGACGCCGCGCATTCGAGCCCGTACCTCGTGACGCAAGACCAGGTCACCAAGGTCAACGCGTACGCCTACTCCGCGCCGTCGCTCAGCGCCACGATGCTCGTTTTCCGAGCGCCTTAAAAGCCCGAACGACACCCACTCTACGGATGAAAAAGCATGCGCGGACGGCGCCACGTCACGGCTGTAAACGTTGCGAAACCCTAATCTTCTTGGCGACGGCGGCCTTCGTAACGACCGTTGCCGTGAGCGCGTGCTCGTCGCCGCAAAGCGGCAATGAAAGCGCCAAGACCGGTGCATCCAAAGAAGACGCTCGCGCGACCGACGCTTCATTCTCGGCGGACGACGCGGCCCTCTCCCTCGACGCCAACGTCGCTGAGGACGCGGGCGTGCGTCCGTCCGACGCGGCGGGTGCTGTCGACGCAAGCCTTGATGGCGGAGGGTTCACGCTCCGAAGCGCAGCCTTTGGCGACACCGAAAAAATCCCTTCGACTCACGCATGCAATGGGATCGACGCGTCACCTGCCCTTTCGTGGTCTCAAGCACCTGCAGGGACACAGAGTTACGCCGTGGTCATGCGCGACGTGTCGCTCGACGCCGCCAACTATCACTGGGTGATCTACGATATTCCGGCGGCGACGACGTCGCTCGGACAGGGCGTTGAGAAGGCGCTCCTCCCTACGGTTCCTGCCGGAGCCAAGCAGACATCCAGGAGTTTTGGCCCAACCCTTGGCTACTCCGGACCGTGCCCTCCCGCGATCCACACCTACCAGTTTGTGGTCTACTCGTTCGCAACGCTTACCCTTCCTATTCCCGAAGGAACGACCGACCCTGCGGCCGCCGATGGGATCCTTCAAGCGCAGAAAACGGGGCAAGCCACGCTTAGCGGCACGTACGAACAGTAACGTGCGACACTGATGTCTCCATGGGCACATCGGGCAACGAGGCTCGCGGGAGCGACCTCCGCAAGGGCGCCGAAACCCTTCTCGCCGTCGACTACTTCGCGGCTCTCCGCGTGCCGCGCACGGCAACGCCCGAAGCCGTAAAAAGCGCCTTTCTTAAGGCTGTGAAACATTGGCACCCCGATCGCGTGCCCGTCGGCCTCGAAGAGCTCAAGCCGCTTTTCGGCCAAGTGTTCGGTAGACTCGAGGTTGCCCGCGCGACACTGAGCGACCCCGAGCGGCGGGGCCGCTACGTCGCGAGTCTCGCGACCCCCAAGCACGAGACGGGTAGCGCCGCAGATGGCTCAGCCGCAACGGCTGCGCTCGAGTTTCAAAAGGCCGAAGGACTTTTAAAAAAGCACGACGTCGCCCAGGCCACGGCTCACCTGCGACGCGCCGTACAACTCGACCCGACCAATGTAGCGTACCAAGGGCTGGTCCTCTGGCTTCGCGCGAAGCCCGAGAGCTCGGCCGTGGAGCTAACAGAGCTTGCCTCAGAACTGGACGAGCTCATCCATAAAGACGCACGTGTAGAGCGCCTTTTCTTCTATCGCGCGCAGCTTCGAAAGCGCCTTGACCGATCGAAAGAGGCGATGGCGGACTTCGCGCGTGTGATCGAGCTGAATCCCAAAAACGTCGACGCGGCCCGTGAGCTCCGGATCTACCGGATGCGCCTCGAGCGAAGCGCGAGTGCAAGCGCGGAGTCTCGTGAAGGCGCGTTTGCGTTCCTAAAAAAGCTCCTGAAGCGTTAGGTCGGCCACGAGCACGAGCATGGCCGAGTTTGCGGCCGAGCGCCTGGCCCATGCGGCACAGCAGCGTTTCCTGGACGAGAAAGAATGTGCGCGCTACGCCGTTCGTCGAAGTCTGGTCCTGAATCGGCCGGGCCCACCGAGTCAAATCGCGTCGCGCGACGTAGACCGTCGTTGTCGCAAAGTCGCGAAGTCGCGAACCGATTGCTTTCCGAACAAGTCCGCGACTATCTCGCCACCTGAGGAGCTACACCATGCGTAAGTTCGCTATTTTTGCCCTAGCTTTCGTCGGCCTTTCCACGATACCGACGGGTGCTGAGGCTCAGTTCTCGCGCACCGGGACGCCCTCCGCGGTTTTCACGGCCGCAGGGCCCGCTGGCCTGAAAATCGAGGGCAAGACGAGCGACCTGGACGTCACTGAAGCCAACGATTCGGTGAAAGTGAGCGTGAAACTGGGCGCGCTCGACACGGGCATGTCACTTCGCAACAAGCACATGCGCGAGAAATACCTCGAGACCGGCAAGTTCCCCACGGCCGACCTTCTCGTACCACGTAGCGCGCTTCAGATTCCCCAAGACGGCGGGAAACTTTCGGCGTCGACCACGGCCCAGATCACCATTCACGGCCAAACGAAGCCCGTCACCATTCGCTACGAGGCGCGACGCACGGGTACGACGTACGACGTTCAGGCCACGACGAACGTAAACATGAACGACTTCGGCATCACGGTTCCGTCGTACCTCGGGGTCACCGTTCGACCTGAGGTCGACATTTCCGTTCGATTCTCGATGCTCGACTCGTGAGCCCGCGCCTCGTGAAACGTACACAACGTCGCCCAAAGGCATCCTGGGCTGTCGCGCTACTCCTTGGCGTGGCTTTCTTCGTGATGGCGCCGCGTGCACAAGCCTACCCGTGGATGATCCGGCACGGTTACACCGGCTGCGTCGCTTGCCACGCCGACCCGTCCGGAGGAGGCCTACTCACCCCCTACGGGCGCGCCCAAAGCGAATTGCTCATGAGCAGTCGCTACGGCCACGCACCGGCGGAGGAGGAAGAGGCGAGTCGGTTTAGCGGTCCGCTGTTCGGCGTGGTGACGCCGCCCGACGCACTCCTTGTCGGCGGCTGGCTGCGCAGCGGCTACATTTGGAATACGGCCGATGGGAAGCTCGTCGATCGTCGCTTTCTGCTCATGCGCGCAGACCTCGGCGCACAGGTTAAGGTCGGTCACTTTCGCGCGAACGGCACGCTCGGCATCGCCTCGGCGGGTTCACGTGCCCAATCGCAGCAAGCCTCCCTTTCGAGTAGCGCGGATGGCGCAAACTTGATCTCCCGCGAGCACTGGTTGGGCGTCGACCTGGCTGACGACACAGTGCTTCTGCGCGCGGGGCGTTTGAACCTCCCGTTCGGTCTCCGGAACATCGAACACACCTCGTGGGTGCGCAGCGAGACGCGAACCGACTACAACCAGGGCCAACAGCACGGGGTCGCGGTCGCCTACAACTCGGCGGCATTTCGTACGGAGGGAATGCTCATTGCCGGGAACTACCAACTTCACCCCGATGCCTACCGCGAACGAGGACTGACAGGATTTGCCGAACTCGCTTTAGGTGAACACAACGCGGTTGGGGCGAGCGTACTTGTCACGCGCGCCAACGCGGACGTCGCGACTTCCAAAGAGACGTTTCGTCAAGCTCACGGCGTTTTCGCTCGGCTCTCTTTTTGGCGGCCTCTCGTGTTTCTCGCCGAGGCCGACGCACTCGTTACGTCGACATCGGGAGCCGGCACGGCCGTGGGCTATACGGGGCTTTTGCAGGCTGACTACGAAGTCGTGCGCGGCGTTCACCTCGCGCTTACCGGAGAGGGACTTCGCAGGCCAAAGTCTGGCGCGGTGGGCGGTGTCGGGGGGTGGGCAACCGTGAGTTGGTTTTTCCTTCCACACTTCGACGCGCGGCTCGACGTCGTTCGGCGTTCGGGGCTCGGCGCACCCGACACGATGACTTACCTCGCCCAATTGCAAGGGTACCTATGATGTTCTACCGTCTTCGTGTCACTCCAGTGCGACGCATCGTTACCCCTCTCATCGCACTCGTGGGCTTCGCTGCAATCACTACTGCAGAAACAAGCGCCGAGGCCTCGCCGGAGTACCCAAGCATTATCGCAGAGGCGGTCGGCGCGTCGTCGCCGCCCCCGTGTACGGTCTGTCACGATTCTCCGAGCGGCGGATTCGGCACCGCCACGAAGCTCCTCGCCAAGTACCTCGAATCACGAGGGCTTTCTGCGTCTGACGAGGGATCGCTTCGCACTGCGCTCGCCGCGGCGAAGGGTGAGAAAAGCGACTCCGACAAAGACGGAGTGAGCGATACCGATGAGCTGAAAGCCGGGTCCGATCCGAATGCAGCCGGTTCGAGCGGCCCGCCGCCCGCGGAGTACGGTTGCGGGAATGTCTCGGGCGCGCGCCCTGCAAACGTGTCGTTCGCGATGGTGGCTGCGGCAGCGGCAGCGTTCGTCTGTCGACGTCGGCGCTTGCGAAGCTAGCCCGGGGTTCTCGCGGATCCGTCGTCTCACAATGCGGGTGAGACGATGACCGAGAGGCACGACGGACCACCTTCCGCTTTGGCGAATTCATCGAGGTGAACGTCGTCGACGTGAAAGCCGAGCCGCCTCACGCTCTCGATCGTGCGTGGGTGCGCGGAGGCCATCACCACGCGGTCGCCCACGAGTACGGTATTGGCCGCGTAAGGTTCGTCGTCCGCGATAGCAACAACCGAAAACCCATTGAAATCGGACGCGTCTATCCAGCTCGCGTGGGCTAGGATTGTGCCGTCCGGAAGCACGCCGCACGCGGTCTTGAGATGCAGACAGCCGGTAACTTTGATGCCGCGGACGGCGTAGCCATAGCGACCGGCAACATGCGCGAACGACGCGAAGCCCTCGCGGTTGGTGCGACCTGTCTCGCCCACGAACAACGTGCGGCCGACGCGGAGCACGTCGCCGCCCTCCAGCGTGCCGGGCAGTTCGATGCGAGCGATCTCGGTACGATGACGGCGCAGCTCCCGCTCGATGCCGTGGATCTCGCCGCGGCGCGAAGGCGTACCCATCGAGGTGACAATCGCGCATTCGTCGAGGACGACGGCGGTATCCTCAACGAACACCGCGTCGGGGTGCTCACGATTTACGTCGAGGACGACAACCTCCGCGCCCGCGGCCTGCAAAACGCGCCGGTAGTCAGCGTGCTGTAGCGCCGCGCGGCAGGCGTCGATGGACTCCACGTCGATATACGTCCGAACGGCGGCGTTCATGTTCAACGAAGGTAGGTGCGTGAGGGCAAGGAAGCCGCGGTTCATCGCGTAAGCTTACGGTGCGCCGACGTCATTCCAAAGCTTCACCCAATCGGCCGCGATTCGGCTCTGCACGTCCGCCAAATCCATCTTGCCCGCACAAACCACGGCGCGTAAGTGGTTTTCGAGGCCATCCTTCACGCGCGCGTCGGTAATAGGCTCCGGCCACAAGTTGGTTTCAGCGTTCGAACCGCCGAGGCTCAAGGGGATGAGATGGTCGTATTCGACGGACGAAGAAGCCCCGCTAAAGCCGTAAGCCGCGGCAACCTTTGCTTTGAGCGCACGCGAGACGTTTCGCACCCCTCGCGAGTAGCCGGGCGTACAGATCACTTGCGTATCCACGCTGAGAACATCGCCGGGAGTCAGCGACGAACGAGGTCGCGCGTGGCCGTCACTCCCCTCGCTGCCGGCGTCTCCGTCGAAAAGCGCATCCTGTGCGAATTCAACGCGTTCCTCACGGCTCAATGCGTCTCCTGAGCATCCTGCAACGCTGACTGCAAAAAGCAGTGAAACAAACGTGCCACGCGATACAAGGGAATCGAGGTGCATCGGTCGTACTCCTGAGGTGAGAAGGCGGGCGTGCCAATCGTGGGCCACGTCAGGGCCATCCGTCGCTGCAAATGTGCAGCAATTCACCTTTTTCAACGTGACGACTCGGCAACGCCTGCGGCACCCTTTGGCTACGAGGGTGGTTTGGCTCCTACCCCGTGACGCTTTAATGACGTTCACGTGCCCCTCCGTACAATGGCTTCTTCCGGCCAAGCGCGTTCCCATCGCTCGCAGGGTGGAGTACGAGCGGGCCATGGGTACGAGAAACGCGTCGGATGTGGCGAAACGCGGGTTGTGTCTCGAGCTGCTTTTGCAGCGCCTTGGACTCGAACTCGATGAAGAGGACCACGTCGACAAGCGCGACGCGTTTAGGAAAGCTTGGGTATCGCGACTTGGCGACCTCGAAGTCGAACATGCGCTTCGGCCCGATGAGCGCGAGCTCCTGCTGCGGTCTATCGATCAACTCACACAGGAAGAGGTCAGCGACATCGAAGGTCGTGTCATTGAGGCGACGGTCATTCTTTGGGCGCTCGGGCGCGTCCCCGCACTGCCAACGGTCGAAACGTTCGGTGATGCGGCAGAGATTGTCACCGAAAGTGGCGTGCTCGGCGACGGCTCTGTCGCGATCGCTCGGAGCACTGTCGCGGCCTCGAAGCTGCGCGACGAAAGTGAGCTTCGAGGCTCCTTTCTGACGGCAGAACAAGCCGTCGGTGACGTGCGACATGCCATGACTTCCGAGCAAATGATTGCCGAAATCACCGTGCGCGCGCTCGGGTGGGTACTAGGCGTCGGTGAAACCCCGTAGACATGCGAGAAGTCGGCGCCGTACGCCGCGAGACAGAGCTAGTGTGCGGTTCCTATGCGCTTTGACCTTCTCTTTGCCAAGCCAGGTGCTCGCAGCTCACATTGCCTACGGCGTTTCCCGGCGAGGTCCTTTGTCGGAGTGTGCATCGTCGGACTGGTCGCAGCCTGCGCAGGCGAACCATCGGGGCAGCGGGCCTCCGAACCGAAGCGCACCAAGCCCGCAGAGCCAACGGCGTTCGGCGTCGAGGCCGAGGCAGGCGCGAAACCTCCCGTCGACGGCGGGACCGACGGCAACACGAAGGCCGTTTGGCCGTATACGTCCCCCGTCACTGTGACGTCTGCGAAGGGAATGGTGGTTACCGACAACGCGGTGGCGAGCTTGGTCGGTCGGGACATTCTCGCGTCGGGCGGTAACGCCGCGGACGCCGCCGTGGCGACCGCCTTTGCACTCGCCGTGGCCTATCCGACCGCGGGGAATGTCGGGGGTGGGGGGTTTGCCGTCGCGCGCGTCAAGGGCAAAGCCTACGCACTTGATTTTCGGGAAACAGCGCCGGCTGCGGCCGCGCGAGACATGTACCTCGATGCCGACGGGAAGCCGAAGGGCGACGCGCGCGAAGGGATCAAGTCGGTGGGTGTCCCTGGCAGTGTCGCGGGCCTCTGGGAGTTGCACCAACGGCTTGGGTCGAAAAAGAAAACATGGGCTGAATTGCTCGCGCCATCGATTGCGATGGCAGAAAACGGATTCGTTGTCGACGAGGCGTTTCTCTCCACGCTCGAATTTGGGGGAAAGCGACTCCTGAAACACCCTGTTTCGGCAGCGCTGTTCTTTCCAGGCGGAACGGCGCGCGCGTTGGGCACGACGTTCAAAAACCCGGAGCTCGCCGACGTGCTCAAACGCATCGTAGCGAAGGGTCCAAAAGGCTTTTATGAAGGCGCGACCGCCGAAGCCATCGTCGCTCAGATGAAGACGGATGGCGGTCTCATGAGTCTCGCCGATCTCAAAACTTATCGAGCGAAATGGCGGACACCCGTGACGCTCACCTACCGTGGCCACGCTGTCGCCTCGATGCCACCGCCGTCATCGGGCGGCATCACGCTCGCGATGATCTGTCACATTCTCGAAGGCTACGACCTCGCAACGCTTGGTCAGGGAACGCCTGAGGAACTGCACTACGTGTTTGAGGCGATGCGCCGGGCGTATGCCGCGCGAAACGCAAAGCTCGGCGACCCAGATTTCGTAAAAATGCCCATTGATCAGCTCGTTTCCGAGACTTGGGCAAAGGAGCAACGCGCTACGATTCTGCCCGATCGCGCCACGCCGTCGTCCGAGATAGCTTCGGCAAAACCGAGCGCAAGTGGACCGCATACGACGCATTTTTCAGTCGTCGACGCCGCCGGTGATGCCGTCGCGCTGACGACCACCATCAACTACTTTTATGGCTCGGGCGTCACGGTGAAGGGCGGTGGGTTCGTGCTCAACAACGAGATGGACGACTTTGCCGCCGTGCCCGGAACGGCAAACGGCTACGGCCTCGTGCAAGGCGAAGCCAACGCGATCGCACCTGGCAAGCGCATGCTTTCGTCGATGGCTCCGACCATCGTGACGGATTCCGACGGCAAGGTCGTCCTCGTCGCTGGCGCAGCGGGCGGACCGACGATCATCACCACCGTCTTTCAGCAACTCTCCAATGTGGTCGACTTTCACCTGAATGTAGGCGCGGCCGTCGCTATGCCTCGCTTTCATATGCAGCACCTACCTGACGAAGTCAGCTTTGAGAAAGACGGGTTGACGGACTCCGTGCGCGCACGACTCGCGTCGATGGGCTACGCGCTGAAAGAGCGAGGGCACATTGCCGACGCGCCCGCTATCGGGCGCTCAGGGTTTGACTGGGTAGGCGCCGCCGAGCCGCGCCGAAAAGGCTCGTTGGCCGCCGCCCCGCAATAACGTGCGCGCCGCTACGGCGACTCGAAAACTGTCGCCGTATAGGCCACGCGAAAGCTGTAGTAGCTTTCGCGATTACGCTGCGAGTCACTACCCGGATACGTGACGACGTGACTAGCCTTCGCAAAAAGATTACCGCGGTCAGCCAACAGACTTCTTCACCGTATGACCTACCCGAGAACCAACGAATGAAGCTCTACTTCTCGCCCGGCGCCTGCTCACTTTCACCGCGTATCGTCGCGCAGGAGGCGGGCCTCGAACTCGCCTTTGAGCGGGTGGACATCCGTTCGAAAAAGCTGAGTGGAGACCGCGATTTTTTCGCCATTAACCCGAAGGGCTCCGTGCCGGCGTTAGAGCTCGACAATGGCGAGATTCTCACCGAAGGGCCCGCCATCGTTCAATATCTTGCCGACCTGAAGCCGAATTCGGGACTTGCTCCTGCGAACGGCACGATGCCTCGGTATCGACTGCAGGAGATGCTCGGATTTATTAACTCCGAAATTCACAAAAACTACAGCGCACTCTTCAGCCCCCGAGCGGCTCCCGAAGTAAAAAACGAGAGTGAAGCCACTCTCCGGAAACGCTACGCGTTCGTGGAGACAGCCCTTACCGGCAAGCATTATCTCTTCGGTGACACGTTTACCGTCGCCGATGCCTACCTCTTCACGGTAACAAATTGGTCCAAGTTCGTGAAGCTCGACCTGTCTGAATTTCCGAATCTCCTGGCCTTTCAAAAGCGAGTTGCGGAACGCCCTTCCGTTATCGCAGCCTTGACCGCCGAAGGGTTGAACAAGTAGCGACGCGCGTCGCGTGCACTTGGTGTTTGGCCGGGGAAGGCTATGGTTGAGGGCGAGGTTTCAATGCCCAAGCCGCTCGCCGTCTGCGCCACGAACCCGTCACCGTACGCCGCGCATGATCCTTCGAAGGGCACCGCGAGTGACGTGACGCGCATGCAAGACTCGTTGCGCGGAGCCATAGCCGGAGGCGTCGCCGCTGAGTTAATGGCTTCGTCGATCGCTCTTTTCGAGGCTGGTGGCTCCCGCTTGCTCTCGGCTGGCTCGCAGAGCGCCTTGCGCCGCGTCGCCGAGCGCGGGGCAGTGGGCGCGTTTAGCGCCGAAGGGGTGGCCAGCGTAGCGCTGCTTGGCGCGAAAGCGCGGACTCTCATGGCCTCCCGCCTTTGGGGGCTCGGCCCGTCACACACGGCCACGCGCGCTTTCGTCGTCCTCGCGAACGCGGCGGGTCGCGACGCTGCACGCGCCGCCAGCAAGGAAGTGCTCAGAGGCGTCGGCAAAGGCGCGGGCATTGGCTTCGTCCTCGACGGCGCCGTCGCGGGCGTTGAGGCTTTCATGCGTGTGAACAACGGCACCTACGATGCGAGAACAGCCGTAAAACACGTAGCGAAAGAGGCGACGACGGGAGCCCTTGCCACGGGCGCAGGCGTGCTGCTCGGCGCCGCCCTCGTCGCGCTGACCGGCGGCATGGCAACCCCCGTCGTGTTCGCGGTGAGTGCGACTTCCGCGCTCGGCGCGAAGCGCCTGCTACGTCATCTCCTCCGGTAAGCAACGGCGACGTCGCGAAGCGAACACACGCGTGTGTTTCCCAACCTAGACGTCCGGAAGTCCGTTAATATGCCGCGCCGTCATGCCCGAGTTTATCTTCACCATGCAGGGGGTCACCAAAGTCCATCCCCCAGACAAAAAGGTCCTCGATAACATCCACCTTTCGTTCTACCCAGGAGCAAAGATTGGCGTCATCGGCGGCAACGGTTCGGGCAAAAGCTCGCTCATGCGCATCATGGCCGGCGTCGACAAGACGTTCGGCGGCGAAGCGAAACCGCATCCGGGCACGCGCATTGGCTACTTCGCACAAGAACCGGATATGGGTCACGCGAAGACCGTAGAAGAGGCCGTCGCCGAGGGCGTCGCCGAGACGCGCGCGCTCCTCACTCGCTTCGAAGAAGTAAGCACGAAGCTCGGCGAGCCGATGGACGATGACGCCATGACGCGGATGCTTGACGACCAAGCGCAGCTCCAAGACAAGATCGACGCCGCGGACGCGTGGAACCTCGATCGCCATGTCGAGCTCGCCATGGACGCTCTGCGCGTACCCGCCGGAGACGCCGAAATTGCTCACCTATCGGGGGGCGAGAAACGGCGCGTCGCGCTTTGTCGCTTGCTCCTCTCGCGGCCCGACATGCTCATTCTCGACGAGCCGACGAATCATTTGGATGCCGAGTCGGTCGCGTGGCTCGAGCAGTTTTTGCACACCTACGCAGGCACGGTCGTAGCCGTTACCCACGATCGCTACTTCCTCGACAATGCTGCAGGCTGGATCCTCGAGCTAGACCGCGGGCGCGGCCTGCCATTCAAGGGCAATTACTCGGGTTGGCTCGAACAGAAGTCGGCGCGCCTCGCCATCGAAGAAAAGTCCGAGTCCGCGCGGCAACGGAAGCTCAAGCAAGAACTCGAGTGGGTACAAGCTTCGCCGCGCGCACGGCAGGCGAAAAGCAAGGCGCGCCTCGCCGCGTATGATGCGCTCGTCGATGCCTCGATGAAGGGCCCGTCGGACCCCACGGAGATCTCGATTCCCCCCGGGCCACGCCTCGGCGATCTCGTCGTCGAAGCCAAAGGGCTCGGCAAAGCCTTCGGCGATAAGGTCTTGTTTGACGACCTCTCGTTCCTGCTTCCTCGCTCGGGCATCGTGGGCGTCATCGGCCCGAACGGCGCTGGGAAGACTACGCTTTTCAAAATGCTCGTCGGTCAGGAGAAGCCGGACAAAGGCGAATTGAGGCTCGGAGAGACGGTCAAAGTCTCTTACGTCGACCAAGCGCGCGACACGCTCGCCGAGGAAAAGAGCGTCTTTGATGTCATAAGCGACGGCGAGCCTACACTCGTTTTAGGGAAGCGCGAAGTCAACAGCCGCGCCTATTGCGGCTGGTTCAACTTCCGCGGCAGCGATCAGCAAAAGAAGGTGAAGGACCTATCCGGCGGCGAGCGGAACCGCGTGCACCTTGCACGCTTACTCAAAGACGGCGGGAACCTCCTTCTCCTTGACGAGCCGACGAACGATCTCGACGTAGAAACGTTGCAGGCGCTCGAAAACGCGCTGCTCGGATTCCCGGGCTGCGTCGTCGTCGTCAGCCACGATCGCTGGTTCTTGGACCGCATCGCGACGCACATCCTCGCGTTTGAGGGCGACAGCCGAGTTACCTGGTTCGCGGGCAACTACCAGGCCTACGAGGAGGACCGCAAAAAGCGGCTCGGTGAGGACGCGGCGCAGCCGCATCGCGTGAAGTTCCGCAAGCTCGCGCACTGACCTCGGGACGCGTCGCTAGAACCGAGCGAGTTCACCCGCCTGTTACCGGATCGTTTTGTGGAGGCCTCCCGCGCACTGCTAAGTCAGGTGCCGTGGAGGTCTTTCAATGTCGTCGAGTCAACTCCGGTACGTAGCGCTCTTTCTTTCGAGTGCGTGGATTGGGTTCATGGGCTGCTCGAGCGACGACGCTGCGCAAGACAGTCCGGCGAGCCCGCCTCGTAGCGCCGATGTCGATGCCGGGCTCGACGCCGCGCCACGCACGGACCTTCCCGAAGGTACGAAGCTTACGTTCGCGCTTCTCGAGACGACGGACCTCCACAGCAACGTCCGTAGTTTTGACTATTTCAAGCTGAAGGAAGACAAAAGCATTGGCTTAGAACGTACGGCGACGCTTATCGCACAAGCCCGTAGCGAGTTCCCAAATTCGATACTCGCGGACAACGGCGACACGATTCAAGGCACCGTGCTCGCCGACTACCAGGCCGTCGTGCAGCGCGTGGGTTGCTCGAGCGCGCCTGCAATCTACAAGGTCATGAACCTCATCGGGTTTGACGTAGCGGGTATCGGAAATCACGAATTCAACTACGGGCTCGACTATCTGTCTCAGGTCACGCATTCGTCTTTTGCGGATGGCGGGGGCGACGCCGGGGCGACGGCGACCTGCGCGGGCCCAGCCTTTCCTACCATTCTTTCGAATGTTTTTGCGTCTGGGTCGGACGAGCAGCTGTTTCAGCGCTCGGCTGTCGTACGGAAGACAGTCTCGGTCACGACGCCCGATGGCGCGTCGCATGAGACTACGCTCAAGGTCGGATTCATCGCCTTCACGCCGCCGCAGATCCTCACCTGGGACAAACGCTGGTTAGAGGGCAAAGTCGTCACGAAGGGCGTCCGAGAGGTTGCTCCAGGTCTTGTGAACGAGCTTCGCGCCAAAGGCTGCGACCTCGTCGTTGCCATTGTCCACGGCGGTCTCGATAACAGCGCCTATGCGCCGGAGCTCGAGAACCAAGCCTGGCACCTTGCTCATCTCGAGGGAATCGACGCGATTTTGATGGGGCACTCACACGATGTCTTCCCTAGCAAGGCGAGCACGTCGCCTCAATTCAACCTGCCAGAAGTCGACAAGGACCGAGGAACCGTGGCGGGCGTACCGGCCGTCATGGCTAGTTTTTGGGGCCAACATCTCGGCGTCATGAAATTGGAGCTTACCCATCGCGGCCCATCGTGGGCTGTCGATAAGGCGCGAACCGTCGTCGAAGCGCGCCCCATCGGGACAAAGTGCGCAGCTGAAAAGTCCGTGGCTTGCAGCCCCGAAGGGACATGGCGCACCGGTGCGCCATGCGCATTGGCCGCAAGTTGCAAAGGTAAAGCCGATTCGGAGCGCGGATACGTAGAACCTGATCCGCGTATCGAAGCCATCGTTGCCCCCGAACATCAGGCAACGATTTCCTACGTACAGACTCCGATAGGCACGACAGGTTTCGAGATGTCGACGGCGTTTGCGGAGGAGGGGGACGTGACAGCCGTTGAAATCGTGAATCAAGCCCAAGCGGAATATGTCGAGTCTTACGTGAAGCGTAATCTCCCACAGTATGCCGCGCTCCCCGTCCTTTCGGTGAGTGCGCCTTTCAAAAGTGGTTTTCAGGGAGGAAACGACTACACAAGTATCGCGGCCGGGCCACTTGCAATCAACAATGCAGCGGACCTTTATTTGTACCCAAATACCGTCTACGCAGTAAAAGTTACAGGAACGGAGATGGTTGACTGGATGGAGATGTCGGCCACGAGATTTGCCCAGATTGACCCTGCGTTAGGTTCGGACCAGGCGCTGATCAACCAGGACTTCAAGGGGTACAACTTCGACATCTTCACATCGAGCGACTTACAGTATGAAATTGATGTCACGAAACCTCTGCCAGCCGCAGGAAAAAAGGCTACCGGGCGAGTAAGCAACGTAACGTTCAAAGGCCAGTCACTAGCTGCTGACGCGCAGTTCCTGGTCGCGACGAACAACTACCGAGCGACGGGCGGCGGTGCGTTTCCAGGTCTCGACGGAACCAAAACTGTTTACGCCTCTCCCGATACGAATCGCGACGTATTGATTACCTACATCAAAGACAAAGCCAAAGCCCTCACCCGCGCGAGCCACGGGTCCCACAGGAGTTGGTCGTTTCGCAAGGTGAGGACCGCCGGGCGCGTAGTTTTTACATCGTCTCAAAATGCGCTACCGACAGCCGCAGCCGCTGGACTGACCAACATCTCGCTGGTAAGCCACGATGACGGCAACGGAAAAAGCTTGTCCGTGTATGCCATTGATCTCAGCCAATGATGCGAGGTGGGATTGCCTTCGTGCTAGTGGCCGTTATGTTTCTTTTCGCGTCACTTCACTTTCGCGAGGGGCCCGTGCAACCTTCCCACCCTCGCAACGACCTCGTCATCACACCGGCGAGCGATTCGCCGCAAGCGATGTTTCTTCTCGCAAACGCGTACCGAACGGGCGCTGGAGTCGCGCGCGACGAAGGGAAGGCGCTGACTCTCTACATGCGCGCGGGCGGACAAGAGCACGCGGCCTCACTTCAAGCTATCGCCCTCGCTCACCGTTTTGGCGAGCTCGGCCTCGTACCGGACGAACTCGAATATCGTCGCTATATGAGCCAAGCCGAGCACGCTCTTGAACACAGGACGTCCGCGCGACCAAAGGCCGATTAGACCTTGGCGCCTCGGCTTCGTCATTGCGAGGACTTTGTCTTCTCGACTGCTCTAACGCGTGGAAACGAGATACGACCGTCTCCGAGGATCCAGAGTGGAGGATAGGGCGTTCGCCGCCGAGTCACACCGTACGTCGCCTACCGGGGTGAACTAGCGAACCGCGTCTGCACACGCGGCTCGCCAGCGTGCGCTTACGGTCGCCGCACTCTCCGCGAGCCAACGGCTTAGGTCTCGGGAATTCACGAGGCCCCACGCTTTTCGATGCCTCGAGGCCAGGATAGCCGATTCAGCGCGTATAACGTTGACGACCTGGCGACGTGACAGCGTGGTTGATCGAGGCTCGTCCGCCCGAGCAACCAGATAGCGGATGGCATCGGCCGCCACTGGGCAATAGCCCGCATCATCGAAGTCATTATCGGAGAAAACGCTGCGATGATCGATTCGCGTCCAGCCAAAGTTGTCGAACTTGGCATCTCCGTGACACAGCACTTCGCGTCCCGGTAACGAGTCGGCTCGAGCGTCGCGATGTCCGCAAAATACGACGAGCTCGTACCCCCGAAGAAGTCGACGGGCGACTTCGTAAGGCTCGACCATTTTGCCTCGAACGTCGGATCATCGAGGTGGCTATTGAGGGATCGAATCGAGGCCTTTCCAAGCGGAAAGGCCAGTTCGCTTGGTTGAATCGCTTCTACGTACGCAGCTTTCTTCGAGGCTTCCCGGTCTTTCTCTGTAGCCTCGGGAGGCTCGACGCCATTGGCCTCGACGACGCAGCCAGTGAACGAGGCGGAGAGCGCCATAAGCACTGCGGCGACCTGTAATTTCACGACCACACTAAAGGCTGACGGCGCCCCCCGGGCGTGAAACATTCAGGCAACTTCCCACGAACACCAGCGTGACCAAAGGTGCGCGACGTGGTTGCGCGTGTGTCTCTGGCTGCTAGTACTTCCTGGATGAAGCTCTACTCGAGTCTGCTCGCCATCTGTCTTGCCGCATGTCCCGCAGCTTGCGCTGCTGTTGACGAACCTGCACCGGATTCGTCGATCGACGAGTCTCTCACCATCGCCGCAGACGACAATGCAACGCTGGTCACCTGCAAAGGAGTGGCGGGAGAAAAGAAGGGCGACATCCGAGTCTTTTTGCGTGGCGGCGGCGTAAACAAAACCGAGACTCATGCATCTTACAACCCTTCGCGTTCGAGCCTTGTCGCCATCGGTCTGAGTGGCACTTACGACGAAGGCAGCGGCAAGCAATCCATAAGTTACTCGCAGGGAGATCAGCCGGATCTCGCCGCCGCAACGCGCAAGGAGGACAGTCTTGAGCTTCGCTTCCTCGACAAGAAGTGCGCGGGCACGTGCAAAAATACGATGCTCTTGTCGCATGGAGGCGGCGAAGACGAGGAAACCACGTTTATAAGGCTCAAGGCATTGACCTTGAACTTCAAGGAAAAGTCGTTGTCCATCAAAGGTGAATCCGAGGGCTTGAAGGCACATTTCACGGAGGGTGGGCAGACCTCATTCGAGCAGACGCTGAAGCCCGTCGAGTTTCGATTCAAGAGCTGCGCGTTCAGTGAAGACACGCTGAAAGAGGCGGAAAAAAGCCTGAAGCGCTAGGCCGGCGCTCTCTCGCTTTTGGCGCCGTGTCGCGCTCTTCGTCCGATCCCACGTAGGGTTGCGTGTAGCCCCTCGCCAGGGGAACAGCGCCTCCGAGGGCGAAACGTGAGACGCTGGCTCAAGATGCGCCGCCGGTTGTTTCAGGTTTGCCTCGTCGCTCTTCTTGGATGTCCGCCAGCTGACCAGCGAGTGCCGGCCGCGGTCCCTATCGGCTCCTGCGAAAAGGTCGGGCAGTCGTGCACTTACTCGGCCGGAAAGCTCGGTACCTGCGTATCTAAGGACGATTGCGAAGTCGGCGTGTGCTTTGTTTGCCAGTCACAACATTGATGCACACCAAGCCCGGGCGATAATCTACTTGTGTACCACGATGCGCGTTCCTGGGTTCTCCTTCGTCGCGCGGACGCCGTGCCATCCCTCGGGAAGGCTGGGACCCGCCCAGCCGAAAATGTGCCGAGCGTCGTGCGGCGTAAGGTTGACGCACCCATGGCTTCGCTCCCGACCGAAGCTTGAATGCCAAAAAGCGCCGTGAAGCGCAAAACTTTTTTCGAAGTACATCACCCACGGCACGTCTTCGATACGGTACGTACCGTCCGAAGCGCCGTCGTCGTCCATCGTCGTAGACACGTGTTTTTCACGGATGCGAAAGCTGCCCTCGACGGTCGGATGATCCTTCGCGGGATCAGGGGAATGTCGACCTGTCGACACAATCGTGGCGTACACTGGCTTGTCGCCCTCGAAGGCCACGAGCGCCTGCGCGCCAAGGTCGACGTCCACCCACCGCTCCCCTTTTGCGACATCCGAAGGGACTTTGGGAACGGACACGACGGCGACGTCGATATCGCGGACCCAAAATCCTTGCGTGGTCTCGAAATACACGCGGTCGTCCACGGTTTGTCGCTTGCCAGTCAAACCGAGAATTGAAAAGCGGTCGATCTTGTCCATACGCCTCGCTCGCTTCCCATCGGGGTCGAGCTGGCACTGGCGCGCCTTTGTGCCTATGACGAATGCGAGTGGCAAGTGCCGCGCTTCTTGGCTGTTCGAGCTTGGTTGTCCCGTGACACCGCCGTCGGCACCACTTTTAATGCGACTCTCCGAGCCGCTCTCGAGCACCACGCCCTCGAACTCAGTCTTCGGCTCGTGAAGAATCAGGTGGTCTTTCGGCACAAAGAAACCCGACATCGTATGCCATAAGACCCCCGACTGAGCGTCGACTTTACGGTCGATCGAGAGGTAAAACCCCTTGAGCATGCGCTGTGCGACAAGATCGGATTCCCCTTTCAGGTCGTCAAAGGAGAGAGTCGACTTAGCGGCTCCGGTGTCCTTGAGATAGGCGGGCACGACCTCACCGCTCGCCTCGATTTTTTTGACAATGTCGCTGGGGGTTTTCCCTTTACCGAGGGCAAGCGTCTTCTCGTTTTCTCGGCGCTCGCTTTTTAGCGGGATACGTCGATAGAGCGGCGTTCCAGGAGTGAGATTCAGTCCGTACTGGAACGGGAGGTTGCGATCGAGATAGGGGGGGTGCGGCGCGAACTTGAGTTCTTTACGCTGCGCGTCCGTTGTCGCGAACCTTCCGCACACGAACCCACCCGTGACGAGCTCGTGCCATCCCTCTGCGCAGTTGGCTTTCGCAACAACCTCGCGCTTTGCAACGACCTGCTCACCCATCCGAAGATAGCCAAGGCGGACGACCCCTTGCCTTCCCTCCTCGGCCTTTGATGGGTCTTTTGGCGGCCACTCGGCCGCATTGAAGATCGGCGCCTGCAGCGCGAACGCGTAAAGCGGCACGCCATCGAGTGGCCGACCGTCAGGACTTGTACCGAGCGATGGCACCCCAGCATTCGTCGTCGCAGTGCCGGCGGCGGCATCACCGTCGGGTGCACCGAGAGCGGTGTCACGTTCGCGTTGGGCCCGGCCGCAACCTAGGCCACAAGCAATGACAAGCAAGAAAAAAGACACCCGACGTCGCACGACGGGCTTGTTACCCAATCGAGCCCAGGCGGCAACTCCTCCGTCGCCGAGATTCGAGCCTGGCGCGCTTCCTTCGCGTGGCGCCGCTCGATAAGCTGCCCACCATGGCAGTCCGCGGCAACATCTACCCGCGCTGGCCTTTTGCGTCCGACACGAACGTGCCCACTTGAAAGTTAAGCAAACCGCCCTGGCGTTGACTCTTTCGCTCGCGATTGGCGTCGCAAGCGGCACTGCGTCCGCGGCCTTTCTTCTCTTGCTCGAGCGCGCTACCGGAGTCCGCGAACATCACGAATTCATAGTCTACGCGCTCCCCTTTGCCGGTCTCGCCCTTGGCCACGCGCTTGCGCGGTGGGGAGCCCCGATCGCGGGCGGAAGCAACCTCGTCCTCGACACGGTTCACCATGCGCACGAGCTGCCACGCCTTCCGCTGCGGATGGCCCCAATGGTGCTCGCCGCCACGGTCCTCACCCATTTGTTCGGCGGCAGCGCTGGACGCGAGGGTACCGCCGTTCAGATGGGCGCAAGCCTCGCCGACGCCATCGCGCACCGCGTGGATCGTCGGGCGCAGCCGGCCCTCCGAAGTGCCCTCGTCGTGGCTGGAATCGCGGGCGGATTCGGCTCTGTTTTCGGAACACCTCTCGCGGGAGCCCTCTTCAGCATCGAGGTCCTCGTCGTCGGGCGCCTCGAGCTTCGCGCCCTAGCCCCAGCTCTCATCGCTTCGTTCACGGGCGACTTTGTCACGCGCCGCTTAGGTGTCACGCATACGCCGTACCCCTCCGTCCCCTACGTGCCTCTCACCCCCGTCGTGGTCGCGGAGCTCGTCTTTATCGGGGTGGCCATGGGACTTGTAAGTGCCTTTTTCATCGAGCTCACTCAAGCTCTAAAGCGGCTTTTCAGCACACACATTCGGCGTTTGGAAGTTCGTATGTTCGTAGGCGGCTGCCTTCTTGTCTCGATATGGCGTCTCTGCGGTTCGGCCGACTACCTTGGACTTGGTATTCCGATGATTCAGCGCGCATTCGAAGATCCGCAGGTGCCCACGTATGCCTTCGCCGCAAAGATCCTCTTTACCTCTCTCACCCTTAGCTCGGGATTTGTCGGCGGTGAGGTCACTCCACTTTTCTTCGTTGGAGCCACGCTAGGCAGCGTTCTCGCACACGCGCTCGGTTTGCCTCTCGGTCTCGGCGCCGCCGTGGGCCTCGCCGCGGCGTTCGGAGCGGCTGCGAATACCCCCCTCGCGTTGTCTGTCATGGTCGCAGAACTCTGTGGTCTTCGTGTCTTACCCCACGCGCTTCTTGTGAGTGTGGTGGCTTTCTTCCTCTCCGGTCACCGCGGACTCTATCCGTCGCAACATATCCATCGGACCAAGCGAGGGCGGCGTTTGGATCGCCGCGTTGCGCTCCGCGACTATCGAGAGATGAAGCTACCAAAGTAGCTCAGACCTTGCGATGATTCCGCGCACCCATGGTCCGCGCTGCTCCTCTTGGACAAATCCTCATCGACGCAGGCGTACTGAATCAAGCCAATCTTGAAGGTGCTCTCGCACTGCAAAAAACGGATAAGCGGAGACTCGGGGAGATCGTCATCGAGCTCGGGTTCGTCAATCCACACCAACTCGCGCAGCTCCTCTCGCACCAATTGAGCTGCCCGTGGATTTCGCTCGCCTACCTCGAGATTACGCATGATGTCCTTGCTCTCGTCGCCAGGGAGGTCGCTCTAGAGCATCGCATCGTGCCCGTACATCTGCGCACATTGCGCGGAGAAAAGGTGCTTTTCGTCGCGACGGACGACCCGACGGATACGGAGTCACTGGCCAGCTGCGCGACGCTTATCGGCATGCCGCTGCGACCGATGGTGGCCGTCACCGCCGAGATCAAAGTGGCACTCGCGCGCCATTACGGCGGGCCCCAGGTCCCCGAAGTCAAACGGCCTCTAAAGCCACCGCCGCCTATCGTCCAGGCGCGCGCGTCGCAAGCGTCAATTCGCGTGCCTGTCGACGAACACGACGTCGTGGAGACAGCGCCTGTTCAGCGCCGAGAGAAGCGAGCCCCCACCGTACTTGCACTGAACGCTCCGCCATGCTTCCTCGCGCAGTGTAAAGAGGCCGCCAGCGGCCTTGGCGCTCGTGTCATCCACGGGGGCATCGGACGAGCCGGCGAACTTGTCGCTGAGCACCGCCCGTGCGCCATTATGGTCACCGACGACGTCTACGCGTTTGACCGTTCGGGATTGAATCGACTCGCCCTCGAGCACGATGCGCATTTGGTCGTGTGGAACGAAGAGGCCGACGGTAGTCAGCTTAGACCCCTTCTTTCAGGCGCGATTAATCGATGGGGACGCTCTTCGTATGAAAAGGGCGCCGTCGTGGACGGGCGCTACGAGCTACTGCGCGACATGGGGTCGGGCGCAGACGGAGACGCGGTTGCAGAGTGGGAGGTACGCCACGTGCGCACGGCACGCCGGTCGCTCCTGACGCTTGGCGCGCGGACCGACGAACGCGACGAACCTGCGGAGCGAGTACGGCGTGCGCAACAAGCCTTGGCGCGAGTCACGCACCCGGGGGCCCTCGAGCTTCGCGACGCGGGGACAACCGAGCTCGGCGATCCCTACATCGTCACCGAGGCCTTAGGTGGACGTACGCTCAAGGCTCTTATCGCTGCGCGGTCCAAGCTGCTTCCGGAAGACGCGTGCGCAATTCTTCTTCAAGTCGCCCAGGTGCTTGTCGCAGCGCATGCAGTCGGCGTTATTCACCATCAAGTGTCTTCCGAAAATCTTGTCATCGTGCGCGATGGCTACGGGAGCGAGCACGTGAAACTGACGACATGGTGTCTCGCGACGACGGATGATGCGGCGGGCGCTTCGCCTTCCGTCGATTTGCAAGGCCTCGGCGAGTGTGCGGTCGAAGCTCTCACGGGCCGTCGCCCGAAGGCCGGCGGTAACGTGAACGACCTGAACGACCTGAATAGCGTGACTGACTTAGCTGAAGACGGAGTTTCAGAGCCGATTATACGTGTATTTTCATCTCTTTTGGCCATGAAGTTCGGGTCGGCGAAAGAGCTTACGCAAGCGCTGCTCGAGGTCGCGCCGAACGCCCACAGGCGCACCCGGCTCCTTGATGCATCGCGACGCTCAGGCGACGTGGCGTCAGGAAGCCCCGCAGATATCGGCGTCGAGCGGCGACGTCATCCGCGCGCCGCCTATCGAACCCCGGTGCGAATGGAGGCCCCTGGCACGGGCTCGCTCGATGGTCGGTGCGAAGACATTTCGAGTGGCGGGTTGCTCATCGGCTCAAAAGGAATGGTGAAGGCGGGCACCGAAGTGTCGTTGAGATTCGCCCTGCCCATCGACGGCCGAGTCGTCTCGGAAGCGGCAAAGATTAAGTGGGCGCGACCCGCTCGCATGGACGACAGCACCTCGATGTGTGCGCTCGGTGTCGAACTGACTGATCCAGCGCAAGAAACGCGGAGGCAAATCGAAAGGTACATCGCCTTGATGGGAACGTAACCCCAACACGCCGAACCGTGACGCTGGCAACTTAGGCTGCAGCCCTCTCGGAGAGGAATTCTGCGAGGCGACAGGCGACGTAGGAGGCTGAGTCCGCCACCTGGTTCGCGAAGCGCTCTTCCGCGTCGATGATCTCAATGAGCGCGACACATCGGCCCCACGCCATGACGGGGACGGCCACGAGCGTGCGCGGCACGGCGATCCTTCCAAGGCGCTTGGGCGCGAGGCGCGGAAGCTCCCCGTCGAAGCGCATCGTTACCGCCTTCTGATTGCAAATGACCGCAGACGCGACGAGGTCGTCGTCACTCGCGTCCGCCGACCCTAGAAGCTCGAATTCGCCTTCACCGTGGACTCCTATCGTTTTCAGTTGGCGGGTCGCCAGGTCGTGGGCGTGCACGATGACCGTGCGTGCGCCGAGAGCGCGCCCGAGCGCAGCGGCACACAGCCTCGCAGCGGTCCAATGGCTATCCGCATACGTCAACTCTGCCATCCCGACGAAAAGCGACTCTGACGGGTCGAGCATCGACTCGAATTTGGTCTTCACCGGGGCGAAGGCCCGAAGAGGTGTCCCGGACGCCACGGATGTTCGCGCGTGCACCGGCGTGAAGGCCTGAACGGTGGTAGCCGTCTCCAGGAGTGTAAAGGTTTGAACTGGGGCGAGTGTTTGAACTGGCGTCTGCGTGAGCTGAGTGTGCGAGTCGGGGGGAGGGGTCACGACGGCGGCCCTCGATGGGACCACGGGGACGCTCGAAGGCACCGCGCGAAGCACAGCGGCCCCCGTCTTGGCGACCGAGCGATGGGGCGGCGGTGGAGGCGCGGAGCGAGGGGCGGGTCGCACCCTCTCCTCGACAAAGTCGACGTCCACGAGCTCGAGGGTCGCCATCGGCTCGCGGATTTCCGGCAAGGGTTCCGTGTACTCAAGCGGGACCTCCGCCGCTCGTGGAGCGGCCGGCGGGAACTTTGAAGCACGCGGCACTGCTGGCGGAAGCGATGAAATACGCGGCGCGGACGGCGGTGAGGAAGGCCTCGACGCCACAACGGAGGCCTGAGGCGCCACCGATACAGGAGGCGCCACCGATACAGGAGGCGTCTCGGCTACGAAAGCAACCCCATGCCCCGCGGAGGGGACGCTGGGCGGAGGCGCAGTTTTGCGAACGGAGGGTCGAGGAACCGGAGGCCTGCTGCTAGGAGCGCTCATGCCTAATCGAGGAGCAACGATCGTTCCGCTCGACGAAGGCCGCCGCGGCCACGATTTGCTCCGGCAATTTGTCAAGGAGCGCGTATCGCACACGATGAACGCGCGCGATCTGCCTGGATCGCAGCTCCAGGAACCAAGGAGGACCACCCCCGCTCGCGCCTACATCGTGCGCATTTTAGAGGGTTCTAGGAGCTTAGGAGAAAACAGCGGCTCATGTGCGCGCGCGCGCAGGAATCGCTACCCGGATTCCGAGCGTTCTGGTGGGATGGCGCCTCACCAAAACGGTGTGGCCTTTTTCGGAGAATAAGCATGCACGGATCCGCACGTGTCGCGCTCGCGGGTCTTGTCCTCACGGCATCGGTGTCGCAGAGCTGTCACCCCAAGACGCCACCACCGCTCGAATTGGAGCTCGGAACAGGCGTACCTGTCGTATTTCCACCGTCTGACGAGACGTGGTCGGCACGGGCTCCCCTGCCTCCACACATGTCGCTCTCCTCGCCCAGTTCGCCCAGTGCTGAATCCTCACTTAGAATTGCGTCACCTATCCTCGACGACCGCGGCCACTTCGAAATACAAGGGCAAACGATACACTTTGCCTTTGGCGAGCCCGCCGTAGATTTGGCAAATAACGGCCGCGCGAAGCAAAGCGCTCCCACGATCACCATCGCGCCGCCCATAGCCGGAAGAACGCTATGGACCGACAGCTCTGACGTCGAATTCAGAGCAGAAAAGCCATTCGACCCCTTGGTCGAATACACGCTGACCCTCCCAGGGTTCACCTCCCCCGAGGGCCGGACGTTCCCCGACGGATTCAAGGCGACCTTCCGCGCAGATCCTATCGTCGAAGTCGCGGGAAAAACCATCTACTACATTCCAAAAGCCGGACATGCGCGCCCGCTCGCGATGTCACCAAGTGCCGATTCAGACACGTTGCTCGGGGGATCTCAGAGAGTTCGGATCGTGTACGATCAGCCGGTAGACTTAAGCCTCGCGAACACGCTTGTCGCGTTCTCGGACGCCCAAGACAAGAAAGTTGCCGTCGTCCTCCGTCACCCCGACCGCAGCGCGTTCGAAGGACAGCGGGTCGACGCTCGTCTCATCGTCGATGCCACGCCAAGGGTGCCTTTGAAAGCAGGCGAAACGCTTCATGTCACCGCAAACAGTGAGCACAAAGGCGACGACGGGACGTCGCAGCATTACGTCATAGCCGAACCTGCGACGCTCCTCACGGTGGCGTGCTCAGGGGATGAATGCGAAACGAAAGACCTCGTCATCAAAGGCGAACCAGGCAGTTCGCTGCGTCTTCGCTACTCGAACCCCGTCGGCGACGTCCGCGAGGCAAAGCACGTTCACATCTCGCCAAAACCGAACAATCTCTACGTTTCGGGCGGAAACGAGCTCGGAATTTCCGCGAGCTTCACGCCGTCGACCGTCTATAAAATCCAGACCGAAGGTCTCGTCGATAGCTACGGCGGTCGCATACCGCCGCTCGCTTTTACGTTCGAAACGCGCGCCCTTCCAGCTTCCGCATCGATGTCAGAGGGCACGATGATCCTTGACGAAGAAGCGACGCGAGCGTTCCCGGTCACCACGCGCAACGTCTCGACCGCCGAGCTCGCGCTTTGGCCACTTCCGAAAGGCGACGTCGAAGCGTTCGCTCGCGCGCTTGCGGGGCAGCGACTGCATGCGGAGCCGCAGGGTGAACCCTTGGTCTTGCCGTTCACGCCCCTTGTGATGCGTGATCACAACGTCGAAACAAAGCTAGACCTTACGGCCAAGCTTGATCCCGGACGCGCGTACGTCGCACAAGTCCGGCGCATAAATGCCGCGCATGGCGCGAGGCCGTTGCAGTACCCAAAAGGGAGCGAGGCAAGCTTTACGCCCACGGCGCTTCTTTTCGCGACCGGAAACCAAGCCCTTGCGGCGCATGTTCACCAAGCGGGCGAAAAGTCCGTGATCCAGGTTTTTCGGCCCGGAAGCGGCGAGCCGATCGCGAACGCCCGGGTGGCCATCGGCGCCGTCGCGGGAAGTACCGATTCGAACGGCGCCGTCGCGCTTACGACCGCCCTGACGGCCCCAGGCGAAGAGCGAATCCTCGCGGTAGCCGCCGGTGGGAGCGAACTCATGCTCCCCTTGGGCCCGCGTGCGACCGACTCCCGCTCGCTCTTTCCCGACCTTGCAAGCGGCGAGGGCGGCGTGAACGAAAAGGCCGACACCCGCACCGTCGGCATGCTCGTGACGGACCGCGGCGTCTATCGCCCCGGGTCGCCGATGTTCATTAAAGGTTTCGTCCGAACGCCCGACAGCACGTCTCTCCGCGCGCTAGCAGGCGCTCGCGTGCGACTCCGCGTCATCGACCCGAGAAATACGGACATCATCGACGAGGTGTTGACTACCACCGCGCGAGGTGGACTCACGAAGGAGGTTTCATTCGCCAAAAGCTCGCCTACGGGCCGCTACCAGATTCGACTCGAGCTCGAGGACGGTAAGCATACACGTCTCGCGAGCGACGTGGTGCGCGTCGCGGACTTCGAAGCACCGCGGTTCAAAGTCGATATCGAAAACGAAAGCGGCGTGCCCTCCGAACCGCAACATCTAAAAGCGCGCATTCTCGGCCGCTATTTGTTCGGCGCCCCCATGGCCAAAGCGCACGTGAACTGGGCACTCAAAAAATCCCGCGTCGCGGTCAAAGGCGGCGTACTCGCCGAAGCTGGCCTCTCTTTCGAACGCGACGATGACGGTCTCGACAACACGCCCAACGTCGAGGCCCTACGACCCGTGACGGGCGAAGGCGAACTCGGTGACGACGGAGCGCTAGCCCTCGACATCGCGACCGGAGCGCTCGCAGACGGTCCTACGGAACTGGCCCTCGAAGCCGATGTGACCGACGCCTCGAATCGACACATTTCAGGTCAGCTTCGCGGCGTCCGAGACCCGTTTGCGCGCTACGCCGGTCTCAAACTCTCGCGGCGCTTCGGCGAGGCGGGAAGGCCACTGAGCGTCGAGCTCGGCGTCGTCGATACGCAGGGAAACGCGGTCCTCGGCGCGCGGATCACGGCGCGACTCGAGCGACTCAAATGGACGCGCGTGGCCGAAAAGGCTGAGAGCGGTGCGACGCTCGAGAAGTGGAAGAACGTCGCTACGCCCGAAGCCGAGTGCGAGGTCACGAGCGCCGCAAAAGCCGTCGCTTGCGCGCTCGCAGTCCAGCACGGCGGCAGCTTTCGGGTGGTTACACGCATCGATGGCCGCGACGACGCCGCGACATCCTTCTGGGCTTACGGGAACTGGGCGGCAGGCGAGCGAGAGAGTGTCCCTTCGGAGGGCAAGAAGGTTCCGCTCGTCCTCGACAAGGGTTCCTACAAGGCCGGTGACACGGCGCAACTTTTGGTGCAAAACCCCTTCGAGAAGGCGACCGCGCTCGTCACCTTCGAGCAGGGCGGAATCCTTCGCTTCGAGGCAAGGCGCATCGAGACTCCGAGTGCCACCTTCGACGTCCCCGTTTCCGCGGTCGATAGCCCGTGGCTTTACGCGACCGTCACGCTTCTCCCTCTTGGCGAGACCGAAGCGGACTACCGCGTTGGCGTTGTCCGTATCAACGTGAGTGCCGACGATGCCAAACTCGACGTTCGTGTGATGAGCGCAAAGAAATCGTATCAAGTCCACGAGGAGGCCGAAATTACGGTCGAAGTGCGAACTCGAAAAGACGGTAAGCCCGTAAAAAATGCGGATGTGACGCTCGGCGTCGTCGACGAAAGCGTTCTGCGACTGACGGCTTACCATCCTAAGGATCCCGTAACGACCTTGCGCCCGGGTCGCGGTCTCGACTTCCGACTTACCGACAGCCGCGAGGCGATGCTTCGCCGTCGTGAAAAGGCACACACCGGAGGCGGGGGAGACAGCGCGGGGGAGGAGTCACTCGATACGCGAAAGAACTTCGTCGAAACGGCCGCATGGCAACCTGACTTAGTCACCGACAACGACGGCCGCGCCAAGGTAAAGGTCAAGCTTCCGGACAGCCTCACGGAGTTTCGCATGACCGCCGTGGTCGTCGATGACGTTGGGGGGGGAGGCACGGCGGAGTCGAGTTTTGTGGTCACGAAAGCGTTTCTGCTCGAACCCGTGATGCCGCGCTTTGCCCTCCGAGGCGACACGTTCGAGGCCGCCGCCATGGTCCACAACAATACGGACGCGAAGGTGACCGCACGGGTCACGATCGCGGGCGAAAAGCGTGATGTAACGCTCGAACCGAGGAGTAGGCAGCGCGTCGCCATCCCCATGAGCACCAGCACGGCCGGGGTGCGCAAGCTCCTGTTCTCCCTCGACGTAGCGGGCGCTTCCCAGGACAAGGTGGAACTCGAGTTGCGCGTGGATGAGCCGGGCATCGACGAGCATCCGATGATCTCGGGCGTGTTCGGAGATCGCCAAGAAGTGCGCCTCGCCATTCCCGCGGACGCGCTGTTCGAGCCCGGAGCCGTACTTTCGATCAAGACGGGGTCGGCTCTTTATCCTGAGCTCGGGCAGCGCCTCTCGTACCTGCTCGACTACCCGCACGGATGTGTCGAACAGACGACGTCGGGGACACTGCCGCTGCTGGCCGCACGCACCATCCTCCCGTGGACCGGCACGGCCACGATGGATGACAACGAGCTGCGTAAGCGCATCGACGCGGGAATCACGCGCCTGGCTTCAATGCAAACACCGAGCGGCGGACTCGCCTATTGGCCGGGCGGCGATACGGCCGACACCGAGGGAACCGCCTACGCGATGCGCGCGCTCTTGCAAGCCAAAGAGCTTGGGATCGAGCGACCAAAACTCATCGAGCGCGTCACGCGTTTTCTTGGAAGCGTACTTGAGGGAACAGGCGAACAGAGCGAGCCCTCGCAAGTGACGCGCATGGAGGTAGCCGAGGTTCTCGCGATGGCGCACGCCTTGCCCGCAAGCCTCGCGGACAGCCTCTACGACGCACGAGAAAAGCTCACGGCTTCGGGTCTTGCGAGTCTCGCGGTCGCTCTCTCGTCCGTCCCTCACCAAGAGGATCGCGTGCGCGAGGTGCTCGATCGGCTTGAAATCGCATTCGACGCCGGAGGCGAGGAAGCAAAACCGACGGGCGCAACCGACGGCCAAAACGAAGCCCATGCAACACCACAGCACGTGTGGGGCTCACATGACCGCACTCGCGCGCAGGCGGCGATAGCCTTTGCCAGACTTAGAAAATCATCAAAGTTACTTCCCGTCCTGGCGCTGAGGCTCTCGAAAACGCTTGAGCGGTATTCCACGCAAAGCACGGCGTGGTCGCTTATGGCACTCTCGGAATACATCGGTACGCGCCGCCCCAATGGCGACGTCGACGTCGGGGTCAAGCTGTCGGGAAAGCGCCTTAAGACCTCGTTGAAGCTTGGCGGGGATAACAAAGAAGTGCACGTGCCACTCCAGCAACTCGCAGGCACCGCCGTGTCGCTGGTTTTAACAGGTGAGGCGCGCACGGCAAGCGCGTTCGCCATCGAAGCGCACTACAAGCGTCCTCTCGCCGCGGCGGGATCACGCCTCGCGCGCCGCGGTGCGCACGGCGTCAGCCTCTATCGCGTCTATAGCGATGCCGCAGGTCGACCGCTCGATTTGGAGAACGTCAAGCCCGGTCAGGTCGTACGCGTGGCGGTGCGCGTCGAGTTGCCGAAACTCGACCAAGGGCGCCTGAGTTACTTGGCCGTGACGGACAGGCTTCCCGCAGGGTTCGAGGCTCTCAACACCGACCTCGCGACGACGGGTTCTCTGCCCGAATTGCGCCGAGCGCATCCGTTTTTCGAGGGGCTCTCGCGCTACGGATCCGCGGCGAGCTACATCGATCTCAAAACCGACCGAGTGAGCCTCTATTTCGACCACGTTCACGACGGTCGAGCGGTTTACGCCTCTTACCTGGCGCGAGCGACGACTCCGGGCACGTTCCGTGTTCCGCCTGCGAACGGAGAGCTCATGTACGAGCCCGCCTCCGACGGATATACCGACGCACGCTCGATCACGGTGCGATAAGCCATCGTGAAAGGTAGGTTCCTTTCCTCGCGCTTGCTCAAAGCCGTCGCGCTTCTCATCCTCGTAGCGTGCCTCTCGTGGCGCATGTTTCGCGCGTCGTGCGGGGCACCGTGTGAAGCGCTCGCAAACTCCTCCTGGACGGAGGGGACGCGTGTGCTGGCTCGCGACGGGCGGCTGCTGGGCGAACAGCGAAACGCCTCGGGTCTGCGTGGCAGGAGGGTGAGACTCGACGAAGTAAGCCCGCGCCTCATCCTCGCGACACGCGCGAGCGAAGACAAGCGGTGGGCGACACACGACGGGATCGACCGCGTGGCACTGCTGCGCGCCTTCGTGAGTTTTGTCCGGCACGGGCACGTCGTGTCCGGAGGAAGCACGATCACGCAGCAGCTCGTCAAACGACTCGACTTCGAGGGCAAGCCGAGGCCGCAAACGATGTCGATGAAACTGAGAGAGATGGCGCGAGCGCAAAATTTGGAAGCTCGGTTCGACAAGCCATCGCTACTCGAGGCCTACCTCAATCACCTCGACTACGGTAACGGCTGGGCCGGCCCCGAAGCGGCCGCTGCTGGTTACTTCGGTGTAAAAGCCAAAGACTTGTCGCTCGCCCAGGCGGCGCTCCTCGCCGTACTTCCGCGCGCACCGAGTGCGCTCAATCCGTACCGACACTTGGGCCGCGCCACCCGAAGACAGCGCGCGCTCTTGGAGAGCATGATTGCGCATTCCGAAATTACACCCGAAGACGGAGCTCGCGCGCTTGGCGAAAGCGTCCAGCTTCTTCCGCGAAGCGCAAATCGTGACATGATAGCGCCCCACCTCGTCTTGGCGAGCGCACGGCGCGCACGTGATTCCGAATCCAAAGCCAACGCAATCACGACAACGCTCGATTTCGATCTCCAGCGCGACGTCGAAGCAATGGTGAGGAGCCACGCGCCGAGACTGAACGAGCACGGGGCAAGTACGACCGCTCTTGTGGTCGTCGATAACGCGACCGGAGACGTCATCGCGCGCGTCGGAAGCGCCAATTGGGGCGACGCGGCCATTGCTGGGGCGGTCGATATGGTCCGCGCCAGGCGCCAGCCGGGTTCGACGCTGAAGCCCTTTGCGTACGCGCGGGCCATCGAACGCGGAATGTCGCCGATGCAGATGCTTGCCGACGTCCCTACGGACTTCGAAGGGCGTGCGTCGACATGGTCGCCGGAGAACTTCGACGGGACGTTCATGGGCCCGGTCTCTGCGCGCGAAGCGCTGGCCGGAAGTCTCAACCTTCCCGCGGTCCGTATCGCGGCAGACATCGGAGCCCGCGAACTCGTGGCCACGCTTCGGGCCGTCGGACTTTCGCTACCGGAGGGTCATGAGCGCTACGGAATTTCGGTCGTTCTTGGAAGCGGAGAGGTCACGCCACTTGAGCTCGCGTCGGCGTACGTCACGCTCGCGCGAGGCGGCGAACACATCGTCCTGCGCGAGCGTTCAAGCGACCCCCCATCCATGGCGACAGCGACGCGCGTGATCGAGGCCTCCGCGGCAGCGTCCATCGCGGAGACGCTCTCGGACCCTATCGCCCGAATTCGTGGTCTTCGAACACGAGGACCGTTTGCTTTTCCTTACCCCGTGGCGGTTAAGACAGGAACGAGCACGGGCTTCCGCGACGCTTGGACCGCAGGATTTACGCGCGAGCGCACCGTGATTGTCTGGGCCGGGAACGCGGACGGCAAGGCAACGAACAAACTGACCGGAGCCGTCGGCGCGGGGCCCCTCTTCTTCGACGTGATGAAGCGCGCCATGAACGACGTACGCGATCGTGCGTCGCTCTTCGCGGCGGACCAGCTCGAGGAGGCTTCGGTTTGCCCTCTCTCCGGCCAACGCCCGACCGCCGCTTGCACGGACGCGGTTCGGCGCATGTTTCCCGCGGGTCGCGCACCCACTCAGCCATGCACAATACACGCCTTTGCCGTCACCCGAGCCGCCGACGCGGGGCATGCTCCTTTTCGGTGCGATCCGGAGGGTCGTGATCGAATCGTCACCCTGCCTCCGGAGTTCCAAACCTGGCTCGAGCGGCGCCCCCTCGGCGCCCCCTCGGCCGACCCGCAAGGAGTGCCGTGGTTCGCAAGGTCGCGCGTGCGTGGATGCGAAGATCTGAGCCCGATGAATCCAAGCATTCGATTGCTTTCTCCGACGGATGGAAGTGTGGTTCAGGCAGAACGCAGCAAGAGCTTCTCCCACGACGCTATCGACGTAGCAGCCGAGACGCGCGGGCTCGCCGCAAAGGAGCTTCTCGAAGTGCTGGTCGACGGACAGGTCGCAGCGCGGTTGGACAGTGGGTACCGCGCGCGCGTAGTCCTCGCCCGCGGCGACCATGTGATCGAAGTGCGCCCCTTCGACGGTCGTATCGCGACGAAGGTGGGCCGAGCTCACATTTGTGTACGCTAGAAACCGATGAGCGAGTTCGCACACTCGGTTTACGTCAACAAAACCCGAGTTCCCGCTGGACGTCCGCAGTACCGAAGATAGTCTTTAGAGATAGTCTGCACTGACCGCCGGACGCCGCTAATGCTCCACCTCCTCGAGGCCCATTGAGAAAGACCCACAGCGTGCCCACCTACGGGAAGAGACGGTGGGGGTCATCGTTAGGTTTGGTTCTCGTCACGACCGTCGCGACTCTTTGGGCCTGCAAAGACCCCACGGCGTTCGACGCGACACCGGCGAGCTTGGCAGAAGAGGTTAGCCTCCCCGAAAATTGCCCGGCTACGGCAGACTGGCTGCCCGCAACACCTTCACTCGCGCAGTTTACGCCGATGCCGCATCCCGAGACGGAATGCCCATTCTATCGAGGTGCCTGGCAGTCGTTTCTCATCGCAACCGAACCTAACTCAAAAGGCGAAGCTGCGTTTATCTCCTATCCAACCGTCGACGACTTGTTCGTAAGCAAAACTCCCCACGGAGTTCGCAATACAGCTCAGAGAGCTTGGCTAGGCGATATCAAGCAAGCAGGTGGGCGCCAAGTTCTCGTCGACCAAAATGGGCACAGCATCTATTATGGTATCCACGCGAACCAAGCGTTCGCTGACTTCGTCGACGCAAGCGGCCTCAAGACGGTCGAGGGAATTACCAACGCAAACCCGTCGCTCTTCTTTCCCGCTGGCGTAGTCGAGTTTAAGTCAGCCTGGCAAAACATAGAGGGCGCCGCCGCGTCGGACTACAAAAGCTACATCACGACGAGCGCGTGGGTTCCTCACCTTCGCCAGGATCCGACCACACACCAAATCATCGAGAACAAGAACGCTCCGCATCAGATTCGGGTCGCTCTTTTAGCGCTGCACGTTGTCTTTACCCTGCCTGGGCATCCGGAGTTCATATGGGCGACGTTCGAGCACGTCGACGACGCTGGTGAGCCAGACAACACGCCTGCCGCGTCGTTGAATCCACCGCTTACGGACCCGTTCAACTTGAAGGAAACAAGTGTGGTCTGCCCGAAGAAGTCTCCGCTTTGCAAAGCTGGTACGACCACCAACAAGGGAAACCAACCGTTGACAGACGCGGAGCTTCACCTTGACGAGGCCTCGCAGTCTTTTCCGGGCCAGCAGACGTCCGTCTACCGGATGTATCCTGGGTCGAAGTCGAACGGAATCGAAGCCGATGCCGCCATTGGAACGCTCAACCGAAACGTCAAAGCCCTGTTCGCCGAAAAATCTGCGACGCTCAAGCCCGGCGACAAGCGCGGGCACTATAAGCTCATTGGCGCGACGTGGATGGACAAGCCGGCTTTTTTTAAGCTCAATAGCTCGTTTCAAAACGATCGGTCCAACTCGCTTTTGACCGCGGCAGACCGGCCAGAGATCAGCCAAAACGATGAGCGCTCGGCACTTCTCGCGCACGGCACCTCTGCGACGCAAGACCTGCTGGAGAACGGGGGGGACAGTCCGTTCTCGCTGCTCGCGGGCGAGGACCGCCTCTCGAGTACTGCAATGGAATCCTTCACCCAATCACCCGCAGGATTCCCCAACTGCTTCGTATGTCACAACACCCAAGCCATTTCAGCTCGAGGCATACCGGTTGACAGAGATAGCTCGAGCCTCAAGATTCTAGGCCCAAAGCTTATTAATATAAGCCACATCTTCTCGCAGTTCGTTGTCGAAGAGTCTCATTGAGAAGGCGGCGAACGTGAGAGTCATCTTACGCACCGAGCGTTACGCACGCGGAGTCGCGCTTGTCGTGGGAACGTCCGCATCGCTCGCATCGCTTGATGGTTCGACCGCGAGCGCGTCTCCGCAAGCGAAGCCCTCGGTAGCTCGAAAGTCTCCACCCCCTTGCGCCGTAGCCTACCAATCGGCCGTAGAGCGTCAGGAGTCGGGTCATCTCCGCGAAGCGAGCGCGCTCTTCTTTTCGTGCGCGAAGCCGACGTGCGGCGCGGAGACTGTTCTGAAGTGCACGGCGGCACGCGCTCAGGTGGAATCCGAGATTCCTACGTTCGTTCCGGTCGTCGTAGATGACACTGGAGCGCCCCTCGCGGACATCGAAGTGAAAGTGGATGGCGAGTTGCTTCCACCACGCGCGGCCGGACGTCCGTGGCCCATCGACCCGGGGCCGCACGCTGTGACCTTTTCTGTAGACAGCGGGTTTCGTGGGGAACAAAAATTCGCGTTGGTCGCGACTCTCAACGTCGAGATCGACCCTGACGACCGAGGACGTCGCATCGTGCTCTCGCTGCCCGCGCCAAATTCGCGTCTAGCACCGCGCGGTGTTGCCGCGAGGCAACCGGTATTGGAAAATCCTCGAGTTTCGCAACTCCCTGGCAGCGAGTCCGCATTTCCGACACCGCGCGACCCGCCCGCTCACCTCTCGACAACGAAGACGGGAAGATCGTGGGCACCTTACTGGATAGGAGCCGCGGGGCTCGCCGCGCTAGGGGGCGGCACCCTGCTGACCTACTGGGGAAGAAACGACAACGCGCAACTCGCGCAGTGTTCACCCAACTGCCGGCAAGGCAGCATCGACCACATTCAAGCGCTCTACATTGCGGCCGATGTGGCCTTCGGCGTTGGAATTGCGGCGTTGGGTGTAGCCACTGTGTGGTTCGCGACGTCGCGCACGAACGAGCAAGCACCACCTCCGCGTTCGGCTTCCTTCGGACTCGACGTGAAGCCGACGTCTTCTGGTGCTGTCGCCTCCGTGGCGGGGTCGTTCTAGTGACGCGGCACTCACGCGCCCGCGGGCTTACCGCCTTGCTCGTGTGCGCGAGTGCGATAGCCGCCTGTTTTCAACCTCTTGACCGCGGAGCGGCGCGCGGGTCGTCAACCGAAGGCGCATCGTCGCAAGTCACGGATACACCGACCGACTTCGCGACGCCGCCCATCGACCTCGATGACGGCGGAACGACGAAGGATCCCTGTATTCGTACGAGGCAGCGCTCGCTGGCCATCCGGCAGATGTATTGTGCATCGTGTCACGCGCCGCCTGCGAAGTTCGGCGGTTTCGACTTTGTCCTCGACGACGCACGGCTCGCCTCTGCCGTGTCGTCAACCTCACTCGACGACGCGGGGAAGCCCATGCGTTTAATCATCCCTGGCAAACCAAGCGAGTCAAACTTTTACCAACGGGTGATTCAAGGTCAAATGCCTCCCGCGGTTGCGCCTCCGCTGCCCCCAACGCCGACACCGACCGTGAGCGAGTTCTCAGAACTTCACGAATGGATAGCAAACTGCTTGGGCGAAAAGACAAGCCCAACCGTGAATCTTGACGCGGGTTTTGCCCGAGACGGTGGAGACGCGAGCCCTTAGAGAAGCTGAGCGAAAAGACATGTCATGCGGAGCGAGTGAGCCGTTCGCGTTTCTGCTATGGGCTGGTCCCACATGCCCGTTCTCACCGCACGCGCCGTCACCAAGGCGTACGGCCTCAAACCACTTTTCGACCAGGCTACCTTCACGATAAGGCGGGGTGAGAAGGTCGCGCTCCTCGGCCCAAACGGCACGGGAAAATCGACTCTCCTGCGCGTCCTCGCGGGGCTCGAGCCACTCGATTCAGGGGGCATTGATCGTCGGCGCGACGCGTCCATTCTTTACCTTCCGCAGGAGCCGCAGCTCGACCCCACAAGCACCCCACGCGAGATTGCGCGCGAGGGCCTCACGCTTTGGCATGCGGCGAAGTCACGCTACGAAGAAGTCTCTGCGCGCATTGGCAACGGCGAGATGAGCGACGCATTGATGACTGAACAGGCCACGCTCGCGGAGGACGTCGAACGCCTCGGCGGCTGGTCGCGTGACCACGAAGTCGACGAAATTCTGGCGCATCTCGGCGTTCGCGACGTCGAACGGCCCGTCGGCACGATGAGTGGCGGGGAGAGGCGCCGCGTCGCGCTCGCCCGGATTCTGGTTGCAAAGCCCGAGCTTGCTATCTTCGACGAGCCCACGAACCACCTCGATGCCGATACGATTACGTGGCTCGAGGAGTACCTCGTCAGCGAGTTTCCTGGCGCCGTGCTTCTCGTGACCCACGATCGCTACCTGCTCGACAAGGTGGCTCGGCGCGTGTTCGACCTCGAAGATGGCCGCGTCGCCGAGTACACGAAGCGAAACGACAGCGTCGGGACCTTCGAGGACTTTCTCGAGCAAAAGGCCGAGCGTTTCGCCCAAGCCGAACGCGTCGAATCGAACCGTCAAAACTTCCTTCGAAAAGAAATCGAGTGGCTTCGGCGCGGCCCGAAAGCGCGATCGACCAAGCAAAAAGCGCGCATTCAGCGTGCCGAAACCGCCATTGGCGCGGAGGGGTTGCGCGTCCGCGGTGAGGTAGAGTTGGGAGGCCTCGAGGCTGGCTCCTCGAGACTCGGAGGGACCATCCTCGAAGCGCTCGACGTCACCCTGGACCTAGGCGAGCGCCGCCTTATCGAGAACCTGACACTGCGCCTCGTCAAGGGAGACCGCGTGGGCATCGTGGGTCCGAACGGCGCGGGCAAGACCACGCTACTTCGGCTCGTCACCGGAGAGCTATCGCCGACGGCCGGAAGCATCGTGCGCGGAGTGCAGACGAAAATTGCGTACTTCGATCAAGCGCGGACCACGCTGCGCGACGATTGGACGGTGCTCGACAACGTCACCGAACGCGAAGGTTCGGACCGAAGCGGCGCAGGCGTCGTGACCATCGGTGACCGAGTGCTCGAAATGCGGGCCTATCTCGAACTCTTTCTTTTCGAAGGCCCCGCGCTCCGCCGCAAAGTCTCGGCACTTTCGGGAGGCGAGCGCGCTCGCGTGGCACTCGCGCTAGCGCTCAAAACGGGCGCGAACGTGCTTTTACTCGACGAACCGACGAACGACCTCGATATCGCGACGCTCGGTAGTCTCGCAGAGCTCATCGAAAGCTGGCCAGGCTGCGTGCTCGTCGTGTCCCACGATCGTTTCTTTCTCGACCGCGTCGTTACGTCGATTCTCGCCTTCGAGGGGGACGGAAAGGTGCAGCAATACGCCGGTAATTGGGAGAGCTACCGGGACTACAAGCGCGAAGAAGAGAAGGCCGCGAAGCTTTTGGTTCGCAGCGCGTCGTCGCCGCCCTCCGCGCGCCGCACTGGCTCGGCACCTCCGCCGCCGGCGAACACCAGCTCGAAGGCGAAACCTTCAAAGTCTCTCCCCGCGCCGCCACCACCTGCGCCGGAACTCGCGCCGAGGGGACCCACGCGGGTGCGCGGCTCGAAGTAGAAAGCAGCAGCCGTCAGTGCCAGGCGGCTGCCGAGCGGATAGGTGAGCTCGTGGCGTCGTGCTCTTTCACCAACGCCGTGCTCTTCATCAAGCACATCGTGCACGTAGGAAACCGCGAACCGTGGTCGCAAACGATCGTCGTCGCCACGGCAGGCGCCTCGAAGTCGCTTTCATTCAGGTGCTTGCCGCACGCGATGCAATGGATGTGTCCGTTGCCTGTCGCGGCCTGGCCCGAGGGGCGCTTCGGTTCGAGGGCCTTCTTCTCACGCTTGGTCAGCATCGGTTTTCGTTTCATGCGATGCCCAGCATAGTGCGAATTCGACGATTCAGCGCACCACGTTCAAGCCGAAGGTCGGAAGTCTACCCCGCCCAGGCGCCACGGCGAGCCGTCGACTCTATGTCTAACGCGTTAAGCGACACCGACGCGATCCCGCCACCGCAGCGATGGCTCCCAGGACGGCACACCATAAGAGAGGAGAAGAAGCGCGGGCTCGCTCTTCTGTTGTTGACAACCCGCCCACGGCGCACCCGCTGCTGCTCGTCACGGGAGCAGGCGGGTTCTCGGCGCATCCCGAACCGAAGCCATGGCGCGGCGCGGGCTCGCAAGCCGAAGCGGGAACAATCCCAGACGCCGATATCGTCGTCGACACGCGACGATTCGTCGTGCTGGGGTAGATGTCGCAAAGTCCCGCGGCGTCGTCGTTGGTGAGCGTTCGCAGCGTGGACGTGCCCCGATCGTAACGGGCAAACATCGTAGCTTCCGCATCGGTTGCGTGGGCCAGACCCAAGAAGTGTCCCGCCTCGTGCGTCAAAACGCTCTGTAGGTCATAGCCGTTCGCGGGTACCGTGTCGGACGTCGTCAGGTTTCCCGCCGTCCCGTTGATCTCCATATCAACATCGTAGATCTCGCCGGTCTCCTCGTTGAACGTCACCGTCGTCAGGCCGAGCGTGCTGTTCGGATCGGTGTATGGCCACGTCGTTTCACGAAACACAATCACGTTTTGGTTTGGCCCATTTTGGTTATACCGAACCTCATTGCATTCGACCGGCCCTAGATTCGAAGTCGTTATCCCAACCTTCGCCCCTGACGCGCACGTCGCGTCGTTCCAGGCCGCGAATGCAGCGTCGGTGACGCGGTTGACCGTCGCGAGATCGATCTTGGCGCTCGCGGCTTGATTGGCGCTGTACCCAATGCACGATCCTTTCCAAAAAAGAAGAAGCCCCTCACGGAAACAGCCGCGCGTCGGGCTGTAACTAGCAGGTAGCGCGGTGGTTGTCGTTCGACAGAACGCAGCAGCCGAACTCGGCGTCAGCGCCTCCGACGCGAAGATGACGATGAGCGCAAGACGGAGCACGCGAGGCCCGCTCGAGACGCGCGCACATCCACCTTGACCGACAGACTTCGCCGGAAGGCGTACGGGTGTGAGGCCTCGGACTCCTCGAAAGCGACGAAAAACACTCGCCCCAAGACCCAAGTCCACCATGGGTGGAACGTAGCACGCCGTTTCGCACGCGCCGGACCCAAGGTTCAGGGACACCGAGTCACGCGAAGAGTTCGGCATACGCGGCCTCGGCGAAGCCCACCAGCACATGTTCGGGCGTGACCAGGACAGGACGCTTAACCAGCTTACCGTCCTGCGTGAGCCAGCAAAGCACGTCCGCATCCTTGGCCAAGCGGACCTTTTCTTTGGAGAGCGCTCGATAGCTTTGTCCGCTCGCATTCATCCATTTACGAACAGGCAGGTTGCTTCGGGGGAGCCACGCCGTTAGCTCCTCCGCCGTGGGCGGAGCGTCGACGATGGGGCGCACGTCTACCTCAACGCCGTGGTCCGCGAGCCAGCGAAGCGCCTTTTTACAGGTCGAACAGCCGGCGTAAGACAGCAGGACGGGTTTCTTGCTCGGAGTTGTCGCCATTTCCGCGACGCTACCACCCCCAAAGACGAATGGCGCGGCACGAGACGGGCTGGGTTGGTGTAGGCTGGCCTTCCAATGTCTCAGACCATGCCCCGAATGGACGTCGCCACGGCGATGTTGGTCGCCCTCGACGATCGCACCGCTGGTGCATGCGTGACGCTCCTCGATGATGCGGGCTTCCGCGTGATTCGTGTGAGACACGTCGCGCCGGCCCTCGAGCGAATGCCTGTCGTCATGCCTCACCTCGTTATCGTACCGGCCAACTTGAGGAAGGACGAAGACGAGGGGCTGGTAGACCGTTGCGTCGCCATCGGTGCCGAGGTCCTTCGCCTCGCACCCGACGTCGACCCTCGGGCACTTGCGGCACTCGTCGCGAGCGCAGCACACGGCTCCCTCGAAAAACCGCGATAAGAAAATGTCCAAGGCGGCGCGCGTCAGGCGCGTCAGGCGTGTTGAGGCTGCACTCGAGTTTCACGTCCTGCGGTCAAAAGCCGCGAACGACGTCACGCTTACACTAGTGCGGCAGTTGTGGCAAAACTGTACCGCCCTGCTTCTCAGGAATTGACCAAAGCGAGCGGGCTTGAGACGGTTGATGGATGAAGCTCTCGATACACGCCGACATCGAGCTCGATACTCCCGACTCCGCCTCAAGGGCCTACGTGACCTGGCTCGGCGTCCAGATTGTGGAGTCGAACCACTCTGCGCCTGACAACGACACTGCGCGTCCGGGGACTAACCTAAAGGTCCCCGCCTTCGAGCCGCATCGTGGTCGGATTTACGGTACCGCACGCGTCGCGGTCGTCCACGTGGGCGAGATCGCAGACGCCTACGGTGACCTCTTTCCAGCGCTCCGAAAGATGAAACTCGAATCACTCGGCGACGCGTACTTTGCCCACGGGTGGTACCGAGACGAGTTCGCAGATGGGGCGGGAATCGATCTCCTCTACATCGAAAGTATCGAGATTGACGCCTCCCATCGTCACAAAAATGTCGACCTAGCTGCCGTTCGGCGCCTCTGCGACACCCTCGGTAGCGGCTGCCAACTCGCCGTCTTGCGCTACGGCGATGCACTTGCCGCGGGTCACTGGCGTCAACTCGGCTTTACGGCGACGACGCCAGGACGTACCAACGGGTTCATGCATATGAAGCTCGGTTACCGCCACGCCCAAGTGGTAGACGCCAGCGGCTCGGGAGACTTCGAGGTTCTTCCTACGGTAATCCTTCACGACCGCCATCTCGACAACTAAGTCACGGACTCAAGCCCCCTATCTAAAAGCGAACTAAACTCGCGCAGTCGAGTATTCGATGTTCGGCGAAAATCCCGAGTGATAGCGCTCCAACTTGCGGTAAAGCGTGCGCCGGTCGAACCCGAGTACCTGAGCTGCGCGCGACTTGTTTCCGCCAACAAGCGAAAGTACGCGGAGTACGTAGCGCCGCTCGAGCTCTTCGATCGTCACAATCTCTTCGGGTTGGTTGGCCGCAATGACAAACCTCTCCGAGCGGTAGTTTCGCACCTTTTCGGGTAAGTCATCGAGTTCGATAATGTGACTCCGCGCAAGGGCCACCGCTCCGTCGACGCAATTTTCAAGCTCGCGAACGTTGCCGGGCCACGCGTAGCCCATTAGCTTTGTCGCCGCAGCCGGCGCAAACACCATCTCGACATCGCCTTTGCCATGTCGCTTGGCGTACTGCGCAAGAAAGTGCCTAGCAAGGTGAAGCACGTCCCCGCCACGCTCTCGCAGCGGTGGGACGTCAATTTTTACGACGTTAATTCGATAAAAAAGGTCCTCACGAAAGCGATGCTCGTAAACCTCGTCCTCGAGCACGCGGTTTGTCGCCGTGAGCACGCGCGCGTCGAACGACATTTCTCGGTTCGAGCCTACCGGACGGACCGTTCGCTCCTGGAGCGCGCGAAGAAGTTTCGGTTGCACCTCGAGCGGCAGCTCGAAGATTTCGTCGAGGAAGAGCGTCCCTCCGTTTGCTTGGAGGAAGAGCCCCATACGTTGCTGCTTCGCATCCGTAAACGCACCTCGCTCGTGTCCAAAGAGTTCGCTCTCAAGCAAGTTTGCGGGAATCGAAGCGCAGTTAATGGCAACGAACGGCCCATCTTTGCGACGGCTTCGTTCGTGAATGGCACGCGCGATGAGCTCTTTCCCCGTTCCCGTCTCGCCATGAATCAGCACGCCCGCATCACTGTCCGCGACTCGACTCACGAGACCGAACACATGACGCATCGCCGAGCTCACACCGACGATATTTTCGAGTGCAGTGCCTACTGGGACGGCCGATGAACGCAGGCGTTTCACCTCGTCCTCGAGACCGCGATGTTGAAGCGCGCGCGTGACACTCACGACGAGCAACTTCGCATCGACGGGCTTCGTGATGAAATCGTACGCTCCAACGCGTATAGCGCCGATGGCGCTTTCGAGGCTTCCCTGTCCGGTGATGACGACCACAGGGACGTTCGGCCGCGTCCCCAGCACGCGTTCACAAAACTCGAGGCCCCCCATCTCGGGCATGGTGAGATCGGTGAGGACTACATTGAAATCTTGGATTCCAACGAGCTCCAAGGCGTGCACCGCCGACGTCGACGTCGTGATGGCGCAGCCCTCACGCTCCAAGACCGCCGCCAGCAGATCGCACGTCTCCTGCTCATCGTCGACCACAAGAATTCGGCCTGCATTCATGGCGGAGCTCGGCGCTGCACGCGGTATGCCCGCGCGTAGGAAGCGCGTGGCGAGCGTGTAGTTGGGGTGAATGCGTCGCTTCTTGTCTCGCTCTGGGGCACTTCCGGACAGCCACGACAGGCCGTCACCCGACACGGAAATCCCCGAGGCCCGGACGTTGGCCGCTACAACGGACGGCAGGACGCGTGGTCCAACGAAGGGTGTCAGCTTGCACGTGTCGATTCTTGGCGCTAGAGCACCGGCCTCAAACCGCCGGAGCTACCCCATCTATGTTCACCACGTCGACTTCGTATCCTCGTCGTTCCGCGGCTACGTTCGCACTTGCTCTTGTTCCTTCCCTCGCGCTCCTCACCGGTTGCTCGGCCGGAGCAGAGACATCGGATTCGGCCACCGGCGAACACCTAGGGGCCATGTCCCAGGCCGTCACGGTGCCAAGTGACGTCAAGGTGGCGTACCGCTTCGACGCGATAACGCCGACCGGCGAACGCATCTTTCGCAACGCGCTTACGTGGATGAACGAACAAGAAAATCACCCCTCCTTTCCGCAACCGGCACAGTGCGCAAACAACCTTTCGCACGTGCTCGAAATGACCGGAATCGATCGCTACAGCTCGCCGTCCGTCGCCGAAATGCTCGAAAACGTCCGCGATGCAGGTGGCCGCGTGGTCATGCTCCCGAGGTCGAAATCGGGAGCTTTGGCTTCGTTGCGTACGATTAATGGCGGAAACCTTCCCGTGGGAACGTTGGTAGGAGGATGCCTCCGCTCAGACTGCACGGGTGAAGCTGGAGACGATCATATCGCCATGGTCGGTGACAGCTTGCCTGAGGGCGACGGCCGCGCGACGACGCTGCGCCTCTATCACAACAACTGGTATCGCCCCGACAACAATAACGGAGTCTGGGTACCCAACATGATCTCGCGGCACTCCTATTATGAACTCGGGTTCAAGCGCCAATGGATGGCAACGCCATGGCTCGCCCTCACCCGCGAAGGCGAAAGTGGCAGTGGACTCACGGGGCTCGAGAGCGCTCTACCTGCCGTCGACGACTTAGACCCGCTGCAATATCATGTCTTCATTGCCATACTTCCGGAGCTCCAACACGAGCTCGACAATTCGCAAGGGGTACGCACGGACGGCCGCGGCGGTGTGCAGCCTCTCGATCGACCCTCTCGCGTGAACTCAGGCGAGATCGCGTGCCCAGCAGGCTACGAGAAACAAAGCGTTGGCAACGCCGGCGGCGTGCTTTGCACGGACGGTACGAACGCATGGGGACCGTTCACCGAGGCGATGGTTGAAAAATGCATCCAATGGGGCGGAGGCGTCCAGGCGTGCAGAAGTGATCGCTGGAGTTTGCGACTCGCTGAGCGGGCACGAGGAACTGGACAATGCGCGATTGGCGCTTCGTTCGATTCCGCACTTCGCTACTGCGTGGAGGGCGACGACGCCTTTGGGCCGTTTCCCGAGTCGATGGTCGCTCGATGCATCACGGCAGGCGGCGGTGAAACGACCTGCCGCTCCGCGCGATGGAGCCGGCAGTTTCTCGGCTCACTCCTTCGCTGATTGAGCCGCTGATTGAGTCGCAACCGGGAGGGAACGCTTCGCCGACGGAGGTCCGGTAAGCGTTTCGAAAAAGTCGTTTCCTTTGTCGTCCACAATGATGAAAGCGGGAAAGTCGACGACTTCGATCTTCCACACGGCCTCCATCCCGAGTTCGGCATATTCGAGAACCTCGACTTTCGTAATACAGTCTTGGGCGAGGCGCGCCGCGGGTCCCCCGATCGAACCGAGGTAAAACCCTCCGTGTTTTTTGCATGCTTGCGTGACTGCAGCACCGCGATTGCCTTTCGCGAGCATGACGAAACTGCCGCCGTTCTCTTGAAACGCGTCGACGTACGCATCCATCCTTCCGGCGGTCGTGGGCCCAAACGACCCCGAGGGCATTCCCTCAGGCGTCTTCGCGGGGCCTGCGTAGTAAACGGCAAAGTCCTTCATGTAGGCAGGAAGACCTCTTCCTGCGTCTAAGCGCTCTTTGAGCTTCGCGTGAGCAATATCGCGCGCGACGATCATCGGACCACTCAGCGAGAGGCGCGTCTTGATAGGGTAACGTGAAAGCTGGGCGCGAATGGCGCTCATCGGCTGGGCAAGCGAAACGCGAACGACATCACTCTCGTGCTCGTCGTGATCGAGTTCAGGCAAATACTTCGAAGGGTCGCTCTCGAGTTGTTCGAGGAACACTCCGTCTTTGGTAATCTTGCCGAGAACTTGGCGGTCGGCCGAACACGACACCGCAAGACCTACTGGGCACGAGGCTCCGTGCCTCGGCAGCCGCACCACGCGCACGTCGTGGCAGAAGTACTTCCCGCCAAACTGCGCGCCAATTCCGGTGCGTTGCGAAAGCTCGAGAATTGCCTTTTCGAGTTCGAGATCGCGAAACCCCCGCCCCAGCTCGTTGCCGCTCGTCGGCAATGTATCGAGATAGCGAGCCGACGCGAGTTTAGCGACTTTGAGAGTTTGTTCGGCCGACGTACCGCCGACAACCAAAGCGAGGTGGTAAGGAGGACACGCCGCCGTCCCTAGCCCCTTGAGCTTTGCTTCGACGAACGCGAGGAGCGATGCCGGATTGAGCAGCGCCTTGGTCTCTTGAAAAAGATAACTCTTGTTCGCGGAGCCTCCGCCCTTTGCCATGAATAGAAACTTGTAGGCATCGCCATCCGTCGCAAAAAGTTCGATTTGCGCGGGTAAGTTAGACCCTGTATTCGTCTCGGAATACATATCGAGCGGCGCCATCTGCGAATAGCGCAGGTTACTTGTTCGGTACGTCTCGAAGATGCCGCGCGAGAGGGCTTCTTCGTCGGCGCCTCCCGTGATCACAAATTGCCCTTTCTTTCCCATCACGATCGCGGTGCCCGTGTCCTGGCACATCGGAAGGACGCCGTTCGCCGCTATATTCGCGTTTTTAAGCAAGTCGAGCGCGACGAACTTATCGTTTGGCGACGCCCCTGGGTCGTCGAAAATGGCTCGAAGCTGAGCCAGATGCCCCGGACGAAGGAGATGAGCAATGTCACGCATCGCTTCCCGCGCGAGAACGGTCAACGCCTCCGGAGCGACGCGCAAGAACGTCTGCCCTCCCGCCTCGAACGTGGAGACGTGTGCGCTCGTGAGCAAACGGTAGGGCGTCGCGTCAGCTCCGAGAGGGAGCATTTCCTGGTAGCGAAACGGGGACTCACTCATTGTCGTTCCGGCGTAGCTTACTCCAAATCACGCGGCTCGTTTGCATAGCCGCGTGAACATCTCTTCGAGAATCGAGTCGGCGGGTCGCCTTGAGCTCTTCAGCGCAAGGTCAGTCTCCTGCACGACGACAAGCCACCGTTCGAGCTCGCGAGGTCGAAACGCCTTGAGCTTTTGAGCGTGCTCACGCGCGCGGAATGCCGGGTATATGCCGGCGCGACGAGCGGCTTCGTCGAGGCTCGCGCCAGAGGAGAGTGCCGACTGAAGCTTGAGGAGCTGGCGAATCGACCACGCGATGGCGCCCACGAGGGGAAGGCCGCGATCGCGCGGGTCGTAAACGTCGGCGAACAGCGCAAGGACGCGACCGAGGTCCTTCGTACTCGCGGCATCGACGAGATTCCACGTATCGGCAAGACGCACACGTGTCACGTTGACGGCGACGGAATCTTCCGTAATCGGAGCGCTCGGACCGACGTAAAGAGATAATCGCTCGAGTACGTCATCGAGGTATGAAAGATCGGGGCCCGCCAGCTCCGCAATGAGCTCGCAAACGTCCTTGTCGATGACGTGACCCTTCCCGTCCGCGCGCTGTCGAATCCACGCGGGCAGCGAGCGTCGGTCAACTTGGGCGCAGTCCACCAAGAACCCATTTTTCTTCGCCAGGGCAACGAGCTTCCGACGGCCGTCGAGCTTTTCTGCAACGAGAATCAGCGTCGTGGAGTCGATAGGCTCCTTCGCATACTCGGCGAGTCGATCGAGTGGTGGGACCGATTTGCCACTGCCGTCAGGATCACTTTTGGAGGTCGCGGTATCCCAACGCTCCAGACCACGCACGAAGACGACGCGCTTTTTGGCCATCATCGGCACGGTTCGCGTAGCCGCGATGACCCTGTCGACATCCGATTCGCCGGCCGTGAACCTATCGTAGTTGAACTCCGGCAAGCCTCCTTGCAGCGCGGCTTTGGTGATGGCCGCGACGACTTGGTCGCGGAACATTCGCTCTTCGCCAAGGATGAGCCACACCGGGAGAAGTTCGCCGCGTTCCGCGCGCTTTATCGCCTCTTCGGGCGTCATCGTTTAAGCATGGGCGCGGCGGCGGCCGCGAAGGCGACGTCCCAACGCGGCAAGACCGACGAGGCAAGCCAGGCCACCGAGCGTGCCCAACCCTGAAAGTGAGCCCGTGGCGAAGGCACCGGTCGACGAAGCCGACATGCCTGGGACGGCGCACCCACACCCTTGGGGACGTACTTTGATCTCCTCCTCCGGCGTTTTGTTGAGTCCTTCTTTCGGCACGAACGACTGACCTACACCTGTCGGCGTAACCTCGCCCATCGACTGGTTCGCCGCAGCGCCAGCGGGCTCACCAGTGCCGGCCGCAGAGCCGCCGTCGTAACCTTCGACCTTCCTTACCTTCGGCTCTTTCGCGTTGAACGCCATCGCTCGGCGGTCGACGACGGCATTGTCGCCTTTAAGAATGAGCGTCTGCATCGTGCCGACTTGGACGCCTTCCGACGTTCTCACCTCGACCTTGTACTCGCCCGCCTCGTAGCCGCGCGTGCGGGTAAGGCCGAAGTCGAATCGCGTTCCTTTGAAGACTTTTCCGCTTGGGTCGGCGAAGTCGACGTCGAGACTCTCGACTGTCGGGGTCTGGTTTTGCAGCGCTTGTCGGTTCATGACGGGCTCGGCGTTCCCGTCCACGAGCGAGCGCTCGTAGGCCATCGTCTTGGTGAAGAGGAACTTCATCGATTGATGGGCCGTAAGGGGCGCCTTCGGCATCTCGATGGTCACGTAGAGATGCCACGCTCCGGACACCTCTGTCGCTTCGGTACTCTTCAACTTGAACGTCCCAGAGGCGCGAGCGTCACGCGCGAACGTCAGAACGAGCGCGAGGCACGCCACCAAAAGCGTAGGCAACAAACCGGCACGCCATGGATGGGACCGAAACGGCGGGCGAGAAGGACTGGAATCGGCGGCACTTGCAGCACTTCGAGGAGTAAACTGGCTGGACCTGTCGGGCGAGGGACGCATGGCTTGCGAAATCTATCCGAAAGTACCGCGCGCGGCACTAGTCTCGGGCTCAGACGATGCATGCGAGGTTTAGAGGCTGTGCGGGGCCGAAACCGTGACCGAACCGAGTGTGGTTGTCATCGGGAATTTCGACGGCGTTCATCGAGGGCACCAGGCTGTCCTTGCGCAAGCGCGCGCGCTGGCCGATGCACAAAGGCTGCGCTGCGTCGTGCTCACGTTTGACCCGCACCCCTCGTCCGTACTCGGCCGTGGCACGCCGCCTCAACTGACGACACTCCCAACGCGACTCGAACTCCTGCGCAGCCACGGGGCGACCGCCGTAACGGTCGAACCCTTCACGATGGAGCTTGCGGCCGCCTCACCTTCTTGGTTCGCGGAGGAGATCTTGACGGCACAGCTCAACGCGCGCGCAGTCGTTGTGGGTCAGAATTTTCGCTTCGGGCACAAGCGCGCCGGGGACTTCGACGCGCTACGAACGCTAGGTGCCGCGCACGGCTTCGAGGCCGTCGCTGCCGACGTAGCGGGCGACGAACAGGGCCCATTTTCCAGTACGCGCGTCCGCGAGGCACTGGCCATGGGTACGGTAGAAGGCGCGGCTCGGGTGCTCGGCCGGTGCCATGCACTTAGCGGCACGGTCGAATCCGGCGACCGACGTGGCCGCACGTTAGGGTTTCCGACAGCGAACCTGGGCGGCGTTTTCGAGATGCTCCCGGCGTATGGAGTGTATGCCGTTCGCGCGTGCGTGACATCGACCCTGGCCGCGCAAAACGAAGGTCTCGGTCACGTGGGTCACGTGCGTGACGTGGCGAGCGTCGGTGGTGTGATGAACCTGGGCGTCCGACCTACCGTAGACGGCTTCGCGCAGCGCCTCGAGGTTCACCTCTTCGATTTCGACGGCGACCTTTACGGGCAAACCATGAGAGTCGAACTCGTCGCGCGCATCCGAGAAGAACGAAAGTTTGCAAGCCTCGACCTGCTCCGAGCCCAAATAGAAATGGACGCTCAGGCGGCTCGGGACAAGCTGCGGTAAGGTGACGTGATGGACCGCGTGGAGCTCGAGAATCTCGATCGCGAAACCTTAGTCGTTCGAGCTCAGGCTGCCGGAATACGGCGCGCGCGCATCCTCACGCGCCCCGAACTCATGGACGAGCTGCTCCGTCTTGACCTCACGGTCGACGCCTCGCAGCTTCGGAGGAGTCGCGGCTTTTTCGGTCGCGCGAGAGACCTCGTCGCACGCGTTGTGGAGCGCGGACTGCACCTGCCCGACGCAGCGGATCGAATTCGCACTCTCGCGCTCGACCTCGTTCCACCGGGCGCGGCGCACGCCGAGCCGCAAGCGATGCCGACCGTGACGCTCGCAGAAATCTACGCCGCGCAAGGTCATCGCGCGCGGGCCGTCGAGACACTCCGACGCGTGCTCGAGCGTGAGCCCGATCATGCCGCCGCTTCGATGTTGCTCGAACGACTCCAAGACGAAACGTATATTCCGCCCGAACCAAAACTACCGCCCGAGTTCGAACTCGAGCCAGATGCCCATCCGAACGACGAGCCGGAGACCATCACCCACGAGTTCGTTGAGGTAGAGGCCGCAGCGATTGCCGCCCTTCCGCAACGTGAAGCCGAGACATCGAGCGATGTCGCCGATCACTGCATCGCGATTCCCGTTCCGTCCGACGCGGCCGGCAGCCGCATGTACGCACGTTGGAGCGCTTCGACGGCGACGCTGCGCGCGGTCCGTGAAGCAAGTCCGCGCGGGCGACTCGTCGTCCGGGCGCTCATCATCACGCCGACGTGGGACGGCCCGAAAACCGAAATCCGCGACTTCGATGTCGACCTCGCATCCAACGAGCCTGACCTCACGCTGGTCGCGCTACCTGAACCGTCGGTCGTCCGCGTCGCCGTGGGATGGCTCGATAACTCGGCGTTTGTACCGATCGCGCACTCACCGCCGCTCGATTTCGGCCACGACGCGAGCGTCGTAAGGTGGACGCCTTATGGCTGGATTCCCGTAGCTTCGGACGGTGCTGACGCCGTTTCACTAGCTCGCGCGATTCGGGGTTCACGCACCGCGCTGCCTTTTGCTCAAACCACATTTCAAAGCACGTCGAGCGGGTAGCCGCCGTCGGTGCACGTACGCTGGGCCACGGCCTTGCGGAGTTCGTCGTCGTTGTCTTCGAGGCCGCTGAGGTTTTCCGCGAGCCGACGACGCGCACTCGACACGAACACGCGGGTCAGGTCGACTTCACGTCGGGCCCCCTCCTCACCCCGACGCTCGATGGCGCGCGACGTGCGCGACACGACACTCGCAATCGCAAACAGGTCGATCGCCACGTCCGCGATGCGTTTCTGTGCATACTGCATTTCCGCAATGTTCTTTCCGTGACGGCGGAGCACGATGTCGACGCTCTTCGCGAGTTGTCCCGTCGACTCTTCAAACACGACAGCCTCACGCTCGAGAATCACGTGAGAACCCGAAAGGCGTTCCCGACCGAGTGCGCTTTTTGCCTTTCGAATCGCAAATTCACTCAAGAAGCCAAAACCTTTGATGGGCTCACGCATCGCTTTCGAGACCTCCTCGAGCGATCGCCCGGGGCTCTGCATTCCTGAAAGTGCGATAAAACAGCGCAAAATCTCGTTCGTTCCCTCGTAAATCATCGCAATACGAGCGTCGCGCAAGAGTCGCTCCCAGGGTTGCGCGCGCATGTATCCGAGCGCGCCTGCGACCTGCTGCGCTTCGTTGGCCACACGCCAAAGCGTTTCAGAACCGAAGACTTTGCAGATAGCGCTCTCAATAGCGAAGTCAGGGTGACCCGCGTCGACAAGACCCGCGGTAAGATACGTCATGCTCTCTAGGGCAAAGAGCTCGGAGGTCATCCTGGCTATCTTGTCCCGCACGAGCCCGAACTCGGCGAGAGAACGTCCGAACGCTCGGCGCTCGGCGACGCGGTCAACGACCATTCGAAGCAGACGCTTGCCCTTCCCGAGGCAGCTCGACGCGAGCGAAATACGAGCGTGAGTGAGCGCCTCCATCGCGACTTTGAACCCACGTCCGGTCTCGCCAAGAACCTGCGTTGCCGGAACGCGGACCCTGTCGAACACGACGCGCGTCGTCGAGGTGCCCCGAACGCCGAGTTTCTCCTCGCTCGGGCCACTCGTCACGCCCGGACCGCGCTCGACGACGAAGGCCGTCAGTCTGGGTTTCGCGCCCTCCTCCGCGGGCGACGTGCGCGCGAAGACGACGAAAAGATCTGCGATGCCGCCATTCGTGACCCACGCCTTTTCACCTGTTAAAACGTACTCATTCAGCGCGGCGTCAAAGTCAGCACGCGTTTGGAGGGACGCCGCGTCACTCCCCGCGCCCACTTCTGCGAGTGCAAAGGCTGCGATGCACTCCCCCGTCGCAAGGCGAGGGAGCCAGCGCGCGTTGACCTCCTCCTCCGCGAAAAGCAACAGGGCCATGACTCCGAGCGATTCGTGAGCCGAGAGCGTCATCGCGACCGCGGCGTCGACACCGGCGATTTCCTGAATAGCCCGCGCGTACGCCGTCTTACCGAACCCACTGCCGCCGTACTCTTTCGGAACCGTTAGCCCAAACAGTCCAAGCGCCTTCAGCCCGTTGAGGAGTTCCGGGCTGATGGCGGCCTCACGGTCGAGTCGTTCGGAGTCGATGTGATGGGCCGCATAGCGACGAAATGTGTCGAGAACGCCATGCACCTCGTCGGCGTGCCCGCGAAGGGGCTCGGGATACGGAAAAATAACACCGTCGGCAATCACCCCGCCAAAGAGGCTTTTCATGAACGATTCGTCCGCCATGTTCTACCAAGCGTACCATGAGGGCCTGAAGTGTTGCCCGAAGCGGCAGGCCTTGCTAACGCTTTCGTCGTCTTGCTTCGACGTAGGGTCGAAGACGGTCGAGGTGGAAATACGTCATTGGCGGAGGAGGGAATCGTGGCGGCTCGTTGCGCAAACTTCACTGAGGCTCTGAGGAGCTCCGGCACACGGCGCGGGGTCGCGCTGATGGGCGTATGCAACATCACTCCGGACTCTTTCAGCGATGGTGGGCGTTACCTGTCGCAGGCAGCGGCGCGCGTGAAAGTGGAGCAACTCCTGAAGGAGGGCGCGGACATCGTCGACATCGGAGGCGAATCCACGCGACCGGGAGCGAACCCCGTACCTGCGGAGGAGCAGCTTTCTCGCGTCCTGGACGTCGTTCGCTGGGCTGCCGCGCGCGCGTGTGTTTCGATCGACACGACCGACCCTTTGGTCGCAGACGCGTGCCTAGAGGTAGGTGCTCACGTCGTCAATGACGTCTCGATGCTCGCCAATCCAGGCCTCGCGAGTGTCGCGGCCAAATGGGGCGCGGCGCTTATCCTTTCGCACGCGCGGGCGCCTCAAGCGACCATGTCCATTCCCGGCGGTTTTCCTCTCGAGGCGTACGACGACGTCGTCCGCGACGTCCTCGTCGATTGGGAGCGCGCGGCGCAGGTGGCGCTCTCTCGGGGAGTGAAGCGCGAGGCGCTCGTGATGGATCCGGGGCTCGGCTTCTCCAAGGCGTCGCGCCACAGTTTCGAGCTGTTACAGCGAGCGCGCGAGCTCGTTGCCGGCGTCGGGCCCATCGTTCCTGTGCTCGTGGGCGCGAGTCACAAGTCGTTCCTCACGCTCGTCGATCGCACCGCCCAGCCGGGTGAGCGCGTCGGCGCCTCCGTCGCCGCGGCCATTCATGCGGCTCGCTGCGGCGTCCGCGTCCTACGGGTACACGACGTGCGTGCGACGCGACAAGCGATCGACATGGATCACGCGCTGGTGACTCCGTTCGGCCACGCCAACCCGCGAGGCGTCCCCAGGACGGCAACGGCTGCCTCCGGCGAGGGCTACCTCTAATGCTCGAAGGCCTTCGCCATCTCTTTTCGTCGCGGCCGTGGCTGCAGGTGGTCGTCGACCTCTTCGACATCCTCGTCGTGGCTTATGTCGTTTACCGCGCACTCCTCGTCTTAAGAGGAACCCGCGCGATGCAGATGGGTACGGGCCTCGGCGTCATCTTTCTCATCTACGTGGTAGCGAAGTGGGCGGGCTTCGTTACCCTTTTTAATCTTCTTTCGACGTTGCTGTCGTCGATCATCTTGATTGTAGTTGTCGTCTTTCAAAACGATATCCGCCGAGGTCTGATGCGCGTTGGCTCGCGCGCGTTTGTCGCAGGCATCGCAAGGCAGCAGGAGACGCGCGTAATCGATGAGGTCGTAGCGGCGGCGACGGAGCTCGCGCGTCATCGCATGGGCGCGCTCATCTGCTTCGAGCAAGACGCCAACCTGGACGAGTTCGTCGTCGCGCAAGGGACAACGCTCGACGCGGCCGTGCAGCGCGAACTTCTCGTCACGCTCTTCGTTCCCGACAGTCTCAACCGACTTCACGACGGAGCGGTCGTGATTCGAAACCTGCGCATCGCGAAAGCAGGCGTATTTTTTCCGATGCCAGATACGAAGATGCTCGACAAATCGATGGGGTCGAGACATCGCGCGGCCCTTGGGATTACGGAGGAGACCGACGCGGTCGTGGTCGTCGTCTCCGAAGAGCGAGGCACGATAAGCTTTTGCTTTAACGGCAACATTGTACCGAACCTCGACGGCGCGTCACTGAAACAAGCGCTTCTCGGCCTTTTCGGACAGCGGTCCCGCGCGAAAAAGAAGACCCCCTCCGGTGTCGTCGCAAGCAAACGGACGACGCTCACCACGGGCCTCATGACAGGGTCGTTTCGCACGACAAACCCTGGCGCTGCAGGCCTGACCACGGGGTCGTTCCAACTCCGTCCGTCGCAGTTTGGCGGGGCTCCCTCCCCTCCCCCCGCCGACGACTCGGTTCCGATTCGCGTGTCGGACGTAGGAGCGACGCGTCTCATGCCACTCACGGGAGACGACGAAACGGCCGTTCCCATGCCTCCAAGCATTCCGCCGCCGGCCCCCGCGGCGCCGACCCTCCCGACGACGCCCCGAGGTCACGGCAACGAATGAAGGCTCCTCCTGTCCTAAGCCTCTTCGAGCGCCTCCAAACGGCGTTGACCGAGAATCTCAATTTAAAGATACTCAGTTTTTCTTTTGCACTTGTTCTCTATTCGCTCGTGCACGGCGGGCAAGATTCGCGTCGTTCGATCGTCGTCGATCTCGAGGTTGGCCTGCCGCCGGAGAGCAGCGATCGCGTTCTCGTCGGGTCGCTTCCGCAGAGCATTCGTATCTTCGTGCGCGGTTCGAACCAGACCATCGACAACCTCCGCGCCTCGGCCGTCTCGGTACAGATCGACCTCACCCGCCTCCATCCTGAGCACGTAGCCTTCGAGCCAAAAATGGTGCGTCTCCCCGACGGCATTAGCGTCGAGGTCGAGCAGTTCGACCCTCCCACGATTGACCTGCGATGGGAGCAGCGAATCGTGCGCGACGTACCGATTCAAGTCAGCGTGGTCGGCACGCCGGCCGACGGTTTTGTCGTGAAAGGTCCACTCCTAGCAGAACCCAAGTGGGCGAAAGTGCGTGGCCCACAAAGCGACGTCATGACGCTCCAATTCATACGCGCCGACGCGTTCGACGTGCGTGGCTTGACCGAAGGCGCTTATCCGCGAAACCTCACGGTCGAACGCGTAAACCCGCGCCTCCGCATCGACCCAACCTCGGTCATCGTAACGGCCGAAGTCACGCGCGAAGTGTCCGAACGCGTGTTCCAAAAACTACCCGTCTCGATCGTCGGTATTCCGAAAGGCAAGACGACTCCGACGGAGGTCGACGTCCGATTGGTATGCCCGCCCGACATCGTGCGAAGCCTGAGACCGGAACAGATCGTTCCTCAAGTCGACGTTACGTCGAAAGACGCCGCGGGTAGCATGGCCCTCCACGTTCAAGTCCGCATCGACAAGTGCGAGGCGTATTCGACACCGCGTGACGTCGTCACCCGCTGGGGTCCCTAACCTAAGCGCCCTTTAGAACCTTCGAGAAGTTCAACGATTACTCACGCGCTTTCAGCGGCTTTCCGTCGATAGTTCTCCATCGGTGCGCCGTCGCCATTGGTCGGGCTGCAGCCGTAGGGGGTGTCCCGAACCAAGGAGAGTCATCGAGCTTGTTATCTAGTTCCAGGACCTAGAACACAGGCGCACCGCGCGCCACCTTTCGTGTTTTAGGGCAGTTGGGCACTCGCGACGCGTGCACCTTGCTTGTCGAGGGCACGAGGTCTCCTTGCCTCGACGAGTTACTTCAAGCGCCTCTCGCACGGCCACCGGCAAGAAGTTAGCCCCGAGCAACGTTATCCGGCCTCTCCTTCAACATTCCTCGCGCTACGTCACCGTGCGATGACTTGCGGTCGTGTCGTACCGAGGTCGAGTTGGCGCTGCGGCCTTGTTACGCGACGTCCACTTTTCCGGTGCCCGCTCGCTCAGCCACGACGGCGTCGGGTCCCGCGTGGCGATAGGAGGCGTCGTTGCGGCGTTCATCTCGCTCGACCTTCCCGTCGCGAAGCGTAATGACGCGCTCCATGCCACCCGCGAGCGCCGCGTTGTGGGTAACGATCACGATCGTCGTTTTTCGCGTCTCGTTGATCTTATAAAAAAGCTGGTGCATCGCCTCACTCGTCCGCGAGTCGAGGTTGCCGGTCGGCTCGTCCGCGAGGAGCAACTTAGGGTCCAGGACCAACGCACGCGCCAGGGCCACGCGCTGCTGCTCACCGCCTGAGAGCTCACCGGGCCGATGAAGCATCCGATCCGCGAGGCCAACCTCCTCGAGCAAGGCCGACGCGCGCGGTGCCATCTCCTTCCGAGAGCGCCCCTGGATAAGACCGGGCATCAGTACGTTTTCGAGGGCGTTGAATTCAGGCAAAAGGTGGTGAAACTGAAAGACAAATCCGATCGTCCGGTTGCGGAGGTCCGCCAAGCGAGCGCCCGACATCGTTGTCAGTTCCTCCGAGGCAATCGTAATCGACCCTGAGCTTACCAAGTCGAGCGTACCCATACAGTGCAGCAGCGTTGACTTACCAGCACCCGATTGGCCGACAATACCGACCATCTCGCCCACGTAGATCGTGAGATCAATGCCTCTCAGCACTTCAAGGGTGCGCCCCATGTGTTGGAACGCTTTTTTGACGCCAGAAGCGACGATGAGAGGTGTCGCGGAATCGGAAATCATCAGACGGACTGCTTTCTATACATCATGCGTCTCTCAAACCGTCGACGGGTCGCAGGCGCGAGCCGGCGTAAGCTGGATAAAGCGTCGAAAGCGTGCAAATCGTAAGGGCTGCCACGGCGACGGTGAGAAAGTCCCCAGGGTTCACGCTGATCGGCAAGCGGTCAATGTAATAGACCTCCGGGTCGAGTCGAAGTCCAAACCACGACAAACCCGTGCACAAGGCGAGCCCGGTAACCACGCCGAAGACCGTGCCTATGCCTCCGATGATCATCCCCTCGGTGATGAACGTTCGGAGAATGGCGCCGTCACTGGCTCCGATAGCTTTGAGGATAGCAATCTCCTTGCCTTTCTCAGTCACCATCAAAAGGAGTGTACAAACGATGCAAAAGCTGGCGACAAGGATCGCCACGGACAGAATAATGAACGTCGCGAAACGTTCGAGTTTGAGCGCGCTGAATAAGTTTTTGTTAATCTCGCGCCAGTCACGGACGCGCAGCTCAGGTCTGTCCACTGCGGCGACGACCTGGGGCGTAAAGCGATCGGCGTTTTCCGCTTCGTCGACTTTGACCTCGATAGCGCTGACCTTCGACCCCGTTTGGAAGTACTCCTGCGCGGTCTCCATCATCGTGTAAACGTACGTGGCGTCGTACTCGTACATCCCACTGTAGAAAATCGCCGCAACCCGAAATTTTTTCGTGCGCGGCATGACACCCGTTGGGCCGAGATCTCCTAACGGAGACACGAGCGTCACCTCGTCACCAATGTAAACGTGAATCGTTTTCGCAAGCTCGCGACCGAGGATCAGGCCAGGTCGGTCTGGTTTCGAAGGCAGAAGCACCGCTCGAACCGACGGGTCAATATCATCGGCGACCCCGGGTAACTCAGCGCCCTTATAATAAGGCTCGCCTCCAGGCCCTATACCGATAATCTCCTGCGCGGGAAGCCGCGTGAGTTTCGAGGGGTGCTCGAGGTAATCGAGCTTTCCGACCTCGAGGTTGTGTGCGAGGTCGATCACACTATGGATAGACTGCGGGTCGATCCCCGTAACAATCACACCCGCAAGATTCGAGGCACTCGAGGCCATTACCTCCCCGTGCACGACAGGCGTAGCGCCCACCACCCCCGGGATTCGGCGAATACGATCGAGTGCTGACTCGTAATCCGCGAAGGGTGTTCCCGGCACTGTATCAACGACAATGTGCGCGTTATTACCTAATATCTTACGCTTCAAGTCCTGACTGAAGCCGCCCATGACACTCACGACGCTCGAAAGCGCACACGACGATATCGCGACACCGCAGATCGACAGCACACTTATCACGGTGAGAAAACCACTCTTTTGCGACCGCACGTGACGCGCCGCCACGAACGCGGTGAAACGCCGGCCCTCGAGCTGGTCAAGCATGTACGGGAGAACGAGCGCCATCATGACGATAATCACCGCAACTCCCGAAACAATCGCACTCGCGCGAATGGCCGCGTCGCGAATATTCCAAGCCGATCCCCTTAGTTTGGGTAGGTTTTCGACCCAGAAAAGCAACCCTCCGAAGAGCGCCGTGAGTGCGAGGAGCGAGATTCGCAGGAAGCTGCGAATGAACCGACTCCCTGCTTCAGGGGGAAACCAAGGCATTCCAACCCGCCCGCTCGCCCGGACGTACGCATAAGCGAGCGCCGCCATCAAGAGCGGATCGGTGAACACCCGGCCCACAACGGTAAGGTTTCCAATCAGCGTCAACGGTAAGAATGCAACATGCACCAACCATAACTTGCCAAAATCATGGCGAGCCGCGCGCCAGCTCTTACGCATGGCCTCGAGCAGCGGCAGGTCTTGGTCGACAACGAAAAACGGCGTAAGCGCAAACGGCACCGCGGGCAGCGCGAGGAGCGGTATGGAAGCGACGAGAATAATCGCGTAGACAAGTGAAAACCCAAAGAGGCGGGGCACAAACCGTAGCCACGAACGAGTCTCCCTGAGCGAGACCGTGTCCGTTCGCAACGTGGCGAGACAAAGCTTCAAAAGGGGCGCCGTGACCACAACGGAGAAAACGGTCATGAGCAGCCAAGGGAACGCCGTACCGAGGTACGGTTTCACAAGGAGTAACGGCTCGCGAAACCGGCTCTCGAGGCTCAACGACGTCGAGCCAAGTAGAGCGAGCCGGCGCCAAACCTTTTCGCCGCCTAGGCTCGCCAGTACTGCAGAGATTGGAATCGGAAGAGCGAGGAGAGCGAGATGACCGCCAGCTTTACGAAACGTCCACAAAGACATTCCAAGGGCTTCGCCTATCGACCACGCTTGTTCGTCGTTCGTCCACGGATGTTCAGCGAGGCGAGAGCTCGGGTCGAACGGCGGTCCGTCCTCGCGCTGAACGGCGGCGAGTAAGCATAAAATGCCCACAACGATTGCGAACGTCGTGAGAACGAAGCGAACCCCGGAATTGGTGGCCTCGATGACACTGGTGAGGCTAATCACGAGGCCGAACGCGATGAGAAAGAGGCCGCTTAGCAGGGCCGCCGCGCGGCGCATCAGGTCTCGGCCCGGAGCAACGGAAAGAGAATGACGTCGCGGATCGACGGAGCGTTGGTGAGCATCATCGTCAGGCGATCCATTCCCATGCCGAACCCCGCGGCCGGCGGCATGCCGTACTCCAGCGCTCGAATGTAGTCTTCGTCGAAATCCATCGTCTCCTCCGCACCGGCGGCCTTCTTTCGAACCTGTTCGCGAAAGCGTTCGGCCTGGTCGTCAGGGTCGTTCAGCTCGCTAAACGCGTTGCAAAGTTCGCGGCCGTGAACAAACAATTCGAACCGGTCAACCCGGTCGGGTGACGTGTCATTCCTTCGTGCGAGCGGAGAGGTCTCGAACGGATAGTCCATGACGAACACGGGAAGACTTCGCTTACCGTCCGCAGCTTTGTAATCGTCGGTAAGGAACGGCTCGCAGAGATACTCATAGGCCGCGAAGAGACGCTCGCCGTCGTTGTCACACTTCATCCAGCCTTTGCGAAAGTTCCCCCAATCAATGGCTTTTGCTCGCGGCGAAGATTTTGCCCACCCCTTGATGTGCTCGCCAAAGTCCGTGCCGAGTACCTGGCTGCATGCGGCCGCGTCAAACCCTCGGTCGGCTCCGAGAAAATCGCTAAACGCCGCTATTTCCGTCGCCGCCAAACCTTTTCGGACCGCCTGCGCCATGGGAACGCGTGCGAACGCCTCATCGATCGCGAAGGGCCTCTCGCTCGACCAGCGCGCGTGCGCTTCGGGCATCGCCTTGCGGAGCTCGGCATCGATCCCGCGAATCATCACTTCGGTGAATTCGACAAGATGTTTGTAAGTTACATACGACCAATAGTACTCGAGCATCGTAAACTCGGGATTATGCCGCGTTGAGATTCCCTCGTTGCGGTAACACCGCCCAATTTCGTAGACCCGTTCGAGCCCTCCGACGACCAGGCGCTTGAGATATAGTTCCGGCGCGATCCTCATGAACAGGGGCATATCGAGTGCGTTGTGATGAGTGTCAAAAGGGCGCGCTACCGCGCCGCCAACGAGCGGCGTGAGCGTCGGGGTCTCGACCTCGAGAAAGTCTTTGTCGTCGAGAATCTTGCGCGTCGCCCGCACAATGTAGCTCCGCGCACGGAATACCTCTGCAACAAGCGGATTGGCCACGAGATCGACGTAGCGCTGGCGATACCGCGTCTCGACGTCCTGAAGGCCGTGCCACTTCTCGGGCGGCGGCCGCAGCGCTTTGGTCAACATACGAATGCGCGAAGGCTCAATCGAGAGCTCGCCGCGCTTGGAGGAAGCAAGCGTCCCCTCGCTCTCGATGATGTCGCCTAAGTCGAGGTCTTCGAGGCTCGCGTAGCCCGGCCCCATGGCCGCCTCGCTGACGAGGAGCTGAATCTCGCCGGTACGATCGCGCAAACGCAGAAAGGACAGACCTCCGGTCGACCGGAAGGCGATGATCCGGCCGCGGATGTGAAACGTTTGCCCCCCCGTCGCGGCTTTCACCTTGTCGTCGGGGTACTTTCCTGCGTCGTCGCGGGCCACGGCTGCGCACGCGCGGACTTCGGCGACGTCGAGGGTTCGTGCGCCTAAAGTTCGCGGTACAACATCGTTCGCGAACGGATTTTCGTTGCGCTCGCGAAGCCGCGCCGCTTTCGCGCGCCGCACATCCGTGAGCGCGTGTTCGGCTGTCTTTGCTTTCGGATCAACGGACGGAGCTTCAGCCATGGGCATCGCGCGTTTACCGCGGGGAGCTTTCAAAGGGAAGTTCGGATGAAGTTCGTCCCCCTCACCCAGGGCGACCGTTAGACCCCATCCCAGTCTCCCGCTATCGTTCACATTCTCTCGGCGATCCTTTGCCGAGCGCGCGTCGACGGTCTAGTGACGGAAACGGTCCGTCGCGCTCACGAGCTCGTGGACAATGCCGCGTTCGCCGGCGGCGTGTCCCGCGTCAGGAACGATACGGAGGTCGGCTTCGGGCCACGCACGATGCAAATCCCACGCGCTCTTCGCCGGGCATACGACGTCGTAGCGGCCTTGGACGATGACTCCTGGAATGGATCGCAGCTTCGCGACATTCCCGGGCGCGAGCAATTCTCGCCCGTTGGTGAGCCAACCGTCATTGACGAAATAGTGCGATTCAATACGCGCGAACGCGAGCGCAAACTCGTCGCCCCCGGTCCGCGCAATGAGCTCCATATTCGGAATGAGGCAACTCGTGCTGCCCTCCCAGACGCTCCAAACCTTCGCCGCCGCACTCTGCACGGCAACGTCGCTGGACGTCAGGCGCGCATGAAAAGCGCGGACCAAGTCGCCGCGCTCCGCGAGAGGAATGTGTGCGACGTAAGCTTCCCACGCATCGGGGTAAATCCAGCTCGCCCCGTCTTGGTAAAACCAACGAATCTCTTCTTTGCGGATCAGAAAAATGCCTCGGAGTACGAGCTCACTCACGCGTTCCGAATGCGTCTCCGCGTAAGCGAGCGCGAGCGTGGACCCCCAGGAACCGCCGAAAACCTGCCATTTTTCGATCGCAAGCTCAATTCGCACTTTTTCGATATCAGCGACCAAGTCCCAGGTCGTGTTCTCGTCAAGTGAGGCAAATGGAGTGCTTCGCCCACAGCCGCGCTGGTCAAGCAGGACGATCCGATACGCCGCGGGGTCGAAGTAGCGTCGATGCTTGGGCTCCGTGCCGCCGCCGGGGCCACCATGAAGAAACACAACGGGCTTTCCGTTGGGGTTACCGCTTTCCTCAAAGTAAATCTCGTGGATGGGTGACACTTTGAGGCGACCGGTTCGAAAGGGTTCGATCTCGGGATACAGCGAGCGGCGGCCGTCGGTCATACGGCGGTCTTAGCATCGAACCCCCACCCCGCGAGCGAGCAACCGAAAGGTCGAACCGTGGCCCATGGTCGCGGCATCCGACAGACGAAGTGAGTGAATCCATGCACGGCCAACTGGTCAAGGCAGCGTTCATCGTGTGCTTGTGCTTGCGCGATGCGGCGCGGGATGACAAAACGCCGGTGCAGCCCTACGGAACAAAGGAGAAGAGACATCGAGGCCGCTTCCGTCCGGGAAAATCCGTTTCAAGAACTACGACAGGAGAATTTTGAGATGCACGTCCCCGTCAGGGTGATCCGGCCTCAGGCCTCACCGCACACGCAAAACCAGGACACGAAGACCGAGTGGCAGGCTTCCGCCGCCGTGCCGACGAAGTTCGGAACCTTCCAGACACACGCATTCCGTTCTGTTTCGAAAGCCTCGTCTTCACGTTACGATGACGGGGAACGAGCGAAAGAGCACGTCGCGCTTGTCTTCGGGGACATCCGCGGCGGCACCAACGTTCCGGTCCGAATTCACTCCGAGTGCATGACGAGCGAGGTTTTTGGCTCGCTCAAGTGCGACTGCAAGGAGCAGCTCGACGCGGCCCTCACCGAGGTAGCCCGACGCGGCGCCGGGGCGGTCTTGTACCTTCGGCAGGAGGGTCGGGGAATTGGCCTTGCCAACAAGCTCCGCGCCTACGAGCTTCAAGCGCAGGGAGCTGACACGGTCGACGCCAACCGTCTCCTCGGGTTGCCTGACGACGCACGAGAGTATGACGCTGCGGTTCACATGCTCGATTATTTCGGCGTGAAGAGCGTCGAACTCATGACGAACAACCCCGCGAAGGTCGACGCGCTTCGTTCGCTCGGTGTCACCGTGGTGGCGAGGTTGCCGGTGCTCATCGCGCCAAATCCCTTCTCAGCGGGCTACCTCGAGACAAAGCGCATCCGCATGGCCCACGAGCTCCCCTCGAAGTTCTCGGCGCAGGCGGCTGAAGCGTCTATCGACGCCGAATGAGGTTGGCCCTCCCCTAGACGGCGACCGTCGCGTAGTGTGCGAAGCTGCATGCGACACGCCTCTAAACTTCATCGCATCGCCTCGATCGCCTCGTTTTCCGCTCGCGCCGCCTATGTCGCGCAAATCTTCGGTGTGCTCTCTGCGTTCTCAACCGCATCGGCATCGGCTCAGTCATTGCCGTCGATCGACGCGCGAACATGGCGAGCGCCGACCGATCCAAGTGCGGGACTCGTCACCGAATCGGCGATGACGCCGGGACCTGGCGTGATCAGCTTTGGAGGCTACGCGAGCTACGCCTATCGACCCATCACGCTCAGGCGCGCCGAAAACCTTTCTCTCCGGCCTGTCGAGCACGCTCTCAGTCTCGATTTGGTCGCGAACTTTGGTGTCGGCGAGCGCTTTGCCGTCGGCGCGGCGCTACCTCTCTTTATCCTCCAAAAAGGCTCGGCCGCCCTTCCGGCGTCGGCGTCTAAAACCGACAAGACACCGAGCCAAGGGCTAGGCGACCTCGGGCTCACTATGAAAGGCGCGTTGATCAGGAACGAGGGCGGGGGCTTCGGTCTTGCCGCACTTGGCGGCTTCACGTTGCCCACCGGCGATCGCGCGAGCTTCCTCGGGGAGGGAGCCGTCACCGCAAGCGCTCGCCTACTTGCAGAATACACGCTACTCGTCGCCTCAGCTCAGGTCAGCGTGGGCTACAAGCTCCGCACGATTCACCGGACATGGCCCGCTGAAGAGGTCGGCGGCTTTCGCTTCGGTGACGAAATTCCTTGGCACATCGGCGTTTTGATGCGCCCTGGAATCCTTGGCGTTGATTCGGCCAACCGACAGCGCTGGGAGCTTGCCGCACACGGCTGGTTTCCAGCCGGTCCTGTCGGCCCTTTCGGCTCTGGCGACCCCGGGAGTTCAGCGCTCACCCCAGTACTTCTAACGGCGAGCGACCGCATCGAGGTCGGACACTACCGTGACGCGTTCCTGCTCGCGGGCGTCGAGATCGGCCTCACCCAAGCTGTGGGCACGCCTGCTTTCCGAGGCGTGTTCGGCATCGGGTGGGCGCCGCGCGAGCACGACCTCGACCACGACGGCGTGCGGGATGACATCGATGGTTGCCCCGAGATCCCCGAGGATAAGGACGGCTTCGAAGACTCCGACGGCTGCCCAGAAATAGACAACGACGACGACGGAATCATCGACAAAGAAGACGCCTGCCGAGACGTGAAAGGCGAGCCTTCTGACGACCCGAAAAAGAACGGTTGCCCGCAAAGCCGCGTCGACTCTGACGAGGACGGAATCGTCGACCAGGACGACGCGTGCCCTAGAGAAAAGGGCATCAAGACGAGCGATCCGAAAACCACCGGCTGCCCCGCGAAGGACTCCGATGGTGATGGCATCCCCGATAGCCGCGACCAATGCCCTTCCGAGCCTGAGGACAAGGACGGCTTCCAGGACGACGATGGCTGCCCCGACCCTGACAACGACGGCGACCGGACCGCGGACCGCGACGACGCGTGCCCGAACCTCAAGGGCGAGACATCGACAGACCCCTCGCGCAACGGCTGTCCGAGCAACGACCGCGATCTCGACACGTTCGACAATGAGCTCGATGCCTGCCCGGATACCCCCGAGGTTTGGAACGGCGTGAGCGACGACGACGGTTGCCCAGACGAGGGTGGCACGCGGCTCGTTACGTTCGACGAAACGCGCGCCGTACGTGTTGCGCATCCCATCACGATGAGTGGCCCGGCAGCGGCGCCCGACGTCGACGTCGCAAGCCTCTCCACGTTGCGCGCGCTCGCTTTCGAGCTGAACAGACATCCCGAATGGACCCTCGCCATTGGCGTTCGCCCCACCGACCAGGCATCCGCCGCGCAGATGGATGCACTGGCCAAGTCATTCTCGATCGTCCGGGTGATCGCTTCTTTTTCGCATCGTGACGGAGTTTCGGAGACAGTGGGTTGGGACGCCGTGAAGAAGCAGCCGCAAGCGGGACAGGGCATCGCGTTTCTCGTGCTCACGTCGGGCGTACCCGTTTCCAAAGCGTCCTCTGGTGCAAGCCCCAAGACGCCATGAGCCCTCGTTCGCGCGCGGCTCTCCTGTTCGCCGTGACGGGAACCTCTATGCTCAGCGGAGTCGGCGCCGACGCGCAAGCGAGGCGTCCACCCGTCACGGCTTCGGCATCACCGTCATCGGGCGGAGGAGTGGCGCTCCGCGCGCGAGCGCACGTGGGGCACGAAAAGGTGGCTTACCTGCTGCGGTCGGCCGACATTGAAGAACGCCTTCGTGGGATCGCCCGAGCGCAGGCACTTGGTACGCCCGCGGCGCATTCATTGCTCGTCCAAGCCGCAGAGTCACCGGACGCACGCGATTCCGATCCCCGCGTTCGAATCGAGCTCGCGCGCGCGCTCGCGAGCTTCAGTTCCGAGGAGACTGCGCAGGCTGCCCTTCTACTTATCTTGAATGCAGGCGTCCTGTTGGTGCCCCCTCAAGTTCCGCAAGCCGAAGGCTTCGCGAGCGGACCAACCCACGCCGATCGCACCGACGATCTCGCACGACTCGCACGACTCGAACAAATTGAGCTCTCGCGTGAAATCGCCGCGGTTGCCCTCGCCCGTTGCGGAGTCGATCGAGCGTTCGAGCAGCTCTACGACGCCGCACGGGCACGCGGCTTTGGGCAACGTGCAGCTTTGCACGGGGTTGCGCTCGGTGCTCCCGGCGCACCTCTCTTTTTTAGTGGCGCAAGCCCGGCTATCCCCGCAGCGCTGGTGCACATACTTGGTCGGTTAGGTGATCTGCGAGCGCTCCGAGTCTTGCACTTAGCGGCAAGAAGTACCGACGTTACCGTGCAGTCGGCGGCACTCGTTGCCCTGGCCGGGATCGGCGACGAACGCGTGCTCGCACTCGCTCGCGCGTCGTCGTCGGCCCCTGACGCAAGGCTGCGGACGGCCGCGGGCGAGGTGTTCGTACGACTCGCTGCGCCCGAGCAATTCAGCGCCGTCCTCTCACTCATCAAGGACGAGGCGACGCAGTCGAGCGGCATTCGACTTGCTGAACGTGGGCAAAATACAAGCATCACGAAGCTCCTCATAACTCTCGCTTCGAGTCCTGCGAGCCGCGAGACACGCGAAGCTTCCATTCAAGCTCTCAGTCATTCGACCGACACAGGTGCCGCTGTCGCTATCCGCACCCTCGTCGCCGAACAGACCGTCGGCTACGCCGCTGCACTCGCTCTTGCCCGCTCACCTGCCCCCAACGCGCTACAGGAAATTTTAACGCTCGCGCGCGTCAAGGAAACCGCTGCACTCGGGATAAGAGCTTACATAGTTCGCGCACTCTTACGTCGAGAACGATGCGATGCGGGCAAGGCGCTTCTCACGCGTCTTGCTTCCTCGAAAGACGGTGCTGAGCGAGCCCTCGGAGTCTTCGGCCATGTCGCACTCGGTGACTTACCCGTCGAGTCGGCACTGCGCGATCCCGACCCGCGCGTGCGGCGCGCGGCAACGATGGGAGCCCTCTCGAGGCCTTCGCCCACGACACGTGAAGCACTGCAACAACAGCTCGTCAGCGAACGCGACGAACCGACGCGACAAGTGGTCGCGGCGAGCCTGCTCGGCGGCCATGCCAAAAGCGTCGCAACGACCGCGTGGCTGCTCGAACGCAGCGCCGGGGGAGGACCGGATGCGCCCCTCGCGGCTTATGCGCTTGCCCAGCGCGCTGACCCGCGACTCGCACGCCGGGTGGACGAGCTCCTCGCCTCACCCGACCCCGTGTTGAGAGGGCACACGGCCCGGGGCCTTGCGAGTTCCCCGCTTCCTGATGCAACGAGTCGTCTCGCCCTTGCTTACGCGTACGAAACCGACATCGGCGTACGGCGCGCCATCGTCGCGGCGCTCTCTCTCCGCGTGACGGATTCCTCTTCGCCGACCCGTCGCTCGCTCCTACAGACGGCCGCGTTCGTCGATCCGGACAGCGTGACCCGACGCACCGCGCAGGCGGCCCTGGATGAGACAAGCTCGCCCCTCGGGTCCCCTCTCGACCAGGAAGTCGCTTGGCTGCGCCTCACGCTCGAAAACGGCGACCGGCCAGGCAGCTCCTACGTCGCCTCGCTCATCCGCGCCGACGGATTCGCTGTTCCCATCGCGTTCGACGACGACGGGTACGCCATCGTTCCAGGTCTTCCGCCAGGCGAATCACGGCTCGTGCTTGCGCCGCGCCTTCCTTCGTACAACTCTGGGGTCCCATGAGTGAGCGCACGCAAGGCGAAAAACTGGAGGCCGCGCCTGTCTCCTTCGAGGACGGAATCAAGCGCCTGTCGGAGATCGTCCAAACGCTTGAGCGCGGCGACCTCCCGCTGGAAGATTCTCTCCGACTCTTCGAAGAGGGCGTAGGGCTCTCCCGTGCGTCACAGGAGAGGCTCGACACGGCCCAAAAGCGGGTTGAAGAACTCTTGGGGTTCGAGCGAGACGGGAAGCCCCGAACCAAAGACTTCGAGGTTCGCGGCGAACGCGAGTAGCTCACGGAGCGAATTCACACTTAGCGACCGACGGTGCTGCGGGGAAGAAAGCCTTCGCTCGTGAAGCCGTCGCCGTACTTCACCGCGTACCAGCCATCTTTCATCGCGCCGACACGCACCTTTGTCCCGCGCGGCAAGCGCGCGACGACGGCGCCCGTTTTTGCGACATCGCGCACCAGTGCGACTTCCCAACCGATACTGGCCTCGCCAGACGACGTCGCGGGTGAGGGCGGCGCAGAGACCTCGGGTTTGTCGCTCTTGGCCTCTTTGGCGCCCTTATCCGTTACGTCGGCCGCTTCTCTTCTGTCACCCTTGGGTAGCGTGACGGATGGGAGGGTTGCGACTCCCGGCGCGAACGTGACGGCGTAGGCGACCGTGTAGCGACTGTGCTCGTGAGCGACGTTAGACGCCGATACTCCAGCAAAATAAGCCTTCAAGCACGTCGACAGGCCTTCAAGGTGTCCAACCGTCGACGACTTGCCGATGTCCCAACTCAGCCCGCCGGACGGGAACGACGCCGTCGTGACAAACGACAACTTCCCGGTTTGCCCTTCCGCAGCGGCACACGAAGTCAGCTTGCGAAGCAGTATCGGCACAACGTTGTCGAGCCCTGGGAGACCGCCGCACTCCTTCCCTTTTTTGCTCTCCCCCTCTCGCGTCTTGCAAGCGATCACCGCGCCTCGCTGCACACTGGTCTGGGGAGGCGCCAATGCCGTGGGGGACGAACTCGGTGCCGGAACTGCGACAGCATTCGGCATAGGCGAGGGCACCGACGATGCGACGGTCGTAACGCTCGCCGGCGGCAGGTCTTCGGCACCACGGGTCGCCCTTGCGGTAGCTGAAGCGGACGACGCAGACGTTGTCTCACCGGGTGCATTCGGTCCAAGCCGGACGCCGAAAACACGGGGCCAGCCAACGCCAACCACGAAGCCAATGGCCGCGATGGCCCCGACCTTCGCCCAGCCAGGATTATCCCGGTCGGAACCCGGAACATCGACCTGAAGCGGAGGCTCGTTACGCATTTGGATTCGCGGTGTTACCAAACTGAGAGTTCTTGGTCGAACTACCCACACTCTTTCGACGTCCGTAACCTGCATCGAACGGATGCCTGCGTTACGTGGATCTTTCGCAGGCCTACGCCGGCCTCGCTACGGAGCAATCCGGATGGCGAGGACCAGCGACCCGTTTTGATAGGCAAATCCGCCAACGTGGAACTTTTTTCCGGGTTCCGCAGTGATTTCGGCCAACGGATTGAACCCCGTGCCGTCTGGCTTACTGATCGCGGCGGCGACCTTAAAGCGCTTGTCCGCCGACAGGCCGCCGTACGTCACTTGAAAGGTCCGTCCATTCGGAAGGGCCATCGTGCTCGGTACACCCTGGGCGAGAGGGAAAAACTTTTTTTCCAACAGCTTCCAGCAGTTATGCTTAAGCGGAGGGATCTCACCGATCTGCGGATCCACATTTGACACCGCACACGTTGTGCCATGGATGACAAGTACTTCGGCCTGCGGGCCTGTGGACGGCTGCACCTCAGCCATCGCCACGCCATTTACTCCGTCAGCCAGTACCGCCACGGTTGCGAAAAGACCACTCAACAAGACACGAGCGAGTCTAGAACCGAGCATGGCGCGCATCACTTTTCTCCTGTCTCGTCAACCCAAAGCACAACACTCGTAGACAGCTCATTGGCACTTGGAAAATAGAACACGCTTACGGCGTTGCTCGACGAGTTCATCGTGCTGACGTCGACGCCCAAACCGCTGTTTAACGCGGGGGCTACCTCGGGAGCCTGCTGTCCTGCTCGAGGAGAGGAGGCCGCAACCGCAAGACGTCCCATAGGCAACTCTTCGGTGCGCTTGCGTGCGAACACAAGCACTGAAGCTGCCAACGCCAGCGCAGCCGCTGCCCCAAAAATGGCCTTGCGCTGCGACATCGTCCGGGAGAGGCTCATTCGCTTCGTGCGCTCGGCGGAAAGCGAACGGACCGGCGCGACCGCGACAGAGCCCGCGGCAAGGGAGCTATCGTTCTCAACCGCCAGCAGGCGCATCACAGCATCGGCGATGTCAGCGCCCGCGAGTCGTCCGCCACCCTCAGATTCGTAGCCGAGGCGCACGTACTCGCCCAGGTCGTTGACCTGCTCAACAAAGCGAGCGGCCGTCACGTCGCGGCCCACGAGGAGCTCTGCGCGCATGCGATCGGGTTCGTCGAGCTCGCCGTCCGCGTACGCCATCAGCAGAAGGGCCGACTCAGACGTCAGGTTCACGAGTCACCTCCAGACACGGAATCTGGCTCGGACGCGGCTGAAGTCAGAGCCAGTTCGGAAGCTGGCACCGGACCGATCTGCTCTTGATAGCAATCGGCAAGCGCCTTTTGTAGTTTCTGACGCGCATGAAACAGGCGACTCATGATGGTTCCTTTGGAGACGCCCATGGCTTGAGCCATCTCCTCGTAGCTGAGTCCCTCAATCTCACGCATGACAACGACGCCGCGGTGATAAGGCGGAAGGTCGGCGAGAGCCGTATGGAGCCGGGCGGCGATTTCGCGCCTTCGAATGATGTCTGCCGGGTCCGAGCCTTCAAGTCTGCTGAGTAGCGGAAACTCGGCCTCCGTCGCCTCGTCAGGCGCGAACCGCGCTTCATCGATGTCGACCCGCTTACGACCAGGCTTTCGCATAAGGTCGATGGCGAGGTTCGTAACAATCCGGTAGAGCCAGGTGAAAAAGCTTGACGACCCCTGAAAACTTCCCAGGCCCTTGTACACTCTGAGAAAGGCGTCTTGAACGAGCTCGCGGGCGTCGTTTTCGTCGCGGACGAGCGACAGCGCCACCGTGAACGCTCGGCGCTGATGACGTTCGACGAGCGACCGAAAGGCCCCAGCATCGCCTTGTTGAGCTTTTGCGATGAGTCCACGGTCTTCCTCTGCCTCCCTCAGTCGTACCTGCTTGGCGTTCGACGCGTGCAACGCGCCACTATTCACTTGGGAGATGAGCTGGACGTGAGGCTTCGGAGCCATGGGAGCGGCGTCGAGTGACTCGTCGTCCGCCTCCGAGGGCGTTGGGGGCACGTCGGTCATTCGCCGCCGGATGGTAAACCATCGTGGCGCCAGGTGGCTACCGCTCAGACCTTCCTCGAGCTGGCGGGAGGCGCTTCATGACATCAGCGCGTGAACGGGTCGCTGTCGTCGTCCTGGAACTGTGGTGCTCGCGGTCTCACTTGCGGAGCGCGCGTTTTCGGGTCCTTCAACTCGCCGAGGGTAACCCGAAGTTCGACAGGCTTGCCTGACCGGAGAACGCGAACGTTCGCGACCTTCCCGACGCCTGCCGTGCTTGCAAGCCATTGCAGCAGACTACCGCGGTCGATCGCTTGACCTTCGAAGCCGACAATCACATCACCTACGGCAAGGCTCGCTCGCTCGGCAGGGCCACCCGGCTCCAGTTGCTGAACGACCGCTCCTCTCTCAATCTCCACATTGAGCGTCTTCCGCTCCTCGGGAAGGAGGTCACGAACATCACGAATAACGACGCCGAGCGCGCTCCGATTGAACTTCCCATCCTTCACGAGGGTTGGGAGGAGCTGCTTGACCATATTGATCGGAATCGCGAAGCCGATGCCCTGAGCGCCGTCACCTCGGATTGCAGTGTTCATCCCGACGACCTCGCCCCTGAGGTTCAGCAGTGGACCTCCGGAGTTTCCAGGATTGATCGACGCATCCGTTTGGAGAAAGTTGTAATACCCGGTTGCGTCAAGGCGAACGTCGTTCCCGCCGCGCCCCTTCGCGCTCACGATGCCAGCGCTGACGGTGTGAGAAAGACCGAAAGGGTTGCCTATCGCGACGACCCAATCCCCGACTTCCAGCACGTCCGAATCGCCGAGCGGGATCGACGTGAGGTCCTTGGCACCGTCGATTCTCACGACCGCGATGTCCGTACGAGGGTCACGACCAATCACTTTCGCAGCATAGCGATGCTCATCGGAGAGCAGGACCGTAATCTCGTCAGCCCCCTCGATGACGTGGTTGTTCGTAATTATGGTCCCGGCCCTGTCAACAATAAATCCGGTACCGAGGCCCTTAGAGGTTGAGCCTCGCCCGCGACGACCCACGAGCCCAGTACCCCGGTCGCCGTCGCCCGAGGTGTAAATGGTGACAACGCTGGGGTCTGCGCGCTTAGCGATGGGTGCGAAGCTCAGCGGAGCTGCCTTCAAATCCGTTTGACGTTCATCACCCTTTGCGGGAGCAGGTAGGGTGCCCGTTGGCGAAGCTCCAGCCGCTATAGGCGGGCTACCGGAGGACAATGCCGACGCAATGCCAGGGCGGTCGGGGGTGTTATCGAGCCCTCCCTTTGCCTTACATGCCGATGATCCGCACACCAGGAGCGCGGCGGCGAGAAGGGCAGGTCGAGTTGCGAGGATGTTTGAGGAAATGCGGAACTGACGTTGCATCAGCATGGTCTTCTCCCAGCTGACCCCCGACAGCCGTCGTTTATTTCCCTGAGGTCTCGCTAAGTCGCGTGTTCAAGTCGAAGAGAATCTGCGCGATGAGCCGCTCCTCGTCGCCGGACAAGTTACCCTTCGTTTTTTCTTCGAGGAGGACGAGGATATCTAGATTCTGCCGCGCTAGCGAGAGATCAGCTTTGCGAAGGTTGGTCTCGGGGTCAGGCGCCTCTCCGAGGTGCATCAGAACGGAATGGCTGAGTGACAGCACAAACGTGGCGAAGTCGATGCTCGGCAGACTCTCTTTGTCGCCCATCACGCGCTCAGCCGGCAGCGCTTGGAGCTTCGTCCGCGGTTTCTGCGGTGCCGTCCTCAGCTTCGTCTTCGTCGTCCTCGCTGTCGTCGTCAGGCGCACTTTCACCCACGACGGCGGCACCGGCGCTGCGGCTAGCGCTGGTGTGATGCGCGGAAGGGGGCTGAGCGAGAGCCGGTTGCGAGATTCCGAAGGCCTCGGTGTGGGCCGCGAGATCAGGCAGCGCCGTCAGGTATTTTTCGACATCTTTGTCGGTCAAGGATCCGGCTTTCAAGGTGCGCTCACGCACGCGAACATCGAACGTCCACGGGTTCGTCTTCTGCGTCATAGGTGGGTGCTTAGCCTCGGCATACGTGCGCCGCAAGGGCTCGTCTCACGACGGCTTCTTCGAAGTGATCTGAACGAGATCCGTCGCCGGCTTGTCGTGCTCGTGGCCGTGCGCGTGGTCGTGAGTCGGATCGTCACACCCCTCGCCGTACCCCGCCTCTTCAAATTCGGAGGCCGCCTCGGCAATCTCTTCATCCGTAGCTTGCGCGAGCTCTCTCACCTTCACGGCGTAGCGAAGAGTGACCCCCGCGAGCGGATGATTCGCGTCAACGATAACCGATTCCTCTTTGAGCTCGATGACGACCATCGGCATTTCCTCACCATCGGCGGACTCTGCGACGACCTCGTCGCCTATGGCCACCGTCTTCGGGTCGGGAAAGTCAGAACGATCGAGCTCCATGACTAGGTCCTCGTCGCGCTCGCCGAATCCCTCTTCCGGACTTACCGTCACGTCTTTCGTATCCCCGAGGGCAAGACCAACGAGAGCGGCCTCGAGGCCGGGAACAAGCATGCCGTATCCGTGCACATACTCGATCGGTGTGCCGTCCTCGGCTTCGCTCGAGTCGAGCACTTCGCCCTTCTCGTTCTTCAGTGTGTACTCCAGCACGACACGCGCATTCGCCTCGATGGTCTTCATTTGGCGGCGTACGGATGGTCCGCAGCCGGCCGCGCGTCAAGCAAGACAAGCTTAGAAGGCGCAGGGCCCTGCGATGTAACCGACGATCGCACTTGCGGCGACGACGAATGGGCTTGCCAGGTAGACCCTTCCTGGGCCGCTCCGGCCAGGAAAGTTTCGATTGACGGCACTCACTGTCACCTGGTCCGGCAAGTCGCTTACGCCCGGGCCGGCGTTTATGCAAGCTCCGCACGAGGGGTCGACGAGCTCGGCGCCGACCGCCTCGAAGGTGGCGAGATAGCCCTTTGATTCGGCGTAGCGACGAATTTCTTGCGAGCCAAATTGGATATACAAGCGGACGCCGTCGGCGACCCGAAGTCGCTTTTCCAAGGCCGCTGCGAGGACGGACGCATACATGTCCATGTCGACTTTCTTTCCGCCCGTGCAAGAGCCTCCGTATGCGATGTCGACGTTGACCCGCCCGCCGCACGCCGCCGCGAGGTCTTTCAAACGAATCCCGTTGCGCGGGTCTCCCGGTGTCGCGACCATCGGTTCGATAACGCTGAGGTCAACCGCGAAGGTTGCTAAGTACTCCGCTCCCGGATCTGCTTTCACGATGTGAGCGCGAACAGAGGAACCGTCAAGACCGCGCTGCCCAACGAGGTAGTCGATAACGACGTCGTCTGCCTCGATGATTCCCGTGAAGCCTCCGGCCTCAACCGCCATATTTGTAAGCGTCGCGCGCTCGTCGAGAGCCATGAGACCTATGCCGTCGCCCCCGAATTCGAGGACTTTACCGATCCCTTTTCCGCTTTTAAAAAATTCCAAACTAAGAATGTGAAGCATGACGTCCTTCGCGCAGACGCCAGGTCTCAGCTTGCCATTTAGAAGGAAGCGCGCGGTCTCCGGAACGGTGACGCGGACATCTTTTGTGAACCACGCGTTGGCCATGTCCGTAGACCCCACGCCGAACGCAAAACAACCGAGCGCGCCCGCCATGCATGTGTGCGAGTCCGTGCCCACAACGAGCTGTCCCGGAAGCGCGATCTCCTCGATGACCTTGTTGTGGCAAATCGCCTCCGAGCCGACCCGTTTTCCTTCACGGTAAACTTCCCCGTACAGCTTGACGCCCTGACGCGAGGCGAAGTCCTCCTGCACGAGCGCAAGCTTTTGCGCATGCTCATCTAAGCCCATCGCACGATGGGCTGTCGGCATCACGAGGTCGAGCAACGTAAGGTGGTCGCGGAAGACCCACACGGAGGCAGGGTCGGTCACTTTTGCGCGTGGGCCCATCTGCGCCGTGAACACTGACTCGGCCATCGCTGTCACATACTCGTGGGAGAATCGCACGTCGGTCCGCGCGAAGAACGCATCTCCTGGTTTAACCGCCACGACCCCCAGATGACCTGCAGTCGCGTCCGCCACGACGTGAGCGGCGAGTATTTTCTCGCACAGCGTCATGGCCCTTGCGCTAGTCATGACAACGGGAGGCGTAACTTTGCCTTCTAGACGGGCGCGGTTGTAGGCAAAGAGGCCCCCATATTCGACGATCGAGGCGCTTATCTCGTCGAGTCCCTTCGTGAATTCACGGATTGGAATGGCTTCACCGCGTGCAATGCGCTCAATAAGGCCGACGTCAGTCGACGTGAGAAGTCCGATATTTTGCGCATTCTGACGGTAAATTTTCTCGATGCTTGGTGCGATGACAAGCTGCACTCCGGCTTTCAACTCGCTGTAGGGCGCGGTCTCGCGACTCGAGCCGCACCCCTTTGAAGCACCGCTGACAAGGACGCCGAACCCTCCGCCCCGAATGGCGTCTTTTCCGACTTTTCCGCCGCGAAGTCCGACCAAGCAGTAGCGAGCAAGTGTCTCGTCATAGGAATAGCAAACCCATGCGGGCGTGAGCTCGTCGGTCGAGATGTTGGCCACGAGCGCCCGTTCCGAATCGAATTCGAGGTCTTCGCCGCCGAGCTGGCGTTCCAGCAACTCCGGGTCCTCGGTAACGTAAAGGATGCGGCCATGAATGCGGATACTGTGCGCAGGCAGATCCATGACCTAGATCCGTAGCACGCCCACAAATTTCGAGATAAACGGCATCGACACCTGGCTCATCGGGCAGATGCTGCGGCGCCTCACGTCTTCCGATGGCTTCCGCGGCGCGATTCGCGGTAAAGCGCCAGGTCGTGGCCCCCACACTTCGATTACGATTGCGTGCGAACTCTTCAGTGTGCGTTGTCACGACGAGCTATCCGGGCAACGACGGCGACCCCGCGGGTCACTTCGTAAAGTCCGAAGTAGAGGAACTCGAGCGTGAGGGACATCGCGTGAACGTCGTTACGCCCGTCACCGGAGGCGCGTTCGGGTGGCCCGGATCAGCCTTTCGGCTGCGAGAGAAGCCTTGGCGAATCGTCGAGGCCGCCCAGTGGATGGCGCACGCGCGCTCAGAAATTCGCGCCTGCCAACCTGACGTCATCGTGGCTCACTGGAGCGTTCCTTGTGCTTGGCCTGTCGCCACGTTCCGCGAGTTCGGCGATCCTCCGTTGGAGGTCGTATCGCATGGCGGAGACGTACGGCTCATCGCGGCGATGCCGAACGCTTTGCGGTCGTTCGTCGCGAAGCAGTTGACCGAGCGCGCAAGCTCCTGGAGGTTCGTCTCGCCTCATTTGCTTGAGAAATTGGTAGAAGTGCTCGACCCCGCCGAGGTCACGAAGCTGCGGAACATCGCGGTTGTGGCACCTAGCCCCATAGCGCTCATGGACGTAACCGAAGACGTGCGAGCTCGCCGTCAGACGCTTGGCGGTCGACCGCTCTATGTGTGCGCCGGACGCCTCGTTCGGAGCAAGCGCGTCGACCGCGTCATCGACTATGTAGCGGGGCACCGCATCGAACAACCCGTGCTTGTCGTCATCGGTGACGGGCCCGAGCGCGCTCGACTCGAACAACTCGCGCGGCGGTGGCAAATCGACGTTCGGTTTCTTGGGAACAAGCCGCGTCGCGAAACGCTCACCTGGATCGGCGCAGCCACGGAATTCGTTCACGCGTCCATCGCGGAGGGTATGTCGACAGTCGTACGCGAAGCCGAGTATCTCGGTGTCAAGGTCACGATGCTCTAGCGAGCTAAGCGTTAGAAATCGCGCGCGCAGCGGCCGCCAACGGCCTCGTACGTGCGCATCACGGGGTACTTGAAGCGGACGACATTGGCGTGATTTTGACTGTTGATGATGCTCCCGAGATGAGACCACGAGCCGCCCTGCAGAATTCGGGCTCCGCCGACGTAGTACTTTCCCCACGCGGCAATGTCGGTCACCACGGCAGGGTCGGCTCCCTCGTCGACGCTGAAAGGAACAATCGAAGGGTTTCGTTCAGTCAGGAGAGGCCAGTTCGTATTTGCACAATTGATACACGTGTCCGGCGCTGGTAGGCCGGTTTGCAGGTCGACCGGGCGACTCTCATCCAGCACGAGCTCGTAGATGTTTCCGTTAAGGTCGGCGTGCCCCCAACGGCCGTTTCCTCGTGGAAACGAACCGACCGGAGCGATGTGAGAATCGCCGTCATCGGCCACGTTCTGCTCGGTGAGGTGGCGCCTTTGCTCGCCGAACGTGTGGAGGCCGACCGCACTCCCGTTCGCATTCGCGGGAGCGAGAAACGCGGAAACGAGTTGCTGACCGTTCTCGAATGTCAGCGCCTGCCTCCCAAGGACTGAATCCGGCCACGCGCGCAGCCGCTGTTCTTCGCCACCTACGAGTGCGAGCTGAAACTCGGCCTCGGTGGGCAAACGGCCACCATCCCAAGCGCAGAATGCGTTGAGGAGGTACCAGCCGGTGCAATTGGCGGGCTTTTTATCATTTTCCGACGGCTGAGGCCGATAGGTAGGGGCGCCGCCTTGCGAAGCATCACCACCGGCCGCGCACGCGGCGCCGAAAAAGAGGTTTACGTCGTCCATGCTCTCCGGAAGCATATCGTTCCACTCCGCGCGCCAACCCGACCCCGCAATGCCCGGATGTGCACCTGCACCGACGAGAGGTCCGAACTGCCTTGCGTTTCCCTCGATCGACGTAAGAAATGCGCGCATCCGACCGACCGTGACTTCGAACTTATCGAGCGAGAAGCCTTTTACCGTGGCTGGATGTTGCGCAGAGTTATAGCGATTGAACGACGTTGTCGGTATCGCGAGAGACGAACAGCAATCCTCATCTCCACCGGGTCCACAATTTCGACCAGCCCCCGGGCCGCCTCTTGCGCAGCTCGGAATGCCCTCGCACTTGCCAAGCGTGCAGACGTTAGAAACGCAGTCTTCGGCAGTCTCACAAGCCAACTTCGCGCCGCACTTATGTCCTTCCGCGCCGCAGCTCCGTGCCCCCTTGATGTCAGCTGGCGAGGAGGCCGTTGAAGACGTCGCGGGGTCCGTCCCTTCGCCAAGGGTCGGGATAGGGTCGATGAGTGCTCCCGTGCAGCCAAGAAGGAAGCTCGGAACCAAACCCGCCAGGAGGACGGAACGAACGAGGGCTCGGAAGAACGGCGATTGAATCTGGCAGGCTCGCGGAGCGGTGAAGCGTCGCTGACTGACCGCTCTTGTAAGCATGGGGCTTTACTCCGTGAAGGTCGCTGCGAGCCAAGTGGACTCACAGACCTCTACCTCCGAAGCGAAGAGACATCGCCCGACCCAACCGTCGCACTCTTTCGACTTATTTTAAATGAGCCATCTCAACGCACACGCTCCCCCACTCGAAGTCTCGTCGAGATCCCGGAATGGGGGATGCGCGAGTCACTGGCCTTTTCGCTGGAAAGCCGGCACATCCCAATCGGACTCGAACGCCGGGAAGTTCGCGTTCGCGCGCTCACGCGTAGGGATACGTGCGCTTACGGGAGATACGCGGGTGTCGGGTGAAGTCGACGGAACGCGACGGCTCGCGAACGCGGGAGCTGTCTCGACCACACGCGACTGCGCTTGCGGCGAAGGCGGTTGCCGAAAAACGGCTCGCTGCGACGGATGCGAGGCTGGGTGACCCATGTTCGCGCCTGCCTGCGGCGCATACTGTCGTGCGTCTTGGTAGCCGGAGTGCGTCGACGTGTTGGCCTGAGAAACAGGCGTCGAGACACGCGCACCTTCACTCATGCTGGCCATGCGTTCAACCGACTCGAAACCGGTAGCAATCACCGTGACCTTCACATTCTCGCCGAGCGCCTCGTCGATGCTCGCGCCGAAGATGATGTTCGCATCCTCGTGCGCCTGCTCCTGAACAAGGCTCGCGGCTTCTTGAATCTCGCGCATCTTGAGGTCCGGACCACCCACGATGTTGATGAGCACTCCGGTCGCACCCTCGACGGAAATGTCATCAAGGAGCGGCGAACTGATGGCCATTTCGGCGGCGAGGCGCGCGCGATTGTTACCCTTTGCGATGCCCGTTCCCATGAGCGCGCGGCCCATGCTGTTCATGACCGTCTTCACGTCGGCGAAGTCGACATTGACGATGCCATTTTGCGTGATGAGATCGCTGATGCCCTTGACAGCTTGGAAGAGCACTTCGTCGGCCTTGCGGAACGCATCGATGAAAGAAAGGTCCTCCTCACCGAGCATGAGGAGCTTTTGATTCGGAATCGTGATCAGCGTGTCAACGTGCTCCGTGAGCTGGGAAAGGCCGAGCTCCGCGCGACGCGAGCGTTGACGCCCTTCGAAGAGGAAGGGCTTGGTGACAACGCCCACCGTCAGCGCTCCCTCTTCGCGCGCAAGTTGGGCGATGACAGGTGCCGCACCCGTTCCGGTACCGCCACCCATACCTGCGCAGATAAACACCATATCGGCGCCGCTAATAAGCTCTTTGATGCGTTGGTGGTCTTCCATGGCGGCCTTGCGACCGCGCTCTGGGTCCGCGCCCGCGCCTAGGCCACGGGTAATCGCGCCACCAATATTGAGCTTGGTCGGAGCCGCGTTGGCGTTGAGCGCCTGCGCGTCCGTGTTGACGACGATGAACTCGACGCCTTCGAGGCCGAAGTTGATCATGGTATTGACCGCGTTGCCGCCGGAGCCGCCGCAGCCGATCACCTTGATTCGTGCCTGGTATTCTTGCTGCTCGTCCGCGAACTCGATCGAAAACGTCATGAGCCTCTGGCCTCCCGGGAATTGGTATGAACGAAACACTCGCGGGGTGCGCGAGTCACGACGCGTAAGCGAGGCGCCTCTTCCTCGTTTACGCGTTACTTATGCGAATCAGACAGAAAGGTAACGCGTAGTTTTCTGAATCAGAAAGCGGCTTTCAGCCACTCCCAGAGCTTCGACTGTGACTTGAGTGCGTCTTCGGGCCGCTCGTCTTCGAATTTCTTCGTGGCGGAGGCCGTCATGCGCATCATCGAGTGAGCTGGGGCGGCGGCGCGCGCGTGAGCGTCCGCTATCGCCTGCGCGCCGTACTTGACGAGCCCCACGCCGGTCGCGTACTGCGGCCCATGAACGAGCTGCGTTATCCCACGTACGCCGCTGGGAAATCCAATGCGGACGGGCATTCCAAGGATCTCTTCCGCGAGCTCCGTCGTTCCTTCAAGGAGAACAGCGCCGCCCGTGAGCACGACGCCTGCGGATAGCTGCTCGAGAAGCCCGGTGTCTTCAATACGCTTTCGGACGACAGCGAAGATTTCTTCGACGCGCGGCTCGATGATATCTGACAGCACGCGGCGCGGGGTGCGACGGGGCTTTTGTCCGCCGACGCCGGGAACCTCGATGTCTTCCTCGTCCGCAACCATGCGCCCAAGAGCGCACCCGGCCAGACGCTTGAGCCGGTCGGCTTCGGCCATGGGCGTGCGCAGCCCCGCCGCGATGTCGTTGGTGATGTTGTTTCCGCCGGCGGGAATCACACTCGCATGAGCAATTCCGCCATCGACGTAAATAAGAATGTCCGTAGTCCCGCCGCCGATGTCGACTACCGCGACACCGATTTCTCGCTCGTCGTCGGAGAGGACAGCCTCGGCGCTGGCGAGGGGCTCGAGGACGACGTCGGCGACGACGAGCCCGCAGCGCTCGGCGCAGCGAATGACGTTTTGGACGCAGCTCGTTGCAGCCGTGATGAGGTTCACCTTTGCGCCTAGGCGAACGCCGCTCATCCCGATCGGGTCGCGGATCCCGTCTTGAATGTCGACGATGTATTCCCGCGGGAGGACGTGCAAAATTTGCCTATCGGCATCGACCGGAATGGCCCGGGCGCCTTCGAGCACGCGCTCTACGTCGGCGCGAGTGACCTCTCCGCCGGCGATAGCCGCAACTCCGTCAGACAGCTGGGACCGAATGTGGCTTCCGGCCACCCCGGCGTAAACCGTGCGAATTTCGACGCCAGCCATGGTCTGGGCAGCTTCGATAGCGTCTTTGATAGCGCGAACCGTCCAGTCGATGTTGCTGACAATACCTTTGCGGAGGCCGCGACACGGTACCGAACCGACACCTAGGATGGTGATGCCGTCTTCGGCGATCTCGCCGACCACGGCGCATACCTTCGTCGTGCCTATGTCAAGGCCAACGACGATCTCCCCTTGCGAAGCCGACGTGCTCATCTCGGCGTAGGGATCACATACCCGAAAGCAAAGGGCCAAATAAGTGACAACACGCCGGTCGCTGACGGTGCATTTGGTCGACCCGTCCGACCTTTCTCAGGTCACCGGAAAGAGCGCGAACGCGCTGCGAATCTCACGAAAGGCGCGGATCGGAGCGACGGGGCTAGCGCATGCGTACAACGACGCGGTCGGGACGCGCTTCATTGTCCATCAAGATGGAATCCGGCTTCGCGCCCCGGCGATCGAGTTCGCTGATGACACGAACGGCTTGTTCTAGCTTTCGCCGGTAGGGGCCCGCACCCATATGGAGAGACAGCGCACTTTTCCCCACGACGAGCCTCATCTCAAAGTTCGTCTCCACGTGAACCTCTTCCAGGGGCAACCGCGTCCCGAGCGGCGAGTGCTCGTAGTCGGAAGCGAGATCGAGCGCCCGACGTACCGTCCGAGCCGAGCCTTCCCTGTCGTCCACAAGCTGCTGAAGCACAACTCCCGTAACGATCGGCAGGTCCGTAGGGTCACCGGCCTCGAGCCGCTTGATGAGCACTCCCTCACGCGTCACAAGGTAGGTCTCGCCGCCCGAAGCCTTGGCCGTTCCGTCGTTGGTCGCGACAATGCCGGAAGCTTCGCGCTCCACAACGCGCAAGAAGATCGTGCTCGGAAGCTTACGCGAGAGCGACGCCTCGCTCACCCAAGGGTCGGCTTCGAGACGCGCGCGCGCGGCACTTAAGTCGGTAAAAAATATATTCTGCCCCTTCGCGAGACCGGCTGTCGAAGCAAGTTCGTCGGGAGACCGACGCTTCGCGCCCGTCGTCAGGATATCGTTAACAGCGAAGCGAGGGCTCGTCGTCACGTACCGCCGCGCGCCCCACGCGGCGCCGCCGCCGATAACGACTACCATCACGAAACCGAGCGCCGCGCGCGCAAGACGGCGACTGAGAGACTCGTCAGCCGGTGGAGGCTCAGGACGCGCCGCCATCGCGGCCGTGGGGAGCGTGACGGCACTGGGCTTGGCCACAACGGCTCGCTCACGGTTAGGAGACCGACGACGCATGTTGCCCGAGGGAGGTGAGGCAGACTCGGGAGGGGACGACTCATGAACGCTCACGGTAGGGTCTCCTTCACGAACTTGCGCTCGAGGGCAGCCACCAAGTCGCGCGCGCACACGTTGATGTCGCCCGCCCCGAGCGCCAGAACAAGATCTCCGGGACGCACTTGCGCGAGAAGCGCGGCAGTGACCTGTTTCTTATCGCCGATGTAGCGCACGTCGTGGTGGCCGTGGGCGCGCACCGCGTCGGCGAGTGCCTCGCCCGTCGCTCCTGCGATAGGCGTTTCGCCTGCTGCGTAAACATCTGTGACAATGAGCACGTCGGCCTTGTTGAACGCTCGCGTGAACTCGTCGAAAAGCGACTGCGTCCGCGTGTAACGATGCGGTTGAAACGCCACGAGAACGCGGCGGTCGAAGCCATTTTGAGCGGCGTCGAGGGTCGCCACGACTTCCGCGGGGTGATGCCCGTAGTCGTCAATCACCATGACATCGCCCTTCGCTCCGTCTCGCTCGAGAACCGGCTGCCCGACCACGGTGAATCGCCGCTGCACGCCGTGAAAGCTTTCGATGGCTTCACGGACGATGTCGAACGGAACCTCGAGTTCGTCAGCTACCGCGATGACGGAGAGCGCATTCAAGACGTTGTGATGCCCGGGCATCCGGACCGAAAAGCGGCCTAACGACTCACCACGTCTGAAGGCCTCGAAGGTCGTCGAAAGCCCTCTAAACTCAATATGCTTAGCGCGATAATCCGCTTGCCGGGAGACGCCATACGTCACATGCCGGCGCGAAATCTGAGGGAGTATGGCCTGCACGTGGGGGTGGTCAAGGCAAAGCACTGCCAGCCCATAGAACGGAATCTTGTTCGCGAACTGAACAAAGGCCTGCTTCACGTTTTCGTGGGTGCCGTAGTGGTCGAGGTGCTCCGCGTCGATGTTCGTGATGACGCCGATCGTCGGCGTTAGCTTGAGGAATGACCCGTCGCTCTCATCGGCCTCCGCCACGAACAAGTCGCCCTCACCGAGACGCGCATTCGACCCAAGCGCGTTGACCTTGCCGCCCACGACAACGGTAGGGTCGAGACCTGCGGCACGGAGAACCGTGGCGACGAGGGACGTCGTGGTCGTTTTTCCGTGCGAGCCCGCAATAAGCACGCAGTACTTCACGCGCATGAGTTCGGCGAGCATCTCAGCGCGCTGAATAATCGGTATTTCGAGTGCGCGCGCCCGCTGTATTTCGGGATTCTTTTCGTCGATGGCACTCGAGTAGACCACGACGTCGCCCCCTTCGACGTTCGAGGCGGCATGGCCGACGTGGACGCGAACACCCATCGTTTCTAGGCGTCGCGTGATGTCGTTGGGTTTGAGGTCAGAGCCCGAGACGTCAAACTCCATCGTACGCAAGATCTCGGCAAGTCCGCTCATGCCGATCCCTCCGATTCCGATAAAGTGAGCGTGCCTCACGCGCCCTCGGAACATCAGGACGCCGCCTTCGACACAGGACGGCTGGCCGGCCGCTGAACGATCCCGGCAAGCGCGAGGAGATCGAGCGCCACGTGGAGCGCCGCACTAGGGTGGCCGTGCTCACGTGCCGTCCGCGCCATACCTACACGGCGCGCGTCGTTTCCGAAGAGCCAGGAGAGCTCGGTCGCGAGTCGTACCTCGTCGGCGGCCTCTTGGCGCACACAGACGGCCGCACCAAGGGAAGCAAGCGATAGCGCATTTTTGGCTTGGTGGTCCGCGGCGGCGTGCGGAAACGGCACGAGCACCGAAGCACGCCCGATGGCGGTTATCTCGGCCACCGTGACCGCTCCTGCACGCGCCACGACGAGATCCGCTCGCGCGATCTGCGCGGCGACGTCGTCGATGAAGGGCACGACAGTGACGCTGCGTAGCCCCGCTTTCGCGTAGGCGGAGGCGACGCTTGCCGCCCGCTCGTGGCCCGTTTGGTGAACCACGTGCACCTCACCGAGGGCTGCGGCGACGCGAGCGATAGCAGGCGGTACGCGGTCGTTGAGCGCGCGAGCACCCTGACTGCCACCGAGGACGAGGAGCCGCCTGACGCCGGGTGTGACAGTGTACGCATCCGGTTCGAATCCCGCGCGGAGGGGAACACCAAACATGCGCACCTTGTCACCTCGAAAGTGGCGCGCGGTGTCCGACCACGCCACATAGGCACGACTCGCGAACGGCGCGACAAGGCGATTGGCGAGACCAAGGGTGCTATTCGGTTCTAAAATCGCGAGGGGAACGCGCGCGATAGCGCCCGCGAGTGCTACCGGGCCAGCCGCGTAGCCGCCCACGCTGAGGATCGCACTCGGACGAAGACGGCGGATAAGGCGTGCCGCTTGACGCATGGCCGTTGAGGCCACGAAGGCACCTCGCGCTGCCCGTGCCGGTCCCCCTCCCTTCATCGGCTCGACGCGCAGAAGCTCGAGGACGTAGCCATGGGTGGGCACGATTCGGTTCTCGAGCCCGCGTGGTGAGCCCACGAAGACGATCGTGACGTCCGCCACGTCGCGGAGCGCGCGAGCCACGGCAAGGCCTGGAAATACGTGCCCGCCAGTGCCTCCACCCGCGATGAGTATCGTCTTCAAGGCCCAGCTCCCGCGGCCGATGCCGCCACAACGAAAACCGATTCTTCGACCGAAGGCGCAGGCGGCGTTTCGACGTCGGACTCAATCACTGGGCGAGGCGCCCCTTGCCGAGAAACGTTGAGCAAGATGCCCGCTGCAGCGGCGTTGACGAGAAGCGACGACCCTCCAAAACTGAGGAATGGAAGGGTCAGGCCCTTCGTCGGCAAAATCGCAAGGGCGACCGAAAGATTGACGAGCGCTTGCACGCCGAACATCGCGGCGATGCCAAATGCGAGATATGAACCGTAGTCATCTGGGGCGCGGAACGCGGCACGGACGCCTCGTGCCACAAGCGCGAGGTACACGAGGCATAAAGCAAGAATACCGACGAAGCCGAGTTCTTCGCCAATGATAGCCGCGATAAAATCGTTATGAGCCTCCGGAAGATAGAGCGTTTGAAGCCCCTTCCCTACCCCCGCGCCCCACGTACCGCCCGAGCCGAACGCCATGACCGATTGGAACGGCTGGTAGGCGAGATCCGCGCGGTGCTGGTCCATGTTCATCCACGCGAGGTAGCGCTCGTAGCGATACTGCTTCGACATAATCGAAATCGCTCCGAAACCTGCGCCGAGAATCGATGCACCGAGAATGTATCCGACCTTCGCACCGGCTACGAACAGCATCGTGAACGTGAGCAGCAGGAGAACGACCGCACTGCCGAAATCAGGCTGTTTCATGCAAAGAAGCATGAAGATGCCCGCAACGATGAGGTGCGGTAAGAAGCCGACGGTAAATGTTTTTACCTTGTCGGCTTTCTTAGCAAGCGAGTACGCGAGCCACGTCACGAGCGCGAGCTTCGCCATTTCAGCCGGTTGAACGTGAACGGGGCCAATCGACAGCCAGCGGGTCGCGCCGCCACCGCTGTGCCCGAACCCGACGACGCACAGCAGGAGAAGTACGCCCACGCCGCCAAGTACGGGATAGGTCAATTTGTAAAGTCGATGGTAGTCGAGTAAGCCGACCGTGAAGAATAGCCCAAGTCCGAGCGCTCCGTAAACCGCTTGGCGCTTTAGAAAAAATTGCGGGTCGTGGTAGTGCAACGTCGCTTGAACGGCGGAAGCACTGTAAACCATTACGACGCCGAAGCCGATGAGCGCCACAACGAGGGCCGCAAGTACGATATCGACAGGCTTCTTCGACGCATTCTCGACGGGCTTTGCGTCAAGCGGGACAACCAGCTGCAGCGGAAGCGTCTCAGGCCGACGTACGTTGCGAACTCTCATGGTGACCTCTTCCGCAGTTGCTGAACGGCGTCGACGAACGCATCGCCGCGGTGCTTGTAGTCCCTAAACATGTCGAAGCTCGAGCAGGCGGGCGAGAGCAGAACGGCGTCTCCGGCGGTGGCAGCTTCGCTCGCGAGGCGTACGGCGTCCGCCATCGTCGCGGCGCAGAAGACGGGGACAGCGGCGCCGACGGCAGCCGCAAGGAGAGCCGAGGCTTCGCCAATGAGCACGATCGCGCGGCCTTTTTCGCGAAGCGCCTCTGCGAGTGGCGCGTAGCTACCGCCCTTGTCGCGGCCGCCCGCGATCAGGACCACCTTCGGCTCCGTAAGGCCGCGTAACGCCGTGACGGAGGCGCCGACGTTGGTTCCTTTTGAATCATCGAAGTACCGAATGCCATCGAGCTCGCGAACGAGCGCCATTCGATGAGGCAGTCCGCGAAAGATCTTGAGAACGTCTTTTACGATCGCAGGATCGATGTGGAACGGACGAATCGCGGCGAGCGCCGCCGCCACATTCAAGGCATTGTGTCCACCTTGCAAGCCGCACTCCGAACGCAAGTACGTCGCTCCCGCCGCATGGTCGACCACCGCTTCGTGCGTAACCTCGAGGTCCCCACCGACGCCGAACGTCACGACGCGAGCGCCTCCGCGGCAAGCCTGCCTCATACACGTATCGTCGTTGATGGGCACGACGGCAAGGTCGGTCGACGTTTGCAGGAGGAACGCGTTACCCTTCGCATGGGCGTAGGCGTCGATGGTGGTGTACCGGTCGAGGTGGTCGGGGGTCACGTTCAGCAGCACCGCCACGTGGGGATGAAACGCGTCGACGCGTTCCATTTGGAAGCTCGAGACCTCGACGACAAGAACGTCGAAGGCTGTGTTCGCGTGGGCGCAGAGAGGCTCACCAAGATTGCCACCGACAAACGTGCGAAACCCCGCGCGCTCGAGGACCGCCCCGACAAGCGAGGTCACCGTGCTCTTGCCGTTGGTGCCGCCGATAGCGACGAGGCGCGCGCGCGTGCGGCCCTCCGCGTCGCTCGCCTCGTTCGCAGCACGGGCGGCGAGCTCCACTTCGCCCCAGATCGGAACGCCACGACTCTCAGCCTCGTCCAACTCACGAAAGGACGCGACTCCGGGCGAAATCACGATGAGGTCCGCCTCGCTCATCCGCGCCACCGCAAGGTCGCCGAGAACCAGTTCGACGCCGTCAACCGCCAGCGCTTTTGCGGAAGGTGACACCTCGTCCGCACCTTTGGTGTCTGCCCCAACGACACACACACCGCGCCCGGCGAGAAGTCGACAGGCCGCAATGCCGCTTAACCCGAGGCCGACGACGACCACGCGCTTGTCTTTGAGATCTGCGATGCGAGTGTGCGGCACGACGTTCACCTCAACTTGAGACTCGCGAGGCTGACCAGCGCGAGGAGGATGGAGACGATCCAAAAACGAACAATGATCTTAGGCTCTGGCCACCCTTTTTTTTCGTAGTGGTGGTGAATCGGGGCCATAAGGAAAAGACGTTTTCCGGTCAGTTTGAAAGAGAGAACTTGCGTGACGACGCTAAGACCCTCGAGGAAGAATATGCCTCCGAGAATAACGGAGAGCAGCTCGTTTTTCGTGAAGACGGCGCATGCGCCGAGCCCGCCGCCCAACGCTAACGCGCCCACGTCCCCCATAAACACCTGTGCGGGATAGGTATTATACCAAAGAAAGCCTATTCCAGCGCCAACCATCGCCCCGCAAAACACGGCGAGCTCGCCCGAGTTCGCGATGAACGGGATATCAAGGTACCGCGCGACCACGAAGCGTTGGGCGACGTTGACAATGCCGAAGGTCGCGCCTGAGAGGTACGCCCAGATAAGGTACGTTCCCGAGTTGAAGATCACGGGGCCGATGGCAAGGCCGTCGAGACCGTCGGTGAAGTTCACCGCGTTCGACATCGCGACGACCGTGAGGACGGCGAACGCGATCATCAGCGCCATCGGGAGTCGCACGGGATGCTTATTAAAAGCCACGAACGGGATCGCCAAGCGATCGCGAATGTCCCACCAATCGGGCGGCAAATGCTCCTTCGACGTGAAAATCCAGGTCAGGACGACGGTTGCGATAACGAACTGCCCAAGCAGCTTGTACCGCGCGGCAAGGCCTTTCGAGGTACGCCGTCGGATCTTTAGATAATCGTCAAAGTAGCCAATGACTCCGTAGCCTGCCGTGATGGCGCTCGCTCCGAGCACGAAGACGTTCCGAAGATCACACCAGAGAACCGTCGACCCCAACACCGCCAAGAGGAGGAGCGCTCCTCCCATGGTAGGCGTGCCGTGCTTTTTTAGGTGGCCGTCGGGGATCATCCCGTCTTCGCGTACGACCTGACCGATTTGCTTTCGCTGAAGCTCACGGATGAACCACGGGGAAAGCACGAAGCACAGGACCATCGACGTCATGGTCGACGCGATGACGCGAAAGGGCACGTAGCGGAGAACGTTGAGCCACCCCAACCAACTCGCAGAGTGGCGCAGCGGGTAGAGCAGCTCATAGATCATACGGCCCTAGTCCCTGCAGGTTTTTCGGCGACGGGCCAAGCTTCTGTCAACGCGGCCACAACCTCTTCCGTGGCGACCCCTCGGGATCCCTTGACGAGAACGGCGTCGGATCGGCCTATGCGGGCCTTGGCTTCTCGGGCGGCGTCCGCCGCACTCGCAGCCGAAACTACCGTCACGCCGAGCTGGGCGGCGCGCTCGAGCGCTTTCGCGAGGAGCCCTCCGCACCCTATCGCAAGGGACACACCCGAGGCTGCGATGGCATCGCCTAGGGCTACGTGCTCCGTTTCAGCGTGGGGGCCAAGTTCCCTCATTTCGCCCAAAACAGCGACCCGGCGGCGCGCAGAACCGGCGAGGTCCGCGAGTGTCGCGAGGGCTGCACGCATACTGGCAGGGTTCGCGTTGTACGTGTCGTCAAGGACGAGAATGTCCTGACCGAGGCGTAGAATCGTCGCTCGCCCCGTAAGTCTTACACGCGCAAGTTGAGCATCGAGAACGTCGGTCGGGAGCCGCACGCCGCTGGCCGCCTCCTGCGCAGCCAGCGCCGCGCAAAGGTCTATCGCCGCGACCTCCCCCGGAAGCGGGAGCCTCAGCGTGAGTTCGCGTTCGGGCGTCGCCACCACGACGACGGAATTCGTACCGTCGTACACCTCGCGCCTGACGAGTCGGTAGCCGGCATTCGCCGACGAACCAAACGTGACGATGGTAGGAGCCCGCGTCTCCTGTGCCGCTCGAACGACGCGCGGGTCATCCGCATTGACGATCGCGGTCCCGCCTTGGTCGAGCGCGCGGTAGAGGGCCCCCTTCTCTCGCATGACGCCGTCGAGGCCGCCAACTCCCTCGGCGTGTGCCATGCCGACGTTCGTGATGACTGACACGTCGGGGGGCGCGATCGACGTGATGGCGTCGAGCTCGCCCGAAAGACTCATTCCCATCTCGAGCACCGCGAATCGGTGCGCGGCCTCGAGTCCGAACACCACCATGGGAACGCCCACGCGGTTATTAAGGTTTCCCGGTGTCGCGTGCGTCTTGTCGACTCCCTGGAGGAGCTCGGAGATAAGCTCCTTTGTGGTCGTTTTTCCAGCACTTCCCGAGATCGCGACGACTCGGCGGGCCGGACTGTTGACGTCTGCGCAACGCCAACGTGCGAGGTGTGAGCCGGCTAGGTCGCCGAGCGCAACAAGCGTGTCCGCGACCTCAATGACGGTCCCTCGATCGAGGGCCGAGTCGAAGCTTGGCGGGAGCACGCCACCACGCTTGACAAGCATCAACGTAGCGCCATTTTCGTTTGCTTTCGCGATAAACGAGTGGCCGTCATGCACGTCGCCGCCAATGGCTACGAACGCATTTCCCTGAACGATCGCGCGACTATCGATTGCGATACCGGCGATCGCGAACGGCTTCGTACCGCCACTGACGATCGTGCCGCGGACGACGCGAACAAGCTCGTCGACGACGAATCGGGCCTGGTTTTTCGGAATCGGAGTCGACACTTATTAGGGGCCTTCGGAGTGAGCACGGCGCGCTCGGAGCGCGTTTCTAGCCTCGTCGCGATCGTCAAACGGGCGTTTGGCGGTACCGACGATTTGGTAGTCCTCGTGGCCCTTTCCGGCGATGAGGAGCACATCGCCCGGACGGGCCGACGCCACGGCGAGCGCAATCGCTCGCGCTCGGTCGAGTTCGACGACGTAGCCGCCCTCCGCGCGGTTGACGGCTTCGGGTGGCAAAAGGGCGAGTCCGGCCCGGCGAACGCCTTCTTCGATCGGAACCGCAATGGCGGACGGATCTTCGCTGCGCGGGTTGTCGCTCGTGATTACCGCGACGTTTGCGCGAGCTCCCACAGCTTCCCCCATCGGCGCGCGCTTCGAGGGATCGCGGTCGCCTCCGCAGCCAAACACGCACCAAACGCGCGGCTCTCGACTTGGAGATTCTCGGGATTCGCGGCGCTTTGATGCCACGGCAAGAACCGCATCGAGCACGCGCGCGAGCGCATCGGCCGTGTGAGCATAATCGACGAGCACGACGATGTCATCGCTGGGACCATCGCATCGCTCAAGACGTCCGGGCGCGCCGAGTTCCGTCGCGAACGCGGTGGCTGCAAGCGCGACATCCAGGTCGAGTGCACTTGCCACGCCAAGCGCCACAAGGAGGTTTTCGAGGTTGTGGAGGCCGACGAGGCGCGAGTGGATCTCGACGTCTCCGCCGGGAACGCGCGCAACCACATGCATGCCACTCGCACTGGCCGCTACGCGGAGCGGAGCGATGTCGGCGTCGCCTGCGCCCACGCGTGTACGCACACGGAGCACTCTGCACGTCGCAGCGGCGGCGATCGTCGCGCCGAATGGGTCGTCGACGTTCACCACGGCAAGGCTTGGCTTATGTAACGTAAAGAGTCGCTGTTTCGAGGCCGCATAGGCCTCCATCGAACCGTGGAAATCGAGATGATCTTGCGTTAAGTTCGTGAATGCAGCGACGCGAAAGCGGATGGCGTCTACGCGTCCTAAGACGAGCGCGATCGACGAAACCTCCATGGCGGCGTGGGTCGCTCCGCGCTTACGCATCACGGCGAGGACGCGCGCAAGCTCGTCGGCTTCGGGCGTAGTGTGCGTCGCCGCGATCGTCTCACCCGCGAAGGTATGACCGACCGTGCCGAGAATCCCGCAAGCCTTAAATCCAAGCGCAACGTCTACCGCGGCGCGAACCAAGTGCGCCGTCGTCGTTTTGCCGTTCGTCCCCGTAATTCCGATAATGTCGAGCGCGAGCTCGGGATGTCCGTAGACAGCGACCGAAGCGTAAGCAAGCGCGGTGGATGCATCCTCGACGAAAAGGGTCGGGACCGCGGACGGCGCGATGCCCGCGGCCACACGCGATGCCGACGCAGACACGCACGTGAGGACGGCGACCGCGCCGCGGGCGACGGCGTCGGCGACGAAGGCGTGTCCATCGAAGGATTCGCCACGACGCACGACGAAGAGATCCCCAGGCCGCACCCGCCTCGAATCGTGCTGAACGCCTCGGATACGCACGGAGGTGTCGCCTTGAATCGATGTAACTCCCGGAATCTCGCGCGCGACGTCGGCAAGCGTCAGCTCGAAGGGTTGCCGAGCCTCATCGAGGAAGGCGCTCTCGCCCTTCGCTCGGTCGGCGATCATGACGCGGGCTCGAAAACCAGTCGCACGCTCGACCCTCGTGGCGCCGACGTTCCTGCCGGCGGCACCTGCTTGACGAGTCGACCCGTTCCCTCGACCAGCGGGACAAGCCCCGCGCTGCCCACCCGACGAACCGCGGAGTGCGTCCCCATGCCGAGCGCGTCGGGCACACGCACATCACTTGCTACAGGAGGGCCCACCGGCGCGGGCGGACGTGCGAGTGCAGCTTCTCCCTCGCGCGAGGCGGACGATGCTGCGGAACCTCCAGAGAGGACAGCACTTGCCTTTAATGCGGAGATAGTCGCGTCAGCAACGTCAAGGCTACGTGTCACGTTCTTGATTTTCGGGGCGCCGTCGGTGGGCGGAACACCGAGATACCGCAGGCTCGCCTCGGCGACACGGCGGAACACGGGACCGGCAAGGTCTCCCCCGTAGCGGCCGATCATGGGCTCGTCGAGCACGACGGCGATGACCAAGCGAGGTTTCTCTGCGGGAACAAAACCGACAAACGAAGCGGTGTACTTGTCTTCTGAATACTTGCCCGTGGCGGGGTCGACCTTCTGGGCCGTCGAGGTCTTGCCTGCCACGCGAAAGCCATTCATCGCGGCTTCGACGCCCGTGCCGCCCTCTTCGACGACCGCCGTGAGCATTTCGGCGACCGTCTTCGCGACGCTTGCCGGGACCGCTTCGCGCCTTACGTGCGGCGTCCATTCCTTGAGAACGGCGCCGCGCGCGTCCGTCACTTTGCGAACGACAATAGGCTCCATCAACTTGCCGGCGTTCGCGATAGCCCCCATCGCGACCGCGAGTTGCACGGTCGTCACGCTGATGCCCTGACCGAACGACGCATTGGCAGTTTCGACCTCGAACCACGGGCGCCCTCGGGGCCGAAGTACGCCCCCCGCTTCACCGGGAAGTGGCAACCCCGTAGGCTCACCGAACCCGAAACGACGATACGCCGCGTACATCAAAGGCTCGCCGAGGTTCAGGCCGATTTTCAGCGCGCCAATGTTCGAGCTCTTTGCGAGCACTTGAGTCGGCGTAAGCCAGTCGTTTTCGTGGGTATCGTGAATCGTGACGTTGGCGACTTTGAAGCTACCGTGTTCGCAGTAGATCGTCTCATTCGGCGTAAGGCTGCCGCTCGCAAGTGCCGCGGCGACGGTAAACGTCTTCATCACCGAGCCTGGCTCGAACCTGTCGGTGACGGCGCGGTCGCGGCGCGCCAAAGGCTCGCTGTCGCCGTAGTCGTTAGGGTTGTAGCCGGGGACAGAAGCCATGGCGAGGAGCTCACCCGTGCTCGGGTCGAGAACGACGATCGACGCGCCTTTCGTCTCGTAGGTGCCATGCGCGACCGTGAGCTCACGTTCGGCCACGTGCTGAATACCTTCGTCGATGGACAGCTGCACGTCGTGTCCCGCAAATGCACTTTCGTCCGTGGAGCCTTCGGAAAAAATGAGTCGACCGGACCTGTCGCGGAGCCCGCGGACCTCTTCTGCACGTCCGCGCAGCTCGTCGTCGAGCGACAGCTCGAGGCCGTCCTTTCCGAACCCGTCAGGAGCGACAAACCCGAGCAAAGCGCCTGCGAGATCGCGACCCGGGTAGTACCGACGCCCCTCCCCCTCCACCGCGAGGCCCTTCACGGGCTTCATCGATTTCTTCGGGTCACCGAGGTCGCGAACGGCCTGCGCTTCTTCGGCCGTGACGCGCCGCTTGAGCCATACAAACCGACGCTTCGGAGTGAGCTTCGCGTGCACGTCAGCGGGATCAAGACGGAGCGCCGCAGCGATCCGCACCGTGAGGTCTTGCAGCGCAACGGACTGTGCGGGAGCGCCTTCGATGCCGCGGAGCATTTCGACGACGTCGCCGCTGATGCTCGGCACCTCCACGCTGGCCGCGAGCGCTGCGCCGTTTCGGTCGTAAATCGCTCCGCGCTTAGGCTCCACGTGAAGTCGCCGCTGGCGCTGGTTTTCAGCGGTTTCCTTCCACGACGCACCATCTTCGACTTGAACACGGAACGCGCTCGAGACGAAGCCGCCCAAACCCAAGGACATCGTTCCGCAGAGCAGCCCCATGCGAAACCGAATCCATTTCGCGCGCTTTGGGTCGAGGTTTCGCATAAACGCTCAGAGTCCCGACTTCGCTTGGACGCGCGCTTCGATTCCCTCTTCGGTCGAAGGCGACTTACCCGTCACGCTCACGATTCGATCCGACGGAGGCGGCTCCATCCCGAGCAGCGTGCGCGCTATCACCTCGACGCGTTCGGGCGTCTTGTAGCTCGCGGACTCGAGTTCGAGAACGCGTTTTACCTCACGGAGGCGCATCTGCTCGTTACGCGCTTTGCCAAGCTCGTAGCCGAGCGAAATTGTGCGCCCGCGCATCGCAAGGTGAACGACAAAGGCGCAGACCGCCGCGACGACGGCGAGCGACCACGTGAACAAGAAGATCCGCGCGCGCTTGGGGGTCACGTGTACTTTCCTCGTTTCGTCTCCTCCTCGGAGACACGCCGGGCAGAGCGAAGCTTGGCGCTTCGAGAGCGAGGGTTCGAGGCGTTCTCTTCCTCGCCCGCGACGAGAGGCTTTTTGAAGAGCGACGTCCACGTTCCTTTGGCGTGAAACGCACGCTTCACGAGGCGGTCCTCGAGTGAATGAAAGCTCAGAATCGACACTACGCCACCGATTTCTACGATCCCTGGCGCTGCAGCGAGCAGCTCCTCGATCTCTTGGAGCTCCCGGTTCACGGCAATGCGCAGCGCCTGAAACGTTCGCGTGGCCGGGTCGACGCCGCCTACGCGAACGGGGCCCACCGCGCGGACGATGGCGCGCCGCAGGTCGAGCGTGGTGACGAGTTGGTTGTCGCCGAGCGCTCGCTTTACGCTCCGTGCAATACGACGCGAGCGGCGCTCGTCGCCGTATTGAAAGATGAGGTTCGCGAGCTCGTCGTCCGAAACGCGCGCGATAAGTTCGAGCGCCGTTTCCTCGCCCTCGCTCGCGTCCATGCGCATGTCGATAGGCCCCTCGCGGCGGAAACTCATGCCGCGCGCGGCTTCGTCAAGCTGCGGCGAGCTCACACCGAGGTCGGCACAAAGGCCCGCGACAGTCGCGATGCCGAGAGCCTGCAAAGCTTCGGCCACGCGGCCAAATGGCGTTTTGACGAACGTGACGCGATCGCCGAACCGCGCAAGCCGCACGCGGGCGGCGTCGAGGGCGGTTTGATCGCGGTCGAGCGCAACGACGCGCGACTGAGGATGCGCTTCAAGGATGGCCTCCGTGTGCCCGCCACCGCCGGTCGTCACGTCGACGTAGGTGCCTTCGCGCGGGGCGAGGGCGAGGACAACCTCCGTCTTCATGACCGTAGCGTGAACGAACCCCGGCACGTCGGTCTCCTCTTCCATGTCGTCCGTCCAGACCCATTCTTGGTTCGTTTCTTCGGCGAGGCCCGGCAACGCGAGCTGCACCCGTGCGTAAACGTGATCGTCGACGGTGCTCATAAGCCAAGCTCCGCGAGGCGCGCACTGATCTGCTCGCGGTCGTCGTCGGTCGTCTCGAAGTACTTCTTCCACGCCTGCGCGTCCCAGAGCTCGGCGTACTTGCCGCTTCCCGCCCAGAGAACGTCTTTTTTGAGCTGCGCGTGCTCACGAAGCGTCGGCGGCACGAGAATTCGCCCGGAGTCGTCGACCTCGCACTCCACCGCGCCAGACACGTAGATTCGCTTCAACTTCTGCACCGCACGATCGAACTGCGGGAGCTTTGCCAGACGCTCTTCAAAGGCCGCCCACTCGGGCGACGTGTAGGCGACCAGGCAAGGGTCGAGCGCGCTTGTCAGAATGATGCGCCGCTCGCCCATCGACGAAAGCACGTCGCGATAGCGCGCGGGGAGGCTGGTTCTCCCTTTCGCGTCCACCGTGTGCTCGTACCGACCGCGAAACATCGACGAAGCACCCTCGAGCTTCGTGGTGGCTCGGGCGAGGTTGATGCCAACTTTTGGCACTTCCCGCCACTTCTTCCCACGCAGCCATCGCAACCTATTTTTAAGTCTTACTCCTGTCAATATTTCCTGGGCATGCGGGCCCAACCGCGCGGTTTGGTTGGGCGTTAGAGAGACTTATTTAAAGGTACTTACCGTAAGTGGACCACAGCTTGTCCACAGGTCATTTAGTGAGCGCAGAGGGCTCGATCGCGGACCGGTTGCGGAGTGCGGCGTGACGATGACGGCCAGCCATGGCGAGAAGCTCGACCCGCGCGAACGGCTTGCGGTCTCAGGTGATGCTTACGCGCATCACTTCGGTGCTGCCGACCCGCCCTCTCCGATGATGCCCACGCGTAGTTTTAGATCAGGTCGTGGCAACCGCGAATCTTCGTGAGTGCGCCATCGACACTTACTTACAATCATCCATTGACTGGCTCATTAATAAACGGCCTTCGCGAAGCCCCGTGGATGATACGGTTTGATGAATGCAGCGAAAGCTCTCGGCCCGTCTGGCGCTCTTAGTTGTTATTGGAGCGCCTTTAGGATGTTCGCTTTTAACGGACGTAAGCGGACTTGCCGGCGTGACGGGCGCAGGTCGCGACGCTGCTGAAACGAATCGTGTGCCCAGCGAGATGCCAGACTCTTCGTCTAGAGTCGAAGCCGCGCTCGAGGCGGGCAGCGACACGAGCCTGGATGCAGGGCCTGATGGCGCTCCCGACGGTAGGCCGGACGTAGGTCCTCCGTTCTGTTCGTCGCTCGCCCCTGTAGCCACACTTTGCGAAGATTTCGATGTACTCCCATTTGGCGCTGGGTGGTCGTCTGTTGTCGAACCCGGTGGCGTCGTCGCCCTCGATACCGCACGGTTCGTTTCCGGCCCGTCGTCCCGCCGATTTCACGTCCCTCCGGGGACGCCTGGGACATGTCGGTCGGTCCAAGATCTTCGGACACTTTCCGCGGGCTACCTAACGCGGGTGCGCGTCGAATACGACCTATACCTAGGTCACGCCGACGACACTGCTGGCTTTCCACTCAACTCCTACGTGAACAGGTTTAAAATATCTGGCGCGAGCGGGACGAAGCCTTGCACAGTTGCGCTGAATCCCCGAGAAGGCGAAACAGTATTGTATATTGCAGGCGCAGCCGCCAACGGGCAGGTTTTGCCGCTGTCCATTGGCGTAGACCCTCGGCGCTGGACTCGCGTCGCCGTCGAGATTGTCAATGACCCCGCTTCGACACCGGTGGCGAACGTGTGGATCGACGGAAAAATCGCTCTTGATGCGAGTCCCATCAATCTCGACTTGTGCGATTACGGTTTACTGAAGAGCGTTGACGTTGGATTGTTTTGCATGTCGGGAGCAGTCGACGGTGAGGCTCGGGTGGACAACTTCGTGGCTCGCGGTGACTGACGTCCTACGCGGCGTGAACGAGCGCGACGCAAACGCTCAATCGGACACGCCGCGGCAACGGCCCGCAGGTTAATGCGAGGGAAGCGCTCACCGCCCAATGAGCGCGTCCCGATCGCGCCTCACGACTCTTGGCGTCGAGCTCAACATTGACACGTCACGCTCGTGAGCCGACAAAAGAGTGATGAAAAGACTCTTCACGATAGGGCTTGGAGTCAGCATGACGATCGCCGCGTGCGCGGCGTCGTCGCCCGACGAGACGTCACGAGCGGGCGACCTCGCGGGGGGTCAGACTAGGCTACGAAAAGTGCCGGGAGCACCGAACGCGCGCTCGGACCCCTTCGGGACGCCGCCCGACGACGCAGGGGGACTCCTCAACGACAGCACCGATCTCAATGGGGTGCTTGAGAGAGACGCGCTGGAGGGAGCCTGCGAGCGTTACGCAGCCGGCGCCCATGACCGCAGAACGACGCTTCTTTGCGGTAAAGCGATGTTCTTCGACGAAGGATTCGGCACGACCGGCGTACCGAAGCCGATCGTCACCTTCCTCGCGCAGAACTTTCCAGACGCGATAGGAAAGGGCTTCGCGAAGTTGGGCATGATCCCCGACCCGCGTTCCACCGAAAGTCTCCCGCTCGGCTTGGCCCCCGGGAAAAAATTCGGCAGCGTCGATACCCTCGCGTTTTCTTGCGCAAGCTGTCACTTCGGCCGCTTGCCCGACGGTCGCTACTCCGTGGGCGCGCCGAACCATGACTACGCCTATGGCTTACAAAACCTCGCTTTGGCCGTGCTTCCACTCGTCGCGCTAAAGGGAGACGCCGCGTCACACGACCCGGATGCCATCGCCAGGATCCAACCGATGCTCGACCAATTGAACCGGGACATCCTCCTCAAAGGCCGACTGGTCGCCGCCCTCCTACCCATCGGCTTAGCGGGAACGGCACCTGCATTTCCGAAGGAGGCCGAAAAGCATTACGCAGACTGGAAGCCTGGGACGATGGACTTTTTCATCGAGCCTTTACCGATCAATGATCATGCTCACACGGTGAGCAAGATTAGTCCTCTCTGGGGAATTCCTCGAAAGGCAGAGGCCGACGCGGCGTCGATGCCGAGCGCGATGCTCGGGTGGACCGGGGCAACGGCATCGCTTGAAAACTTTCTCGCGTCGTTCGTCGATTTGGGCGGAGGAGACCTCTCGAAGTGGCCAAAAGAACGGCTCGCGCCACTTGCAGAATACATCTATTCACTGCAGGCCCCTGTCCCGCCGCGAGCGGTGAACGTTGACGCTCTTGCCCGCGGCGAGGCTCTCTTTCGCGACCGCGGATGCATCGATTGCCACGGGGGTCCGCGCGGCGGCGGCCTCAAAGTCTATTCCTACACAGAAATAGGCACAGACGCCGAAATGGCGAGATGGGCCGATCCGGACTTGGACGGCGTCCTCCAAGACGGATTACGGTTTCAGCCTGGCGACGCGTTGACGCACGGAATCAAGTCGCCTCGCTTGGTCGGGCTTTGGGCCATGCGCCTCTTTCTACACAACGGCTCGGTCGACTCGCTCGACGAGGTCTTCTGCTCAGCCGGCCTTCGAGGAAACGTGAGCACCAAAGCGTTCGGCAACGGAGGCCACACGTACGGGTGTGACCTTAGCGTCGACGATCGAACGGCGCTGGTGACTTACCTCAACGCCCACTAACGCAGAAGCATCGGGGTACTCGCAGCGGACTGAACCCGGACATGAAGCAGGCGAGCACGACGAACCACCCTCTCGTGCGCGTCTTGGCGCTCTACAATCGCCCATGCCCGACCTCGGCGGCGCGCCTGACGGTTCGAAGGGTCGGATGGGCGGATGGGCGGAGCGCCGGACGGCCCGGACCCGTACGCTGCGCTGCGCTGCGAAACAAAGATGTTTCGTACGACTCAAGCTACGTGTGTCCAGCCTGGCGCAAAAAAAGCCGAACTGTACTCACATGGCAAGCGACTGTACGTTCGAAGAACGGAAACTAAAGAACGAACAGCGATGCGGAACCAGTCGGGGAAGCGGGATTCGAACCCACGACCTCAAGCACCCAAAGCTTGCGCACTACCAGGCTGTGCTACTCCCCGAATATGACGAACCTATCACGTCTTTGCGCAAGTGACACCTTGAGCGAACCGCTCCCCTCCCACGTTACGAATCATTTCACTCCGCGTAGCTTTGCGATGGCCTCGGGCAAGCCGCTCGGCGTCGCGCGCAGCTTGACCCAAAGGTGATCGCGGTCCGTCTCGATGGATCGAATACCGAGGACCGGCGAAAGAATCGAGAGCACTTTCCGAAAGCGCACATCGCTCGCGACTTGAGGAATTTTCATCAGATCGACGACGATGCGGTCCCCGTCTGCCTCCACGATAGCGAGCGGCTTCTTCGGGATGAACTTGAGGAGGTTGCCAGGCTTCGAAAGGTCGAGGACGCCTGATTGAATAAGCGTGGCGACGGGAGACTCGTTCGAGTCTCCCGCTAGCGCGAGCTTCACGTCGCGCAAACGGACGGCGATTCGGATCGAATCAGGCGAAAGAGTAACGTCCTCGACCTTGATTGCGGCGGATGCGCGAACAGATGTCCCCACGGCATCGACGACAGCGCTCAACCGCAAGGCCGGCGCCGCGCTCAGGATCTCAATGTCCTTCGGCGCCTTTTTTCCCGTCAGGTGGCCCGCGAGCCAGCGAAGCGAAGCCAGAGGCACACCGAACGTAAGCCCCGTTGCCTTCGTCGCTTGTCGGACTACCTCGTCCGGATTCTTCCGAACGTACCCGAGAGCCGCCGAGAGCATAAGACGCGGGTTGATCATGAACTCCGGCTCCCCTTTATTACGCTGAAGTCTTGAGTTGGAGGCGCAACCCGGGAGCCGACTTGCCGAACCGCAAAACCGCAAAACCGCAAAACCGCAAAACCGCAAAACCGCAAAACCGCAAAACCGCAAAACCGCAAAACCGAGCACCAGTCCGGCACGTCGCTATCACCACTCAGTGATGTTCCCTAAACCTCCCGAGATAAAGTGGAGCAAAGGGGGATCGAACCCCTGACCTCTGCATTGCGAACGCAGCGCTCTCCCAGCTGAGCTATTGCCCCTTATCGTGCTGCCAGACGGCGTCTGCAACGGCGGCGGACTCTACGCGCTTAGCTTAGGATGTCAAGTGGTCGATTCAAAGGCGAAGACACTCGTGAGCTTGATTTGTGTGACTGTGCCTGTCCACAACGATCGAACCGAAGCGGATCCTTCGTCCCCTCTATCTGATGACCCAACACCCCACCTCGCCGCACCATGTGCCGAAATAAACGCATTGCGGACGGCACACCACGTGCTGGCAGGTAGGTCGGAGGTTCCCCGTGATGAAAAGAATTTGTAGTGGGGTGGTAGCGCCACTTGCTTTGGTGGCTTGCTCGGCTGTCGGCGATGGAGTCGACAACGACCTCTCTTCGAGCGCTCTGGGCGTCGAGAGTGTTCAGCTTGACATCAACCGAATTGTCTTCGCCAACGTGGAACCCGCCCGATTCGGGAGGACCACCCAGATGCGAGCGTGGGAGCCGGTATGGAACCGGTACATCGCAGAGGCGATTGCAGACCACGGCAAAGCCCTGATTTCGACAGAGAAACCGGTTAGCGCAATGAAAGAGCTGTGTCCCCTTTTTGATTCGGCCACACCGGAAGAACGGACAGCGATGTTCGCCCTGCTCTTCGCTGAAATTGCGCGCTACGAGTCCGCGTTCAAGACGACAGATACGTTCGCTGAGCCCGGCCAGTGCCGCGGTAGCCTTCCTTTCACCGCCCCTGTCCCCCCGCCGACTTGCGACGCGGCGTGTATGAGCTCCGTCAAGAAGGCAAGCGATGCGTCAAAGGCAGCCGCTTGCAAAGCGGAACTCGCGAGCTACGAGGGCCGCCCCGAGGTGCAAGAAGCAAGGCCTCACCAGAACTTCAGCGACGGGCTCCTTTCGATGTCTCGCGACGATGGCAACGAGTACGCCGAATGCAAAGACTTACTCGTCGAGGGCGCGACCTTCGACCCCCAGAAGAACCTCTCCTGCGGAGTAGGCGTGCTCGCGACTCTCGTTCGTGCGGCGAACAAGGCGAATACACCGTTTGTCCTCTTCCCAAAGAAGCACGCCTACTGGTCGACGTTAGCCGAAAAGCCGATACGAGCAGACTTCATGAGGGACTCGGGGAACTTAAAAAGTTGTCGCGTTCCCCGCTAACGTCGCTCGATGGTCACCTGCCAGTTCACTCGTCTCGGCGCCAGGAGCGGAAATGATTTTGGGCGCTGCCTAAGAGTCGGCCTCCGGTGCCGTCGGACGATGCGCTTAACGTCGGCGGTCAGGCGGGCGATTCACTCGGCGTAGCGCTTAGCACGCGCGGTCTACCGGTACCCAGAGACCAAAGCCTGGGCTAACAGTCCCCAGCCGTCTATGGCGACAAAGAGCAGAAGTTTGAATGGCAAACTCACCTGCGCCGGATTCAGCATCTGCATCCCGAGCGCGAGAAGCACGTTCGCAATGACTAAGTCGATAATCAGGAACGGGAGATAGACCAGAAAGCCTATGGCGAACGCCTCGGTGAGTTCTGTGACCACGAACGCCGGCACGAGGACCGTGAGGTCATCGGCGGTAACGTTGGCGCGCTCGGCTTCGGGTCGCGCATGCCTAGCCACCGCGAGGAAACGAGCTCGTTCCTTCGCGGCTGCGTTGTTTTTCAAGAAGTCGCGCATCGGCTCTCGAATGGCATCGATGCCTTTCTCAAGAAGCACCGTGGCATCGTCTTTCGTGCTTCGGCTTTGGATAAGCGGCAGGGTACGGTCGACGATGCGTTGGCCCACCGGGGCCATGGCAATCAGTGTAAGCGCCGTGGCTAACGCTGTAATCACCGTATTCGACGGGACGGACGAAGCGCCGATGGCCCCGCGTACGATTTGTAAAACCGTCGAAATTTTAACGAATGCCGTTACCCCCATGAAGACGAAGGGGACGAGCGAAACGAGCGCGAGAGCGACAACGAGCGCGACGGGCTTGGCAAGTATCTGCTCCACCTGCGGTACCTCAGGGGCCGCAAAGGCGAACGCGCGCCCGAGTTCAACGAACGTCATGGACTTCCCTTTCAAGGCTGCATGGATCGCTCCCAGCCGCCTCTAGATCACGTGCCGGCGGCTTGTTCGGTACGTTGGGCGCGGGGTGCGACGTTCCCACGCCTCGGTCGATACTGCGCCTGCCGTCACCTACGACGCGCGCGAGAACCTCGCGAAACGACGCGCCCCGCACGGTCTCGGCCACGGGAAGCTCGCGCGATGAGACTTCGCCTAATTTGGTAAAACCGGCCTCCGAGGCTCCGACGACCAGCACCTGCTCCCCAACCTGGATGAGATAGATCGCGCGGCGCGCATCGAGCGGGAGCTGACCGACCAGCTCAATCGGCCCCCGCGGCCGACCGACTCCGAGACGGCGCGCACCGTAAAGAATCACGAACGCGAGGGTCGAGACGACCACCAGTGTGACAGCCGTTTCGAGAAGATAGCCCCCGTAACTCCCCATTCGAGTCCGAAACATCGGCGGTTCACCGCCCAACGTCAACCCCCGAAGGCGCTAGCGCAGCGTCCATCGGCCCTTCGCGTCGTACCGCACGACACGTTCGCCGCCACACGGAAAGTCCACGGTTTGCTTTGGTGCGCCCGCAATCATTTGGAGCGTGTGAAGGCCGCATGGAACGGGAGCTCGAAGCGGCGTTGTTCCGACCGCCTTGCCGTCGACGAGTACCTCGCGGCCTGCCGGCGCCCCCTCCGAGCGAAGAAGGGCCGTGAGCTCGAGTTCGTCCGTGACGTCCACCGCCGGGAGCGCGGGGGGAACGACGACGGTCGCGGGCGGCGACTCCGCTACGGTCGGGTCGGCTTCGAGCTCCATCGTTGTGGGCGTCGTCGCCATCGCACCGTGCGAACCTGTACTCGCTGTCGCCGCCGACATTACGAATACGGCCAGCGTAAAGAGCAGAACGACCGGAACGGCAACGGTCGCTCCGACGAGCGCGAGCCAACGGCCTTGTGAGCCGCGCGACGCAGGTTCCGGAATACGAATCGTGGCTTGCACAAGACGCGGCACCTCGAAGGCTTTCGAGAGAGGATCGTACATCACGACACGCGGCTGCGAGGCACCGCTCTGCTGCGGACTCGACGGAAGCCCTCCGCTTCGTAAAAACCCTATAATCGAGCTCTCTGGGTCATGCTCGAAACCGGCTTCGCTCGAGGCGCCGCGCGCACCTGCCGCCTCATGAACGCGTGGCGTACTAGGAACCTCGGACACGGTCGCGACACTTCCCGGACGCACGCGCGGCGGAAGCGCAATCGGGTCTGGAGACACGGTTCGCCATGCGGACTGCAGCGCGACGACATCCGCATAAGCGGCCGCAAGGACGCCTTCGATGCCTGCGCGTTCAAGCGCCCGCACCTCCGCGACGTCCGTGACGAGCCCGGCGAGTACGACGCTTAGCTGAAACACGTCCGTCGCCACACCAGACGCCGTCGCCGGAACGAGCGCGTGCAAGTCGAGCAGTGCCACATCACCGTTCGAAAACACGAGGACTCCCTCATCTTCGACGCCCGACATAGCGTACCCCATGGCGTGGACCGCCGCGAAGACGCGAAGCAGAGCGTCCGCTGCAGTCATGGCGTGCGCGAAGGGCAGGCGCGCGCCTGCTCGTCCACGCGCGCGCAGGGACGCGAGCGATTCCGCATCCGGAGGGTCGAGAACGAGGTACGGCACTCCGTCAGGTGTCACGCCATCATCCCGCACGACGAGCGGTGAACCGACGGTGTTTGCGATGCGCGCCTCGAGCGCTATCGACTCCGCATGCGCGGCCGAGACCGGCATCTTGAGCCACGCGGACGCTCCGTTCCGATGGGTCGCGACGTGAATGGTCGTCGTGGCCGAACGACGGATCAATCCGTCGAGCCGGTACCGACCGTCGACGAGCGAACGCGCGTCCATCAACGAGTCGGCGATGGACAGCTGACGCTCACGCATACGAAAACTCGCCCTCCACACGTTGACGCTATCGGTCCTCGCACGCCGCCGCGACAAGCGCGCGTCCCTGCCGCCTCCGTTCCGTAGGATGCTGGCCCCTCTTTCATCACACTCCACCGTCATGCGCGCGAAGAGTCGTTGCCCGAAGCCGTTGACGCGTGACGACAAGAGCCATAGAAAATGAGCCCGTGGGACTTGTCGTTCAAAAGTTCGGTGGCACGTCCGTCGGCTCGATCGATAGGATTCGCAACGTCGCCCGCCGCGCGCTCGCTTCCCAGCGCAGAGGAGACGACGTCGTCGTCATCGTCAGCGCGATGAGTGGTGAAACCAACCGCCTCCTTGGACTTGCCCACGCCATGGTAAGCGTCCCCGACGCCCGGGAGATGGACGTCATCGCCGCGACGGGCGAGCAGGTCGCGGCGGCCTTGACCGCGATGGCCATCCAGAATGAGGGAGGCGAGGCGCGGTCGCTCCTGGGCCACCAGGTAAAAATTCTCACAGATGGCGCGTTCACCAAGGCGCGGATCAAGACCATCGAGGGGTCCAAAATTTTCGAGACCCTGAAAAAGGGACGGATCGCCGTTGTCGCCGGGTTCCAAGGCGTCGACGACCACGGCGATATCACGACGCTCGGTCGTGGAGGCTCCGACACGTCCGCGGTCGCTATCGCAGCGGCGATCGGCGCGACAGCGTGTGAAATCTACACCGATGTCGATGGCGTCTACACGACGGACCCAAACATCTGTCCGTCAGCGCGGAAAATCCCGCGTATTTCCTATGAGGAGATGCTCGAACTCGCATCCCTCGGAGCCAAGGTGCTCCAAATTCGTAGTGTGGAGATTGCGATGAAGTACGGCGTACCTATTCACGTTCGCAGCTCGTTCTCCGAGGCCGAAGGGACTTGGGTAACGGCGGAAGACAAATCACTCGAAGACGTCGTCGTCGCCGGAGTTGCCTACGACAAGGACGAAGCGCGCGTGCACTGTGTCGGTTTGAGCGACAAGCCCGGGGTCGTCGCGGATCTCTTTGGCGCCATGGCCGAGAGAAACATCTCCGTAGACATGATCATCCAGAACGTCTCCCGCGAATCCGTGGACCGCGCGGACGTCACGTTTACGATGCCGAAAAGCGACTTGCTCCGCGCAAAGCCGTTCATCGAGGAGGTCGCGGCGCGCCTCGGCAGCCAGGCGGTGCGGTATGACGAAGACATTGTCAAAGTTTCAATCGTCGGCCTCGGAATGCGCTCCCACGCGGGCATCGCGGCCAAGATGTTTCGCATCATGGCGTCCGAGGGCATCAACATTCAGGCCATCTCAACGAGTGAGATCAAGGTCTCGTGCTTGATACATGCGAAATACACCGAACTTGCGGTTCGTGCTCTTCACGACGGATTCGGCCTCGCATCGCCGCCGGCTGCCGCGTCCAGGACAACGGACGCGACGAAAAGCACGAAGACGAAGTGACGGGGGGGCTCAGCTAACCCTCATGCGTCAGAACCCCCACATGTATTCGACGCGGAGCATGGCCGTCGTATACGAGGGATAGCGACTTAGCTTCGTGACCAGAAGATGCTGCTCGCCGGACGCGCCAAGCGCCCAGTGCCTTGAGAGCTGGTAGTCGAGTCCCAGCTGTACGGCACCACCAAACGCAAGCGCGCTCGCGTCGAGCGTACCTCCCGATATGTGATAGCCGCCGACGAGTACACCGACGTAAGGCACCCAGCGAAGTACATCAATGACATACCCGACACCGGCAAGTCCGTGAGCTACGGTCGACGGCCGTGTGCGGGGCGAAGAGGGCTGGTCCTGCTCCTGACTCGCGGCGACTTGAGACGCGTTCAACTCCGACATAAAGTTGAATTGATCGCTTATCCCATAGGTGTAATGCACACTCAATCCGACGCCTACGCTCGCCGTGGACTTGTCGGCCACTTTGAGAATTGAAAGAGACGGATCGAGCCCGACGTGGTGCTGATGCTCGACGGCAGCGGCCTCGCTCGGAGCAAGCGCGCCCCAACCCACGATGCAGAAGGAAGCTATGCGAATGCGAAGAGCGAACATTTATTTCGCGGCGGGCAACTTGGCGGCGGGCGGCGCAGTCAGCGCCCGTTCGACGAGCCGCTTGAACTTTGAAAGGGGCTGCGCGCCACTCAAGGCGTAAGGGCCGACGAGAAAGCTCGGAGTACCGGCAATTCCGGCGTCGTTTGCGGCTTTGGCGTCTTCTTCCACCACGACGCGATGGACGCGGTCATCGAGCGCCTTGCCAAATTTTGTAACTTCGAGCCCCACAGTCGCGGCGTAAGATTCGAGCGCGGCCCGCTTTAGACCGTCCTCTTCACGCTGATGCTCGAAGACAAGCGCGCGAAATTTCGAGAATCCGTCATTTCCCTTTTGCGCGAACGCCTCGCGCGCAGCCTCTGCGGCGAGCGGTGCATCGGCATGCATCGCGAGCGGTAGGTTGCGCCACACGACTTTGAGCTGACCAGGATAAAGCCTAAGCAGCTCGTCCATCGTGGCTTCGGCCCGGCCGCAAAAGGGGCACTGAAAGTCGGAAAATTCCTGAATGATAACCTTCGCATTTGCGGAACCTCGAAACGGCGCGCTGGACGGAAATGCGACGATCTTGCGCTCCGGCTCGGGTGCGGACGTGCCATCTTTGATGAGTGCGTCGTAGAGAGCCTCTTTCGCGACGCCACTGCGGACAAGCCCCTCGGCTTTCAGGAGCTCTTCATCAATGGCCGCCTTAAAAGACTCGTAAGGCTGAGCGCCGATAAGGCGACGACCGTTGATAAAGAAGTGCGGCGCGCCGTTCGCGTGAACGTCGTCGCCGAGAGCGATATCCTCCTCGATCGCCTTCGTTTGCGCTCTGGCTTTCGCTCCGTCCCGCATCGCTGCGACCTCGACACTCAGGCTGCGAGCGATGGCTTCGAGGTCCGACTCCTCGAGGTTTGGCTGCGCGGCGAAAAGCTTATCGTGCGCAGACCAGAAGCCCGCATCACCTTTTTGGGCGCGTGCGGCGCGTGCGAGCAGCGCGGCAGGGAGAGCCCGCGGATGAAACGGGAGAGGCTCGTCCTTCCACACGATGCGAAGTCTGTCGCCATACTCCGCGCGGAGCCGCTCAAGTGTGGGCTCGACCTTTTTGCAAAAAGGGCACTGAAAATCGCTAAATTCGACGATGGTGACGAGCGCCGCGCGACCGCCGCGTACAGGCGATGTGCCCACGGGCACCCGCCAGACCGACGTATCCGGCTTGTCGTCGTCGCTCTCACGCTCTGGTTTCGTAGCTTTTGAGACTTTTGAGGCCGCGACGTTCGCGGACGCGGCGCGCGCGTAAAGCTGCTCGCGACCAACGCCGACCGTGGCGCTGAGAGCCTTCGCTTTTTGAAGTTCGATGTCGATAACCGTTTGCCAATTTTCAAAAGGCTGAGCGCCGTCGAGCAGTACGCCGTTGACAAACGAAGCAGGCGTGCCCTTGACACCAAGGCGCTTCCCTACAGCCTCGTCGCGAGCGACCTTTGCAGACCACGCCTTGCGCGTCAGCCCATCCTCGAGGGCGCGAGAATCGGCGCCTGCCGCAATAGCCCAACCTCGAATGGCTTCTGGGCTGATGCGCGAGACCTGACGAAACGCGAAGTCATGGTAGCGCCAAAAGGCCTCGCTTCCCTGGAGCGCAAACACGCCCTGCCCTACCTCGGCCGCCATCCGCGCGTGTTCGTGAAACGGAAGCGGGTCGTTTTTAAAGACGAAGCGCACATCGTCTTTGTAGGTCTCAGCCACCCGCCTGAGCGTGTCCGCGAGCCGTCCGCAAAATGGACATTGGAAATCTGACCACACGACGACGGTAACCCACGCGTCACGCTTCCCGCGCACCGGGTCATCCTTGTCGATGGGGACTGCGGCCTCATTCTCCGAGGCAAACTCCGAGGGCAAAACGTTCTTCGAAGCGTCTGTTTCATCCGCACGCCCGTAGCCCGCAGGGCCGACGGCCACGCGCGGGAGTTCCGGCACGCCGCACGCGCCAACCGCGACGCAAAGAACGGCCACCAAAGCGAGCCGCGCAACCTGCGCCAAAACGAGGCAGGCATGGAGACGTGCTCGGACAGACGATCGAGTCAACGATATCGGGGCTCTAAAAAGCAAGGGTAGTAAGTCGAGTTTCTACCCCGCCTTCCGCCGTGGTGCGACCCTTATCGCCTTGGCGTTTGGCCCGTCAGGCGCGCGTGACTTTCCAGAAAAATACCGCGGTGAGTCGCTTTTGTGCGTGCTCGGAGCCGAAGTAAGACGTGGCGGAATGCACGATGTCGGGACGATAGACGACAAGGCGATTGAACACATTCGGGACTTCGACTTCCTCGACCCATGCGTGAATGGGTACCTTCCGGACGCCGAGCGCTTCGTGCAACCCATTGTAGGGCGGCGGGCAGACGTTACCGTCAAGTGTTCCGTCAGGCAGTCGAAGCCGAAAGAACGATGTTCCCGAGTGTTTGGTCGCCGGAAACGGGTGCAGATACAGAACGCCGGCAAGGTCGCAGAGCGCTCGTGAGTCGACGTGCGGCCGCGCGCTGGATTCGCCACCGCCGACGAGTTGAACGTGATTGTGAGACAGCGCCCCCGACGGCGCACTCAAGGCCAAAAGCCCAAGCTTTTTGATAACCCACGCTTCGACTCGGGCGAGTTCCTCCGGGAGGAGTGCGCCGGGCGCACGCATGCCTGGCCAGCTCTCTTCACGGTACGGCGTACCGAGAATCCAGCGATCTTGGCTGAGGCAGCGTTGCGTGACCTCGAGCGGATTCTCGAGAATATCGTCTTTTACCCAGAAGTGGCTATCGAGCTCAGGGCGTTCATAGTTCAGTGCCCCAGGCTTTAGCCGTGAGACCGGGGCGTCCGCATTTCCAACCATCGTTTTGGCTGATGCTAGCGCTTTTGCAGTCGGCTAAAAAGAGGCGACGCTCGAAACGAAGCGCGCGGGTCGGAAAGGAGCAAAGCTTGGGACAGCGAAAAGCCCCTTCTCCAAATGGAGAAGAGGCTTTTCGAGGTTCACGCGCGTGCAGCGCCGCTCATGCGCAGCGCACGACGCGCGCGTGAGCGAGCGAGCGAGCGAGCGAGCGGCTTACTTGCCTTCGGCCATCGCGCGGTCAATCAGCTTCTTGAACTTCGGGAACGGCTGAGCGCCGCTTATGTAGTACCCGTTAATCAGGAATGCGGGGGTACCGCTAATGCCGATGTCTGTGCCCGCCTTGTCATCGGCTTCGACAGCCGCCTTGTGAGTGCGGTTATCGAGTGCAGCTTTGAACTTATCCATGTCAAGGCCGATCTCTTTGGCATAGCTCTCGAGATCTTCGCGCTTCAACTTTTGCTGATTTTCGAACATCTTCTTGTGAATCTTCCAAAAGCCATCCGAGCCCTTTTGTTTGAGGGCTTCACGGCCTGCTTCTGCGGCGAGCGGCGCATCGGAGTGCATCGGAAGGGGCTTGTCGCGCCATACGATTTTCACCTTGTCGCCATAGGCCTTTTGGACCTCATTAACCGTCGGCTCAACGCGCGAGCAGAAGGGGCACTGGTAGTCGCTCCATTGCTGAATGACGACGCGAGCGTCTTTTCCGCCCTTGAACGCGTTCCCCGCGGGAACCGGCGGTGCTTGCTTCTTCTCGGGCTCGGGCGCTCCCTTCGCGTCTCTCATGAGCGACGCGTAATAATCCTTCGCCGCGACCTTGCCCTTTTGGGCGTCGAACTTCTGCAGCTCTTCATCGATAATCTTTTGGAACTTCTCAAAAGGCTGCGCACCCACGAGCCGCCGGCCGTTCACGAAGAAGTGAGGCGTACCTTGAGCCGCGACGTCCTCAACCAACTCGAGGTCGGCATCGACTTCTTTCTTATGCTTCTTGTCCTTAATCGCGGCTTTGACCTTGCCGACATCGAGTCCGAGATCGGCCGCGACTTTCTCCAAGTCCGCGTCGTCGAGCTTCGGCTGCGACTCGAAGAGCTTGTCGTGAGCATCCCAAAAGCCTTTGTCGCCCTTTTGGATGCGCGCTTCGATCGAGACCTCCGCCGCCGGTTCGGCGCGCGGGTGGAACGGAAGCGGCGCGTGCTTCCAGACGATGCGAACCTTGTCGGCATACGTCTCTTTGATTTTCTGCATCTGCGGCCCCACGCGCTTGCAGTAGGGGCACTGGAAGTCCGAGAACTCGATAATCGTCACGGGCGCGTCAGCCTTGCCGTAGACCGGCGAATTGGCCACGGGCACACGCCAGACAGTTTTCGTGTCTTCCTTCTCGCCCTCTTCTTCGTCTTCGCCCTTTTTAGCAGGAGCGTTTTTGAAGTTTTCAGACGACATTGCGACGTAGATCTTGTCTTTCGGCGTTCCCGCCTTGACCTTCGCTTCGGCCTTTCCGAGCTCCTTGTCGATGGTCTCTTTGAACTTCTCGAACGGCTGCGCGCCCGAGAGCTCCACGCCGTTGATGCGAAACGCGGGCGTACCGTTTGCCCCCGCCTTGTTGGCGACTTGCATGTCGTCCTCGACCTTTTTCGCCCCCTTGTGCGCGGCCATCGCCGCCTTGAAGGCGTTGAGGTCGACGCCCGACGCCACGGCCCACTTCTCGTAGCTCTCGGGTGACAGCTGCTGTTGGTTTTTGAAGGCGGTGTCGTGGAACTTCCAGAACGCATCGGAGCCCTTCAACATAAAGACGACTTGGGCCGCTTCGCCTGCGGGCTTTGCCTTGTCGTGCATCGGAAGCGGCTGGTTTTTCCAGACGATGCGCACCTTGTCGGGGCCGTACGCCGTTTTCACTTGGTCGAGTGAAGGCTCGACTTTGGAACAGAACGGGCACTGGAAGTCCGAGAACGTGACGATCGTCACCGGGGCGCTTCGGTTGCCCCAAACGGGGTCTTGGCTCGTGACGGAAATCGGAGAATCCGAATCCGACCAGGCGGGGCCGCCGGAATCGGCGGTGATTCCGCCGGCGGTCTTCATGCGGTGGCTGTCGTAGCCCCACATGACCGCGCCGCCCGCGAGAAAGCACAGTAAAAATCCAATGATAGCAACGCCCGTGTTGACGCCTCCGCCTTCGGAAGGCGAGGGGCGCACATCGGCCGCGTGGCTTTTGTGAGTCTTGTCTGAGGCCATGATGGTTCCTTATTCGATTTTTGAAACGGCGACGATTCTGCAAAGCACGCAACGCGCGTTCACCCGAACGCACACGCGCACTCGCGCCTTGAACCTGCGTGTTCTCGCGAGGAGAACGTCAGGCGCGCGGCGGACGCTCGATCGAGCGGAGAACCCCCGCGCGCTGTTCGAACCGCCCTGCTATCGGCGCGGCGAGCCGGGTGTAGCGACAGGGCAAAACCTTTACGACAGCGCGAAGAAGCGCGAGGCCTTGGAACGCGGAAGAAGACCCAAAGCGCCAAGGAACGCGACGTGGCGTGATGCGACCTGAGCGCGCTGTCGCCGTACCGCCCAAGCAGTCCTCGAGCGTCAGCCCGGACTCGACCGAGACCTCGACGTCCTGCGTCTGCGAGGGCGGGGCAAGCCTTGTGGCTCCGCGCGCGTCACAGAGGGGCGCACCGACAAGGCGAACCTCGCGTTCGCCACCGTTTTCGCCAAGACCCTCGACGCTCGCGGCCACCACGTCATCACCGAAAGACGCCGAAGACGCGAACGTGTCTGGCACGAACGACGCACGGGGCACGCGCGAAGCCTCCGCTTGGCCGGCGGCCAACCACACGGCCACAAACGTCGCGAACGTCAAAAAGACGCGCATGAAAAGACGGAACCGCACCTGCCGCCCCGTAGTGTGAATCGGTTTAGCGGGTTCGCGCAAGCTTTGGCGCGCGAGCGGCTCAACCGTGAGTGTCCCCGATGGGACGCACCATGGCCACGTGAACGATTCCGTCTTCGAGATAATCCGTCCCCTCCGCAATGAAACCGAGCTCGCGATAGAATCGCTCGAGGTACTTCTGCGCGCTGATGCGAATCGGCACGACGCCAAACCGCTCGCGGACGACCTCGATACCGCGTCGCATCAGACTGCGGCCGAGTCCCTTTTGTCGACCGGCGGCGGTCGTAAGCACGCGCCCGAGACTGGCTTCGAGCCCTTTCACTCCCGGGGCGAAGACGCGCAGGTAAGCGAGCACCGAAGCTGCGTCGTCATGCGCCCAAAGATGGAGCGCGTGCGCGTCGGTCCCGTCAGCGTCGAGGTACGCGCATGCTTGCTCCACGACGAACACCCGCTGCCGGGCAACCATCAAGGCATAAAGTTCGTCGCGGGTCACGTCGCTCCAGCCCTTGAGCTTCCATTCCATCCGTGTCAGCCGCCTCCCGCGTCGACCGGCGACGGCGTTCCGCCCGCGGCCTCAGCGACGGACCAGGCCTTGGCCAGCGCTTGCTGAGCTGGCGTCAACGGATTTCCCGTGTGTTGACCTTTCGTGTAGAACGCATTCACCTTCGCAAGATCCTGATAACCGTTCGTCTTAAAAATTGCGTAAGAGGTAGAAGAGCTCGTTCCGACGAAGAGCGTGACGCCTATCCCTCCAGGCTCGTGGCACGGCGTACACTTCGTCCCCGCACCGGTCCCTGTAATCGTTAGATAAAGATCATTGAATAGCTGTTGAGGCGTCTTCGTGGCGCCGGAGCCAGTTCCTCCGTCCGCGAGCGTGTCGGCCTTGGGAACCTCGACGCCGTAATTAATTGTGCGTCCGCGGATGGCATCCGGGGGTCCGTATTTGGGATCACCATCGGAGCACGCAACGAACGCGAGCGTCACGAGCGAAGCGGTGCTTGAGAAGAGCGCAACCCTGGACGTCCGATGGCGGCAAGGCATGGCCACTAGTTAAGCACGGAGTCGAGTCGCGCGCGAAGCGGACCCGGGTGGCCGCGCCAACGGTCGCGCCTTGGCAACAACCAGCGACACCGTGAGGGCGTCAGCGGTGGGGTAAGACGACGCATTGTCGTCGTATCCGGAAGCCTCGCTCCGTGCTCTCTTTTGTTCTGCGGATGGCGACGCTCTGATGACGAAACCCGGCGCGTGGTTCATGGCTTTGGCGCTCGTCGCCTGCGCTCTCGTACCTCGAACGTCGCACGCTGCGGCGCGCGGCTGGGCGAACCCACGCGCCCTCGAACTCGCGAAGGCGGCCATCGAAGCGAAGAAGGCAAACAATCTCGAACTCTGCGTCGAGAAGGACCAAGCGTCGCTGGCGCTCGAAGACCATGCCTACGTGAAGCTTCACCTCGCGTCGTGCCTGTCGGCTTCGGGGAGACTCGTCGAAGCGCTCACGCGAGCCAAAGATGCACTTGGCGCGGGTATCCGCAACGAGGACGAAGACCTGCAGCGATCGGCGCGCGCTCGCGTCACGGAGCTACTCCCACGAATCGCCCACGTGAAGCTTCTCCTACCCGCCGCGTCGTCCGGGATGAAGGTGACCTTCGATGGTGTGCCGGTGCGCAAAGCGCTCTTTAAACAACGCATCGCCGTCGACCCGGGCGACCACGTCATCGACGCGGAACGCGACGACAAGGGCGAACGGAGCCTTTTCAAAGAGCGTGTTACGTTCAAAGAGGGCGAAGACAAAACGGTCGAAATCGTGCCGAAACCGACGAACGCGACGAGCAGCGAGGTCGAATGCTTGCAGCGCGCGACTTCGTACGAAGAAAAGCTCGCGTGCGTCGAACGAAAGTCGACACGACCGAACGTGCACGTCGGTTTGGAAACATCGGCGTATACAGACTCGACCAACGTTCACGTCGTGACCCCTGCTATGAATGCCTCCATCGTTTCGCCGACCGAGGGCTGGAACATCGGCGGTTCGTACCTCGTCGACTTCACCACGGCCGCTTCACCCGATATTGTTTCGTCAGCTTCGCGAAGCTACAAAGAGGTCAGGCATGCCGTCGCTCTTGGTGGCGGTTACAAGCTCGGCCCCGTAGGCCTCAACGGAAACGGAAACGTCTCCAGCGAGCCCGACTACCTTTCGATGACCGGGGGCGGCGCTCTTTCCGTCGAGCTCGGAGAGAAGATGGTCACTCCGCGTATCGGGTTCAACTACACGCGGGACCGCATTGGAATTCGGAATACACCGTTCAGTCAATTCGAGCGCAATCTCACCACGAACGAATTCGAGGCGGGACTTACGCTCGTACTTTCCCCCACCACACTGCTCGTCACTGGCGTCACAGCGCAAATCGAACGCGGTGAGAACGCCAAGCTGTATCGCTACGTGCCGATGTTTTCGCCTGAAATCGCGGCACGTGTGACGCCCGGAGAGTCGGTCGATGCCGTCAACGCGAACCGACTCCCCGTGCGCTCGCGCGAGGTGGTTCCGCGGGAACGCGATCGCTTTTCGGCCGGCGCCCGCCTCAACCATCGTACGGGGAGTGGGACAGTTCGCGTCGAGGAGCGCCTCTACTCGGACTCCTGGGGCATCAAAGCCAGCACGACCGATGTCAAGTACCTCCACGACCTCGGCGCTCATCTTCGTGTCTGGCCGCATCTGCGCGTTCACGCACAGACCGCCGCGAGTTTTTACAAACTTGCCTATCCTGCCTCGATTAACGCCGACGGCACGCTCGACGTTTTCCAATTTCGCACGAGCGATCGAGAGCTTTCGCCGATGCTTAGTGTCACAGCGGGCGGTGGGATGCGTATCGCTCTTACCTCGGAAGGGGCGTCAACGCAGTACGCCGTCATCCTTTCAGGTGAGGTTATGTACTCGCGCTATTTGAAGTCGCTCTATATCCGCTCACGCGCAGCGGTGTACGGAACGCTCGGCTTTGAGGCAGATTTTTAAACCATGCGAACCTATCCGTCTACGATGTGTAAGCGCGCGCAGCTCGGATGTCTCGCGCTCGCGCTCGCGGGAGCCTCGTGTACCGATCCGGTGAGAGACCATTCGATTCAACTCCTCGGTACCGAAGTCGGAGGTGGCCCCGGGCCAGAGCATCGGCCAGGCCAGCCGTGCGTACTCTGCCATTCCGACGGAGGTCCTGCGAGCGCGAAGAAGTTCGTCATCGGCGGAACGATCTTCGAGACCTCCGAAGCCAAGTCGAAGGGGGCGGCTGACGTGCGTGTATTGTTCATTGATGCAGCGAGCTCGCAACGCGAAACCCAGACGAACTCCGTAGGTAACTTCTTCGTCCGCGAAGAGGAGTGGCCCGACCTCACCTTTCCCTTCAGAGTAGGCCTCGTGGCCAACAAGAAGGTGATTCCGATGACGACCACGGTGAATCGCGAAGGGTCGTGCAACGAATGCCATATGCCAAGTGCTGCAAGCTCCCTTGCCTTCGCCTCCCAAGACCCGCGCGCGTCGGTGGGCCAAATCTACGTCGGAGCCGCGAAGTGATGAACCGCCGTGAGGGTCACCGAAGCGGGCTTGCACCCAAGCGAACGTTCGGCTTGCTCCCGGCGCTCCTTGGACTCGCGCTTCCCCTCGGTTGCTCTTCCATCGACAGCCAAGCTGTCTCTGCAAACGCGCTACCGGACAAAGCTCAATTTATCGACCAAGGCGTGAGTACCTTTATGGAAAAACGTTGCGGCTCCCTCGATTGCCACGGGCAAGTCGGCAGGCCTTTGCGACTCTACAGTTCCAACGGGCTTCGAAAGAACCTTGTCAAGGGCGTCCGAGACGTCAGAGCTACGCAGCCCGATGAGCTGCTCGAGAATTACTACGCCACGGTGGGCCTCGAACCCGAGGACATCAGCATGGCTCGTGTGACCAAAGGTGATTTTACCGACTTTTTGCTCCTAAAAAAGCCACTCGGAATCGAAGGTGGAGGGGTGCGCCACAAGGGCGGGCCGGTGCTTCGCGGCACGGACCCCGGCTTTGAGTGCCTCATCTCATGGATCGAAGGCACGGTGAACAAGGCAAAGTGCGAGGAAGCTATCGTTCAATAGCCCGGCGTCGCGGGTTTGGTGACCTCGACGAATGAAAACCGTTATGCTTCCGATTCGATGAATGCGGCTGAGCGCGGACCGCTACGCGTCGTAGGACGCTACGCGATCTACAATGAAATTGCGGCTGGCGGCATGGCGACCGTCCACATTGGCCGTTTGCTCGGTCCCGTCGGGTTCGCACGAACCGTCGCCGTAAAGCGACTTCACCCACAGTTCGCGAAGGACCCTGAATTCGTTTCGATGTTTCTCGACGAAGCTCGGCTCGCCGCGCGCGTGCAACACCCGAACGTCGTCGCGACCATCGACGTTGTCGCCACCGAGGGCGAGCTCTTTCTGATCATGGACTACGTGCGTGGCGAGTCCCTCTCGAAACTCCTCCGTTCCACCAGGAAACACGGCGAGCGCATGCCACCGCGCATCGCAGCATCTATTGTCTGCGGCTTTCTGCACGGGCTGCACGCCGCGCACGAAGCAAAAGACGAACGCGGCACACGCATCAATCTCGTGCATCGCGACGTATCGCCTCAAAACGTTCTCGTCGGGGCAGACGGCATACCGCGGGTGCTCGATTTCGGCATTGCAAAGGCCGCTGGACGCATTCAAGTAACCCGCGATGGTCAGATCAAAGGAAAGCTTGCTTACATGCCGCCTGAGCAGCTCTCAGGTCGTGACGTTACGCGCGCGGTTGACGTCTACGCAGCAGCCGTCGTGATGTGGGAGTCGCTCACCGGAGATCGACTTTTTAAAGGCGAAACGGAGGCTGCAACCCTAGGGAAAATCCTCCGTGATCCGGTGGTGCCGCCAAGCGCCGTCGTTGCGGGGCTGACGAAAGCCTTTGACACGCCGTTGCTCAAAGCGCTGTCGCGCGAGCCGGGCAAGCGCCACGCTACCGCGCGTGAGCTCGCATTCGATCTCGAGAAGTGCGTCGGCGTCGCGACCGCGAGCGAGGTCGGAGAATGGGTCGAAAACAGGGTCGGCGCGGTACTGAGCGCGCGCGAAGACCAGATCGCCGAAATCGAGAGTAACTCGGCAGGGCTGCGTGTCTCGCCTTCGGGACGTCCAGAGCCCGAGTCACTCGACACCGACTCCGAAGTCCAGGGTGTGCCGAGCTCGCGCCACGGAACGTTGCTCGGAGTCGGCGCACCAAGTGGGTCTTTGGCGGTACCGACGGCGTATCAGCGACGGTTTGGCGGTCCGACTCCGATGATGGCGATGGGTGAAAGCGATCGACTCGTCGCGGGCGATTCGGATCGTGCACTCGGCTCACATGCGAGCGGTTTGCACGCCAGCAGCAGCGACGAGCACACCGGGTCGCAGGGAACACGCTCGCGATTTACCGCCTCCTTGTCCCTTCCCGTCGATAAGAGGCTTCCGATTCTCGCGAGCCTCTTCGGACTCTCGGTGCTGATTGCCATCGTGGGTGTCGTGCTCCTTGGGCGTGGATCGTCTGGAGAAGTCATTCGCAAAACCGCGGGAAGCGACGCCGTGACCGGGAGCGAGGCCAGCGCAAAGCTCGCCCCCGCAACCCAAGTCATCGCGGCTCCGGCGCCGCCGCCTCAGGAAGGCGTTGCACCCTCTGCCGATGTTCAGCCTCATGAAGGCACGCCGCTAGGGTCTGCGACGGCCGTGGCCTCCACCGGCCGAACGCCGGTGCCATCCATTCCGGCCGTCGTGCACGCGGCGCCTCGCTCAATCTCCACACCAGTACCTTCAGTGCACGCTGACGCGCCGACGAATAAGGTGACGACGAAACATTGCGATCCGCCGTACACACTTGATTCGAACGGGCGGAAGAAATACAAACTGGAGTGTCTGTAGCCGAAAGTTTCGAGGTGCCTCGTGCGAGTTCGCGTGGAGAACCACCTCGACGCTATACTCTGCCGCGTGAAGCACAGTTCGAGTACCCGCGAGCACCTAGGTGGCCTCACCGGTTATGTAAGTTTTCTCGTGGTGGGGGTCCTCGCCGCAGTGGGTTGCAACGCCGACGACGCACCCTCAAGCACGGAGCAGCTCTCTTTGCCCACGTCGCCAAAGGCAGGCGTCGCGACGTTTTACGACTACTCCGGCGGCGCGGAGGTCGCATGTGGGTTCGGTATCGGGCCCGACGTCCAGGTGGCCGCCATGAACCTCGGCGAATACGCGACCGCCGCGGCATGTGGCTCATGCCTCGACGTGGTGGGCCCGAAGGGACGCCTCAAGGTGCGCGTGGTCGACAGTTGCCCCGGTTGCGATGGCAATCAAATCGATTTAAGCGCCGAGGCCTTCGCCAAGGTTGCGGAGCCCAGGGACGGACGCGTTGCTATCACGTACAAAGTCGCTCGATGCGACGTCAGCGGCGCCATGTCCTACCGATTCAAGGAGGGAAGCTCCAGTTTTTGGACAGCCATTCAAATCCGCGACCACCGACTCCCGATCGCGAAGGTGGAATACTCGAGAAACGGGACCTACGTCTCGATGCCACGCACCGACTACAATTACTTCGTTGAGTCGCAAGGCGTCGGCGAGCAACGAAACGGACTGTCGCTTCGCGTCACCGCCACGGACGGGCAGGTCGTTGAAGAGACGCTGCCCGCGGTCGTGAGTGGACGCGTGGTCGCAGGCACGAAGCAGTTTCAATAGAAACACGGCGAAAGCCGAGTCTCGCTTTCAATGATGATAACGGCGCATTCGCGGCCCGAGCTTAGCGAACGGGAGCCTGCGTGGTGGCGCCCGCTCCGAACCAAAGAACGTTGATGCCGCCTTGCCCCGATGCCGTCTTCAAAACCTTTGAACTGCCCGTCTGCATATTAATTTCGAGGATGGTTCCGCTAACGTTGAAACCGTAGCCTTTCCCTGCCCAATAACCGAGTCCGTAAATACGCTCTTGCCCGGTGTCACCGACGATCGTAAGAATTTTGCCCGTTTTCGGGTCTACGGTCGCGAGTTTATCGGTAGCCGTCGCTACGCCAAGTTCGTGAACCGTAAGATAGGCTTTATTACTATCTGCGATGATTGAAACCATATCTCCAGAGGCTTCGTACTGAACACCGTCTACGGATCCATTGAGTGACCCTATTTGGGTCATTGCACCCGTGACGACGTCGATACGTACATAGTCTGTATTAACCGGATTAGTCCGCGACGACGAGTATCCGACAAGCGTCTCCTTGGTTGCGTCGACTGTACCTGCAGGAACAAACGATAAGCTGTTCGGATAATACGATTCCGTCGGCGTCCGAACTGCGATTTCAGTACATTTCGCAGTCATCGGGTCGACCGAGACAAAGCGGGTCTGGGACACATCTTCTCCAGAATACAACCAGCTGGTCGCAAACATCGCGCCGGTTCGGTCCACGGCAAGGTCGACGAAGCGTTCGGTTGCATCACGCGTGGGCGCAAACTTACCGCGCTGCGTGAGTACCCCGCCGACCGGCTCGTAGAAGTAAAGTGTATCCGTCGTGTGAGCGTACACCCGACCACCACCAGAATTGCCGCCATCGCCTTCGCCGCCATCCGTCAAGGTCGTTGGTTCAAGAGGCGTGCCTGGCGTGGTCGCATCGGTGCGCTTGCCGCCGTCAGTCGTCGCCGTTAGGCCGGGCACCTCTTTCGCGGAACCGCAGGCTCCGAGCCCGAAAAACGCAGTGGAAGAGAGGAGAGCACCGCAGGCAATAAAGTGAAGGCGCATGGGGATGAAGAAAGGGTACGCGACGGCATCCTCGCGAGCCATCACGACTCGCTTCTTCGTTCCCCATCTACGTGCCTCGAGCGAGACCGACACCGCACGACGAATGGCGTCGTGTAAGTTGTTTTCGTCCCGGCTCAGTCGACCCGGAGCAGCTCGACCTCGAAGACGAGCGTGGCCCCCGGCGGAATGACGGGCGGAAACCCTCGCTCACCGTAAGCCAGCGCGGGAGGAATCGTGAGCTTGCGTACGCCCCCGATTTTCATCCCGGCGACGCCCTGGTCCCACCCCTGAATCACCTGGCCGCGACCGAGGGCAAAGCCAAATCCCTCGCCTCGATCTCGCGAGCTGTCGAACTTCTTACCGTCGGTCAGGGTGCCCACGTAATGCACGGTAACCTGCTTCCCCGCCACGGCCTCGGCGCCAGCGCCCGTCTTCATATCCTCGATCGTGAGCTCACTCATGGTCTGTCTCTTCTGTTGGTTTTGTCGATAGGAACTAAAAGTAGGAGCGCTAATTGGACCTTTTCACGATTGCGCTAGCAAGGACCGAAGGACGTACGGAAGAATTCCTCCGTGCTTGTAGTAGAGTACTTCTTGGGGCGTATCGATACGAACTCGCGCGCGAAGCTCTTTCGTCGTGCCGTCTTTGGACTTCGCTTTGACCGTCACATCACGGCCGCCTCTAAAGTCCGCCTCGAGCAGCTCGGCGAGCCCCTCGACGTCGAACGTCTCCTCCCCCGTAAGCCCAAGCGAAAGGCACGTATCACCGAGGTTGAATTGCAGAGGCAAAATTCCCATCCCTACCAGGTTCGACCGATGGATTCGCTCGTAACTCTCGGCGAGAACGGCACGCACCCCAAGGAGCTTTGGGCCCTTCGCCGCCCAGTCACGCGACGATCCTGAGCCGTATTCCTTTCCGGCGATGACGAAGAGCGCGACTCCTTCGTTGATGTAGCGCTCAGAAGCGTCAAAAATGCTCATGATCTCGCCAGAGGGCATGTGCTTTGTGAATCCGCCTTCCGTGCCCGGCGCGAGTTGGTTACGTAACCGGACATTCGCGAACGTACCGCGCACCATCACCTCGTGATTGCCGCGGCGCGAGCCGTAGGAGTTGAAGTCCTCCTTCTTTACGCCATGGTCGAGGAGGTACTTCCCTGCGGCGCCATCGACCTTGATCGAGCCTGCTGGGGAGATGTGATCCGTAGTGATGCTGTCGCCGAGGACGGCAAGTACGCGTGCATTACGCACAGAGTCGACAGGAACTGGAGCCTCCGTCATCCCATCGAAATACGGCGGGTTTTTCACATAGGTGCTGCCCGGCTCCCACGCGTACAGGTCCCCCTCAGGGACGACGAGCGACTGCCACTGCGCATCTCCGGCATAAACGTCGGCGTACACGCTCTTGAACATCGCCGGCGTGACACACTTTTCCATGTACTCCGCAACTTCACGTTGCGTGGGCCAGATGTCCCTCAGGAAAACGGGCTTTCCGTCGGTGCCGGCGCCGAGTGGTTCCGTCGTGAGGTCAATGTTCGCCGTACCTGCAATGGCATAAGCTACGACAAGCGGCGGTGAGGCCAAGTAGTTCGCGCGAACCTCGGCGTGCACGCGCCCCTCGAAGTTACGATTCCCGGAGAGCACGGAGACCACGAACAAATCGCGGTCCTCGATCTCATGGGAGATAGCGGAAGGAAGCGGGCCGCTGTTTCCGATACACGTGGTGCAACCATAGCCAACGACGAAGAAGTTTAACTTCTCGAGATAGAGCAGGAGCCCTGCGGCCTCGAGGTACTCGGTCACGACCTTCGAACCTGGACCGATACTCGTCTTGACCCAGGGTTTCGACGTGAGCCCTTTTTCAACAGCCTTTTTAGCGAGTAACCCAGCCGCCATCAGAACGGACGGGTTTGACGTATTCGTGCAACTGGTAATCGCGGCGATGACGACGCTCCCGTCGTGAACCTGCTTGGCCGCAGCCACCTCGTCCGAGGTCGGCGACGGGATCCCGGCGTCGGCGAGAAGAGCAACGACCTTCTTTTTTGGTGCTTTCGCGCGTGCGTGGTGAGCGGCGACGGCGGCGGCGTACGAGACCTTCACGCCCGGAACGGTGACGCGATCCTGTGGGCGCGCGGGCCCGGCCAAGCTCGGCTCGACCGTGCCGAGGTCAAGGGACACAGTCGCCGTATAGGTCGGGTCGGGCGAAGTCGCGTCGACCCAAAGCCCCTGAGCTTTGGCGTAAGCTTCGACCAGCTCGAGCTGGACGTCTGAGCGCCCGGTAAACTGAAGGTAGCGAAGCGTCTCGGCGTCGATCGGAAAAATGCCACACGTGGCGCCGTACTCGGGCGCCATATTCGCGATGGTCGCGCGGTCCGCGAGCGGAAGTTGCGCGAGCCCAGGTCCGAAAAACTCAACAAACTTTCCGACGACTCCGCGCGCGCGCAGCAGCTGCGTGACCGTCAACACGAGGTCGGTTGCCGTCGTTCCCTCTGGCAGACTACCCGAGAGTCGAACGCCGATAACGTGCGGGAGCAGCATGCTTACGGGCTGCCCGAGCATCGCAGCTTCGGCCTCGATGCCGCCGACGCCCCAGCCTAAAACGCCAACGCCGTTGATCATCGTCGTGTGCGAATCGGTTCCGACAACGGTGTCGGGATACGCGAGCGGCACCGCACCGAACTGCGCTGGCGCGGTCATGACCACCCGCGCTAGGAATTCAAGATTTACCTGGTGTACAATACCCGTATCGGGTGGCACGGCCTTGAAGTTCCGAAACCCCTGCTGCCCCCATTTGAGGAAACGATAGCGCTCTTGGTTCCGTTGGAACTCGAGTTCACCGTTCTTGTCGAGCGAGCTTTTGCTGCCGTAGTCGTCGACCTGGACCGAATGGTCGATCACGAGCTCGACAGGCTGAAGCGGATTTATCTTACGCGGGTCGCCGCCCATGCGTTTCATCGCGTCACGCATCGCCGCGAGATCGACCACCGCGGGCACGCCCGTGAAGTCCTGCAAAAGCACACGACTCGGCGTGAACGCGATTTCTTGCGTCGGTTCGGCCGCCGCGTCCCATGTCGCGACGGCGCGGATGTCATCGGCGTCGACCGACACGCCGTCTTCCGTGCGAAGGAGGTTCTCGAGCAGGATCTTCAGCGAGAAGGGCAACTTCGCCGCCGCCGGATGCGTCCGATAAACGGCGTCGAGACGGTAGATTGTGTACGCGTTGAGACCGACCTGCAGCGTCGCCTGGCTACCGAACGAGTTCTTGGACGTCATGCCGCGAATATAGGCGTGCCCTCGGCCCGGCGACCACCACGAAAAGGAGACTCACGCTTTTACGGCGACGTCCGGGCATCACGGGTGCGGAGCGGGGCGAGGCCCCACCATCTCGGAAGGTCGCACGTCGGCGTCGAACTCCTCGGACGTCAAAAATCCTGACGCTACCGCAGCCTCCCTCAACGTGAGGTTGTGTTCATACGCTCGCTTCGCTATCGCCGCCGATCGGTCGTAGCCGAGCCGCGGAACAAGCGCCGTCACCAGCATTAGCGACTGGGATAGGTGGCGCGCAATGACCTCGCGGTTTGGCTCGATACCCAGGACGCAGTGGTCACGAAAACTGTCACACGCGTCGGCCAATAGATCGACACTTTCAAGAAGGTTGTGAATAAGCATCGGCTTGTACACATTGAGCTCGAGGTGCCCTCCGGCGCCCGCAATGCCGATGGCGGTGTCGTTACCCATCACCTGGGCGCAGACCATCGTAAGCGCCTCCGTTTGCGTGGGGTTCACTTTCCCTGGCATCATCGAGCTACCCGGTTCGTTCGCCGGCAAGGTGATCTCACCAAAACCCGAGCGCGGCCCACTCGCGAGAAGGCGAACGTCATTACCTATCTTCATGCACACCACCGCAAGAATTCGCGTCGCCGCGCTCGCCGCCACGATGGCTTCGTGCCCGCCAAGCGCGGCAAACTTGTTCGGTGACGTGCGAAACGGAAGGCCTGTGAGCTCGCGAACCTTCGAGGCGATGAGCTCGGGCCATTCTGCGGGCGCGCCGAAGCCTGTGCCGACCGCCGTGCCGCCGAGCGCCAAGTCCATCAAGTCGTCGACTGTTTGCGTGAGCTTTCGCTCCGCGAACGCGAGCTGTGACGCCCACCCGCTCAGTTCCTGGCCTAGCGTAAGAGGCGTGGCGTCCATGAGGTGCGTGCGCCCGATCTTGACGATATCTGCAAACGCATCACTTTTCTCGGAGGTCGCAGCACGCAAGCGCGCGACGGCGGGAAGCAAGCGCTCACTCAATTGCGTCGCGGCGGCGATATGCATCACCGTCGGAAACACATCATTCGAAGACTGCGACAAGTTTACGTGATCGTTGGGATGAACCGGCCTCTTCGCGCCGCTTCCGAGCGGCACTCCCGCGAGTTCATTGGCGACGTTCGCGATCACTTCATTCGCATTCATGTTCGTCTGTGTGCCGCTCCCTGTTTGCCAAACGACAAGCGGAAAGTGCGCGTCGAGTTCGCCCGCCTCAACTTTGCCCGCCGCCTCCGCAATCCAGGTAGCGCATTGAGGAGAGAGCGTCCCTAGTTCACCATTCACGAGCGCCGCCGCCTTTTTGACGATGCCCAGCGCACGAATCACGGGGCGGCCAAAACGATGGTGGCCAATTTTGAAGTTTTGGAGACTGCGCTGTGTTTGAGCGCCCCAGAACTTATCAGCCGCGACCTCGACGTCTCCCATGCTGTCCGTGTCGATGCGGCAGCGTTGGCCCTCACGCCCTTTCGAATCAACCATACCTACCGGAGTATCACCGCGGCGTGCGTTTGGGTGTTGATTGCATAGTGCAGTCTAGTTCGCAGCGAGCGCTGCGGGAATTTGACTCAGCGCGCTTTTCAGTGCCGCGCGCAGTACGCGAGCTCGAAGCTCATCGTTCGCGTAGCCTTCCGACTTGGCGCGGCCCTCGAGGACCGCGATCATGGTGCCTGTTTTCGCGTCGTGGAGCATCGCGTTGATCGTGCATGCAAACGGCGAACGCTCCGCAAACACCATCGCGACGGAGACCAAGACGACCCGTTTTTCCGGAGTGCACGGAGCTTCGTAGGGTCAACGCCACCAAGCTCGCCCTCGGCTGCGCCTCGAAGAGCCTCACGGTCGACGCCCGAAGTCGACGGAGGAACCGCGATGTCACCGAGGGCAATCGACGTATTGGCCGCGTTCGCGCCGCCGGAGGTCGCAAAGGCGACAAGAAGCACGCACGCCACAGGCACCCACCGCTTCGACATCGGCATGACCGTAGATCAGCAAGCGTCGAGCCGTACGCCAAAACGGCGCGTTGAAGCCTCATCGTCCCCTACCCTCGCGTGAGCGACGAGTGGCAGATCGTCCCGTTCGCCGGATTGTCTCGACATGCGGCGAGGCGCGGCGCTAACACCAAGGGGCGCTCGTTTTAGCGCGCTAGGTAGGAGTGAAGTCATGGCTCGAAATCTTCTCGATCAACTCAAGGACATGACGGTTGTTGTCTCCGATACGGGCGACATTAACGCGATCGAAAAGTTCACGCCGCGCGACGCGACGACCAACCCGTCGCTCATCGCCGCCGCGGCCGTGATGCCAGCCTACGCAAAACTCGTTGACGACGCCCTCGCTTGGGCTCGAAGCGCGGCGCCTACCGGCAGCAACGCAGACGTCGTGAAACACGCGATCGACAGGCTTTCGGTCGAATTCGGCTTGAAGATTCTTCAAATCATTCCGGGCCGCGTGTCCACGGAGGTCGATGCAAGACTCTCCTACGATACGCAGGCGTCGATCGAGAAGGCACGATTGCTGATTGCGATGTACGAGGGCGCTGGCGTAAGGAAAGAACGAATTCTTATCAAGCTCGCCTCTTCGTGGGAGGGAATCAGGGCGGCGGAGATCCTTGAGCGAGAGGGTATTCACTGCAACCTTACGCTTCTTTTTGGGATGCACCAAGCGGTAGCGTGTGCAGATGCGCGCGTCACGCTGATCTCGCCGTTCGTGGGTCGAATCCTTGATTGGTACAAGAAGTCGACGAGGAAAGAGGGGTATGCGCCCGCGGAAGATCCAGGCGTTGTATCCGTCACTAAAATCTACAACTACTTTAAAAAGTATGGCCACAAGACCGAGGTCATGGGGGCGAGTTTCCGCAACGTCGGCGAGATTATTGAACTTGCGGGATGCGACCTCCTCACCATCGCGCCCAACCTTCTCGCGGATCTCGAGAAGATGGAGGCACCGCTGCCACGAAAGCTCGATGCGCAGTCGGCGGTGGCCATGGATTTGCCTAGAATTGTGATGAATGAGGCGGCATTTCGAAAGGCCCACGAAGAGGATCGCATGGCCAACGACAAGCTTGATGAAGGTGTGAAGGGCTTCACGAAGGCCATCGAGGGTCTCGAGATGCAGCTAACCGAGCGCCTCGCGGCGGGATAGCGTTTCCGCACGATCGAACAGCCCCGCTCGCCCGTGTGAGGTTGTCGCGCGCCGTATCGACAATGCCACACGGCGCCTCGCGACCGCATTCCTACGCGCCGGTCAGTAGCAGCCGACGAGTTCGCCTTTGACCGCGCATTTTTCTTTCGCTTTGCACTTATCGTCGGCCACGAACTTCTTCCCGACACATTTCACAATCTGCTTCTCATCCGGGGCGCACGCAAAGTGCCCCTCCTTGTCGCAAGGGTCGCCTTGCATCGCGATGGAGTCATCACATTCGACTTTGAAACCTGCGCTCTTATCGCCGGTCACGCGGCACGCATTCTTACCCTTACAATGGCTCGCAACGACAAACTTGCCACTCCTGCATACAAGAGCGTTTTTCTTGTCCGGGGAGCATGCGTAGTCGTCTTCTTCACGACACGCGTCAGCCACGTTCGACACACTGTTATCGCACGTCACCTTCTTCTGATCGATCGAACAGGCCCTATCACCGAAGCAGTGTTGGACGAAAGACCAGCGGTTTTTCGTGCACTCGAGCATGCTCTTCTTGTCGCCGCTGCAAACGAAGTCGCTCACGAGATTGCAGACGTCTTTCTCCTCGGCGACCGACTGGTCGCAGATGTTTTCGGTACCGCTCTTCGTGCACCCCATCGCCCCACGACACGACATCTCTTCCCAGGCGCCATCGTGACAGACGAGCGCCTGCTTCTCGGAGACGCAGCTTTCCTTGGTTTCGATCTTACAGCTCGCCCCAGCCTTGGGTGAGCAACCGCCGAGAACAATCCCAAAGGCGCAGGCGAAGACCCCACCGAGGCCGATGCCGAGGCGGATGCGGATACCGAAGCGCCTCCCGCGGCGCATTCGGAGGCGCACGGGGGATGCGCGATTGAGCGAGCAAGTCATCTCCCGCGCGAGCTTACTGGCCGGGACCCCTGATTGCCCAGCGTTGAACGCGCGAACCCGCCCAAGCGGCGACGACGCGGGGTCAACTCCGCCGATCGTGCGCCGCCTGCGGCGGCCTCGAGCGAACCAAACGCGATGGGCTGACCTCCGTAAGTACTCCTCCCACACGAAAATCGGCTTGGGCCGTCGGCCGTCGCCTCCGAGCAAGCTCGACTAGTCAATCCTTACCGGTAACCCATAGCTCTTCAGCTCGGCCTTGGCCTCACGTCCCCCGGCCTGAACACGGAGAAGGACCATGCCTACGCCCTCACAGTACGACGAAGAGTACGTTGACCCTGCGGGCCGCCCACCCTCCTCGACAGTTTCGACGCACGCGTCGTAACTACCGGCTTGCACGTGTTTCGAGGCATTCACTTCCGTAATTCGGGTCGTGCCGCCGTGCTCGCCTACCCATGAAGTCCCCACAGTGAGCGGCATTTTAAGAATAAACGCGCCGGATTCGTAGGCCACGCCGTCGGTCGTGAGCACAAAGCGCCGTGTTGCATTCGAGAGACGAAGCTCGCCGTGCGCGGCGTCCACCCGATGAACGGTAGCCACCAGCATGCCGGTGTCGGCTCCGTCCGTGGTGACGTAGTTGTAGAGATGTCCGTCGGCGAGAGGAAAGTAACGTTCGAGCGGCCCCCCGCTCGCGGCAGGGTGGGCCGCACGCGCAGCGTGAGCTTCGTTCTTGCTTGAGCGACAAGACAAAGCGGTCGCCGCAAAAAGCAACCCGAATGAAAGTGCGAGTGCGAGTGCAGGGGAAGCGAGCGGCGCGGCAAGATCCGCGCGATGGAACGTCATAGAGCCCGCAGCTTACCCTCGGTTTCGGGTGAGCGAAGGGTCTCTTCTCTGGAAACCTCTAGAGCGTCGACGAGACAACGCATTGCGCTCGGGAAAGGGCGCGCGAATTCGATACCAAAACGCAGAAGTAGGACAACGTGGGCGCCTGACATCTTTTTGCCTTTAGTGGCAAGTTTCTTGAAGAAATTCGCGCCCACTATCGCTCAATGACGCTTAGTGTCATTGAGCAAACTCTCCCTTCTGTCGGTTCAGTTCTCATGTGGCGACTAACGAAGTTCGTGAGTCGTACTTGACCGTTCTAAGTTGCGGGGCTAAGCCGCGCGGGCGAGTGACGGGACGCCTGATTCAGCCACGGCCAGTGCAACGTAGTCGTCGTAGGGGAACTCACGAACCATGTCATTACGTGCATTACGTGCATTACGAATTGCCTGTCGCACGAGCTCCGGGGCCCGTGCCGGCGTGAACAGTTTGAGTTCAGCGTTAGCCTCAAGCCGCGGGGTGGCCCTCGCTCACGTGATCACTTTCGTAAGTACGGTTGTGGGTAGCGTAGGCTCCCAGGGCTGCGCGGCTTCGGAGGGAGCGGGCGCGACAGAGGAGACTTCCGGCGTTCAAACCCCTAACGATCGCGGGACAGGCACTTCCGTCAGCGAGCTTCGCCTTGCTCCTCCTTTTTATCTAGGACCCATCGCGAGCGGCGAGACGAAGACGCGCGCCTACCGGAATCCACCGCGCTTCCAGGCCTACGGTTTTCTTGCAAAGGGCGGCGATGAAGTCACGGCTGACGTCACCTCGATCAACGGTGACGCCATCGCTTGGATTACGACCGCAGGCAACGACATCTTGGCGACGAATGACGACTCGTCCAGCGGAACGACCGATGCGAAAGTGGTTTACAAGGTTCCTTCTGGCAGCCCTCTAAGTCCGTTCCGTATTGTGTTTCGGGACTACCAATTGCTCGAGGCGACATTCACTGTCACGCTGTCGGTCAAATCATCGGCGCCTATTACCTGTAGCTACAATGGCGCGACCTACCGACCGGGCGATACATTTCGAGCGAATGACGATTGCAACACCTGCGGCTGCATGGCGACGGGAGCCGTCGTTTGTACGACCAGGGTGTGCGCTTGCGATCCCGAGGCCGAACCTTGGCGTATCTATTACGGCACGCCCGAAACGTGCGAAACCGTTCGGTATACGTGCACGCCTGACACCCGCTCGTTTCAAAATGCGTGTGGCTGCGGCTGCGAGTCACCATCGCACACTCCGCTGAGGCCGCGCCGAGCCGCGCAGCCTTCGCCCAAACCGTAACGTTCGACCAAAACTCTACGGGCGCGGCGTGTCGTAGACGCCGAGGTGTCCATGAAAAGCTGCCCCGAGGTGCGCGATGAGAGCGTAAGTTTTTCTCTTGGAGAATTGAGGCGACTCGAAGCCGAGCGTATCGAGGAGGAAGCAGAACTGCGCGCCAAGGCCTTGAGCGCCGCACGGGACGCAGCCGCCGCACGGACTCGCATCGAGGGAGAAGACCTCGCGCGCGCCCTGCGTCAAGCGAACGAAAACGAGGCGCGTCGCGACGCGCTACAGCGTGCACTCGTGGAGCAAGCGCGCATTTCCGTCGAAGCTCGGACGCGAGCCGACGAAGCCGAATTTTCGCGACGCCATGAGGTCGAACTCGAGCGAATACGCGCGGTGCACGTGGCTCACCCCAGCGCCTACGGTAGCCTCATCGGAAGTGCGTTTGGTGGCGCGGCACTTGCGCTCGGTGGGTGCCTCATCGTGTACTTCTCGGTCTCAGCACCGGCCAGTCAGAGCAAAATAGCTGAGGCAAAACGGGAGGTCGTAAGCGAGCGCGAGCGCGCAGAGGGGCTCGCTGAGAGGGTAGACAGACAACGCGACGTTGTCGCTGAGCTCGAAAGGCGTACGCAGAAGGCACCCGACGAGCCTCCTGTACTGAAATCCCCGCTGATGGCCGCACCGGCGCACGCGACCGCCAATCCACGTCCTACAACGACGCCGACGAAGCCACCACGCGCCCACGAACCCGACGGGAATCCCTGCCTTTACAAGTTCGATCCGCTTTGCGGCCACATCGACACGCACTAAGTCGAAGCGCGCGCTATACCGAAGGGATGCTCGATGCCCCTGCGAAGACTCCACCCCCGAGCCCGAGCGCTTCCTCTCCTTCGAGCAGCCCAGCAGCCCAAGCGGCGAGCGCTAAGCCCGTTTCGGATACACCCGCCTCGGATACGAACACGACGGCGAACGTCGACGCCTCGGAACGTCCGCGCGGGCCTGACGTCGTACTTCTCGGACCGCGGACCGCGGACGGTGGCGGTGTTCACGTGCTTCGCGCGCGTCAGGAGCGGATTGAGATCGGCGAGTTGAGACCCCTCGCGGAGGGTCGCCCGATCGCTGGCGAGGTCCTGACGCTTGCTCCGCGCGAGGGCAATCCGCGCGTCTGCGATGTCAAAGAGAGCTTCGCTCCTCGTCTCCCCCAAAAAGGGCCTGCCAAAGTTTCGAGCAAAGCGTATCGCGAAGGCTGGGACGACATTTTCGGCAGCGAGACGACCACCGATCGCCAGTCCAATTGAAGCGGCTCCGCTCGAAGCCTCACGCCTGCGGGCGCCGTGGGCATCAGGTGCCCCAGACGATCCACGGTGGCCCCGAGCGTTGGCGTTAAAACGCGTCTAAAACAGGGTTTACGCGCCGCGAACCACAAGGCCACACACCGGTGCCGTTCTTGCACCTCGTGAGTTTGATGCAATCTCCGACGCTTTGGCTTCGCTCGCGTGACCGTCGGCTTGGACTCGCACTCGGACTGTCGCTGACGGCGTGCGCTAGCGAGCCCGCGAGCCAAGGCGACGACGTCACACGGACGTCGGACGCCGTTACCGTCGATACGAGCGCACCGGTCGCGCGAAGGCAGTACGACGCGAACGTCACCTTCGCAACCAGCTACACCGCGCGGTGTGGGCCGACGGCGAATGGACGGCCGCGCGTACTGCTCACGGGCTTTGGTCGGTTCATGAACATCCACGACAACCCCACGGGACGCATCGTGAGCGAAGTCGTGCCGACCGCGCGATACCCTGAAACACGCGCTTCGGCACCAGGCGTGGTGGACCCCCCCGGCAATCAAGTCAGCGTAGGCACGGCCACGCTCTCACTCGCGCATGTGGGGCTGGTCGACGTGTGCGCGATGATCCTTCCCGTTACGTGGGACCTTGCCGCCATTCTCATCGCAAAAGAGATGGAGGCCTTCCATCCATCGTTCGTCTTGATGAACGGCGCGGCCGACGCCCGTCAACCGCTTTGGATCGAGCTCGGCTCTGTAAACAGTGCCGCACGACTCGACGACGGGTCGCAAGCGCTTCATCCGCTCACGAACAATGGCCGTAGTGAAACTCCGCTCATCGAGGATGCCGCCCCCGAGGAAAGCGCTCGCCCGAATCTCCTGTCGTGGCGCGCGGTCGAGGGAGCCGCACGGACCATCGTCACCACGCATGCGGGCGACCGTGATGGTCGGGCAACGTTGAGTGACACCCTTACGGGGGTCAAGCTCTCCGCGTTTCCGAGGACGAGCAACACTTACCTTTGCAACAATGTGACGTACGTAACCGGATATCTCATGAGTCATCCGCGGAAGGACATCGCGTTGCTACGCGCGAGTCCAGCCATTGAGGGCTCGGTGAACGAGGTCAAGGTCCGCCTGACGAGAGACCTGAACGCGGTTCCACGAGTGTTCCTCCATTGGCCTTCGCAGCTCGCGCAGTCGCATGTTCGCGTCGGAGTAGAGATCACGAAGGCCATCATGGACGCGCAGCTTTTTGCGACATCAAACGGCGATCTCCCTACCTATGGCGACAACGCGATCGCCAACTTCGAAGTCAGCGGCGGCAACCCTCGCTAAGACTTGCCTGGGCAGAGAGCACCTTTCACGGACGGGCCTGCTCCAAGGTGACAATATGAATGACCACGGCAACCGTAATCGCGAACGCCGTCGTCGCATGAGAACGACGTGTTTTCGCTCGCGTTCTCAAGCGCTCATCGCGGAGCTGCAAGCCCAAGCCAGCATGCGCGACGATCAGAAAAAAAGCCAAGCCCGCAGGCGCTATCGCCATAGGCCCGCTTCCAATCGCCGCAGGCGACCCGAGCGCGGGAATGACCAAAATCGTATGCAAAAATGCGACGGCTGACGTCGTCAGGCCGAGAACGACGTGCATGCGTATGGCCGGTGACGACGGCACTGCGCGACGCCCGCCCCAAAGGCGAGCACGGAGTGGAACGGCCGCGGCGAAAGCGATCAAGAACACCGCGAACCAACCACTCCAGAAAGCCATGGCGCTCAGCGCTTGCGCGGAGTGTCGAAGACGAGCCGCGCGGCTGGGTAATAATCCACGGCGAGCGTGAATGCCCGCGAAAGCTCGTTTGCGTCAACCATGTACTCAGCCGTTAGCGACGCACCTTGCGTGTCGTCATACATAAAGTGAAGTTCGTAGACGTCTTCGGCCGTGCGACCCATGTAGAGATATCTTCCGCGTATCGTTTTCGCTCCGCGCCCGATGCGCGCGAGAGAGCCGTCGTGAACCTCCCGCTCCTCGCAATCGATAAACGACTCCTCGACGAGGATGAGAACAGTTTGAGGCTCTAGCTTTTCGAGATGCTCACCAAGCTCCACGGAACGACCTTCGGCCGTGCAAGGCACCTGCGCTTCCGTACCCAACTTGCCATAGAACGCCGCCCAGCGCGGTTGGCCCGCGCCGCTCCAATGGGGCACTTCGTAGCGCCACGTACCGGCGCCGAGCTTGTCGAACCACTCGAAACCGGGAGTCTTACCTTTGCGGGAACGCTGCCATATTCGCTTGCCGTGAAACTTGCCACCGACGTAGGTGCTTTGCTCTCGCAAGTCGGCGCTCTTGTTCCTGTGGAACCACACCGCTACGCCATCGCGAAGGCCCCCGACGTAATTCGCGTGACCTGCGACGCCGCCGTCCGCGAAGTAGAAAGTCCACGGTCCGGTTCGTTTGCCGTTTTCCGACCAGCCTGCCGCCCACATTTCTTCATGGGCATTCCAGCGAGCCGCGTCCGGGACGTCGTCCGGTCGATTCGGAGACTCTTTCGGGGCGCGCTTTCGTTTCGCAGAAGCCATCGGACGAAAACCCTTACCGAGGTTACTGGCCGCGGGTCGAGCCGAGCACGTAACCCACGAAGAAAGGACCCATCTTTTCGATAAATTCACTTGTCTGACGCGTTTTACGCATCGCCTGCACAAGGTGCGAAAGCGGATGGAGGTCTTTGCCGACCAGGCCGATCACGAACTCGTTGTCCCCCGCGTCGATCCCGTGACACGCGAGGCGAACGTCGGTGGCGAGGTCCTGCTGGCCGTAGGCAATGCCAAGCGCGGCGTGTTCGCGCATGATGTGGCTTTGGTCGAGCGGTTCGACTTTTGCAAAATGGCCTTTACGGCGGAGTGGATACCAAACGTGCCAAGGCGTGGACTCCTTGGTTACGTTCTCGATAGGTCGTTCCAGAAGTGACCACTCGAGCTCAGGTTCATGGCCCGTCGAGTAGGTGCGGCCGAGCATGCCGAAGTCGTCACGCAGCTCAACGTTCGAGAGCGGAGCCTCTGCGAAAAGAGGACGCACGTTTCGGACGAAGTCCGCGGGATCTTCGCCCCAGGAGAGCAAAGCCAGACTTCGCGGGTCCATCGTGTCAGCGTAAACGACGCCGGGGACCTTTCGCGACCTCAATAGGCTCACGAGTTCAGCGCCTACGGCGGCAGGAGACCCCTTTGCGTCAGCGCCGACACCCACGTGCGGCGGCACCCGGAACACAAGCAGCTGCATGAAGAGGCGGCGGTTGACAGCCTGCTTCACGCCCTCCTTTTTTCCGCCGTATTCGTGGACGTCAACCGGCGGCAGGCCCTTTACGCCTTCAAATGCCGTTACCTCGCTCATGGCCCAAGATTTAGCACACTTCGCGCTCGACGACTCGGCTCACTGGGCGCGCACGCTAGTCGACGTCCGAAGCCGCGAGCACGGCCACCGACGCACCTCCCTCGCGCAGAGCGAGCGCTCCGATATCCCACGCGACGTCGTTCCACCAAGCGCCTGCGGCAGCTCCAAACATAAGAAACGCGGAGGCGCGAGCGCGCACGTTTATCGCACTGGGAGAGGCATCGGCGGAGGCGTCCACGAGGGCGCCGAGCGAGGTCCAGGCGGCGCGCCTGCCGTACGCTCCACCGAGACCTGACGAGTACGCCCCTCCGTTCGCAGCCGCGGCGAAGAGCGCGCCCCACACCGCTTCGGCCTCACAGCGCTCCGCGCGGAGACCGTCGACGCTCTCCACGCACGTAAGCGGCAGCGCTTGAAGCAGCCAGCGTCCCGCCGCTCCGTTCGCAAGAGGCGGGTCAAGGCGAAACACTTTGGCTTCCGACTTGCCGTTGGAGCCAGCAGCTTTTAGCCACGGTCTGACAGCCTCGATCAAACGCTGTTCGACAAGGGTGTCGTCGAGTCGCGTAGCACGCGGCGGGGCTTGGCCTTCGGGAGGCGGCAGCGTCCGCATCGACGCTGACCCGTTCGCGAGGCACTGCACGGCGTCGGCTATGGCAGTTGTACCGTACATGGGCATGTACGTGGGTGCTTCTTGTTCGGCCTCGAGCAGGGCGAGGGGGAGCGAACCCAGCGGGTGGCCTTGCGACGAAAGCGCGGCGTGAAAGGACTTGGCCTCGGGCGCCTGATCGAGCACCGCCCCGCGCAGCAGGAGCTCGTGCAGCCAGCACGCCAAGACCTCATAGTGGGGTACCTCAACCTGCGTCTCCTCAGCACGCTGAAGGGCGGCCAGAAGCGCGTCTTTCGGCTGACCGTACGCGAGCTGCGAGGCGAGTGTGCGCGCCCGCTGCGAACGAGACAGCGGCTTCACGACACTGCGCACCCGATCGTTTGCAAACAGAGAAAAAAGAGCAGCGACGCGGAGATTGCAGGGCGTCAGCGCAAGCACCTCTTCGATGTGGTCGGCCACCGTCTCGTGCGGAAGCGTCAGCGCACCGTGGGCGCCTTTTGCGTTCTCAATCGCTTCTGAAAGCTGGACGAGCTCACGGATGCGCCCCTCACGGTTCATGCGGTCCACCGTGGCGAAAGCCTGTGTTAACGCGTCGGCTTCGCCTGCTTCCGCGATATTTTCAAGCACGCCCTCGATCTCGTTCGCCATGACCTTCGGTGTAACGTGCCCGCACGGAAGAGCGTCGTCAACGCGCGCCTAACCTCGGGGGCGACAGGCAAGGACGGGAGAGCGAGCGAACGACGTCGCTCACTTCGAGACGATCTAGCTGTCCAGCTCGGCTAGTTCAGCACGGATACGGGCGTCAAGCGGGTCCTCCTCGCACACGTCGGACGCGGAGCGAGCCTCCGTCGGGCGTTTAGCGACGAGGCCCGCTCTTAGCCAACGACGAAGGGCAAAGGCGAGGCCTGTCGCAACGAGGACCATGAGCGCCAGGAGCGCAACCCCGACAGCCTGCGCTGGCTTATCGCTTCGTGCCGCTATCACCTTGTAGCCGTATCGCGCTATCAAATCGGCGTGAATCGAATTTAGCGACTCGCGCGAATCAAGACGCGACTCGATTTCCTTTCGAAGCTCGCGGGCAAGTTCCGATTCGTGCGTATCCAACGTTCCGTTGTAGCAACACGGCGCGTAGAGCCTAGATTCAAAGGCTTTCGCTCCCGGAACTGTGTCTGCGACGCGCGCTTCAGACCGAGCCGTCAGGACGACCAAGAGGAGGCCGATAGCGCATCGAACAAAGTGGAAACGGTTACCCATTCGTGAGTGTCGCTCCATTTCCCGGTTGACACACCGTACTTGGCATAAGCGGAGCTTAGGACGCTCGGTCCACCCGGATCGACGCGGTCGCATGCGCGACGTTTTGCCACGCGGTGCGCTCGAGCTTGCGCGGGCGTACGCGAGCTGGCGCGCTTTGAAGCCGCTTCTTTGGCTCAAACAAGAACCGCACGGGAACGAGTTGACCTCGCTTGAAGGCCCCGCGATAGTCCCGCTATGTCTCTCGATAAAGCGAAAACAACGGCGCGCAAGTGGCTCATCCGGATCGGGGTTGGCGGCGTCCTCCTGACGGTCGTCGGAACGACGGTCTACACCTACTCGGCGCTGAAGTTTTCGTTCTCGAAGGGCGAGCGCATCGGATTCGTGCAGAAAGTCTCGGAAAAGGGCTGGGTCTGCAAGACCAACGAAGGTGACCTCGCGATGGTGAATATTGCTGGCCAACCGGCTCAAATGTTCTCGTTCACCGTCAAAGAGCACAAGGTCGTCGACGAAATCAATGCCCTCGCGGGTCACAAGGTGGCTCTTATCTACGAGGAGCACAAAGGCCTTCCTTCGCACTGCTTTGGCGATACCGACTACTTTGTCGTGGGAGTCCGAAAGGCCGAGTAGGCGGTAGGATCAAGCTGTGTTGACGGATGCTCTTCACTTCTTCGCCGCGACCGACGTAGGCAACGTCCGCGAGCACAACGAAGACAACTTTCTCGTCGACAAGAAGCTGTCGCTTTTCGTCGTCGCCGACGGCATGGGCGGTCATGCCGCCGGCGAAGTCGCGAGCGCTATCGCCGTCCGGACCGTTCACGAGGAAATCAAACGCGAACGCGAGTTGCTCGCGGATTTCATGGCCGGCGCGCGCGGGTCCGCGCGGGTAACCAACAAAGACATTCTGGCGTTGATGGAGCACGCAGTGCTTCGCGCCTGCGCCCGCATCCACGAGGAGGCGCAGGCCGACGCTGAAAAGCGCGGCATGGGGACGACGTTGAGCGCGCTCATCGTCCTCGGCGCGCGCGGGTTCATCGCGCACGTCGGAGACAGCCGCATTTACTTGGCGCGAGGCGGCTCCGTCCAACAGGTCACGGAGGATCACACCGTCTACAACGAGCTTCTCAAGCGCGGTCGCCTCACCCGCGAGCAAGTCGAAAACATAGGCCACAAGAACGCTATCACTCGGGCGGTCGGTATCTACGAGCGCGTCGAGGTCGACACGCTCATGATTGAGGTGCTTCCCGGCGACCAATTCCTCCTGGCGAGTGACGGGCTCACGGGCTACCTCGAGACCACCGAGGAGCTCCTCGCGTACGTCGGTGGCGACAACAGCGACGACGGTGACTCCGTGACCAAGGCGCTCGTCGACCTCGCGAAGATGCGCGGGGGGCGCGACAACATCACGGTAGTCCTCGTGCGCCTGGGCGGCGAGACGAACGATAACGACGAACGCGTGAAGCAGCTCGCCTTGAAGCGTGAGGTGCTCGGCCGGATGCCGCTTTTTTCGCGTCTCGACGATCGCGAGCTCCTGCGCGTCATGCAGTCGGTCGAAGTGCGCGCCTACGACGACCAGCAAATGGTGATTCGCGAAGGCGATAAGGGTGACGAGCTCTTTATCGTATTAACGGGAAAGGTGAGTATCTCGCGGGACGGCGAAGTCCTGACGCGCCTCGGCGCGGGCGAGCACTTCGGCGAAATGGCGCTCATTCGTGCGGTGCCACGCTCCGCGAGCGCGACCTCCGACGGGGGCGCTCAGCTCATTGTGATTCGGCGCGCCGATGTTTTTGAGATTCTACGCAATGAACATGAAATCGCCGTGAAGATGCTTTGGCAGTTTCTCGGCGTTCTGGCCGATCGACTCGACCAAACGTCGAGCGAACTCCGGCACGCGAAGCAAGAGCTGAGCGCTTCCGACGTGAATGAAGTTACAGACGGTTCAATCGAGATTTTCCCTGGGATCGAGGGCGGGGCCGAACGCGGAGGCTCGTTCTTCAAACGGTGACGCCGGCACCGAAGGGGATGAGCACGATGACGCGCGGGCGGACGTGTCGTGATTCTGCGGCGTGGGGTATCGCCGCGTTCGCGCTCGGGACGATCGGCTGTAACGGAGCCTCATCAAAAAGTCGAAGCACTCCAAGTGCGGCCGTTGACGCAGGTGCGACAGCGGAATCGCCACCGACACCGAAGTCGTTGCCGTTTCCGAACGAGACCGTAAGGCCAGCCTGCAAGGTCATGAGCTCCGACGGTGGCCCCGCCGCATCGGCCGACGCGACGCGTTGGATCGACCTCCCGGCCGCGTCGACCTTCACTGTCCGCACGCTCGAGACAGGGCGCGAAATGAAGTTCGAGGGCCCTGGCCGCGTTCGCGCATGCGGGAGCGACGTCGCGCTCGTCGCCGAAGGGGCCATCGTCGGCATGCCCGGCAGCGCCGAAGCGCCCGGAGTTGAGCAATGGGCCGCAACGGCGTGCGGGACGATGCGATGGACATCGGGCGTACACCGATTCAGTGCCTCGCCACATGCGTGCATTATGCAATCTTTACTCGGAGCCTCGCACGTTTGGATAGCCGAAGATGTCACAGTTGAAGACAGCGCGAGGGACGGTGGCATCGCTCCGCCATGGCGACGAATCGATGCAAAACGCACGCTCACGCTAAAAGCGAAGGCGATGGTCGAGCTAAACTCCGCAAGGGCCGTAAAAAGCTCGCTCGAGGCGTGTGAACGGGCGTCGGATCACGTGCACGAGTTGAGGTCGCGCATGAGCACAGTTTCGACCGCCCGCGCCAACCTCTCCGTGCCGGCGCCCGACTCGGGCTCCCTTGGCGAGCTCGCCGCTGAAAGCGTCGCGTCACGCGGCATCGCGCGCGCGGCGTGCGCAGTAGCCGCCGTCCGCATCGCTCTCGCGGGGTCCGCGACGGGCGACGAGGGACGACTCCAAGCGGCGCTAACCCGATGGCGAGCGCCGCATTGAACGCCGCGAACGCCCGCGCACAGACGGACATCGCGGCGCGCGGCCGCGGACTTCGACGACTGTCGCGATGTGACGGATCTTCCGGATAATGGTAGCGTCGGCCACGATGAGCGTGGGGCCGTGTCGGTTACGTTTCGATCCACGCTTTCTAGGTCTTCGTCGTGGCATCCTTCGATGGGTTACTCGGGTCGCGTCATTCGCGTCATTCGCGTCATTCGCGTCATGTGGCCGTAACGCGCTCGCGTTTGCCGACACGCCCCTTGCGCCTTCTTCCGCTAGGGCCGCTCCCGCGGAACCCGGTGCGCTCGCCGACAAAACCATCATCGTTTGGCCAACCCTCACACCCCTCGGTGACGAATCAGGTCCAGTCGCCGTTCATAAACCGTCCGAATCAGAGGGTGCCGTTTCGGCCTTCGCGCGGGAGCTCGATGCGACGCTACGAGACGCGGTGCAAGACTTTGGGTTCACGCTTGACGTCGCCGACCCAGGCCCGACGCTCGGTCATACACGCGATCTCGATCTCGTCGAACGCGCGGGCCGCTCGGGCACGCGGGGAGCTCCGTCGGACCCGGGTACGTGGGTCGTAAGCGCACGCCTCGAGCGCGGGGGCGTCGACACTCTTCTGCTCCGCATGATGGTCGTGCCTCCAAAAGGCAAACAGCTGCGCGTCCGCGTGGAGAAAGTGTCGGCTCTCGACCTTTCGGTGCGCGGGCTTGTCCTGCTTCGCGATCTGCTCGCTACGCCGACAGGAGCGACGACAGAATCCGGACCTACGCCACAAGAATCCGCCAACAGCGGCGTGATGTCGTCGCTTCGTTCGCAGGGCCGCGCTGTCCTTGCCGTGAATGCGGCTCTCTTCGGAGCCTTCACCGCCTTCAGCGTCCAGCGCGCGAGCGGATCCGAAGATCCGCGCTTGCTCTATCCGCTTCTGACGCTCGGCACAGGCATCGGACTCGGCGGGGCGCTGCTCGTCGCCGAGGAGTGGGACGTCGGGACGGGCGACGCCTGGACGCTCTCGAGCGCCGCGTGGTGGGGAGCTGCCGCCGGCCTAGCCGTCGCAAACGGAAGGCGGGTCCAACCGTTGACGGATAGATACGCGTGGGGCGTAGGCGGTGGCCTTCTCGGCCTAAGCCTCGCAACGTTCTCGCTCACACGCGGCAAAGCGGATGAAGGAGACGCCGTACTCGTGCACTCCGGAGCGGCTGTCGGACTCAGCCTGGGCGCACTCGGCGAGTTGTTCCACGCGGGCGACCTCGAGACGCGCTCCCCTTACACCGGAGCCGGGTACGGCACCGCCGTGGGCTTGGTCGCGGGCGGGGCGCTAGCCGCTTGCGTCGAGGTTTCGCCCTCTCGCGTACTTCTCGTCGACCTCGGTGCCGGCCTCGGTGCGGCGACAGGCGCAGCACTCGCGAGCCCTTTACTTTTCGAAAACGTAACGCCGACGAAGACGCGCGGATTCGTAGCGGCCACGGCGAGCGGAATGCTCCTTGGCGGCGCGGGCGCTTGGCTCCTTACGCGCGGGAAGCCGACGAACCGAGGGACGACTGCACTACGCCAACCCACAACGTTACCTTTTGGCGGCATTGTCGGCCACTCTGCTACACGTGAGGGAGGCGTTCCCGCCTATGGAGCGGGCATACAGGGAACGTGGTGACGTTTAGCATTTAGCGTTTAGCGTTTAGCGCAAAGATAAGATTCGAGAGGAGCGCTCGACGAGTGTCTCCAAGAGCCCCGGTTCGCGAGGTTTTGAGCTTCCAATCCGCGAAGGCGTCGCGGTCGCATTGAGTTCATCACCCGTGATCGTTCCGTTTCGGTCCGTATCCACCGAAGCTACGTCATCAAACGACAATCTGCCGGTGCGGACGTCGCGGAAGAGGGCTTCAGCCGCGACGGTAAGTGGTACCGTCGTGAGCGCGTCGGCCCGCACTTCTCCGGACGCCTCGAGTGAGGCGCCCGCCTCAGACGTCAGACTAAAGGTAAGCAACGAGAGGTCGAAGCGTTCACGGAGCTCGCCTTTGACTGCCCGGACCGCCAGCACCAGCGAAGGCCCGTACGTGACCGGTGACTGCCAGACCACGGGCGCAGCGTCGGCAGGCGTGCGGAATCGCGCGGCAACCGCGGGCGATAAACCGAAGCTTTCGATCCGGGTCGAGTCCGAGGTCTCCGAGTCGCTATAGAAGTAACTTCCTTGCAATGAAACGCTGAAGCGGGCAACTCCCACAGGGAGAGCGCGGGCGAAGAGCTCGGCCCGCGCCGTCGACGCTATGCGGTACTCGGCGCTGTCGCTATCAGAGGTATAGCCGCGACTTTCTGTGGTCTCCACACTCGAACCGCTCACACGCAGCTGGAGCGCAAACGACTCAACGCGCACCGTCCAACCGTCGTCCGTGACGAACGGTTCACCGAGCGACGCGGCGGTGGGCTCCGTACGGAATCCAATTGCGCCCGCGGGTTTTGCAGGTTCACTCGCGGGGACGCAACACACCAAAAGGGCGGCTGCAGTCACTCCCGCCAGAACGGCCGTAGGCGGCCCATGAGGACGCTTCACAGCGCCCCCTCGACTCCGAGACTGGGCACGATTACAGGACCGAAGTATTCGTCGCGACACCCTCTCGGCCCCGCACAGGTTTGACCGACCACGTCACGCGTACCCGTCACGTTCAAGCCTTCCATCACAAACGAAACGTGGCCAGCTTTTCGGAGGTTCCATCGCTTTTCGAGTCGAATGTCGAGCCGCGCGAAAAGCGGGAGGCGCCCGCTCGACAACGACGAGGACGAGGACGAGGACGACGAGGACGACGCGGTGACGGACGCTCCCGCGTCGTCGCGAGACCCCTCTTGCTTCGGCCAGCCTGTGTAGCTCAGAACGCGAGCCGAAGCGCGCCAGTTCTTTCCGAGGGAGACCGCGCCTCCCACTTGGAAGACGTGGGTGCGGTCGAACGGAGCGACCGTCGCCTGCGCGGCGCGCGTCGAACCGAGCTGGGTGCGCGAAAGCGTGTAGCTTACAAAAGCGCCGACACGCTCCGTGAGTTTCCGATTGAGGAATACCTCGAGTCCAAAGCCCTGCGCCGGACTGCCAGTGGGCGGAGTCACATCCGTGATGTCAAGGCTCGATCGGTCGCGCGTAAAATCGCGAAGATTCACGTACGTATGGTGAAACCCCACGGTGCGAAGAGTGAACTTCGCCGGTAGCACGAACTCGAAACCCGCACTTTTTTGATAAGAAAACGCAAGACCTCCTGGCAAACCGCGGTACCCAACGGCGGGAATAGGAATCGCGAACGCGGGTGGCTGGGGCGCGACGCCCAGAGCCGCAAGAAACGCAATCTTTGGCGCAAGCGGAATGCGCATCGACGCACGCGGACTCGGCCCAAAAGCGACCTTGCCCGCGCTCGTGAAGACGTCACCGCGGAGCGTGCCTGTGAGGTCCCAACCTTTCGCCGGGTGAAGGCTTGCCGATACCCATGCCCCCGCCGACGTGTCGGTTCGGGGGGAGAAAAAGTTGAACGCCTCTTCGTAGCTGCTCTTCCTCACCGCGTAAGGACTCGGGAGATCGCCACCGTAGAATTCGCCGAGAGCATCGGCACCGATTTCGACCTCGACGTCTTTGCCGATTCCGACTCGGTGCCTTCCGCGAAGGCCGACCAGTCGATTTTGCGCGAATCGAGCATTCTCAAGACGCGTGCGATCCAGTCCAATCATCAGCGCGACGCGACTGTTCGACCGCGCCGTTTGGCGGTCGAGCCGGAGGTCAAGACGGTGAAATTCGGACGCAAAGAGCACTCGTTCAACGTCCTCCTCGACCGTCGACGTGTAATCGAAGGCCCCGAGCGCAAAGGCCGAAATGCGAATTTCGTCGTTTATCGCGTAGGAGACTCTTGCGTTGTAATCACGATAGTCGATCGTGATCTTCGGAGCCAAAAGGGAGAGGAGGGTCGCCGTGTAGGAATACCGCCCACCGAGACCGACGGTCGCACGACCCGCGGCGAATGGCGCTTCGACGTAAGCCCCAGCGTCATAAAGTCGAATCTGCGCTTCACCCCGAAGCTCCGTGGGCGGATCACGAAGCGTTCCCGCGACGACACCGCCCGAATAGCGACCATAGCGCGCGGGGAACGCTGCGGGGTGGAGCGAGACCTCCTCAATCAGCGCGGGCTGGACAACGCCCGGGCCGAGGCCGAAATGGAACAGGTAAGGTACACGCACCTCATCCACGAAGTATCCCACCTGCGAGGGCGGCGCGCCTCGAATAAAGAAATACGGCAGCCCCGACACGATCGGCACGACCCCCGGCAAAATGTCGATAGCGCGATACGGGTCACCGAATGCCCCGGGGAGCATCCTGATTTCCGCGCGCCCTAACCGATGCTCGGTCGGCGAAGCCACGGGCCGACGGCGCAAGCCGAGAACGTCGATGTCGTCCTCCACCGCGGCCTTCGCGCGAGCAGGCACGTCGGGAGCGGAAGGCGCACTCCCGTTCCCCGCGTTCAGATCCGGCGTGGACGGTACAACGACGGTAAGCGCGGAAGGCGCTTTGAACGCGACGGCGAGCCTAATCCGAGCGCGCACGGGTCTGCCTTCGCGCGAGGCAGGCTCGAACCGAAAGAGCGCGGCTACCCTCTGCGCTTCGGAGGCGAACGGCTCACTCCCATCGACGACGCGCACCGAGGACGCGGCGCCGTCGACTTCGACGACCAGCTCGATGACGACCTCCGCGTCCGTCGTTTCAAACTCGGGATAGTTGGGAGTCTCGCGAAAAATCGCGCGCGGGGGCGTAACGACAGTCGGGTCTCCTTTTGGTGTGGGCACGTCGTCCGCCGCGCGCGCTTCAAGGTGCGTCGAGCCCACCACCAACGCGAGCCCCTGCCCCGCGAGCCGAACGACGACACGAAGCCGAACGGCTCCGCAAAGCGTAAGGCCTCGCTTGAAGGTCGCGCGGAAGTTCATCACCCTTCGGCGACGTTACCATGGACGCGAGGCGGGCCTGCGACCCCACAGCGCGGTTAGCGCTTGCCGGCGCCGAGCCCTCGAAGGACGGCCTCGGCGTCCGTCGTGCCGCGCACCTGGTGTCCTCGACCGTCGAAGGCAACGACGCCCTTCGCTATACCCGCATAAAGTCCACGGTAGAGCGCCGCGACGTTCGGGCTGATACCGAAGCTCGTGAACGCAGGGACGACAGCCTCGACCGGAGCTGCGTCGACTTCGACGGGGCGTCCGTAGAGGCTCGCGAGCACCGCTCCTATGTCGCGTGATGTGTAGTCACGAGGCCCCGATAGCTCGAAAATTTGGCTATTTCCTGCGGGAGGCGCGAGGAGTGACTTCGCCGCAAGAAGGCCGATATCTTTCGTCGCGACCATCGGAATCGGAGGATCGGGCGGGAGAAATGTCGGTAGCTTCGCTTGGGCCGCTGCGCCGAGCACCATGCCCCAGTTTTCGAGGAAGTAGGCTGCGCGAACGAAGGTCGCCTTGGCGGACGTCGCACCGAGCACACGCTCGGCGTTATGACTCGATTCGATGATACCCGTGCCCGCGCTGTGCTGACCGCCAATCGAGGACAGAAACACAAAGTGCGGCAATCGGCTCGCGCTAACGGCTCGGGCCATCGTGTTCGCACTTGCAAGCCTTTGCGCGATGAAGTCACTTGCGCCCGGATCCGGCGGCAAGAGAAGGTATGCCCCGAGCGCGCCCTCAAAGGCCTTGGCCAACGCGACTTCGTCGTCGATCGAGCCTACGGCGACTTCGGCGCCACGGGCCTTCCAAGCGTCGCCCTTCGACACGTCGCGCACGAGAACGCGGACTTTTTGACCTTGCTCGAGCAGCGCGTGAGCGACGACCGAGCCCGTATTTCCAGAAACACCAGCAATGACATACATGGGAAACCTCCCATGACGCCGCTCAAGCTAACGTGTTCTAGTCATGCGCCCAATCGATGCCACGTCTGGGAGCATGCAGGCCATGCATCTCGAAGCTATGGATCTCAACTTGCTCGTTGCGCTGCGTGCCCTGCTCGAGGAGCGGCACGTCACCCGTGCGGCGCGCCGAGTCGGACTCTCACAACCCGCGATGAGCCACGCACTCGCGCGGCTTCGCGGGCTCCTCGACGACCCACTTCTCGTGCGGACGTCAAAGGGTATGCAACCTTCGGCGCGCGCCTCGGGCATTGTTCGACCGCTCGCGCGAGCACTCGAAGACGTGGAGCGAGCGCTGGCCGCTCCCAAGGCTTTTGACCCCACGACGTCGACGCAAACGTTCCGAATCGCGACCAACGATTACATCGAACTCGTAGTTCTTCCACGCCTCCTCGCGACCCTTTCGCGCGAGGCGCCCGGCGTCGACGTTCGCGTCGCAAGTCTCGGAAGCCGCGCGTTTGAGCATCTTGGCGAAGGTCGCAGCGACATCGCTATCGGCGTCGTCGGCGCGATGGGCGAACCCATCCCTCCTCGGGGGATCCGGTCAAGGCGCTTACTGACCGACGATTTCGTTTGCGTCGTTCGCGAGGGACATCCACGCCTAAAAAAAAGGCTTTCGCTCGACGATTTCGTCTCGCTTTCGCACGCCCTCGTCGCGCCGCGAGGTAAGTCAGGAAGTGTCGTCGACACGGCACTCGCAAAACTTGGGAAGACACGCCGCGTCGCGGTCGAGGTGCCTCACTTCCTCGTCGCCCCGCACATCGTCCGAGAGACCGATCTCATTCTCACGCTCGCGCGGCGCGTAGCACGCGCTCTCGCGCCACTGCTTGGCTTACGGCAGCTCGCTCCGCCGCTCGAACTTCCAGGTTTTTCGATGGCGATGGTCTGGCACGAACGACAACACAACGACCCGGCTCACGTGTGGCTGCGCGCCGTGGTCGCGTCCGCTGCGGCGGAACTCGAGCATGCGCCAAGTCATCCGCTGCGGCGTCTATGAAGGCAACCGCGTACATGGATCGCTGAAGGCTCAACACGGCGGATCCCGTCGCCCAGCATCGCTGACCTTGCTGACGGCAACGTACACACAAATCAGAATGGCACACAGGCTGCACGAACACATGTATGGCGAAACGCCTCGTACCTCTCGCGCTTGGACTTGCGAGCGTGGCCTTGGCTGGTGCCTTCGTTTCAGCCTGCGAGGCCGGGCGCGCGTCGGAGGGACAAGAAACAGCCTCTGATTCAGTCATAGGACCGACGCTGACGCCAGGAGGCTCCTACGTCATCCAAGGCCGCGCGCGAGGCCTCTGCCTTGACTCCGACGTGGCGTCGGCAGGCCGCCCGCGCACGCAGCGGTGCGAGGCCGGGTGGACGAGCCAAGACTGGACGCTGGTAGCCGTCCCGGGAACGCCAGACACCTTCGTGATGCGCAGCGCACTTACAAACGCGTGCGTTCAATCGAGCGCGGTGGGAGGCACCCTCGCGATGGGCGACTGCTCTCCCGCGAGACCCGAAGCGCAGTGGGCGGTACGCCGCGTCGACTCCAACCACGTGCAATTGGCAAGCGTCGCATCCTCGACGTGCCTCGGGTCGGCAACCACCGACCGTGACGGCGCGCTCACGAGCTCCGCGTGCAATGCCGCCTACTGGAGCCAGCACTTTCAAACGCTCGCATCGCCGCAAAAAAGCCTAAGCTTTAGTCCGTACCTCGCCACGGACTGTTACATCTTCGGGGATACGGAAGCCAACGGCTGGTACCGGCTTCCCGGGACGCCTTCCACGAAGTGCGAATCACTCGAGCGTGGTCCGGGAGGAGTGGCCAAGCCACGCGCATGGCTTATTTCAGGATACAACGAAGGGATTGCCTCCACGGGCTATAAGCCAGGGCCGCTGATTCCGGCCGAAAAAACGGGTGAGAACCGCCTTTGGAACTTCGCGTTCCACCCGAAAACCGGGGGAACTTTTCAACTAGGAATGGCCATCGACAAGGTCTCGTTTGGAGACTACCGAGATCAGTATACGTGGGCTGGTTTCGGCGACAACTTTGACCAAAATTCCGCCCTCCGCCGGCCACTTCTCACGGACAACGTTTACGCAGACTTACAAATTGGACTCTTCGGTCATAGCCGCGACTACGACGCGTCGACCATCGCCGAGGGGTTTAAGTCGGGGATGGGAAAGTCGCGAATCATGCTCGGTGTCCTCGCCCGGTGGGGCGGGATTGACCACTTTCTGGAAGTGGTCTTCTGGAAAGACGCCGAGTACGACGGCTGCGGAGCAACCCCCAGCGCGACGTGGTGGGCTGACGGCGTATCCGCCCCGAACCCTTGCGATACGACGGGCCTTTACGACCGTCGCTCGCACTGGGCTACGGGGGAAACGCTGTACTACGACGCCGGTAAGCTGGACCAGGTCCTGGGCTACTCGCTGCCGACGCTGAGCGACGGAGCCGGGCTTGTTAGTTATCAGCTTCCGCTCACGCGACTCTTTCGAAGCTACGCGTGGTTCAACGGTGCCCCAACAGCCGATGCGTCCATCGCAGGTATCTATATTGGACTCGAGGTTTACGGAAAAGCGTCGGTCTGGGCCGAGCTCGCAAACTACCGCCTTTATGGTCTGGGTCGCTAAGCCTCTTGAACGAAGAGGCTATAGGCTCCACGCGCGCGCGATGGCACGAGATGAGATCTCACGCGCGCGGAAGTACGACAGCCCGAAGGCTGTTCGACTACGGAAAGATCTCGCGCTCTTTGTAGACGGCCTCGATGCGCGAAAGCGCTATCGCGTACGCGGCGATGCGACGATCGACCTTGTTTTGTCGCGAAAAATCTGCAACTTCGCGGTACGCCCTCGCCATCGCCTTCTCGAGCTTCGCGTCGACTTCGTCTTCCGTCCAGCTCTCAGAGCGCTTGTTCTGGACCCACTCGTAGTAGCTGACGGTCACTCCGCCGGAGTTGGCGAGAACGTCGGGCAGGATGTCGATACCGCGCTCGAGCGCGATCTTCTCGCCCGCCGGGTTGCAGGGGCCGTTCGCACCTTCGACAATGAGTTTGCAGTCGAGCCAGCGCGCTTCGCTTTCGCCGACTTGGTTTTCAAGCGCGCACGGCGCGAAGATATCGACCTTCTGTTTGAAAAACTCCTCGCGCGTGATGGCTTTGCCGCCGGGATAGCCCGCGATAGACCCGTGTTCTTCAACCCAGTCTTGCAGCTTGTGCGCGTTGAAACCTTCGGGGTTCAAGAGGTAGCCCGAGTGGTCACCGACGGCGATCGTCGACACGCCGAGGCGCGACAGAATCACCGCAAGGTGCGAACCGACGTTGCCAAATCCTTGGACGGACATCGTCGAGCCTTCGAGCCCAAAGGCCTTTTCTTTCGCCCACTCCACAATACAAAACACGGCGCCTTGACCCGTCGCCTTCGCCCGACCGAGCGTACCGCCGCTGGCTACCGGTTTCCCGGTGACGACGCCCTTCACCGTCTGCTTGTTCGCGGCGCCGACCATGTTCGAATACGTGTCCATAAACCATGCCATCGTTTGGCTATTGGTTCCGACGTCCGGCGCCGGGATGTCATATTCCGGCCCGATGTTCTCGCCGAGTGCGTGTGTAAAGCGGCGCGTGATCCGCTGCAATTCCCCTTTGGAGACAGAGTGCGGGTCGAACTTGATACCGCCCTTACCGCCGCCGAACGGAATACGCATGAGCGCGCACTTCCACGTCATCATCGCCGCGAGTGCTTTCACGTCGTCAAGCGTGACCGACGGGTGAAAGCGCATGCCGCCCTTGAAGGGTCCGAGGAGGTTATTGTGTTGAACGCGGTATCCCTTGAAGAGGCGGACTTCGCCGTTATCCATCTTCACGGGAAAGTTGATGATGAGTTCGTTCTTAGGCTGGCTCAAGATCGTCCGGACGAACTCCTGGAGCTTTACGGCCTTGGCGGCGCGATCAAGGTAATCCTGGACGACTTTGAAAAAGTCGTACTCCTTGACGATCGTGCGCGACGAGCCAGGAGCCATCGGCACCATGCTGGGCGTGCTTGAGAGGCCTTCCGAGTCGGAGGCCGAAGGGGCGCTCGAAGCTCGCGAAAGCGTTTTTGATGGGGGATCGGACTGTTTCATCGAGATGATGCTTAGCGCATTTGAACGCCGGCAAACCGCGAAAACCGTCGCCGCAACGCGTCGAAAGGCGCGGGCCGTCACGACACTCAGACCTGCGTTACGATGTCAGATGGGGTGCGGTAAAACCCAAATGGAATAGAGAAACACGACGGCGCTGGTGACCAGAAGCGCGTCCACGCGGTCGAGCATCCCACCGTGACCGGGCACGATCGCGCCCGAGTCTTTCACACCGGTCGAGCGCTTGAGCACCGACTCGCCAAGGTCTCCGGCTTGCCCGAGCGCGCCCGCGACGAGCGCAAGAATGACTCCGTGGGCCAACGAAAGCGACGGAAGAAACCAAAAATGCGCCAGAAGAACGCCGAATACGCTCCCTGCCAAGCCGCCGAGCGAGCCTTCGACCGTTTTTTTCGGTGAGACCGCCTCGTAGAGCTTGTGCCGACCGAGGAACCTTCCGGCAAAGTAGCCACCGGTGTCGCCAAACCAGGCGAACATGATCGCTAAGACCACGTACCCGGGGCCCTCGGCGCCGAGATCGCGACGAAGGACCGCGAGCAACGTGAGCGGCACCCCCATGTAGAGCGGACCAAACGACATCGCGCAGGCGCGTAGAGCCGCCGTCTTCATGTCACCAAGCCGCCAAAGCGTAAGAAGCGGCCCCCAAAGAGGAACCACGACGAGGAGCGTGGCAAAAATGCGCGCGTCGCCTCCAGCGACGTAGGTGGCCACCGACACGGCCGCCGTCGCGACCATGCCCGCGACCTGCGACGGGCGGTCACCCGGGTGCGTCATACCGAAAAATTCCCACGCCGCGATAAGCGTGGCGGGCATCACGAGGACGTAAAATCCCCACGGCGCGCCCTTGTAAAGGAGCGCGAGGATAAGCGGCGCCCCGACGCATGCGGTCGCGACGCGGACGGCAAGGTTCGCGTTTGCCTTTTTTGAGTCTTCGGGTTTCATGGCACAACCGGCCTTCGCGTCCGTCGTCAAGGCGAGCAAATTAGCACGACAGCTACCCGTGGGCCGAAGTCCTGGCGTCAGCGCCGAAGCGCGAGCTTTCGGCACATCTCTTCGGAGACATTCGCCCGCCGCCTGAAGGCTTGGCTCCGCTTCGTCCCCGCGACAGGTCGATAGGTGATAACTACACGCTTCTGGTCTCGCTCGACGGTTACACTCGCCGGTCGGTCCGATCGCTCCGGGATATCGATGGTCACGAGGCGGTCTGCCTCGCGAAGACCCGCGGCGGCCGCCGGCCCTTTGGCGTCGAGCCCCACAAGGGCGTGCGCCGTACGTGACGCGCCCACGTCGAAGCCCGCCGCGTAGAGGTCAAGAAGGACGTCACGCGAATCGAAGCACGGTCCGAGTGCGTCGTCGGGCAGGCGATTTTTCGTGCCGTGAGCGACCGTGTCATCGAAGTCGATGGCCGCATTTTCCGCGCCGATCTCGACGGCGAGGGCGTCGCGGACGGCCGTAGCGGGTAGCGGGCCGCGAACCGTCTCCGCATGGGACGCAAGCGCGCGCACGACGTCGTCGAACGAGCGTGCCCCCTTCGAGACCTTACGCACGTGGGCGTCTTCGCGCGTGGCAAAAAGCGTCCCGCGCGCGACCAAAAGGGCGACCGCCTCTCTTGACGATGGCGCAAGGATCACGAGGTCTTTCAGCGATTTCGACGCATGAGGCGAAGTCACAACAACGCCGAGAACGCGTGAAACTTCGGCCGCGTACTCGTCCGGCGAGAGCAACTGCGCGCGCGCAAGCTGCTCTCGGGCGACCCAGCGCGCGACACCCTCATGAAACCAATAGGTTTCCGCCTCGTGGCCCTTTGAGGCGTCGCCGACCCAGATTTTCTCGCCAATCCACGCGTGAACGAGCTCGTGAGCGACCGCGAGGCGAAGCGCTGCGTCGTAAGGATCCGCGCCAGAGAGGGTCACGAAGACGCCATTCGTGAGCCGCGTGACACGAAAGTGACCCACAGGCCTCGGGTCAACGGCAAACAGGATCGTGGCGGGCGGCAGCGATCCGACGTGAAAATAATCGTGAAGCAACCCTCGAAAACCAGCCACTTCGGCACTCACTGCGCGCGGGTCGAACGACGTGTATCCAAGCCATCCGGCTTCGTCGTGTCCCTCGGGTGCGTCGAACTCGGCGTGTCCACCCGCCCCCGCCACGAACGCCGCCTGGAGGAGCGCCCGAGGAGTCGCAACCACGCGACGCGTAGTCTTGGCTCTGCCTGCGCTGAAGCTCGAAGCCGCGACGACAGCCCCCACCTTGCGGGCGTCGATCGTTACCGTCATCGGCACGGAATTCGTGATTGCCGTCGGTAGTGCGAGGACGCGTTCCCCCACGACGCGCAACTTGGTGTCAATCACCGAGGTGCGCGGGTCTTCATCGAAGGCGACATCGGTCGCTGACGGGACACTCTCCTTCCCGAGGATGTCGTAGGCGACGGAGACTGCCTGCCTCGCGTCAACCACGTCAACGAAGTCTCCTTCGCGTCGAAACGCTACCCGCTGGCCCGCCGAGGACACAAAAAGATTTTCGACGGGGTCTTTGCCCAACTTCCAGCGCGCGAGCGAGGCCGAGCGCCCGACAGCGTCGACGGTCACGTGAAGCACGTGCTCCTCGAAAACCAGGCGGATAGTCACCACGGCGAGTCCCGGTAGGCCCGCCTCACCTGGCTTGTTCCCCAAACCTACGTGCGCTTCATCGCGAACCATCGGTTGCCCGGCATGCCGACACGCTGCCAACGCAAGCCCAAGACCGAACAGACTCGCGCCACGCATCGTGCGCGCCACTTAGCCGACGAGTCGCAATTTTCGTCCGGTGATAACGCCCACCGCAGCCGCCGCGTTCGGGACGACGCCTTTACCGACCAAACCGAAACGACGCTCGCGGCGCTGGTAACTGGCAATCGCCTCGTAAAGGTCGACCTCTGAAAAGTCCGGCCACAACGCATCGGTAAAGTGAAGCTCGGCGTAGGCGAGGCCGTAGAGGAGGAAGTTCGAGATACGTCGCTCGCCGCCCGTTCGAATGACGAGGTCGGGATCGCCGACACGAAGACTCGGCATTCGGCCGTGAAGCGCTTCGGCCGTCACATCCTCCGGACGTAGCTTGCCATTCGCCACGTCGGTTGCGAGCTCGCGCGCGGCGGCCGCTATCTCTTCGCGACCCCCATAGCTCAGAGCTAACGTGAGCGTCATTTCTGCTCGCGAAGCGCTCTCTTTGCGAAGCGGGTCGAGCACGGCGCGAACGATGCCCGGCAGCCGCCCAAGGTTGCCAATCGCGTTGAGCCGGATGCCGTTGTCGAGAAGTTCGTCGCGCTCGGAGAGCAAGAAGTCTCGCAACAGAATCATGAGCGTCTCGACCTCCTCTTCGGGGCGCTCCCAGTTTTGCTCGCTGAACGCGTAGAGCGTGAGCGCTTTGAGTCCGAGGCGGCGGGCCGTGCGCACAATTCTACGCACGGCGCGGGAGCCCTCGCGATGGCCCTCGACGCGGGCGTCACCGCGGAGCTGCGCCCAGCGACCGTTCCCGTCCATGATGATTCCGACGTGGGACGGGAGGTTTCGCGCTTCGACGAAGGGCATAGGGCGCATGGTCGGTATCATTTGCGGCGGTTCCAGGCAATTGTCCCTTTTCGAGGACGGGTTTTAGCTCGCGCGCCATCCGGGCTCGGCGTGCCTAAGAACGACGCGCAAGGAGCGATTTTGCTTCGACCGTTCGCGCGCCGTACGCGACCGTTCAAGCCCCAAACCGATTCTGCTACGACGGGACGATGATCGGCACCAAGGTTACCCTCAGGCTTCGCATGGGCGCGCACGATGCGCACTACGCGGGCGAGCTCGTCGACGGGGCACGCATGCTTGCCCTCTTCGGCGATGTCGCGACCGAATTGCTCATCCGCCTCGACGGCGACGAGGGGCTTTTTCGCGCGTACGACAATGTCGAGTTTCTCGCCCCGGTGTTGAGCGGCGACTACATCGAGGTCACTGGCGAGCTTGTCGCGATTGGCCAGAGCAGCCGCCGCATCGCGTTCGAAGCACGCAAGGTCATTACCAATCTTCGCGAACGCGGCACATCGCCGAGCGCCGCGGAAGTACTGGTGTCCCCTCTTGTCGTGTGCCGCGCCACGGGAACGTGCGTGACGCCGAAAGCGCTCCAGCGAACGCCGCGCGCCGGCGGGTCCTGCGAGGAGATCATTCTGACGGCGGCCCTTGTCGGCGCCGAGATCACACGCACGCAGACGCCGTACCTGCCCATCACTCCGCAAGAGATCGCAGACGAGGCGGCGCGTTGCCGCGAGGCGGGCGTCGCCGTCATTCACCTTCACGTCCGTAACGACGACGGCAGTCCGACGCAGTCCAAAGAGCGCTTTGCGGAAACGATCGAACGCATTCGCGCGAAAACCGACTGCATTCTACAAGTGTCGACCGGTGGGGCCGTCGGAATGTCCATCGAGGAACGCGTGGGTCCACTCGCCTGCAAGCCGGAGATGGCGACTCTGAACTGCGGTTCGCTCAACTTCGGCGACGACGTCTTCATCAATACACGACCTCAGATTCGTGACATTGCCGCACGTCTCGAGGCATCCGGCGCGGTGGCCGAGCTCGAATGCTACGAAGTCGGACACGTCGAGGAAGCTCTTTCGCTCGCCGCAAAAGGCGTTCTTCAGAAGCCGCTCCACTTCCAGTTCGTGCTCGGCGTTCCCGGAGGCATCGGCGCAAGCGAGGCCAACGTTCGTACCATGCTGTCGCTCATCCCGGCGGACGCGACCTGGGGCGTCGCCGCAGTGGGTCGGTTTCAGCAGCCCATGACCGAGCTCGCCATGCGCCTCGGCGGTCACGCGCGGGTCGGTCTCGAGGACAACATCTACCTCTCGAAGGGCGTGCTCTCCGAGGGGAGCGCCCCTCTCGTCGCACGCGCCGCCGACTACGCGCGCTCGATCGGACGCACGCCTGTCGACCCCGCGCGCGCCCGGACCCTTTTGCTCGCCACGGCGCGCGCTGAGGTCACGCCGTGATCGCCACGCGAACCATCGTGGCCGACGGGCTCACGCCGGTGCGGGCCTACGCTGCGCTGCGCGAAGCCGATCCCGAGGGAGCTTCATTTCTGCTCGAAAGCGTCGTCAGCGGCGAGCGCTGGGGCCGCTTTTCGATTCTCGGCTATCGGCCGTGGTATGAGATTCTCCTCAACCGTACAGGGTGGAAGCTGAGGCCCGGTTCGGGGGCGCGGCCGGGTTCACTCCCGCCCGACTTTTCCGGTGGCGGTGCGACCTTTCCGAGCTCACTCTCGCTCGCCGACGCACAGGATGCCCTGCGTGCGATAGAACCCCTTTTCCGACCGCTTGGGAGCGCTGAAAACCAAGAAGCGCGCCGCTGTAACCAAGCCGCGCGCTTCGCCGCGGCGCACGTCGGCTACCTCGCATGGGACCTCGTGCATCTCATCGAGAAGGTACCGCCCGGGAACCCGACGACGTGGGAGAATCACAAGCTTCCCCTCGCGCGTTTTTTGGGCGGGGCTACGACCGTTGTATTCGACTCCCTCGCGCAAACCGTGACAGTCGCCGCGATGGATGAAGAGGCTATCGACCGCGCACTCCGTGATCTCGCGCGCTCGCCGAAGCTCTCAGAGCTGACACCGCCCGACCGAACACGTATCCCCCACGACGTCGCGGTCGACCTCGACGATGAGACGTACAAAAAGCAGGTTGTGCGGGCGCAGGAGTACATCGCGGCGGGCGATGCGTTTCAAGTGGTCCTCGCGCGGACATTTTCGGTACCTCGCCGTGGGCGCGATGCGTTTGATGTGTACCGCGCGATGCGCCTCCTTAACCCATCACCGTACATGTACTACCTCGATCTGCCTCCCGCGCCAGGCGAAACACATCGCACGCGCATCGCAGGCGCGAGCCCCGAAACGATGGTGCGCTTGGAGGACGGGACGATGACCGTCCGCCCCCTCGCGGGAACGCGGAGACGCGGGCAGACGCCAGCGGAAGACGAGGCACTCGAACGCGAGCTTCTCGCGGATCCGAAGGAACTCGCCGAGCACGTCATGCTGATTGACCTCGGGCGAAACGACGTCGGTCGGGTCGCGACCATAGGCTCGGTCGAGCTCGTTAAGCGGATGGAAATCGAGCGCTATTCCCACGTCATGCACATCGTGAGCGAGGTGAAGGGAAAAGTGCCCGAAACGACGCCGCCACTCGAAGTCGTTCGAGCGGCGTTCCCCGCGGGCACGCTGTCGGGGGCGCCAAAGGTTCGAGCGATGCAAATCATTCGAGAGCTCGAGGCTCGACCCCGAGGGATCTACGGCGGCGCCATTGGTTACGTCGCGACCACGTCGGATCTCGACTTCGCAATCGCCATCCGCACGATGGTCGACCGTGGAGACTCGTTCGAGGTCACGGCCGGCGCCGGCATTGTCGAAGCGAGCGACCCTCAGGCGGAAGCCGATGAAACGCGAACGAAAGCTCGCGCCGTCTTGTGCGCGATCGAAGCTGCGCCCGTGCCCTCGCACTAGTACCGGCACACAGAGGTTCTGACCGAAATCAGGCCGCAGCTCGAATGGCGACTTGAGGGCGGACCGAGAGATATGCCCTGCCGAGCTTCTCGCGGGCCCGTTCAACGGTGAATAGCCACTTGATGCGTGCACC
>JANXOF010000042.1 GCA_025353725.1 Polyangiaceae bacterium | reverse complement strand
CTCTCTCTCTCTCTCTCTCTCTCTCTCTCTCTCTCTCTCTCTCTCTCTCTCTCTCTCTCTCTCAAATGCAAGCACTGTCATCGGCATATTTCGAAAACACGCTCCATTCGTACAGCTAATAGGCTAGCGCACTGCGCCATGAAACGTGCGGATTGCATCGGTGGTCAGTGCTCGCGAATATCCTTGCCGGAAAATCAGAAGCCAATTACTCGAAAAGCAGTTTCGTAAATCAAGAGGAAATGAGCTTTCCTGAGTCAGTCCTACATGTCATCGGATGCGCGCTGTGGGTTCGTACTACGGTCCTTGATAACGGTTGGTTAAGCTGTTGTCGTAACGACGTATGCGGGGCGCAACGCGGACACATTGCTCGAAGAGTGCGGATGAAAATGCAACAACCGTCCTATTTTGATCTGAATATTGTAGAGATTCTTGACGCGTGGCTGCAAAGGCACGCGGTCCGAGAGCTGATCTCTAACGCTCTTGACGAACAAGAGATTACTAAAACGAGAGATGTGGTGATCAGTAAAGTTCGAGGCACCTGGATCATTCGAGATTACGGACGCGGACTGGACGTTTCGCACCTTACGCAAGACGAGAACCCGGAGAAGTTAGCGAACGCATCGAAGGTTATCGGCAAGTTCGGTGTCGGTTTGAAAGACGCGCTAGCGACGCTCCACCGCCGCGGCGTCGCCGTCGAGATCTTATCGCCTCATGGAGACATCACCACGACCGAACGGGCGAAGCACGGCTTCGATGATGTGACGACGCTCCACGCGGTGATTGCGCCAGCGAGCGACCCGCGACGCGTCGGCTCGGAGGTCATCCTTCACGGACTCGCAGGCGCCGAGATGGCGGAGGCCAAAGGCGTTTTTTTTGCGATTTTCGGGCGAAGAGGTGCTTGGGCCTACGGATTATGGCGAGATTCTTCGCCGTGATGACGGACGACCAGCACGTATTTACGTAAAAGGACTTCTCGTTGCTGAGGAACCAGAGTTCAAGTTTTCGTACAACGTCACCAGCCTTACCGCGGCAATGAATAAGGCGCTCAATCGCGAACGGACTCACGTGGGGCGCGTTGCCTACTCAGACCGCGTGAAGGCCAGGCTTCTTTCGTGCGCTGCTCCCGAGGTCGCGGACATCCTCTCTGAGGAGATAAGCAAGATCGACAAGGGCACGGCCTGCTATGAGGTTCGTAGTTGGACAGAGGTAACGGTTCATGCGTGCAAGATCCTGAACCAGACGAAAAAAGTCGTGTTCGTGTCGTCGCTTGAATCGGAGGCCTCGCGGGACATGGTCGACCAAGTTCGGGATAAAGGATATGGCTTGATTACGCTTCCCCAGTATCTCCGCGACAAGCTCCGAAACATCGAGGATAGCGAGGGAGCGCCCGTGCGCGGTCTCGAGGTGTTCGCGACGGAGTGGATAAAAAGCTTCAAGTTCAAATTCGTTAGCGAGTCATCGCTCACCGCGTCTGAGCGATCTCTTTTTGCCCAGCGGGACGCCATCGCGGCACTGCGAGGCGGGTGGCCCGGGGTCGTGCGAGAGGTGCTGATCAGCGAAACGATGCGCCCGGATGAGCATGGGCGAACCGGAGTCGTAGGGCTTTGGGACGAAGGTCTTGGACAGATTCTCGTGCAACGGAATCAGCTTCGCTCAGCGCATGCGCTTGCCGGAACCCTGCTGCATGAATTGACACATGCGAGTTCCGGCGAAGCCGACGTATCACGAGAATTCGAGTCGGCGCTTACCGACCTCATCGGTCATATGGCCGCGAACGTCCTCAAACTCACTACTCCCGCAGAAAGAAAGGTTTCGGCCAAGTCGAAGCAGAAAGAAGCCGTGAACGCTAAGATGCCGGGCTTGCGAGCCACGAAGGTTAAAGAGCCCGCACGCCTCAAAGCTGGAAGACGTCGTCGCTAGCCGAATTGTGCGTCTCCTTGCATGGCCAAAGACGGCCCAAGCTCACCCCTAAAGTCACTCGGCCGTCGTACCGTGAATTGCGCTTCTGGAGTCCGCCGGCTCATCAAACGAAAATCACCTAAAGCGCATGCAGCGGCCACCTGCAAATCCGGCTTTTGCCTCGGGGCGCTCGATGCGGCGAAGACCTCCCTCGCCGGGCCAGTTGGCATTGAAATTCAACTCTGAGCGCGCGCTCTGGAACCCTATCCCGCGAAACTTGAGACCGAACTTCCCGGTGAAACTCGCGCCGCTCATCGTGAGTACGGATTCGTTTAGGTTTCCCGCAAGGTCGACCCAAGGCTCATCAAGATCCTTCAGCCTTACGACGTCCGTTTGCGCGCCACCGGCTTTGATCGTTCCGCGTCCGGGGGCGGCGATTTCCCACGCCTTATCGTGCGTCGTGCCGTCGGGAAAGATAGGGAAGATATAGTTGCTCGCGTTCAGCGGATCGCCGGGTTCGGGGAGCTGCCCTCCCGCGTCGAAGCTCGCGTTGATCAGCGTGAGGTCCGCGCACCGGCCGCCTTTGGTCGCGGCGTCGCTTCGCGGGTAGTATTCGTTTCCGACTTGGGTTCCGCACCCTGGGGCGTTGCCCAGTGTCGCGGGGCTACCCGTCACGAAGTTGAGGACGTCGTCGGTCGCCAGTTGAGCGCTATCCCAATGGCAAAAAGCGGCTAAGAGTGCATTCGTGATGCAGTTCATCGCCTTTACATCGAGATGCTCAGCGGCAGGGACCATCACGCCACCCGGTGTCGTTCCGTTCGCGCGGGGCGGAAATATCCCCGGTCCGGTCATAGCCAGGACGCTTGCGGGGTAAAAGAACGTCGGAAACCCAAACGCATCTTCATGCGTGCTGCAGTTGTTTCCGTGGAGATAGACGAATAGCTGTCCGTTAAACTGATAATTGACACCCACTTTTTGGTCTTGGTCCGTGTCGGGCAAAGGCGGCTCGTTCGGCCTCACGTCGCCAAGAAGGTTCCTGTCGACATGCACGGTATCGGATTCATTCGAGGACGGGAGAAACTTGTTCCACGCATTGTCCCAAATTGAGGGAGTGTTTTTGCCAATCCAGGCCCGTATATCGGGCTTCCCTTGCGATTTGTCCGTAATGTCTTTGATGAACGCGCGGACGCGGCCGGCAGTGATTTCATATTTATCGAGATAAACTGTTTTTCCGGGATTGCGCGGGTCGGCGTATCCGGTCACGGGAAGTGTGCGGCAACAGCTTTCGTGGAGCGCGCCTGCCTGGCCGACTTCTCCTTGACCGCAGGTGTCACCGCCGAGATGCGGCTTGCAGCTTCGCGCGCTAACGCAAGTGTTCGCGTATCCGCAGGCGACGACGCAATCGGTATCAACGAGGCATTTCTTTCCTTCGGCGCACGGAGGTGAGGTCAGACCTCCGCAACCGAGGTCGGTTTCGCCTTTGTTCTGTCCGCTGTCCCCAGGCTTTCCTGGCGGCGCGCCGTCCTCCGCTGCGCCTTCAGCTCCGCCGTCTCGGCCCTGAGCCGTCGGGCCGCCGCCTCCACAATTGGCCGTGCAGGTGTCGCTCGGGTTCACGCCACGGTCCGCGGGCGTGCAGGCCACGGCTCCTGCGAAGCTGCCGATGCCTACGAGGAACAAGAACCCCGACGTGGAACAGTGAGCGAGCCGTTTCGTTTGGTGCACGTTAGCCCTCCGGTTCGTTGGTTCGGCGAATGCGAACGTCGAGCCATCTCCGCGAGGGTTTAGGCTCGCTTAGAACGTATCGAAATGGCCAGGAAATCTTGCCCTCTCGCGCCCGGGGGCACGTGTAGCATACCGAGCGAAATCGCCCCACATACCCGACGTGCGCAGTACTCTTGGCGCGTGAGGTCCTCCTTCGATTCTAAAGACTCCAGTGGTTCAGCGGTTGCGCTCTTAGAGAAGCTGGTAGCCTTCCGCACGGACGTGGCTCTCGGTCATGAACGACCTCTCGCGGACCACCTCGCGCGTCTCCTCCTCGAAAGAGGTGCCGATGAGGTTTCTGTCGTTGATGTACCGCGATCGGACGGCCACAAGTCTTCTTCCTACGTCTATGCGCGCTTCGGTCATCCGCGGCTTCTCGTGAATGCGCATCTCGACACGGTTCCCCCGAACGCGACGTGGAGCCATGATCCGTTTGTCGCGCGCGTGGAGGAGGGGCGCGTCTACGCACTCGGTTCGGCCGACACCAAGGGGGCCGCCGCGGCCATTCTCAAGGCACTCGAAGGGATTTTGCCGAAGAACCTTGGCATTCTCTTTTCGGGCGACGAAGAATTCAGCAGCGTGGCGATGCGCGCCTTCGTCACCTCTGCACACGCGGTAGGCGTCGAGCGCGCCATCGTTTGCGAGCCCACCAACATGCGCGTTGGGACTCGCCACCGCGGCTTGCTTTCGTTCGATGTCACAGTGACAGGGCCGGGCGGTCACTCGTCCGAAGCCGACACGAAGCCATCGCCTATCGCCCTCCTGTCGCGACTCGCGGTGGCTTTCGACGTTTGGGCAAAAAGTCAAGCACAGCTCGGGCCGCCAGGATTTCCAGGCATGTGCGTCAATCTCGCCAAGCTCGAGGGAGGCGTCGCGTTCAACGTCATCCCCGCGGAAGCCCGCCTCATTGTTTCTTTACGCCCTCCACCTGCGACCGGAACCGAACCGCTATGGCGAGAGCTCGAGGCCGTCGCTCTTCGGGTGGTTCCGGATGCCACGTTTCGACGGCTGCGCGACAATCCCCCGTTTGCTACCAAAAACCTTGGCGCTTTTGAGGCAATGCTCGGTGCTGCGTGTCAATCTCCCCTCGACCTTGGCTTTTGGACTGAGGCGGCCGTGCTTGCCGCGAGTGGCATCGATGCCGTTGTCCTCGGCCCGGGCGATATCGCCCAGGCTCACGGTCCCGACGAATGGGTGACGGTCCGCGAACTAGACCTTGCAACCAGTCTTTTTCGCTCGATTTTTGCGGGGTCCTGACGCGTTCTGCCAAAAGCGAACGCGTCGCGCGTTGAATCGCCTCGCGTTAGCGACCGCTGGGAACGTCCGCGAACTCGCACTCGGGCGCCGCGGGATTGTCAGTGCAAGTACGAATGTGCTTTACGGCGAGCCCCCAGCGCGAGGCGTCGAAATTCGTCGGCGTGAGGCCGTCGAGGCGCGGAGGCATCCAGTGTGACTTGGCAAACGCCTTGTACGGGTCCGTAATTTTTCCGTAGTACGCGTCTCCCGTTCCTGTCGCCCAGTTGGCAAATTCGGCGAACGAGGCTCCTGCGACGCGATGGCAGGTCGTACACGAGGCCGCTCCCTCGCTCACGAGCTGCTTCGGCAGCACGAATCCTTGGGAAGGCCCATTGATGAGGCGATAGGGCACATCAAAGTTAGAAATCGGAAAGTCAGGATGGCTCCCCATGCGCGGAACGATGGGCTTGCCGTCCGCTCGAACGGCTTCGTCGATCCACGGTGAGTGAATAAACGCGTCGGTGGCGTGGCAGTTTTCGGTGCAATAGCTCGACGGCGTCGAAGGCCAAATCGCGCTGGAGCGTGCGACGTCGGCAGGGTGGGTGACGCGAGCGCCGTCGTTGCCGACGTTCTCCTTGTTTTGGAAAAAGCATGTCGCACCGGTCTTGGGATTGGTGCCGATCATCGCAATATCGTTGAACACCTTCGTCTTCAGCATTCCAGCGTTGTTGGTGTCTTGGACCTTGCGGCATAGCAGCACCCAGTGCGAGCCCTGCTCGTTCTTCGCTGTTGTCACGGTGACGCCGGGCTGGCACGAGGCGGTTTCGCCAAGGCCCGTGTGCGATGAAGCCGTGAGCCACATGCCGCGATCACACTTGTTGACGCAGTCATAGCTCGGTTCACCGCCGCTTTGACCAGGGTCGCAGGTCGTCTGCGGTACGTCATTCACGCTAAGCGGGACGACTTTTCCCTCGACGCCAGCGACCGCAGCGGGCGCTCCATCGCCGTTCGAGCCCGCGAAGTCGCGGCAATCGAAGGTCTCGTATTTTCCGTCACTCAGCTTCTTGAAGAAGGGAATCTCGCCGAGTTGTTGGACGCACAGATTCGCGTAGTCAATGGTGTTATAAGCCTGGCCCTCGGCGAGGGGCGGCCTCGCCGCTCCGCCGTCGGCCCCGCCGTCTGCGCTTGGGACGCCAGGTCCGCTGCCATCGACCGAGCCCCCGTCGCCGACCCCGCCATCGCCTGCGTCGCCCCCGAGACCGCCGGCATCACCCGCAAGGGCGTTGATGCTTCGAGTGCTCGTGCCACTCTTTTTTAGCTCTTCGCCGCGATCCCAAGCATACGCGAGGTTGGTCAGCAGCTTCGCGCGCGGCTTGCCATCACGCATGACACACGCCTCCACGATGCTGTCTGGGCCCTTCGCGATCTCCGCCCTCATTTCGGGTGTCTCGTGGCCGCCGTACCACCGCGAATCGTTATAGACTTGAATGAGGTCGACGAGCTCTTTCGATACGGACGGACCGCCGTAAACAACCTTCCCCGCGGCCACATTAAGGGCACTCTCGGTGATGGGAGGCGCCTCCGCCAACTGCTTGCAATCGAGCTGTGCTTGCGACTCGTGGGTAATCACTCCACGACGTACGCGGATAAAGAGCTTCTCATCTGACCGAAGTGCGCTCTTTAACGTCGCGCGGACTCGACCCGTCTGGTCGTCGTAGACCAGCCCGAGTCCGAGCGTGTTGTTTACGCCTGTCACCTCGTCTTCGGTTTGCGGCGGCTCGGCGTCTGGCGTCGGAGCGCAATTGAGGAGGACCGAGCCTGAGCCCGCGACAACGAGCAAACCGAGGATCAGCAGGGACGAGCGATAGGCCTTCATGGTATCCGATGTAGTTGCATGTAGAATGCCAGCGTACCTGAGCTTCCAAGTGGCGGATTCGCAGTGGCTTTGAAGCAGAAGCACGGGCCGAGGGGCCGGATCGACCGCGCGCCCTGGTGGTCGGAAGATCCAGTGCATGAGGCGTTTCGCAGCACGGGCACCGCGCGAATGGCCAACATTTCTGCGTTGATTCGGGTTGCGCACTGCGGCACACATGGTGCACAAGCCCCAGACATCATGCGCAAGCTCGTCTTCACCTCACTCGTCGCCCTCGCCGGCATCACCCTCGGACTCGCGTGCACGAGGGGTGACCCACTCGGCACGGCGGGGGCGGATATCGTCACAGACGACGACCTCGCACGCAGTGCGCTGACCATCTTGGGGGCACCGCAGCTCCCGCGACCGTCAGGGGAGGCCCCTTCCTGTGCCTTCACGGGGTGCCACAGCATCAACCCTATCGGCCTCCGCCAATGGCAAACGCAGTACAAAAACGCGATGGATAACCTTACGAGCGACCGCTCGAAGGCTGACAAGATCAACTACTTCCGCCAAAATCCGCAGGATCCGCGCACGGGATTCACCCCTGAGCGAGTGGGTATCCTGACCGCCGGGGCGCACCTCGCCCTTGGCGCGAACGTCAACCCGACGCGTCACCCGGAGACATACAAGCAAGGCAAACTGCTCGCGGACCTCTTTGCCGGCCAGGACGCCCTCTACGCCGAATTTCGCAAAGAGATGCTCATGCCGGTTCTCACGGACTACCCGCGCCTTACGGCGTCGGAGTACGAGACCGTGCTGACGTGGTTCCAAAAGGGCCTGCCGCGCGTCGACGAGATTATCCGGGAGGAGCGCCCGACCGTGTGCGTCGATAAGTTCGATGACCTACGCGCCCGGACCATCGCCGTGAAAAACCAGACGTGGGCGGCGAAGAACAAGTCGAACCGCCTTGCGATGCTCGGCTGCGCAGCTCCGAATCCCGATGCGCCCGCGAGCGCCACGACGTGTTTCGGCCAACAGCGCGACGGGAAGGATATCTTCCCCAAAGCCGCCGACAGCACGTTCGCACGCGGATGGGCCGCAGACGGCTCCACGATTCGGGTGCTTCGGCAGTTTTCGAACCCGAACTCGTTTTGGGTACGCTCCTCAGCGGACGGCCGCTTCGTCGCCACGGGAGGCGGTCGCGGTGGCGGCGCGCAGGCGATGGATCTCCTCGCCACGCTTGAAGGCAAACCAGCACGCGATATTGCGCTTCAAGCGAGCTACGATCCCGATTTTTGGCCCGATAATAAGGCGTTCATGTTCCAAGGCGGAACGAAATTTTGCGCTCAGAGTGTTCTCGCAAAACCAACGACGACGAGCGTGAGCTTCACGGAGCCTGAGTGCTCGAGCCTCAGCGCGGCGAGCGGCCTCTACCAGACCGTGGGTCAAGTGGTCGGTGACAACTCGATAGGCGATCGATTCATTCTCTACAGCATCTGGGCGGGCGATTCCGGCCAATACACGTCACAAGCGCGCGACACGAAGCCTCGTGCCGGTGCTGACTCGGGGATCAAAATCTTCACGGCCATTGCGCAGGGCAATGACGTGGAAGAAGGATATCAAGTTTCCGGAAACGGATTTGATATCAATACGCCGTATCGCGGAGATACGATGATGGGGCGCTCTGGCAAAATTCTGGGAAGTCGTTGGGCGTATGAGGCCCCCGAGGGACCGGTCGTACCCGGCGTTGCAGGAGCCGAGTGCGCTCCGAGCTGCATCTGGTCGGCACAGTGCGCGAACGTGACTCCAGGCGCTTCTCTGGTTTGCACGGCGCGCGGAGAGAGCTGCTCGACCGGTAATCTTTGCCAGCCGCGTGGTCCTGTTGGTCCTGTGGCCTCGGGCTACGCCATCGAGAAACTCGATTACCAAGTTATTGATGGGAAGTACCGGTTCACAACCTCGTCGCTTGGTAACGTTTGCCTCAAAGGGAACAAAGCGAACTTCTCGTTCGACGAGCGATTTCTCGCGACGCACCACTACAACGAGCCGTCGGATTACGTTGCCGGGGACGATCCGGCGTACGCCCAAAAAGGATCATCGGACGTCTTCGTTGTTGACTTTATTACGGGTAAAAAGCAAAAAGTGACGAAGATGGGACCTGGCCAGTTCGCCCTCTACGCTCACTTCAGGAGCGACGGTTGGCTGATGTTCTTGGTTGTCGACCAAGCGACGAATACGTATCATGTCGCCGCGTCGGACTGGGCCATTCGCCAGACAGAGACAGCTCCTACGCCTTGAGCGGTACGTGGAACAATTTGCGCTCTACCCGCATGTTCGATGTGACAGTTGGCTGACGTTCTTGGTCGTTGACCAAACTGCAGACTCGTCGTTCCGACTGTGGCGCCCGCGAGAGCGAAATCTCGCCTAAGGCTTTAGGTTGTCTGACGTGCAAGTGAGGAGAAGTCGGCCCATGAACGGTGGTAGGTTGCGGTGGAGCCTCGTTGTATCGGCTTTGGGGGCCTCCGTAGCTTGCGCGTCCACGGGATCGGATGACGTCGTCGACCATCCAGAAATCCGTGAACTTGAGCGGCGCGCGTTGGGAGTCGCGCAGCCTTATCCGGCAGCCACCTTGTCGGCGGCAGACGACGCGCGTTACGCACGATCGAAACAGGCGCGACGCGAGCTGGGTTGGAGCGTGCTCGCGAAGGCGCTCGCTCCCGTGACGATAGCTGCGAAGCTGCCGGCAGCCGCGAATAAAACTGGCAAATTCGAGAAGACGATACCGCTCTTTCGTACGTGGTTCGGCGGCGACGAGTTCGATCGAATGTTTGCGAAGATGTACGGGGATCTCGGGAAAGAGAGGCGAAAGGCGAAGAGTACGCCGACTTTGCAAGAGAGCGAGGTGCTCTTCGGTTGGAACGCGAGCGCGCTGGGACCAAACAGTGAGGAGGAATACTTTGCGCGTCTCGCGCTGATAACGGACAAGCCAGGCGTTGACGGCCTCGGAGGAAACGCGCGTGTCGCCTACAGCCCTGGGTACGTGAAGCATTTGCTCACCGAGTATCCCGCTATCCAAGGATGCGAGGGTAAGCTCGAGACGTTCAGTGCGGATACGCCTCCGATCTCGGAAGAGACCAACTTCACGAACTGTTTTTCCAGCGAATTCCCCGCGGACGCCGTGGCGGTCAAGATGTCGTGGCGTCGTAACGACGCTCTCGTCACCGCGGGCCTTCCTGTCGTTGATACGACCGCGGCGAGCCTTGCGAAGCGTCTCAAAGGCGAGCTCGATGGCGGCGGTTGGTCGTTGAAGGGATTGCCAATGAAAGCCGCCGGACCAGACGAGGCCTATACTGTGAAGCTCTCCGACGCTGCGGGCTATTCCCTTGTCGGTCTCCACCTGATGACAAAAGAGCTCCGTCATTGGGTATGGGTCACCATGTGGTGGTCGGACACTCCGAATGACGATTTCGGTCAAGATAGGCCACAAGCCATAGCGAAGCTTGGTCCGCCTTGGAACCACTACAAGATGAACGTCATTACGGACTTCGAAGAGAAAGACCCCGACCCTCGCGGCGGCTTTAAAGGTACGCTCGGTGACGCGCTCGCCGCGGTCCACGCGAAAGCGACGTGGGCTTCGAATGGGTTCATTGAGAAGGGCCCTCACAATGCGCAGACGAACTGTATCGGATGCCACCAGCATGCGGGCGACGTGCGCGCGCTCGACCGTGTCCTCACGGAGTTCCCGTCGCAAGGCCGGGAGAAAATTCGTAGGGGATTTCCCTCGGACTATACGTGGGCCTTCGCGACGCCAGCGTCGCCCGACCAAAAGGATCGTCTGCTCGATGTGATCGTTTCGCGAATCAAAACGTATGACAGCGACGACGAGGCGCCTTCGCACTAAAAATGGCTACGAAAGAGCGTAAGCCGCGGTGACGAGTGTCAAAACGTACAGCGCGCGCCAACGGACGATGGCCCCACCACCGGAACCCAATTAGGCCTTCGAGGAGCGGCCGACGCGGCTGTGGTCGTCACCCGTTCCGTTCCCGAAGTGAGGGCATAAGCAATGAGCGTAAGCCCTGCGGCTAAGACCGTCGCGCCTCCGAAGACATCTGCCACGAGTGCGGTCGATCGCGTCGCTCGCCTTGCCTCGTCGATACCTCTCGCATTGTCTACTACGCCGAGTGCCTTGCCATAGTCCGATTGGCGCCGCGATGCAAGGATGGCTGAGATGCCAGTTCCAGCCCCGAGTACGAGCGTCGCCATAGCCCCGATGTAGAACGGAGTTCGACGTTTGGCGACCACAAGGGGTCGCGCCAATGGCTGTGGCCGCGAATCCGCGGCCGCGGCGGTGGAGATGGGTTTGAGGTCGAACTTGAGTTCGAGTTGCTGCGCGCCGGCGATATCGAGCGCGCGGTTCTCGGTTTGGTAGCCGGGAGCCGTCACGGCGATTCGGTGACGGCCTCCGCTTACGAAGAGCTCTTGGTTCTCAAGCGTACCTCGAGGCTCGTCGTCGACAGTTACCTCCGGGTTCGGCACGTTCACGACAAATGTGATCTTTGCTATTCTTGGACGAAGTTTTGCGAGGTCTCCCTCGACGTCCTTGATGCGATCTGCATCGAGCTTGTCCCTGCCCTCGGCGAGGTATTGGTCGAGAGCTCGAACTGCGCCAGCGTAATCTTGGAGTTGATAGAGCGTTTGCCCTAAGTTGTAGTGAATGCGGTAGGAGGGGGCCGCTGCAAAAGCCGCACGAAACTCGGCAAGTGCGCCGTGAAAGTTGCCTTCCTTGTAGAGGTCCACGCCGCGATTAAATCGCGTGCGGCCTTCTTCGACACCGACGGGCGCGGCGGCGCCGTGTGAGTCTGCGTAACTCGTGGCAGGCAGTGCGGTAACGCACGCCAAAACGAACGCAAACAGTGGTCCCCGCACGCAAGAAACGGATAGCTTCATGGGGCGTAGGGATCCTTGTCGTCGATGGGCCGAGGTACTTGTTTCGTTGGTGGGGTCGCTATCGTTGAATTCGGCGCGGCCGTACGTGCTTGTGAAGGCACCGGAGTTGGCTTGGCGTTGGGAGCCGCGAAACCCTGCCACGCCGGCCGATGAAGGGGGGGCGCCGATGACGTCGCGGCTCCGGTGACGGATTCCACTGGTCGTGCGCTTGTAGGCGTGGCGTCGACAGATGCCGTGGTTCGTGGCGCTTCCGTAGGCGCGCGCCGTGCGGGTAGCGCGGACGGTTCCGCGCGGGTCTCAGCGCTCTGCCGCGTCGACCTCATCGTGATAAAGGCGATGGCAATTCCCGCAAGAACAGCCACCGCGATTCCGAAAAGGGCGAACGCGCGCGCCGTGGATCGGGGCGTCCCTTCGGCCGATGCCACGTCGGAGGTAACGAGGCTCGCGACCCTAGCGTCAGCGTGAGACTGCAGTCTGCCGCCTTCGGTAATCACGACTACGCGAGACTCATTCCCGCTCGAGGTCGGTTGCGTCTCAGGTGCGCCGTGCGACGGATTTAATCGGCCGAGCGTCGACCTCCCGCCGCTTCCGAGAAGCGACCGAAGGCCACTGAAGCTATCTCCCATTTGCTGCTCGACCAGCGCGCGCAAGTCGTCGCGTTCTTTGGCGAACGCGTCGCGCATGTGCTTGGAGAACTCTTTACGATTGGGGTCGGTCTGCGTTTTCAGCCACGTCTCGAGGTCGCTCTGAAGTTCGACGCAGCTTACGTACCGCGCGTCCGGCGAGCATGCCATTGCGCGATCGCAGATCGCGGCAAGCGCCTGATCGACGCCAGGAACAACCTCCGCGATCTTCGGGTCGCCCCCTTGGACGCGCCGGGCGAGCACGGCATGGGCGGACATCCCGTCGACAAGCCGCTTTCCTGCAATAGCCTCCCAAAGAATGACACCCACTGAGAAAATGTCAGCACGCTTGTCGAGCGGCTGCATGCGCGCTTGTTCGGGGGCCATGTATCCCGCTTTGCCTTTGAGGACACCGGCTTGGGTTTCCTGCACCGCCGCGGAGCTTTTCGCAATGCCGAAGTCAAGAAGTTTTACGCGGGCGTCATAGCCAATCACGATGTTGTGGGGGCTCACATCGCGGTGGATGATCCCAAGCTGCGAGCCATCGAAGTCGGTAAGGCTATGTGCGTATTCCAGAGCCTCAAGGACGTCGCAGAGAAGGCTGATGTACGTGGGGAGGGGGAGGTGCTCTTGCTTGAGCCTGCGCTTTATGCGCGTCAGCGGCTGGCCATCAACGAATTCCATCGCAATCAGGAGACGCCCTCGCGTCTCGCCGACCTCGAACGTTTGAACGATGTTCGGATGGTTTAAACGGGCGGCAAGCCGCGCCTCATCCAGGAACATCGCACGGTAGTCGTCGTCTTCCGCCATCTCTTCTTTGAGCAGCTTGAGGACGCAAAGCTTCCGAAATCCCTCGGGTCCGTCCGCGACGCCTAGGTAGATATCGGCCATCCCACCTTTGCCCAGTGCACCAAGAAGTCTGTACTTGCCGAGCGCTGCGTCGATGGAGAGGTCGCGCGCGCCGAGGGGCACGATAATCGCGGTATCCTCGGGCCGTAAGCTAAGTGGTTGACTCATGGCGACGGTGACACGACGAGCACCGTTGCTGCGCCTACGCGGACGAGAACGCGCCCAGAACCATAGCGCTTTCGGCTTTCGCCCTCGCCCAGCCAGCCTGTGAACGTATGAATACCTGCTGGAATATTGATGAAACCTCCGCGACCGAGCGAATCGGTCTTCGTGTCCTCCACCGATGGAGAGGAGTTAATAATGTAGAAGAGGCGCATCTGGTCGTCGAGGGCAGTGGTTGTGAAGCTCGCGCCTGCGAGTGGCTTCTGGTCGCAATCCTGAGCGTAGACAAAGACGAGTCCGTGCCCAACGGAGTCGTACGCGCCTGCCTTCCGTAACGCTTGGTCGGCGAGGAAATCGATTTCAGTCGTACGAAGTAGGAGCTGCTCGATCTCGGTTTTTGGGTTTCGGAGTGCCGGCGATGTAGAGCGAAAAAACGGTGGGTACTGCGGAGCGCGCGCTTCGAAGAAACCCTCAAAGCCGAATTCGATCTTTGTAGTCAGCGTCCCGTCAGCTCGCGGTGTAACCCAGCCTGAACCGCCGTCGAGACCGGCAGTGCCAGGTCCCGATCCTTCGAGGGTCGTTCTCGCGTTGGCGCAATTCGAGTCGGTTGCCGCACAAAGGCGTACGACCGTTCCCGTAGGAGGCGCACCGCTCGCAAAGTCGAGGTACTTGATGGTCAGCTCCAGCTGCCTGGAGGGGTCCGGACTCGCGGCGGGCAAGGCCGCACACGCGAAGGGGTCGACGCCACTATCGCCTACCGTTGACGCATCTCCGAAGAGTGCGGGGGTGGGGGTCACACATAAGCTTTCTGGCGAGCAAACCGCGGACTCGAAGCTTGCTCCCCGTGCTCTACACTCCTCGTCGCTCGCACATTGCGCTGTACTCGCCGGAAACAGCAGGGAGCACGCTCCCGAGGCGAGAGCGACCATTCCTGTCGCCAAAAGGCAGATCGTCGTCCGTTGCCGGGTCATCGCTTGCTCATTCGGGGGGGAGGCCTGTAAGTGCTCGTCGGAGCGCTTCGCCCCACGGCCACAACCACCATCGTCCAGGAGTATATCGAGTGGTTTGAGGGACCGCTATCGTGTCCTTCGTAGAAAGGCGTCGCCGCGCTCGAAGCGCGGGATCGGCGTGAAGAGCTCGAAACCTACAGCTTGGGAGGCAGCGGCGGCCCGTAACTCCGACACATGGGCCTACATAGTGCTATTCCGCTCAGATCATGCCAGAGGGCGACTCTCCTATCCGCTTCCCGCCCGAACTCCCGATCTCGTCGCGGGTGGCCGACATCGCGGCCGCGATGGATCAGCACCAAGTTGTGATCGTCGCCGGTGCCACGGGCTCTGGAAAGACCACGCAGCTCCCAAAGATCGCGCTCGCGATGGGGCGCGGCCTCGAACAAATCATCGGAGTTACTCAGCCTCGGAGAATTGCCGCGACAAGTGTAGCCGCGCGCGTCGCGAGCGAGCTTGGGTCACCTTTGGGCGAAGACGTCGGTTACCAAGTGCGGTTCGACGATCGCACGTCGGCGCGCACCTATGTGAAATTCATGACGGATGGCATTTTGCTTGCCGAGATTCACTCGGACCCGTTTCTTCGTAAATATGACACGCTGGTGATCGACGAAGCGCATGAACGCAGTCTTACGATCGACTTTTTACTTGGCTGGCTAAAGCGTATTCTCCCTGATCGGCCGACGCTCAAAGTCGTTGTAAGTTCGGCGACGATTGAGACGCAGAGATTTTCTGAGTTTTTCTCTGGCGCGCCGGTGATTCAGGTCGAGGGCCGAACGTACCCCGTTGACGTTCTGTATGAGCCCAACACAGAGAATCTAGACTTGCCCGAAGCCGTGGCGAACGCCGTGGCGAACGTGACCGCGCTCGACCCGCACGGCGATATTCTCGTTTTCCTGCCTGGCGAACGAGAGATTCGAGACACGGAGAGCGAGCTCATTTCACGGAACCTCCGCCACACAGTGGTGCAACCGCTCTACGCTCGCCTTTCGGCCGCCGATCAGGGGAAGGTCTTCACGAGTATCCCCCAGCGGCGGGTGATTCTCGCAACGAACGTCGCGGAGACGTCCATTACGATTCCCGGAATCGTTTACGTGGTCGACACGGGGGTTGCTCGGCTCTCGCGCTACGACCCACGATCTGGAACCACGCGCCTTCAAATCGAGGGCATCTCACAGGCGAGTGCGGACCAGCGAAAAGGGCGGTGTGGGCGCGTGCGTGATGGCATTTGCGTTCGCCTCTATGATGAGGTGAGTTTTGCGGCGCGCCCCGCATTTACCGATCCGGAAATCAAGCGCACCGGCCTGGCTGGCGTCATTCTTCGGATGAAAGCGTTGGGGCTCGGCGACGTTGAAGCGTTTCCGTTTCTTGATGCTCCGCAGCCGAGAGCGATCACGGAGGGCTATCGCGTCCTCGAGGAGCTTGGCGCGCTCGGCGAAAAGCGGGAGCTGACGGACTCGGGACGGCGCCTCGCGCGGTTCCCCGTCGACCCGCGCATTGGTCGAATGATCCTCGCAGGCGCTGAGCTCGGATGCCTGCGCGACGTTCTCGTGATTGCCGCCGCGTTGAACCTTCAAGATCCGCGAGAGCGCCCGCGCGAAGCCCAGCAAAAAGCAGACGATCTCCACAGGCAGTTTCGCGACGAGCGCTCCGATTTCGTCGGACTTCTTCGCTTATGGGCTTTTGCGCGGGACGCCGAGCGCAAGGGGAGTTCGCACCTGAGGCGCGTCTGCAAAGAGACGTTCCTCTCGTTCCTACGCGTGCGGGAGTGGACGGAGACCCACAAGCAGCTTGAGGAGGTCGTGAAGGAGTTGCGGCTTGAAACTACGCCGCAAACGGCGGCGAGCAAGGCCGGCGACCCCGGTGATAGTCTGCACCGCGCCATCGCGACCGGACTCCTTTCCAAAATAGGAAATTGGAATCCGGAAACCCGAAGCTACGTCGGCGCAAAACAGACGCGGTTCGCCATTCATCCGTCGTCCGCTCTCGCGCGCAAGCCGCCCGCGTGGATCATGGCCTTCGAGCTCGTCGAGACGACGCAGCTCTTCGCGCGTATGGCTGCTAAAGTCGAGCCTGAGTGGTTGCTCGAGGCGGCACCCCACTTGTTGAAACGGAGTTACTCGGACCCGCATTGGTCCGAGCGTTCCGCGCGGGCTTCGGTCAAAGAGCACGTTACACTGTTCGGATTATCGGTGAGTCGCGATCAGAGCGTCGACTATGCCAAGGTCGCACCCGCGGCTGCGAGGCTGATGTTCCTCGATTACGCGCTGGTGCGCGGCGAATATCAAACACGCGGCGAGTTTCAGTCGCGCAATCGAGAGCTTCTCGAGGAAGTGTCTCGGTTGCGCGACAAGGCGCGCCGCAGCGATATGCTCGCGGATGACGATGCGCTTCTCGCGTTCTTCGACCGCCGCGTACCCGAAGACGTTGTCAACGGAAAGACATTCGAGGCGTGGCGTGAGCACGCGGAGAAGCGCGACCCGCGCGCGCTTCGGCTTTCGATCGAAGACGTGCTTACGGGTGAGCGCTCGCTTTCGAGCGCAGATTATCCCGATAGCCTGACGTTGCACGGTGCAAAAGTCCCCGTAACCTACCTCTTTGATCCGTCTGCGGACGACGACGGGATTACGGTCTCCGTGCCGCTCGTGCTCTTGCCCCAGCTTGACCCTGGCGAGCTCGATTGGACAATTCCGGGGTGGCATTGCGAGAAGATCACGGCTCTTCTCTATGACTTGCCGCGCGCACTTCGGCGCGATTTGGGAGATATTCCGGAACTCGCTCGTACACTCGCCGATACGCTCACGCCCTTCCAAGGCTCGATGCTCGCGTTGATGGCGCGGGCGATTGAGGACGTCCGCGGCGTTCATGTGCCGCCGGAAGTTTTTCGCCGTGACTTAGTCGCTTCTCACCTGCGTCTTACGTGCCGTCTCCTCGGAACGGACGGGAAAGTTGTCGCGCAAAGCCGTGACGTCGACGCCCTTTTAGCCACGCACGGGGCGCGAGCGCGCGCCGTATGGAAGAACTCCGCTCCATCGCCGACGTGGGAGCGAAAGGGGCTTCTGGTGTGGGACTTCGAGGCGTTGCCGCCGTTCCTTACGCGGGTCGTCGCAGGCACCGAAGTGCGTACCTATCCGGCCCTCGTGGACCGAGGCGCGTCGGTCGATCTCGCGATCCTCGAGTCAGCTGCCGCGGCCGACGCTTCATCTCGTGCGGGCGTTCGGCGTCTCGCGCTCCTCGGTGCGCGGGCCGCGGTATCCGCCGTGACTCCACGAATTCCTGCGGCCTTCGCTCGTCCGGGCGGCGCGCTCGCCTCGCGCGGCGACAACGACGCGTTTCGCGCGATGGTGCTCCAGCGGATTGGAGCCGCCGCGTTCGGACTCTCGGATGAAGCTAATTTTCCGCGTGACAAGCGGGCCTTCGACGCCATGGTCTCGGCGGGAGCGCCGCGCATTGCACAAGCTTTTCGTCTCTTTGCCGAGGCCATTGCGCCCGTATCTGCGGAGCTCGACAGGACACTTGCCGCGCTGCGTGCCGCTTCCAAACATCCGAGTGGGCGAGCCGCGGTCGTCGATATCTACGCCCAAATCGATCAGCTTTTCCCCGTCGATCTCATCGCGTGGATTCCACTCGCGCGCCTCGAACAACTGCCTCGCTACCTTCGTGCGGCTCAGGCAAGGCTTGCGCGCGCGGTTACCGACCCGCGCAAGGACACGGACAAGCTTGCCCCGTTTGCGCAGCTCTGGAAGCAGTTTACAATGAAGGAGCCAACCGTGCGCGATACGGGGTCAGCACGCGATCTGCGTTGGGCATTCGAGGAACTGCGCGTCGCGATCTTCGCCCCCGAACTCAAGACTCCAATGCCGGTATCTATCCCGAAACTCGCAGCGTCGCTTGCGGCGCTTCGCTGAGCCTAACGTCGCCTCGCCACTCGTTCAGCCCATTCGCCATCGGGGGCTTGGAGACCCAAACTCGCGGCTAAGCCGGTGGTTGGTCGGTCACTTTTTGACGGGAAGTTTCTTCGATGTCTTTTTGCCCGCGCCTGCTGCACGTTTTTTCGGTGCTTTGGTTGCCGCAGGTTCATTGGTCTGGGCTGCGCCCGTCGATGCGGAAGGCTCGCTCGGCGGCAACGTCACTGGGACCGGCGTAGGTGGGACGTCTGGTGATTTCGCGGGTTTCGTATCGATAGCGGGCCCACCGCCCGCGTAGGTGCCCTTGTAGTCGGCCCACGGGTCCGCCTCAGGCGCCTTCGCTTGCGTGCCCGAGCTCTTGCATCCCGTGATTAAGGGCGTGACCATAAGGCCGATCATGCTCAAGGCGGCAAGCGCGAGAAAATTCGGACCTAACCGCATCTCTTGTGAACTACCACCTAGCCGACCTTCGCGCCGGTGATGAATTGAGTAAGGTGGGTGTCGCCAATGTCGGACCTTACAGAAATGGCGACGTCTCTCACGCAAACGGGGTTTGCCTTCGTCCGAGCTGCAGTGGTTCGTCCAATTCTTTTCGAGGCGGGCCTCCGCGATTGGGAGACCTTCGCGGATTCGTGGAACGACCTCGGCGTGGATACCTTCATGGCGGACGGCGGTCGGTACAGACGTCGGCGTTTTGCCGCGTTTGCGTCGTCGGCTGAAGGGCTTGAGCGTAAGCCTCATCAGCCTCACTACCAAAGTCGTGACTACAATGCGCTCAACGGCGGCGTGGCGCGTTGGTTCGCGCCGCTAACGTCAGAAGTCGCTTCGCATCCTGCGTTGCGCTCGATTCTCACGATGTGTCATCGGCTGTTCGATGGCCTCACGCCCCCAACGACGAGGCCGCTCATCTGGCATGTCGAGGTGCATCAATTCCGCATCGAGACCGGAGCCGAGCAGGGCCTCCCCACACCCGAGGGAATGCACCGCGACGGCGTCGACTGGGTCATGGTGATGCTTGTTAGGCGAGAAAACATAAAGAGTGGCGAGACTGTGATGGAAGACGTCTCACATCGCCCGCTTGGCAGTTTCACGCTCACGCAGCCGATGGACGCCGCGCTCGTCGACGACGAACGTGTGTTCCACGGCGTCACGCCCGTCGGTCGCCTCGACGCCTCGCGCTCCGCCTACCGTGACGTGCTCGTCGTCACGTTTCGCCGCGCGTGACATGAGTGCCTAGCGCGTTCCGTCGCGAGACAACGGCGGGCTATGCGACATCACGAGGCGCTCTCGCTCTTTTCCGTTATCGACCCAAAGTGACGCCAGCGTCGTCGTGACGGGGTAACTCGACGACCGCGCGCGTGCCCGAACCCTCGCGAAGGATGAGCCGAAAGGTACCGCCGTGTGCCTCTGCCAATAGGCGGGTCAACCACACACCGATTCCGAAACCAGGCATCGTGGTCGTCTCCCGCCCGCGCAAATCTTCTCGAAGCATATCCACCGAGAACGCCATCCGCGTCGGGCGCAGAGCGGCCTTCATAAAAGCCGTGACCATGACGTAGGGCAAGACGGTAGCGATCGTCGGTGGCCACATCGAGAGCCGCACCACGATGACGCCGAGAAGTGTTGTCTCGATCGCGCGGCCCGTGAGGACGACCGTCCAGCGCCAGCGCGCCAAGCCGCCGCGCATGGTCCGCAAGGACCAGTCTGCTAGCGGACCCGAGACGAGCGTGCTGATGAGAAAGCACAAGAGCGTCGGCAGCATGAGCGAAGCGCGGGCGCGCTGAGTGGTCGCGAGGTTCGTCATCATCAGCGCGCTCGGCCAGCCCGAGACGGCGATGCCGACGTCGTCGATGAGAGAGGCTCCGAGGTAAGCGCGCGCGCCTGGTTCTTCTACAATGAGGCTGGCATAATCGCGCCTAAGCTGCCCTGCTAGCGCAGGCAAACGGAGCACTGGGACTTGCACACCACCCTTAGCGCGCGAACTCGCCAGTCGTGACGGACTTTCGTTGCCGGTCGCGCCGCCTTGTTAAGTCCGGAGTCCGTAAGCGGAATCTTTCAACAGATCGCCGCGGTGATCCGCAAAGCTGACGCCTATCTCGCGGTGTACGAGATGTCAGTCTTGTAGCCCGAATGGCCATGGTGGCCGGTCACAGAGACGTAGACGTCACTGCCGCCTGCGGGAACCGTTAGGCGACACTGTTCTTTCGATGTCTTCGCGAAAGGGCGGCAATGGTACTCCGTGGACGTTGGTGCCGCGCCGAAGCGAACATAGAGGTCCGCGTCCCCCGTGCCTACTTGCGTCGCAATAAAATCAGTCCCTGCGGCGGCTTTATAAGGACCGTAGGCGTCCGTCTGCCCCTGGTTCACAGCCCCCGTGACGGTCACCTGCGATGTCGTGCCACCGCCACCGCCACCGCCACCGCCACCGCCGGGCACGCCGTAAAGCGCGGATGCGCCTTGCCTGTCCATTGAGCTGAGGAGCAACTCGAACGTATTCGTTCCGTTGCATTGTGGGTAATGCATCACTGACGCCGAGTCGTACGGTGTGAGCGCGCGCCACTTATTGTCTTCGAAACACTTGCCCGCTTCCGGCCGTGTGTGCTCGTGGCGGAAACCGAGTGTGTGTCCGAGCTCGTGGCGAAGGACTCCCGTAAGGCTACCCGGCGCGGCCATGGTAAATGAGCTCGCATCGATGAGTACGGTTCGCTCGCCACGTCCAGAATCAGGAAAAAACGAACGAGCCAGGTAGTCGACGACACCCACGACGGGGGAGACGTCGAACACTACATTGGCGTTTGAGTTCGTGCAGTCTGCGTCCTCCGCAGCCACATGATGGTACTTGACGTTCGCCGTGGCGGCCCAGGTAGCTGTCGCGTCGCTCATGGCGGTGAGCACAGCGTCTCGGTGCGCGCCGAAAGCATGGCTCACGCAGTAGGACAGCTCGAGCTTTTGCGTGTCGCTCCATACCGCATCGTGACCGTTGGACGTCTTCGCGAGGGTTAGCGCGCCAGGGCTTTCGAGAGCTTCCCAGAACTCGCGCAGCTTCTTGTCGTTCTCAATCGGTGTGTCACCGTCGACGATGTAAATCCCCGTGCCTGGTTCCTTGAAGGTTCCCCGCTCGAACTCTTCGAAAGACATCTTCGACGTCGTCGAACCGATGTTCTCTTCCGGTCGTTCGGCGGTTGTTCCAGGCGCATCAGACCCATCGCTGCCGAGGCAGCCCGACAGGACGCTCGCCGCGGCGACGCAAGCCGCGAGACCAAGTTCGAGACGAAATGAGCGGCTCGAGAGTGAAGGGCGCTCTGCCGAGGTTCGCAACGTGGTGGCGTTTTTCACAGGCCGGTTGTGCTCCAGAATGCATCCCACCGTGAGCTCAGAAACGCTTCGAGTCGCAATCGAGACGTTCACCCATACCTAGGTCATCCGCGAAGTGCGACAACGTAGGTTTAGCCGCTTCAGCCGCGGCGACGCGCTTGAGGCTGCTAAGGTCTTGCACCCAATCACTAGGAGGAGATTTGCCATGGAATACCGATCGTTAGGAAATAGCGGGCTAAAAGTTCCAGTGCTCTGCCTCGGGGCGATGACTTTCGGCGAAGGCGACGAAAAATCGTTCATGCACAAGGTGGGCTGCGATGAGAAAACATCGTTCGCGATCATGAGTCGCGCGCTCGAGCGGGGCGCTGGGTTTATCGATACCGCCGACGTGTATGGGCCCGATGGGCTGTCGGAGCGCATCGTCGGCGCGTGGATGACGGAAACGAAGACGCGCGACCGCGTGGTGCTCGCGACTAAGTTCCGGTTCCGAATGGGTGAAGGCCCGAACTCGACAGGAGCCTCACGGTACCGGATTGTGCGCGCCGTTGAAGACAGCCTGCGCCGCCTCAAGACGGACCGCATCGACCTCTATCAAATCCACATGCAAGACATCGAGACGCCGGAAGAAGAGACGCTTCGCGCGCTCGACGACTTGGTCCACGCGGGCAAGGTACTCTACCTGGGCGCCAGCAACTACGCCGCGTATCGACTGACCGACAGCCAATGGATCTCGAAAAGCGAGCATCTCCATCGGTTTGTTTCGCTGCAGATGCAGTACAGCCTGATGGTGCGTGATCTCGAACGCGAGCACGTCCCGGTGTGCAAGCAGTTTGGACTCGGCGTGCTCCCGTGGTCGCCGCTTGCATCCGGCTTTCTTTCCGGAAAATACGCGAAAAATCAGCCGCCGCCCCAGGGCGTCCGGCTCGAGAAGTGGAAAGAGCGATTTGTGGATTACGACAGCGACCGAGGGTGGCGCACGCTTGACGCCGTGAAGGCCATCGCGGCGGAAAGGCAGACGACGCCCGCGGCCGTCGCGCTCGCTTGGCTCTTGGCAAAGCCGACGGTTACCTCCGTTATCTTCGGCGCGCGCACGCTCGAGCAGCTTGACGACAACCTCAAGGCCGCGGAGGTAAAGCTAGGGACCGAAGATGTGCAGCGCCTCGATGACGCGAGCGCGTTTGAACTTGGCTATCCGTACAAGTTCATCGCGAGCGTTCAGAAGCGCTGGTAGCGGGTATTGCTGTAAACGACGCAAGGCGTCAAATTTACAAGTCTGCTAGAGGCAAATGCGTTGGGCAAGGGCGGCGATGTCGACCGTTCGGCCTTGCGCATTTTCGCAAGCGTTCCGCATCCCACGAACCGCGTTGGCGCAATCACTTCGCTCTGTGAAGTTACGCCACGCGTCATTCGCGTCGTAGATCGGGCGTTCGGTATAGCCGGCTTCGATGATCCACCAGTGACACCACAAGGAGATTCGTAAAAACGAATCACGGCATCCGTCGCCGAGGTCCGCGAGCTCCCCCGCAATCTGCCCGGCGACCGTGGTGCTGCAGACTGACGAGAGCGCGGTTTCGCTTGCGGTCGACGCTTCGCCTTTCGGTTCGGCGGCCGAACAACCTACGCAAAAGAGCGTATTCAACGACGCCAACGAAAGTCGTAGAAAAGCCATTCGAGTGAGAAAGCCGTGATGCGTAAAACTCATGATCGGAGGTCCCAGCCTGTGCCGCGTGTCGGGAGCGGCGGGCGCCCAGGCACGAAGCGGGCAACATTCACCGCTCTCCTAAGAATGGTGCAAAAGTCGTGCGCGTACTGCAGCTTGTTGGCGCACCGCGTTGTGACTGCTACGAACCACCGCCTCGCGGCACCCCGTTTGCGCTCGGAGATCTCCCTTGACCGACTTCGTTCATCTGCACGTCCACTCGCAATATTCGATGCTCGACGGCGCGGTGAAGATCAAAAACCTCGTCAAACAGGTTCAAAAGCAAGGCATGCCCGCGGTCGCGCTGACCGATCACGGCAACATGTTCGGGGCGATCTCATTCTATAAAGCGGCCAAAGAGGTGGGCGTGAAGGCCATCCTCGGCGCCGAACTCGAGGTCATGGTGGGCAGCCATGGGCACCACTTGCCGTTGCTGGCCGCGAGCGAAGAGGGCTACAAAAACCTCGTTTGGCTTGTGTCGCGCGGCTACGTCGAGCCGGACCCCGCGGGAGTGCCCGGCGTTCCGTGCGTCTCACTCGGCGATCTTGAGGGCCGCACGAAGGGCCTCATCGCGCTGACGGGCTGCATGGGCGGGATGGTGGCGCAGCGCGTGCTCGAGGAGGGCGTCGAGGCGGGGGCCAAAACGTTGGGAACGCTCAAGGAGCTTTTCGAGCCTTCATCGCTCTACGTCGAGCTCCAGGACCACGGACTCCCCGAGCAACCCGTCCTCAAAAGCATTCTCGTCGATCTCGCGAAGCGTTTTGGTCTCCCGGTCGTGGCCACAAATGACGTCCACTATGGCGCGCGAGAAGACGCCGAGGCTCACCTCTATCTTTCGTGCATCAAAAGCGGTCGCTCGTACGAAGAGGCCAAAGAGCGCGGTCACGACTCGCGTGAGATGTACCTCAAGACCGGTGATGAGATGGCGAAGCTTTTCGCCGACGTTCCCGGAGCGCTCTCGAACACGCTTGCGGTCGCCGAAAAGTGCCAACTCAAGCTAAATCTCGGCCATGCGATGCTCCCGAGTTTTCGCGTTCCCGAAGGGATGGACGAACCTGCCTATTTTAGGCACGTCTCGATCGAAGGACTCGAACGGCGCTTTCGTGAGTTTGCCGAGGTTTCGAAAGCCGTCGACCACGACGCGTATCGCAAGCGCCTCGCGATGGAAATGGACGTCATCTGCGCGATGAAGTTCCCTGGGTACTTCCTTATCGTGTGGGATTTTATCCGTTATGCGAAAGAGAACGACGTTCCAGTGGGGCCGGGGCGCGGTTCCGGAGCGGGGTCGCTTGTCGCATATTCTCTTCGCATTACGGACCTCGACCCGATTCCGTACAACCTGCTGTTCGAACGGTTTCTGAATCCGGAGCGGGTCAGTATGCCCGACTTCGACGTTGATTTCTGTATGGACAGGCGCGACCGCGTCATTCAATACGTTCAGCAAAAGTACGGTGAAACAAGCGTAGGTCAAATCGCTACGTTCGCCGAGCTCAAGGCAAAGAGCGTTATCAAGGACGTAGCACGGTCGCTCCAGATGTCGCCTATCGAGGCGCAGCAAATAGCAAGTCTCATTCCTAATAAGACGCCTGCTGAGACCTACACGATCACCGAGAGTCTCGAAATTGAGCCGAAGCTGAAGGCCAGGTTCGAGACCGAGCCGAAGGTGAAAGAGCTTCTCACGCAAGCCATCAAACTCGAGGGGCTCACGCGTCACGCGGGCAAGCACGCGGCCGGTATTGTCATCAGCGAGGGGCCGCTCTGGGATCACGTCCCGGTCTTCAAGGACGGCAAAACAGAAGGGTTTATTACTCAGTACTACAAGGATGACGTCGAGCAGGCCGGTCTCGTCAAATTCGACTTTCTGGGCCTAAAGACCCTCACCGTCATCGATATCGCGCAGCGGCTCATTCGCTCGCGCCCCGACACGAACCCCGACGATAAACCGTTCAACGTCGACATGATTCCGCTCGATGACAAGCCGAGCTACCAGCTCATGGCTTCGGGCGAAACCAAGGGCGTCTTCCAGCTCGAATCGAGCGGGATGCAACAGCTCTTCAAGGACCTCGTTCCGAGTCATTTCGAAGACGTCGTAGCGGCGGTCGCGCTGTACCGGCCGGGTCCGCTGGGCAGCGGCATGGTGAAGGACTTTGTCGACTGCAAGCATGGCCGTAAGCCGATTGCTAAAATGCACGATCGCGTCGACCACATTCTAGAGCCGACGTATGGCGTTATCGTTTACCAAGAACAAGTCATGCAAGTGGCCCAGGCCCTGTCTGGATACTCGCTTGGGGGTGCAGACCTTCTTCGCCGCGCAATGGGGAAGAAGAAGCCCGAGGAGATGGCCAAACAGAAGAGTACGTTCCTGGACGGGGCCAAAACTCAAGGTGTTGATGAGGCCGACGCGGATCGCATTTTCGGACTCCTCGAGTTCTTCGCTGGATACGGATTTAACAAATCTCACAGCGCGGCTTACGCGCTTATCACGTACCAAACGGCTTATCTCAAAGCGCATTTTCCAGTTGAGCTTCTTTGTGGGATCATGACCTCCGACAAGGAGAAGATCGACAAAGTTGTTCGAACAATAGCGGACGCCCGCGCCATGGGCGTGACTGTGCTCCCGCCCGACGTCAACGAGAGCGACATCGACTTCAAGGTGGTTTACACGCACCGGGACGGAAAGAAGCGACCGGCTCGTGGCGAAAAAACCGCAGTCGCAAAGGATCCCTGCGGACCGCAAATCCGCTTTGGCTTAGGCGCGGTGCGAGGCCTTGGTGAGGCTGCGCTCGAGGCGTTGCTGGAAGCGCGTAAAGAGGGAGGCCATTTCAAAGATCTTTTTGACTTCGCGTCGCGCGTGGATGCGAAACGCGTAAACAAAGGCGTTTTCGAGGCGCTCGTGGAGTGCGGCGCGTTTGACAAGACCCTCTCGGAACGAGGAATTTCAAGAGCCACCGCGTTTGCCTCGATCGAGATTGCGCTCGAGCGCAGTCGTGCCGCCAGTCGCGATCGAGAGCGCGGTCAGACCAACATGTTTGGCCTGCTCGATGCCAGTCCCCGAGCGGGCCGTGAAGGTCTCGCACCGTCTGCAGGCGGCTACGTGCCCACCGCGGAGCCATGGGACCGTCGCGAGATGCTTGTTCGTGAGCGAAAGGCGCTCGGCTTTTATGTCTCTGGTCACCCCCTCGAGCGTTACTTAAAAGGCGCGGGATCGCTTGCAAAGCTCGAGGCGGTGCCGGCCTCTTCGCTCGCGGGGGCGTCGGACTGGGCGGTGGTTCGTGTCTGCGGAATGGTCGAGGGTTACCGCGAACGCGTCTTCAAAGATGGCGGCGGGAAGATTGCGTTCTTCGACCTCGAAGACCTTACGGGCCGCGTAACCGTGAAAGTGAGAGCCAACCAGATTGACACTTACGCTCCTGTTTTGACCGCCGGCGAGCCGGTGCTGATTACCGGCAAAGTAAGCTTTCCGTTTCGCGGCGATGACGCGGAGCCGGAAGAGGAGGGCTCGCGTGAGCCGACGCTCTTTCTCAACGAAGCCGTTCGCCTTGCCGATTCCGTAAAGAAAGATACGCGTCAAGTTGCCATTCGCCTTCGTGCGGAGACCACGACCGAGGTGCACTTGACGAAGATGTCCGAGGTGCTCGCGCGTTCGACAGGGAATTGCCCTGTCGCACTTGTCCTCGCGATGAAAGATGGCGCCGAGGCGTTTCTCTCCCTCGGCAAAACCTTCCGCGTCGAGGTTTCGGACGAGGTGCTCTCCGGCCTCGAGCGTATTTTCGGCGAGCAGGTCGCTGAGCTGCGCTGACGGCCTTGCACGAACGCTCAAGCGTCAGCGCTGCGCCGGGGTGTCGGTAAGCAGTTTTGGGAGCGAGCCCTCAATCGTCCGGCGATCCTCGTCGTATTTGATGAGGACGCCTAGCGTTTGGGCTACGAGCTCCTTGTCGAGCCCACTCGCCCCAAGGAGAATAAGCGCGCGCGCCCAATCGATGGTTTCGGCGATCGAGGGAGCTTTTCGGAGGTCAAGCGCTCGCACGTTGCTGACGAACCGGACCAGCGCCTCGCCCAGGGAGCGCGCGATCCCCGGGATTCGAAGCTCGAGGATCGTGAGCTCGCGGGAAGGTGGCGGGTAGTCGAGGAACGCGTGCAAGCAGCGACGGCGCAGGGCGTCCGTCATGTCGCGCGTCGCATTTGTAGTCAAAAGAACGAGGGGTAGGTGAACGGCCTTTAGCGTCCCCAACTCCGGAATCGTCACTTGGTTTTCCGCGAGAATTTCGAGAAGAAACGCCTCGAACTCGGGATCTGCACGGTCCACCTCGTCGACGAGCAGGACGACGGGTTCGGAACTCTCGATGACCTGCAAAAGCGGCCTGCGAATCATGAAACGCTTACCGAAGAACGCGCTTTCGGCACCGCTCAACCGCTCAACGGCGTCGACAATCGATTCCGCTCCTGCCGTTTCTTTCGAGACGGAATCCCGCAGCAGTTGCGTGTAAAGCATCTGCTTCGCGTAGTCCCATTCGTACAGCGCTTTCGCTTCGTCGAGCCCCTCGTAGCATTGGAGCCGTACGAGCGGGCGCCCCAAGGTCTCGGCGAGCGCACGCGCGAGATCGGTTTTTCCGACGCCCGCTGGACCTTCGAGGAGTAAGGGCCGGCTTAGCTTGAGCGCGAGCCACGCCGCGAGGGCCGTGCGGCTATCCGCTACATACGTGTGGGACAATGCCCTCTCGAGTGCGTCCGGCGATTCGGGCAATGCGATAGCGGGCGATGACTTCCGCACGTCAAGCGGTGGGAGCGTAGGGTCGAGAGAATCGTTTACGGTCATCGTCTCCACCGTTTTTAGCGCGACCCTTCGCGCAGAGGTGCTTCAAACTGCAACGCCGAGTCGTTGGTCTGATATCTTCGCGAGAGATGCCCGATCGCGACGACCTGCTCCGCGTAGACAGTACGGGGGCAGTGCATCCGCTCGGTCGTGCGGCAAGTCAGCAGCTTCGCGCCAAAGTCGGGGAGTGGCGAATTATCGCGAGCCCCAAAGAACTCCTCGTCGCGCGAAGCATGACGTGGGGCGATGCAGTGTTGAAGCTCGCGGGTGAAATCCGAACGCCTGGCGCGCTCTCTGACATCGTGTCGCTCGCGGCGCAGTCGGGCTGGCGTGGCGAACTCATCGTGCTCGAAGAGGCCGGCCAGCGTTCTCTCTACTTCGACAATGGCGCCGTCATCGCGGCAACGACGACCGTGCTCGAAGAACGGCTCGGTGAAACTCTCTATCGGTTCGGAGTCATCACGCGCGAGCAACTCGAGACTATCGTGCGCGTGACCGTCGAGACCGGAAAACGCCTCGGTGAAGTGGCTGTCGAGAGCGGCGTTGTCTCGAGCGAGAAGCTTTACGCGATGATGGCGCAGCAGGTCGAAGAGGTTTTTTTCTCCGCCATTCACGTGAGTGACGGCGCTTTCTACTTTTTTGATCGTTTTGACGAGAAGCTCCTCTCGCATCGTCACAGCCTCAATGCCGGGGGTCTGTTGATGGAGGCTGCCCGCCGGATGGACGAAATGCGTTTTTTTCGCGAGCGCGTTCCGAGTGATCAATACATTCCTGTGCCGTTGCCCTCCGTCCCGCCCGTTCATCGCAAGAGGCCGCCGGAAGATCTTCTTGGTCTGTTAGAGCACTGCGACGGTACGAGGAGCATTGCCGACATTGGACGTGCGACGGGCCGCCTCGAATTTGATGTCACGCGAGCCGTCTTTCAGCTCGTTTCAAGCGGATGCGTCACTGTGGTGGCGCCCCGTCCACGCGGGCCGGTCGCCATCGTCGATATGTTCAACCCCGCGCTCCTCGCGGTTCACGAGCGCTGTGACGCTGTCGGTCGCGGCTCGGAGCTCCGAGACGGGCTGAGTCGCTTTGCGACCGGCGGAGGCGTGTACGATCCGCTTTTCATGGGCGCGGGGCCGCTCCCGGATGGCTCTCTGAAATCTGACCGTATGAAGCGCAACACCGCGGCGCTCGCGGGGGACGACCCCGACGCGTGGCTCGTCGGCTTGATGAGTGACTATGTGGGCTTCGCCCTCTTTCAAGCCGAAGCCATCTTGTCACGCGACGCTCACGCGAGCCTGCTTGCCGAGATCACCGAGCGCTTGAAGCCACTGAGAGCGTTGATGGATGGTGGGACGCAAGCGCGAGGTGACGTGTGACAGTGACGACGGCCAATGGACGATCGAGTCGGCCCCCAAAAATTCACTCGAGTCGGCCGCCGAAGGCGGACTCGAGCCGTCCGGCCAACGCCAGATCGAGCTCCCGCCCCGAGGAGGACTCGGGCAGCGCGGCGGACGCGCCGTCTCAAGCTGCCCCGAAGCAAAAGCGAAAGCGCCTACGCAAAGAAGAGATCCTCGCGGAGGCTACGCGGCTCTTCGCCGAGCGCGGGTACGAGGGCGCCAGTATGGGGGACCTCGCCGCGCGGGTCGGGCTGAGAAAAGCTTCGCTCTTTCACCACTTCCCTAGCAAAGACGTGCTTTACGCGACGGTCTTGACGGAGCTGATGGAGAGCGTGAAGCGCGCGACGATCAACGCGGCGATGGCCGAAGGCTCGTTCGGCGACCGGCTCGACGCGTTGACCGACGCGCTCACCGCCACGCTAAGCGCGCAGCCCCACGCCGCTCGCCTTTTGGTGCGCGAGGCGATGGACGCAGGTCCTGTCATGCGGGAGGGACTTGGGCGTACGATCAACGATGTTCTCTCGGCCGCGCTCGAGTTCGCGAAGCAGGGAAAGCGCGCAGGGACGTTTGACCCTGACGTCGACCCCGTCCACGTGATCGTGAGCATCATTGGCATTCACTTCATGCCGTTCGCGATTGCCGACATCGTCGACCGCTTTACGGGGTCATCCCCATTTCACGCGTCGTTCGTCGAGGAGCGCCGGATCGCCGTGCGCATGCAGGTCCGAAACCTCGTCCTCGCGAAATCGAGATAGACGTCGGCTCGACAGGGGGACTGCGCTACTTCCCGGCCGCAGCGGCCCCACCCGTGAACGGTAGAATCGTCTTCAAGTCGTCATCCGTAAAGCGTAATTGAAGTCCGAGGAAGTAGTCGCGTCGGTTCGGCAGGAAGATGTGGTCGACACCGCCGATGAGCCACAATCGATGAATGAACTCGTATCCTACGTAGAGTCGGTACCGAGGCTTGATCTCTTCGCCGAACCCGAAAAGGTCTTGGACGACCTCGAACCGGTTCGACAGAAGGTGCGTATCGAGTCCGACGCCGCCCGTCGATTCCTTGATGCCGAAGCGCCCCGTGAACGGGCCGATACGCCGCGCGAACTGAATCGTGAAACGAAAAGCATCCGTTGTGGTCGTGTTGACCGTCCGGTAGTGCGCAGGCTCGTTGGGGTTCGTCGTGTCCGTGTCGGTCTGCGTAAACGTGGTCTTTCCGCGCGGATCGTTGATGAGCTCGATGACGTAGTACTTATCCTCGCGAGGTTGGAGGCGAAGCTCCACATAGCTTTTCACCGTGTTCGCTAGAAAGTTGTAATCACTGCGAAGTCCAACAATCGTCTGCAAACGACGTATGCCGTCTACGTAGTCGTTTACGCCCTCAGCGACGCCTTGGACCTCGTTGATGAGCGTCTCGTCTTTTGAAAGGCGACCGATGGTTCCCTCGCCGCGGTCGACACGGCTGGCGATGTTGTCGACGTGCCCGAGTGCGCTCTCGAGACTTTTGCTCGCACGGTTGATTCGCTCGACGGTACTTCGGAGCTCGCCTCCGTCTTTTCCGTTTGCGCCGTCCTTTCCCTCCTGGGTCGCGAGCAGTCCTTTCACGTCTTCGGTGATTCCTCGTACGTTGACGAGGATTTTCTGAAGTTCGGGTCCGCCCGCGGTTGTGATGTGGTTCACATTCGTCAGGGTGTCGTTGATGACCGCTCGGTTTTCTCGAACCGTTGCGTTGACGGCTTCGGTCGCCTCGGCCAAGTTTTTCAAGATAGCGGTCATGTTGCGTCCGCCTTCCTCGCTCCCGACGGAAGCCGCGACTTGTTTCGCGACCTTCTCGACGAGGTCGGTGATGCGACCTACGGTCTCTTTCAAGTCCTCGACGGAGCGTGCCTCCGGAAGCGTCTCGATTTCGTCTCCGTCTCTCTTGTCGGGACCGCCGATGCCTTCGGTCAGGACAACGATGTTTTCCCCAAGGAGGGACGCACTCTTGACTCCAAGACGCGCCGACTGGTGAAGTTTCACGTCGGGGTTCATGCGGATGTCGACGCGTGCCCGCCCGCCATCAAGTCGAATGTCCTCGATTTGGCCGACCGGAATACCCGCGATCGCTACGCGCGAATGCTTGGCGATTCCCGTCGCGTCCGTGATGTACGCGTGAACCGTGTAGCCTTTGCCGCCCGCTATTTGCGTGCCGAGCGTCTTCACCACGACGTACCCAGCGCCGGAGGTTACGACGACAAAGAGGCCGATTTTGGCCGCCTGCGAAACCTTCGCCATCCTACCTCGCGAACGTTAGACGAGCTGCGTCGAAACTTCACGGTCAAACGTGGCCGCTGCGGTGCGTGACGTCTGCCAGCCGTTGTCCAGCTTCGCGCGCTACCGCAAGCGAGAGGTCGCGCCGAGCCACCGGCCGTGGGCGTAGACGACCGCGTAAGCGCCGGCGCTTGCGACATTTGTGAGGGCGACGCATTGGAACAGTGAGCGCAGTGAGCCGTGAAACCACGTCACGGCGAGCACGCAGAGCGGGACTTGGACGCCGACGATCACCGCCGCGTCGATCGCGAGTGTCGTTCTCGTTGCGCCCGCGCCCGCCATCGCGTTGCCGAGCACAATGCCGACGCCTAACGCGACGTACGAGGGAGCGACGACGTGGAGGTAGCCCAGTGCGAGACCCACGGGCACCGGGTCGTCGTCAAAAACGCGGAGGATTGACGCGCCGTAAGCCAAGACAAGGACCACCAGGACGACGTTCGTGCCGGCGTCGTAGCCCATCGTGATCCACCCGCTCGCTTTGGCACGTGGCTCTTGGTTTGCCCCGAGATTCTGACCTACGAACGTCTGAGCGGCGGTTCCCCAACCCATTGCGACGAAGAGCGCCATCGTGTCGAGCCGGAAAACGAGTCCCATCGCCGTGGTCGCGGTTTGATCGTCTTGCGTGGTGAAAAGTCGCGCTACGAGTGAATTTACGAACAACATCGCGGAGATGCGGAGAAAAAACTGCGCGCTCGAAGGCCACGCGATCGAAGCTATCCGGCGTATCTCCGTCAGGTCTGGGCCGCGGTTTCCGGGAGGCGGGAAGACGTCGAAGCGGCGAGCGAGGATGATCACGTTGGGAAGTAAGACGACGCAGCGAGCGATGACCGATGCCCACGCGGCGCCGACCATTCCCATGCGTGGGATATGGAGCGCTCGCGCGATGGGCGTCGCCCATTCAAAAATCGGTGGCGCAGGGCCCTGCCCGAAAATCAACAAAACGGCCAAGAAAACGTTGAATACATTACCTGCGACCAGCAGTGCGACGGGCGTTTTGGCCGAGCCTAAGGCTCTTTGCACGTTGGTCAGCTGAAGGAGAAAGAAAATCGAGAAGCTGCCTGCGGTCATGATGCGCAGATAGGAGGTCGCAATGCTTGCAACGTCCCCTTTGGCACCAATCACGTCGCGCACGAGGAACTCAGCACCGAGCCCGCCTGCAAGACCGAGCACGAGGCTTAGCGCCCCAATGATGAGCATCGATTGCCACGCCGCGCGCTGGACTCCCTCGTGATCGCCCGCGCCTTTGCGCTGTGCGAGGACGGTCGCCGCGGCGGTCGACACGCCGTAGCTGACAATCGTTCCGAGTGCGGATACCTGGTCGCAGATTCCGATAGCTCCCACGGCCGCTCCGACTTCGGACGCGGGAAGGCGCGCGATGAGGTAGGCATCGACTAAATTAAACGTCGTTTGAAGCGCCATCCCGATCGCGAGCGGCGTCCCAAACCGCGCGACCTCAAGCGAAAGCGGCCCTTCGAGAATACGCTTGTCCCGGTCCGCGGCCATTTGACGCGCGGGTTGTGTCAGTGTTTCGCTCTGCGGTCAAAGTCGAGTCTCGACGCGAGCTCGGAGAAGCGTGCCGCCACGGGGTTGTCTTTCGGATGCGGAAAGGGCTAAGAAATCTTAATGGACGCGGAAAATAGGCCCGGGAGCGAGACGCCATGCGTGCCGTCGGAATCGCTTTCGCAGAAGCTTACGAATCCGTCACGGCGTGAGCTCATAAAACGAGTCGGCCTCAGCGCTTCGGTTCTTGCGGCAAGCGCTCTCGTCGGCCGCGCCGTGTGGGACCAGGGAGGCTTCGGCGCTGCGACGTCTTCCGCCGCGCGTCAGGTGCGCGATTATCGGCTAGCGAGCAGCGCCGCGGACTTTGCTGAGCTCGCGATAGCGAAGCCGAAACCCGGAGATCCCGAGCCCACTGCAGAGCAGCTCGTGCGCCGGGTGGTGGAGGCGATGGGCGGCATGAAGCGGTTTATCAGCCGCGGCGACGTCGTGGTCGTCAAGCCGAATATCGGTTGGGATCGCATGCCGATTCATGCGGCGAACACAAACCCCGACGTCGTAGGCGCGGTCATCCAGCTCGCGTTCGAGGCGGGGGCCAAGAAGGTGGTGGTCGCTGACGGCTCATGCAACGACCCGAATCGGTGCTTTCAGCGCTCTGGGATATGGCGAAAGGCATATAGCCTCGGCGCGGAGGTCGTATTACCCGCCGAACATCGCTTTCGCACCACGCGCATGAAGGGGGAGATTCTCGACGAATGGCCGATTTTTACGACCCTTGTAGACGCCGACAAAGTCATCAACGTTCCAGTCGCAAAGCACCATAACCTTGCGAAGTACACGGCTGCGATGAAAAATTGGTACGGCGTTCTCGGGGGCCGTCGAAACCGCCTTCATCAAAATATTGACGTTTCCATAGCCGATCTTGCGACGTTCATGCGGCCCACGCTCGTCGTGGTCGACGCCATCCGCGTGCTCATGCGCAACGGCCCACAAGGCGGAAACATCGACGATACCAAAGTTCTGAATACCGTTTTTGCAACGGTTGACCAGGTCGCGGCCGACGCGTTTGGGGCGACGCTCATCGGCCAACATCGTGACAATGTGCCTTACCTAAAGATGGGCCACGAGCGCGGACTCGGCACGATGTACTGGGAAACGTTGCGTGTGAAAGACGTCTGATGGAGGTCGAGACAAGTTCGGTTCGAGTGAAGGCGCACGCGGGAGTCACGCTTGACGTCGCCGCGCTGGAACACGCGTTGACGCACGACACCGAGAGCTCACACGCCCACGTTGAGCCGATCGGTTGGAAAACGGGGGAAGTGGGCGCGGTTCAGGCGATCGACCGAGACGCGTCGTGGACTCCAAAAACTCGACGAAGTCCCGAGGCGGTCACGCAGCTCATTCCGGCTAAGCCTCCGCCGCGAAAAGAACCAGAGGTCATGGCCGCGGCCGAGCACGCACGAGCCAGCGCTGTCGAAGCTGCCCTCGGCATAGGCGTCGGCACGCCTCAGAAAAAGAAGAAGGTGGACCCGAAGCGACCCGGGTCGGGTATCCCCGCGCGTCGGTCGATCCGCGTGCTCATGTGGGCAAGGCGCGCGTCGCAGGTTGGTTTCTTCTCTCTTTTTATGTATTTCCTTTTCCAGACGGGCTTCCACGGGAGTTTCGCGGCCAAAGCCGACACCCCCGTGCGCTTGCCGCTCCCCGTCGAGGCATTTTTGCTGGCGGACCCGTTCGTCGGCGCGATGACCGTGCTCTCAACGCATACCGTGTATCGCGGACTGCTTTGGAGCGTGGGTCTAATTGCGCTTACGCTGGTCGTAGGCCGCGTGTTCTGCGGATGGATATGTCCGTTTGGGACACTCCACCATTTCTTTGGTTGGATTTTGCCGTCGCGGAAGGGCCGTGGTGCCGCGCGCGTAGCCGCGAACAAGACGCACGAGCGGCGCCAAAACGTAAAGTACTATCTCATGTACGCGTTCCTGCTTTCCGCCGTCGCGGGGAGCGCTATCGGAGGCCTCTTCGACCCTATTTGCATTGCCGTTCGTGCCATTGGTCTCGGCGTCATCCCAGGTCTTCAATACGTGGCGCACAGAGGCCTCGGCGCGGTGCAGGACGTGCCCGTCCGCCCTCTTCAAGCCGCGGCCGACAAGACCCAAGACGCATTAGCAAGTGCGGTTTGGGGCTCGCATCAGTTTTACTTCCACCAAACTTGGCTCATTGTCGCGCTCCTCGTCGCCGTGCTCTTCATGAACAGGTTTGTGCCTCGGTTCTGGTGCCGCGTGCTCTGCCCACTCGGAGCGTTTTTAGGCGTCTTCGCCAAATTCGCGCTTTTTGGAATGGAGAAGGACCACGCGAAGTGCACGGACTGCAACTTGTGCCTTGTCCACTGCCAAGGAGCCGACTCGCCCCAGGGCGGCGTGAAGTGGCGCCAGGACGAATGCCATGTCTGTCTCAACTGCGAGACGGCGTGCCCGGAAGATGTCATCAAATTTCGATTCCTCCCGAACCGCACGAGCGCGCTGTCTGCGCCCGCGCTTCAACGTCGTACGCTCCTAGCGACGACGGCGGCGGGGGCCGCGTTCATTCCGATGGCGCGTATCGCCGATTCGCTCGACGTCAATTACCACGCGAAAGTTATTCGGCCGCCGGGGGCAGTCGAGGAGCGCGCGTTTCTCGAGCGTTGCATCCGTTGTGCAGAGTGCATGAAAGTCTGTCCGAACAACGCACTTCATCCGGCTTTGTTTGAGGCAGGAATCGAAGGCCTTTGGACCCCCATTCTTATTGCCCGAATCGGCTACTGCGAGCACTCGTGCGTCCTTTGTGGTCAAGTGTGCCCGACGGGGGCCATTCAGAAGATCACTGAAAAAGAGAAGCTTGGCCTCGGCGTTCCGCCGGTCAAAATTGGCACGGCCTTCTACGACCATGGGCGCTGTCTCCCGTGGAGCATGCAGACGCCCTGCATCGTGTGCGAAGAATTTTGCCCCACCTCGCCGAAAGCTATCTGGGTCGAAGAGGTCGAAGCCCCTGTCCGCGATAGCAAGCCCGGACCGAGCGGCGAACAACCTGCGATGCTCACCGTGAAGCTCCAGCGCCCTCATGTCGATCCGAGCTTGTGCATTGGCTGCGGCGCCTGCGAAAAGGTGTGCCCAGTGCAGGACCAGCCGGCCGTTTACATTACGAGCGTCGGGGAGAGTCGCTCGAAGTCGAATGTTATTTTGCTCGAAAACACGAATTACAACCAGAAAACTTAGCCCGCGGGCCGCGCCAACCTGGTCGACACGGGAAGGTGGATCGTTCGGTCACCGCCCGCGCTTGCTCCTCGCAACGTTTTGGTGTGATGGTTGGGTCGCGGTGTGAGTTGCCGCGGCTTTCCGTGTATGCCGTTGCCGGTACAGTGGGTGCATGTGTCGAGATCAAATGCGGAATCTTGCGCGCTCAGGTGCTTCGATGGTCGCGCTCCTCGTTCTCAAGTTCACCTGCGGATGCGCCGCGCCGCCGGGCGCATCCGGCGAATGGGGCGACTCGAGTGCGAAGATCGCGGACGGTACGCTGTCGACGCCCGAGCAAGATGCCGTCGTACGGATCGATATCGGCAACTCGCGCTGCACGGGAACTCTTCTCGCGGAGAACTTAGTACTTACGGCCAAGCACTGCGTTCGCGCGCAAATCGGCACTACGCCGTGTTTACGGGATGGCGTCACGTCGGACGTTGAGTCGGTCCTTGGCGAACTTCGCACCGATGGGATTTCGGTTTTTATAGGTAGAACAGCGAAGCCCTTGGCCGACGCACTCGCTATCGAGGTGATCGACACAGGCCCCGGAGCGCTTTGCGGAGATGACCTCGCTCTTGTTCTCTTGGATCACCGAATTGCGGGCGCGAAAGTGGCGGACGTCTCAAGCGCGCGCGCCGAACGCCGGTCGTCGCTTACCGCCGTGGGGTGGGGGAGGACCGGTGCGAGCGGTCCGCGTTCGGCTTACCGCCTTCAAAGACCCATCGAGGTCATCGCGGTAGGCCCTTTCATGGGGACCACGACGTCTGGAGTTGAACTGCCGGTGTTCGACAAGGAGTTTGCCGGTTCGGAGGGAATCTGTACGGGCGATAGTGGCGGACCTCTCCTTAATTCCGTAGGTAAAGTAGTCGGCATTGTCTCGCGCGGCCCCGAACCGTGCGAGACGAACCATGTCATTGCCATCGATGCCGCCGCGCACCGCACGTTTATCGCTGGCGCCATCGCGAAAGCAAAGGCTCACGTCTATGAAGTCGAGCGCGAGCCGTGAAATTAAAGGCAGCGATGCAAGTCGCCGCCGATTCCCCGTGCGAGCACGAGATCGAATCGCCCTGGTCCGTCGATGTCTTCAATGGTCAGATAGAGTCTGTTTTGCGCTTCGAGAAAGACGCCGGAGAAGTGCGTGGGGCTCGGTCGTGGGTGGTTTGGATCGCCTGGCGGAAGTTCCACCCCGCTTTCACGGATAAGGAAACCGTCAGCTGTAAATTGGTGGAGGCCGTCTGGCGCAAGTACGAACTCACCCCTCGCACAGTCGAACTGCAGGACTGCGCGACCGTCCGCCGTGACCTGGACCTCGACGTGCGCCTGATTGGGGTTGAAGCGACCAGTTCCCCAGACTCCCAAAAAGGCGTCGACTCCTCTTCCGCCGTCCTGGGCGCTTGCGTCATGCTCGCCCGCGACTCCGCCATCGCCGCTGCTCGCGTCGTTGTCTCCCGCACGTCCGCCATCGCGGTCGCTTGCACTCGCGTCTTGTGCGCTCCCGCCATCGCGGCCGCTTGCACTCGCGTCCTGTGCGCTCCCGCCATCGCGTCCGCCTGCGTCGACGTCACCGCCATCGGTCGCGATCAACAACGTCGATTCGGCTGCATCGCTGCCGAGGTCGACCGCGGTGCAGCCCGCCGTCAGCACGGAGAGAGCCACCGACGAAATACAAAGACGCCCGCAAAAAATAGAGGTTAGCGACATGATAAAATCTCCCAAAAGCGACGCCAGCTTGCACAATGCTCGGCTCTTGCTGACGTGAGTGAGTGACCGGCTCGCTCTCATTCCGTCACCTCAGAAGCACGGCATGCACGATTTGCTCGCCCGCTGTAAATCGACCGCGGAAAGGAGACCGTGAATTGAGCCAGCACGCGCGCTCCTTCGCTTCGCCTTCCGCTTGTACAAAGCGCTATCGCCTTGAGCGCATCTCGTTCTTCGCTAAAAATTGTGGTTGGTCCGGCGAGGTCCAAATGAAGGAGTGCTTCGTTTGGTTTTCCATCGGCAAGGGCGCGCGTGGAGTGCTCGATAGCGTGCAGCTCTTGCTCGAAGCCGTCAGCGGTCGGCATGCGATTCGGGCCTGTTGAAAGTGCGCTGTTGGACCCACGCAGCGGCAACGCAGCTTGCGCCGCTTCGTACTCCGCCGTGCGGGTTGCGGAGGGGGCGGATAGGGCTTTCCGCACGCTCAGAGTCGATTCGATGGGCAGAGGGAGTATGGTCTGAGGCGCCAGAAAAGTCGTTGGTGATGAAACTATTGGCTCCGCGCGAGCCGCGGGCGTCGGGACGGGCACCGAGTCGTGGAGGACCGGGGTGAGGTCGTTTCCCGTCGCGCGAAGCACGCTCGGGACCACGGCCATCGAGTCTCTCTTTGCCGGCTGACGCGCCAGGACCGCGCTGCCGCTCGCGGCGCCAACGATGGCCAGCAGAGCGATAGCTTTTGCGGCGCTGCCGAGCGCGGTTGACGTCACGAGCGCCCCCGTCGTGCCTCCTCCAGCCCCCGTCGCTCCCGCGGCGACCGCCGTGCCTGTCGCGGCGCCTGCCGTCGTCGCAACGCCAACGATAGCTGCGGCCGTCACCGCGCCGAGGATCCGCTCGCGCATCCGCGTCGTGGTGGCCTCGTCGAGGCCTGGTTCGTGGCGGAGGGCGGCATGAATCAGCGATTGGGCTCCAACGCTCAGTCGTTCGTCGCTCATTGTTGTTCTCCAGAGCGCGCGATGGCGGCTTCGAACGAGGCTCGGGCTAAGCGCAGTCTCGAGTATGCCGTGTTTACTTTGAGTCCGAGGGCTTCGGCGATTTCTGGAACGGACCACTGCTCGAGTTCGGCGAGGACGAAGACCTCTCGTTGCTGTTCTCCAAGCCGGTCCAAGAGTGTCTGAAGGAAGCGCCAAGCGTCGGCCGTTTCGACGGCAGCGTCCGGTCTTCGCGCGCTTGAATCCGCCACGTTTTCGACCGAAGGCGGAGCGCTCGCGTCGAGGATCCCGTGAAGCCCTGCACGAACGCGCGTCCTTTGATGGAAACGCACCACGCGCACGAGGATTCCGTAGATCCACGTGCGGAGCGAAGACGCGTGGCGGAACTCGGCGAGGCGTCGATGAACGACAAGAAAGACCTCTTGAACGACATCCTCAATGGCGTCGTCGTGGACCCCGAGCCGGCGCGTGGCGCGATGAATGAACGCGACGTGGTCGTCATAAATGGCCTCGAAGCTAGCCCGCGTTGGCCGCGTTGCTTCTTCGTGCTGGCGCTCGTAGACATCGGTCGAACTATCGCCGAAGGCTTTTCTCGATACACTTTCCACGACGCTGCGGAGTGAGTGACCAGTCGCCGCGCTATCCGTCATCGGAATCGAACTTCGACCCCGAGCGAGCCTCGAAAGGTCACGACGCCAGGTCGGTGTACGTCGCCCACGTTCTCGATTCGAAACGGAGATTGCAGCGGGTCGACGACGAGTCCGCTTTCCGCTCGAAGCCAAACCGAAGGCGAAACCGCAAACCCCGCGCGACCCGAGACTTCGCCCTGGGGTCGCCAACCAAAGGCAGAGCGGGGATTCACGACGCCGGCGCTGGACCCGTAAAGCAGACCCACGCCGCCTCCGAGGCAGCCGCCGAGTTCCGCCGACGTTCCCAGGGACGCGAGCGCGCATCCGTTCACGACGCCTTCGAAGGCCCCGATGGTCGCTTGGACCCGCCCGTCATCGACGCGCGACGCGGAGGGGAGGAAGGCGCGAAGTGCGACGCCGGCGAACGCAACGCCGCGTCGTCCGCCGGCCCCAAGCTCGATCCCCGCGGAGGGCGAGGGGAGCGTGGCCGTGTCCAGTGTCGCCGACACATGGGCCACTGCGAATGCCCGTGTGCTCTTAACTCGTCGCGTACCCGCGTGCTCCTCGTCCTCGTCCTCGTGCGTGGCCGTGGGCTGGGCTGCGGGCGGCATGGCCTCCGGGGCCGCGCGCGCGTTCGTCGCGTCATCGAACGCTAGTGCGGCGAGGGCCGCGACGGCGTCGGCTGCCGCTTCACATGTCGGTGCGACGATGATGCGTTCAGCCTCCCCGTCGCCGAGGCTCACGCGGAATCCCGCGCCCTCCCGAACCACGTGAGCGCGCCATCTCCACGGCCGCCGCGGACCTTTTGAGCGCTGTACAATGCGCGCTTCAACCTCGGACTCCGTGGGGCAGCCGTCGGAGGCGTCCCACGAGAAACCGCTACTGGTGCTCCCTCCTACCGCGTCGTGGGCTGCGACCGGTCGCGGCAGTGCTTGGAACGTGAGCAGCGACGCGACCGTCGCCACGGTGTTCCGCCGAACCATCGTCCGCGCCTTTGCATGCCGCGGACGATCTTGTTTTACCGCAGCTCTCACTCGCGGGGTTTAGCAGGCAAGCGACGGCTCGCAAGCTTCCGGGTCGCCCGTGGACGTCCGCGGGCGCGTGCCTTTGAGAAATCGATAGCGCCCGAAAGCGTCACAAGCGTGAGGGCGCGGGCGGAGGCGAGGGCAAGTTGCCCGGGTTCGGGTCGCTCTTGCCGTGCTTCGCTTCCCACGCTCGTCCTTTTTCGGCGCACGCGGCTAGCTGACGCTCGAACTCCGCCGGGTTGCTTGTCTTTAGGCTCGCGTCGACCGCACACGCGGCCCCGTCGTCGTTGCGTTTGCACGTGCGCCGGGGCGTGCCTGATTCGATAGTTGCGGATCGAATCCCGACTTCCGACGTATCGGCACGTCCCGAACTCGGGCCCGTTGAAGCGGCATCGTCCGAACCTGTTTGGGCTTCGCAGCCCTCTTCGTTTCGATCCGCGAGTGCGCTCTCGTTCTGCCCCGAGAGGTCTTCCTGGCCGGCCGCAGCGCAGCCAAAAGCGGACATCGCACCAACGACAATGACTGAAAAAAGAAGCTTGTTCATGATTGACCTCCCGTGACCTGCACCGTTTGCTGCGTGCATACTTGGTCTGAAGCAGGTGCCATGCCAAATGTAAACGCGAGCGCAAAAGCACTTAAAATAGGCTTTGCGATTGCTCACGCGGTCGCCGGTATTGTTTCGAGACAACAGATCGTTGCTTCCGAACGCGCACGGGACGACTTCTCGTCTCGGGCTTCTCCCGTGTAGGCCTAAGACCGCCGTTGACGGGCACGGTTGCGCCGCTGCCTAATCAATCGAATGAACTTTGCCCGGTCGGGTCGGCGTTTTGTCCACATGTCGCTCGTGCTGGTGGCCTGCGCGTCGCGGTCGTCTCTCGCGTTCGCCGAGCCGTCGTCCTCCGCAGTCATTGACGAAGCCGACCGCCTCGACAAGAAAGCTGTCGCGCTCAGTGACAGCGGGAGCTTTGCCGAAGCGGCCGCGGCGGAAGAGCAGTCGATTCGGATGCAAGAGACGCAAGTGCTCTCCACGTTGCCGGAAGCTGTGAGGCCGCTCTTTCGCACGGAGCTCACCGACCAGAAGCTTCGGCTCTCCGTATTTCTCGTGAAGGCAGGAAACGTACGGCGGGGCCGCGAGGTCCTCGAGCAAGAAATCGCGTTTCACGAGAAACTGGGAGCCGCAAGCAAGCGCCGCGATGAGCTTGGGGAGTGGCGCGACGCGGTCGCTCGCTTACGAGGTGCGGAAAAAGACGCGCCCGCAGCGCCATCCGCGGCGGGTGGCCAAGCTTCAGCGACGCCGCTCAGCCGCATTCAAGCGGCGATGGCGCTTCATCGCGACGGGCGCACGAGCGAGGCCATGGTTTTACTCGAGTCTGCGCTCCCAGCCGCCGACACGATGAAAGAGACTTCGAGCGGTGAGCTCGCGAAGGCGAACGTCGTAGCCGCTGAGATCTACGAAGGCAGTATGCGCTTGACCAAGGCCGAGGCGCGCTACCTGCGCGCGCTGGCCCTTGAAGAAGAGCGCGCGGGAATGGTGTCGCCCGCACTCATCGATACGCTCACGGCACTGGGCAATCTTTACCTGAGTCGAGGCGAGGAAGAGCGCGCCGCGCCAGCATTCATGAGGGCCCACGACATTGCGCGAGCTCGCGCGGAAGACAGAGTGCCAAACGCGATTTTCGGCCTCTCACGGGTCCTCGAAGCGCGTCGTGACTACGCCGAAGCCATCACGCTGGTAAAGAAAGCTCGGTCGCTCCTCGACGCTTCACCCGGCAATGAGCTTATGTCCCTCTTCGCGGGTATAAGGCTCGGAAAACTCCACGATGAAATGGGAAATTTTTCCGAAGCGGAGCGCGAGTACGACAAGGGACGGTCGCGACTCGACAGCATGGAGGCGGCGCCGTCAAAACTGAAGGCCATGCTCTCGATGGGGCTCGCAAGTGCCTACGGTTGGCATCATCGAAAGCGCGGCAACTACGTCAAGGCGGAGGCGTACTTCAGAGAAGTGCAAGACTCCGTGAAAGCGATGTTTGGAGAAAAAAGCTTCACGTTTCGGAACAGTGAATGCGATTTGGGCGAAGTCTATTGGGCGTCCGGAGATCTGGCGCGATCCCTTGACCCCATTTCACGCTGTTTCGACGCGCGTGAAGAAAACATCGTACGCGTCCTCGCGAGCGGCTCCGAGGAGCAGAAAAGGTCGTACCTATCTTCCTTTCTGCTTCCTTATCAGAAAACGCTTACCGCCCAAGTTCGCGCAGGCAACTCGAATCCGAAGTTGACGTACCTGGCACTCTCTCAGGTGTTGAGAACCAAAGGGCGAGTGCTCGACGCGATGAGCGGGGAGAACGAGGCTGTACGTCGTGGCGTAACCACGGAGACCCGCGATCTCCTGAGTCGCCTCGCAACGGTTCGTGCCTCGATTGCTCAGTTGAGTGCGAGTGGTCAAAATGTCGAACGCGCGAAATCGATGGAGAATGAGTCTCGGACGATCGAGCAGGCACTGAGTGAAAAGAGTGAAGCCTTTCGCCTCGCGACGAAGGCGGTGTCCGTCGAGTCCGTGCGCGCGGCGCTTCCAAAAGATCACGCGCTCGTCGAAATCGTCGCGTTCGAACCCATGAATCCGGACTACAAAACTCTTTCTGACGCGAAGGGGGTGCACTACGTCGCCTTTGTGCTCGACGGCGTGAGCGGGCGTGCGCCCACGAGCGTAGACCTCGGCGACGCCTCCGTCATCGACGAGCAGGTTCGCTCGTTCCGAGCCGCGCTCGGTAGCCCAGACCGCGATCCCGCGGCGCCCGCCGGTCGCCTTTACGACGCCGTGTGGAAGCCGGTCGAGGCGCTTTTGGGGGGAAAGACCAAAATCATGCTTTCGCCCGACGGGGCGCTCAATGGGATCCCGTTTGCCGCGCTCCGCGGGGGAGGCGACTACCTTGTTGCGAAGTACACGTTCACCTACCTCACGAGTGGCCGCGACCTCCTTCGCCTCGAGGGGGCGTCGACCGATTCGAGCGCGGTCGTCGTCGTCGCCAATCCAAGTTTTGCGATGAACGGCACGAAGCCAGAGTCGTCCTCTTCGCGCTTCGCGAAGGTAAGGTTCTCGCCACTCGAAGGAACCGAGGAGGAGGCGAAGTCGATCAAGGCGTCGCTCGAAGACGCTCAAGTCCTGAAGGGCGACCAAGCGACCGAGCGCGCGGTGAAGAACATCGCCCATCCGCGCGTTTTGCACCTCGCGACGCACGGGTTCTTTTTGGGGGACACCGCGATGCGTCTTGCGGACACGCGGGGTCTTGTTCTCGACGAGTCGGAAGTCCGTAAAAGCGTAGCGAGTGCGGAGAGTCCACTTCTTCGGTCTGGACTCGCCTTCGCCGGGGCCTCGTCGCAAAAGGGCGGAGACGGGGAAGATGGCATTCTGACAGCCTTAGAAGCCTCTTCCCTAGACTTGAGTGGAACGGAATTAGTCGTGATGTCCGCGTGCCAAACCGCCGAAGGCGAAATCCGAAACGGGGAGGGCGTCTACGGGCTTCGTCGTGCGTTGACCATGGCGGGTGCGCGCTCGCTCGTGATGAGCCTCTGGTCGGTCGACGACGACGCGACAAGCTATCTGATGAAGGGATATTACACGCAATTGAAGAGCGGGGTCGGGCGCTCGGAGTCCCTTCGTCACGTGCAGATGGGGCTTTCCCAATCGAAGACGCTTGCCCATCCGTTCTACTGGGCGGCTTTTATCCCGTCCGGGGATCCGTCGTCGATGTCGTTCACCGCGGCCTCGTCCTCCCAACCCGCAAGCGCGCCAACGGCTCGGGACACCGCCGCAACTGGCGACGAATCATGGCTTGGAAACGTGGGTCGCCCCACGTACACGATTCCGCCCATGAGTTTTTCGGCAGGTATCTCGTCACTCGCGCTTGACCCTACGTCTTCAGCTCCCGTCGGAACTGTTCCCGTGTCGGGTCAAACCGTCTACGTCGCGGTCGAGTCGTCGGTTATCGGCCTCATTGTTCCATCGATCACAACCGAAGTCCGCGATGGATTCGCCTTGCATGATCGCGCAAGCCTGATGCTCGCAGGCATTACGGTCGACGGAAGCGACGTAGGGGCGAGTCAGTTCGATTACTCGCTCCTCTTCGGTTATCGCACTCGCTTCGCGAGCGTGTTCGCCGGGGCTATGGCCGGCAACGGGACGATTCGCCTCGAGGAGCCATTTGAGGCGACCGGCACATTCGTGCCCGCGGCGGCCCGCATTGAGCTGCCGTGGTTTTGGGGCTCGCGGTTGTCTGCCAACGCGTGGGGTTTGAAGATCGCAGGAGCGCGCCGCGTCGAGGGCATCGACATCCGTGTGCCGCTCGGTGGCCCTCACTTCTGGGCAGGCGTCGCGTTTGAGCGACTGGAAGGCAGAGTCGGGCAGGCAGGGGTGGGAACGCTCGCCGCGGCAAGCCTTGCCTTTTCTCCTGGTGACTGACGAATTACGGGGTGGTCACTTTTTGAACGATCTGGGGAGTCGTCAGCGTCGGGTTTGAGTCCGCTTTTTTCGGTTGCGGAGGCTGCGCGTCGTCCACAAGCACCAAGCCGCGCCGTGTTCCCTTCGGGACGGGTACGGCCGCCTCGAAGGCGGTCTCCGAGGGCTTTGACGCAGAGCCGCCGCACGCGCTCACGATCGCGACGAGGCCCAGGAGAACCAAACGATGAAAGGATGCCATCGGTCCTTAGGCTACAGCATCAGTCTTTGTCGAAGGGGATGACGGCGTGATCGACGAGGTCGGGGATAGCCTTCGTGACTGCGTCCAGGATCTCGGTCCCCGTGCCGACCACGACAACGACGAGATTTTTCGCGGACAGACGTTCTTTCACGGCCGCGTTGGCGGTTTCGAGAGTGACCGCGCGCACGTGGTCGAGATACCTCGAATGGTAGTCCTCGGGCAGGTCTAGGAGCTCCGTCTCGAGGACGTGGCCCAGGCGTTTTCCGGCCGTGTCGACGTCAAACGCGTGCGAGCGCACCAAGTAGTTTTTGATAAAAGCGAGCTCGCGGGGCGTGATTCCGTCGTTGGTGAAATCCTCGAGCAGTTTTAACTCGAGCGCGATGCACGGCGCGCAGTCCGCGGCGGCCGGAAACGCGCCCATCGTGAACGCGTGACGCTTACGCTCGACGGACAGCCGAGCGCTGGTGCCGTAGGACCAACCTCGTTTGCTGCGAATTTCACGCATCATCCGCGACGTGAACGTGCCACCGAACACGGCTGTAGCGGCAACGAGTGGCCAGTGGTCGGCGTCTCGGGGGTGAGTTCCGAGAGAGCCTATAAGAATCTGCGTTTGAGTCCGCTCTGGCTTGTCGACGAAGAAAAGGCGCCGACCGACGGGGGGCGTGGGCTCGGCAATCCGCGTCTCGACGCGCGGACCTTCGGGAAGCGAACGAACGACAGCCGCGCCAAGCGTTTTCGCCTCCTCGAGGGAGATGGCGCCCGCGAAGCCCAACACCACGTCGGACTGGATAAAACGGCGTTTGTACGTTGCGACCACGTCCTCGCGCGTAAGCGTCTCGACGGTATGACGTCGACCCGAAGCCGTTCGGCCATAAGGGTGAGTGCCGAAAAGTGCGCGTCGGAACGCGAGGCCAGCGAGTGCGCGGTCACTGTCACGACTCTCGAGGAGCTCGGCGAGCGTCTCGCGCTTGAGCCTTTCGAGTTCCGCCTGGTCGAACGTTGGCGTCCCTAAAATCTTGCCTATCAGTTCCAAAAAGGGGCGGAGGTTCCGGCGGATGACCTGTCCGTGAAGGCTTGTCGTCGTGGGGCCTACGTCGAAGCCGATTTCGCCGCCGAGGCGGTCGACCGCGCTCTCGATTTCGGTCGACGTCATTCCTTCGCAGCCGCGGCGCATCATGCGGGCCGTGAGGCGCGACAATCCGTCCTTTTCTTCAGGGTCTGCGAGGGCGCCGCTTCGAAGTGAAAACGAGATCGAAACGAGCGGTACGACGGTCGAACTCTCGACGTACCCGACCGCGCCTCCGGGCAGGTCGAAACGTGGGCTGTGAGCCGTTGCGGCGGACGCGGCTTTCGCAGTCTTTACGGGGCCGATGTTCGTTTCTTGAATGCTCGAAGTACTCATTGGGCAGCCTGCTCGGTCCCCGGTGCAATCTCGGGAAGGACGTGGATAATCGTGCGCGCATCAAGCTTGAAGTAGCGACGCGCGGCCGTTCGCATCTCACCGGCCGTCACGCGGCGATAGGCCTCCAGGCGTCGAAACGCTGCCGCCGGATCTCCGAGCACGGTGTCGTAGAAGCCAATCTGCTCGGCCTTGCCACTCGCGGTTTCGAGAGACTGGACTAGGCCTAGCTCGAGACGCGCTTTCGCGCGTTCGAGCTCCTCGTCGGTGACTACGTCCGCGCAGACCCGTGCCAGTTGCTCGTCGGCCAAGGTGAGGACTCCCGCGCGATCCACGCCGGGGCGCGCCGTAAAGTACATTTCGTAGAGCCCAGGGTCGCGGAAGGTCGACACCCATCCGCGAATCTCCGTGCACACTTCACGTGTTGTGACGAGCTCGCGGTACATGCGCGACGCGCGACCGCCGAAAAGCACCTCATTGAGAAGCGATAGCGCCGCGTGATCCGCGTCGCCGAGCGCGGGTCCGTGAAACCCCACGAGCAACTTTTCGCTCGCCGTCGGTTTCCTGAGAATCACCTCTCGGCTCTCGAGCTGAACGGGTTCGGGCGTCGTGTCCTCCTCCGGCATCACGGCCGCGGGAATGGCGCCGTACGCGTCACGCAGCTTTTCGAGCACGTCTTGCTCTTTGACGTCCCCCGCGATCACGATCGTCGCGTTGTTGGGCGCGTAGTACGTTTTATAGAACGCGACGCAGTCTTCTGGCGTGAAGTTCTCGATATCGACCATCCACCCGATCGTCGGCCAGTGGTACGGGTGCTTCGTAAAGGCTGTTTTGTACAGAACCTCGTTGGCTATGCCTTCGACGTCGTCGTCGACGCGCATCCGCCGTTCGTTTGCGACGACCTCTTTCTCGCTCACGATTTGTGGCTCGCGCAACACGAGCTTCGCCATGCGATTGCTCTCGAGCTTCACGGCGAGCCCAAAGCGATCTTTCGGAAGCGACTCGTAATAGTAGGTCCAGTCAAGCCATGTCGCCGCGTTCGATTCGGCGCCATTTTCTTCGAGCTTGCGGTCGAATTCACCCGCTTCGACCCCCTCGCTCTCGTTGAACATCAAATGCTCGAAGAGGTGCGCAAGGCCTGTTTTTCCTGGCTTTTCGTGACGCGAGCCCACACGGAACCAAGTGAAGTAGCTCATAATCGGTGCGCTTCGGTCGACGAGGACCAGCACACGAAGCCCGTTGCCCAAACGAAACCGATGAACGTGCGGCGTATCGTTCGCGGTATCCACGAGCGCCGCGGTTTCGAGATCGGCGAACGCCACAGAGCCTTCGTAGGCCCAGCGCGCCGCATCGCTCGTTGCTTTTTGGTTAACCCGCGCCGTAAGTGCCGCGATCTTCTGAGACATAGTCGTGAAGGGAGCCCCGTTCCGCCCCGCTGTCAAGCACGTGCGCCGAACACGGTACCGCTACCAGCTGCGCATATCGAGGACGGTAAAGGCACCGTCGCGCCAGATCCACGCGTGCGCGCCGCCGACAGCGAGGATACCGACGTCGCTCGCTTCGTCCGCGTCCCGTTCATGTTCGGGCGTTCCGGTGGCATCCAAGGCACCGAGCCGAATAAGTCGTACGGGATCGTTGCCGCCTGGAATGGCGTGGAACACCGGGTCGTTCGTTCCGACCGATACAACGCCGCCATTGCTCGCGAGCAGAACTCCACCGTCGTAGGCCCGAACGGAATGAAACGGTCGCGGCGTGCCCGCCTCCGTAAGAAAGGCCTGATGGTGCGAAGGGAGCTTCATCGGACGCGGAGGCCCTTCGCACGCCCTCCATACGTCGCCTTCGCGGTCGAGCACGAAAGCCGCGCCTCGAAAGACGTCGAGAGAGGCGAGCGTGGCTTCGATGACCTCGTCGCCGTGGATCGGCTGCCACTGCGCGGAGTCGAAGCGCGCGACGGCGCCCATCTGATCGCCGCAGACCAGCATGGCGATGCGGCGTCCTAACGGGCAGAGCGCGATCACCGACTCGCTCTCATCGAGCACGGCGTCAGGCTCGAAAGGCACGAATGACCGCCCGTCGAACTCGAGGAGCGAGCCTGCGCCCCATACGAGCACGCGATCGCCGCCCCCTCCGATGCCGTACCACCAGGCTCGTCCGTGCGAGGGCCGCCTGAGCGGGAAGCTCTGCGTAGGCCCGTCTCCGAACCTTATCGCGTGGGTGGTCGTGAGGCCCCACATCGTCCCGTCGCGGGCGACATAAAGGTCGTTGAGCGGCTCGGCGACGTCTCGCGCCGTGACGACAGCGTGATCGACCACGTGCATGACGAGACACGAAGCCTTCTCCCGCGTGGCTCCGGTCCGACCGAGCAAGTAAAAGTCGCTTGCAGACCTCCCGCTCGCGGCGCGAAACACGTGCCGCGAGGAGCAAAGCGTGGGGACTTGCATCACGCCCCGCTGAATGAGGGGGGCCTCGCGCGGCGCGCGTCGTAGGTCGCGAACGTTGTCGGGATGGCTGGGAACGGTGACCGTGTCGCTGAAAAAGTTTTCGTCACGAAACCGCCGCAACCAACGAAACACGTCCTCGGCCTCAAAGACGTAGATGCCCGTACGAAGCGAGATAGCGAGCGTAAACTCGTCGACGTTGAGCGTCATGGACGCTTTCCCGCTCGAATCGAACAGGCGGTCGACCCCCCCTCGAACCATCGACGCGAGCTCCTCGCCAAGAAGCCCTACAGCCGCCTTGGTGTCTCCGGTCTCGAGTCGTCCGACCACGGGATACTCAAAGCGGAACCCGAGCTCGTAAAGCAGACGCTTGAGCCGCGGGGGCATCTGCGCGGCGCTTTCGACGGACTCTTCGCGCGCGTCGGCGACCATGTCCAGCCACTCGCCAAAGTGGGCGGCAACGGGGTTGGAGCAGCCGTTTTGCCACTCGACGACGGGAAGTTCGCCTTCGTAGCGGCTACCGGTCGACTCGCGCTTACTCCCGACAGTGTCGAAACAAACGAGTTTTTCCGCCGACCTGCAGAAAGGAACATACCGCTTGGACTCTGCGCCGCCGTAGGCGACGATCCGCGCCGCCTCGTCCGCCATCGGCTTCGCTTGCAGAAAGACGTCGGGTTCACCGATCTTGCTGGTGACGCGCATTGCGGCGACGTAGCTGGGAGGAAGCTCCGTTCCAAAAAGCTGCGACTGTGCCGCGAGCTCCTTCATGCTGAGGGGCTCTCCGATACGCTCTTCGTGACCCGACTTTACGAGGATCGTTCGAATGCGTTCGAGCGCGGCGAGCGCCACGCGCGTGGGGTCGACGGTGCTTCGAGGCTTGGTCCCTCGTGTGACCCGCTTCTTGAGTGGTGTCTTCCGCACGGGCGCTGGTCCAAACCCCTTTGTGCACTTGAGGCTATCTCAGGACCGAGCCCGGACGCGAGTAAACACGAAGCCGCCTTACGCGAAGTCGGGCGGCTCGACTCAGCGCCGAAGCCCGTCGGCCACCGCCCAGGGCCGAAGCGCTTGGTTCCTACTGGTCGACCTTGAGGATGGCGAGAAACGCTTTCTGTGGAATCTCGACTGAACCGACCTGTTTCATGCGCTTTTTGCCCTCTTTTTGCTTCTCGAGGAGCTTTCTTTTGCGCGAGATATCACCGCCGTAGCACTTCGCGGTGACGTCTTTCCGGAGCGCGCGTACAGTCTCACGGGCGATGATCTTGCCGCCAATCGCCGCCTGGATGGCGACTTCGTACTGCTGCTGAGGAACGAATTCTTTCAGCTTCTCGGCGAGCCCACGGCCTCGAAAGTGCGCGCGGTCGCGATGCACGATGATAGTGAGCGCGTCGAGCGGCTCTCCGTTGACCATCAAGTCTACCTTGACCAGGTTTCCCGGCCGATACTCGATAAACTCGTAGTCCATCGATGCATAGCCGCGCGTGACGCTCTTCAACTTGTCGTGGAAGTCGAAGAGAACCTCCGCGAACGGCATCTCGTACACGATGATGTAGCGGTCTGCGCTCGGGCAGCGCATGTCGACCTGGGTGCCTCGCTTGTCTTGGCACAAGCTTATGACCCCGCCGACGTGCTCCTGCGGCACGTGAACCGTGAGCTTCACGAAGGGCTCCTCGATGCGCTCGATGTCTTGTGGCGCCGGGAGCTTGGCCGGGTTGTCCACCACGACCATCGTGTTCGTCGATTGCGCGGTCGTGTAGACGCGATAAACGACGCTCGGCGCCGTTGTGATGAGGTCGAGGTTAAACTCTCGGTCGAGGCGCTCCTGGATTATTTCCATATGCAGCAACCCCAGAAAGCCACACCGGTAGCCGAAACCGAGGGCCTCGGACGAGTCTGGCTCGAAGGTGAACGCCGCGTCGTTCATCTGAAGCTTTTCGAGCGCGTCTCGCAGGTTCGGGTAGTCCGTACCATCCGTCGGGAAGACTCCCGCGAACACCATCGGTTTCACCTCTTTGAAGCCAGGAAGCGCTTCGGTCGCAGGCTTGGTGGTCTGCGTGAAGGCGTGGGTTATCGTGTCGCCGACTTTCGCGTCGTGCACGCTCTTGATGTTGGCGGCGAGGAACCCAACCTCGCCAAGACCGATTTCATCGAGCACCGTCGCGTGCGGGGTGAAGGTGCCGAGTTCTGTGACCTCGAACTCCGTCTTCGTGTTCATGAAGCGGATCTTGTCGCCGCGCTTTACCGAGCCGTCCATCACGCGGAACATGATCATCGCGCCGCGGTAGCTGTCGTACCAGGAGTCGAAGATCAGCGCGCGAAAGGGACCGTCCGGGTTCCCTTTCGGCGCTGGAATCTTGTGGACGATTTGTTCGAGAATGTCCGGTACGCCGACCCCTGTTTTACCGCTGCAAGAGACGGCGTCTGAGGTGTCGAGCCCGATGATCTGTTCGATCTCGAGCTTGGTCTTCTCCACGTCGCTCGACGGGAGGTCGACCTTGTTGAGGACAGGGACGACCTCGAGCCCTTGGTCGATCGCGAGGTAAACATTGGCGAGTGTCTGAGCCTCGACGCCCTGAGTCGAATCGACCACGAGGATAGCGCCCTCGCAGGCGGACAAGCTCCGCGACACTTCGTAGTTGAAGTCGACGTGGCCAGGCGTATCGATGAGGTTCAGCTGGTACGTCTCGCCGTCTTGCGCGGTGTAACGGAGACGTACGTTTTGAGCTTTGATCGTGATGCCACGCTCGCGCTCGATGTCCATTTTGTCGAGGAACTGATCGCGCGCCTCGCGTTGCGTAAGCGCACCGGTCACTTGAAGGATTCGGTCGGCAAGCGTCGACTTCCCGTGATCGATATGAGCGATGATCGAAAAATTGCGAATTTTGGACGGAGTGAAAGGCATAAAGTCGGGCAGCTTCTACTTTTTGACGGACATACCAGACGCGACAGACGCGAAAGACGTAACAGACGCGCTCTGCGGTAACCCACCGGCAAGAAGCGGTGAGTCTGCCCTGCCGGCTCGATCGAGCGACTCCTCCTCAGGTACCAGCGCAAGTTGCCCTGGGAGCATGTGCGCATAGTGTCGCAACACCAAGTCGATGCCCTCTCGGATGTAGACAGCCACCGGAACTTTCGTGCGATCGTGCAGGAGCTTCAGTTTGTCCGCTTGCTCGGGCGTCACGTAGATCGTGGTTGAAATCTTCTTCCGCATGACAATTTTTGAGAGCGATGACTTTCCTGAGAGTTCGTGAACTATGAGCGTTGAGCGTTGAGCGTGGAGTTGCGCGCGAAGCGCCGCGAACGGACCTCGCAGGCCTAAAGCGAACGTGAACGTCGCGCCTCACACCGCAAGCCGGCCTCGTAACGTACTGGCGCCCGAGCCGCCAGCAGTGAATCAAACGACCCGGTTACGAGTGTACACTACTTGACCATACGTGACCGGTAACAATCTCCCTCGAGAGGCCGGCTGTCACCCAAGGCGATGGTATCCCACGAATCCGACTGCTTTACGTTTGCCGTGTCGACGGCACGTTCGCCCGCGAGTGAGCGCCTAAGCGTCGTTGCTTGCAGCCCGACGAGCACCCCGTCTATGCTCCGCCGCACGGATGCGCAGTTGGGCTAGAGATAGAGAGTCCTAATGACTTACGGCTTTTTCCGGGTCGGCGGTGTGACGCTGGCCATGTTTGCGGTAGCAGGTACGACGTTCACCACCCCGCTCGGGTGTGGTGGCGACGGCGCGAGCAGCCCGGGTGCGAAGTCGGCTGACGGCTCGCACTCTCGTGTGATCGAGCACGAGCCGTGCGACGATTCGGGCAGCAACGTCGTCGCCCTTGATGCGAACAACGACGGCAAGCCGGATATAAAGAAGGTCTCGAAGGACGGAAGGGAGGTCTGCCGCGTGACAGACCTTAACCATGACGGAAAGCCAGACATGTTTGAGTACTTCGACTCGAACGGGCAAGTGCGCCGACGCGAATCGGGCTACGACGACACGGCCGTCATTCATTCGATCGAGTACTTCGAAAACGGCAAGCTCGCCCGTCGCGAGCTGGACACGACAAACCAAGGTCGCATTGACACTTGGGACGTCTTCGACCTCGCGACGGGTGCGCGCACGAAACGCGAGCGAGACGCTACGGGTGACGGCAAAATCGACCAGTGGTGGACGTACGAAGGGCAGAACGTCACCATCATGATGGATCGCGACGGAGATGGTCGCCCCGACCCCGACGCGACCCTTGTGCTCGGTCCAAACGGGCAAGCCATCGCCTCCGATGGGGGTGTCTCGGCCGCAAGCGATGCGGGCGTCGCCTCTCCTCCGGTGCAGGTTCCAATCGCTCCTCCGACAACACCGACCGCGGCCCCCGTGCTGCCTACGACGGCTCCCGCACCTGGCGGAGGCACCGTTGGGACCCCTCAACGCGGTGGAGCAAAGCGATGAACACCTTACGTACCCTCAGCGGGTTGGTGTCTTGGCGTTGCGGACACGGCGGCCGCTTCTCGTGGGTCGCTTCGTTCGCATGCGGGTTTCTTGCGTGCGCGTCCGTGGGCGCGTGCGGCGGTTCCAAGACGCTCGGAGCGGACGCGAAGGCCGTGACGGCACCGGGCGGCACGAAAGACCAGAGCCAATGGCCAGCCGACGACCATTCGCTGTGTGCTTGGCGCGACAAGCCCGAACTCGAAGTAAGCGAGTCGGCGGGGCCAGGCGCTCTCCGCCCGAACGTTCGCCGTGTCTACAAGACGTTCGGGGACTTCGAGAGCCGCCGAAAAACGCTGATGTGCCGCGAAATCGACACGAACCTTGACGGCATCAAGGACGTCGTGCGCACGTTCAACCCCAAGGGTGAGGCGCTCCGCGAAGAGGCGGACCGCAATTACGACGGGCGCGTTGACCTCTGGCTCAATTTTGTCGATGGCCGCCTCGCGGAGGAGGACGTCGACACGAACAACGACGGAAAGCCCGACGTATGGAAGTTTTACGCCAACGGGCAGCTCCAACGCGTTCGCCGCGACCGGAACTTCGACGGCAAGCCTGACATCTGGGAGATTTTCGCGCGAGGGCGGCTCGAGCGAGTCGGGTTCGACGACTCCTACGACGGTCACGTCGACCGCTGGGATCGCGACGAACAGCTCAAATATGAGGCTGAAGCCGAGGACCGAAAGGCGCGGAACGAGATGATGAACGCCGAAATGGCGGCGCGGCAAGATGCGGGAGGCGGTGGCGCAGCCCCGGGCGCTGAGTCCAGTGACGCGGGGACTAAGCCCCCCGTGAAGCCTTCGAAAAGCGCGACTCCGCCAAGCAAGTAGCGACCTCGATAGCGGGCGCTGTCTGGCGAGCGGCGGTCGACATCGTCCCGAGGAAACGGTAGGAGGTGTCACGGGAGAGCGTTGACACTCCATATGGAACGCATTCAGAAGATTCTTGCGGCTGGTGGCATTGCGTCACGGCGCGCGGCAGAAAAACTCATCACCGACGGGCGTGTGCGCGTAAACGGCCGCGTCGTCACCGAGCTTGGGGCCAAGGCCGACGCTCGAGACGACCGCATCGAGGTCGATGGTAAGCGCGTCGTCGCCGAGCATCGCGTGTACGTTGTGCTTCACAAGCCGCGAGGCGTCGTCGCGACGATGAGCGATCCCGAAGGCCGCCCGACTGTCCGCGAAATACTCACGCCTGTGGGTGCGCGCGTGTACCCGGTGGGGCGCCTCGACTTTGCGACCAGCGGCGTGTTGCTTGCGACCAACGATGGCGACTTCGCCGAGGGGTTGCTTCACCCGAAGCGCGCCGTTCCGAAGACCTACGTAGTGAAGGTCAACGGGAAGATGGCGGCCGCAGACATGGACCTTTGGCGTAACGGCGTTCGTTTGGAGGACGGCATGACGGCTCCTGCCGAGGCGAAGACGCTTCGGTTCGAGGGCGACAAGACGTGGTTCGAGCTGACCATCAAAGAAGGCCGAAATCAGCAAATTCGCCGCATGGGCGAGGCGACGGGGTTCCCCGTCATGCGTCTCGCGCGCCTGGCTTTCGCGACCATCACGGCCGATGCGCTCCGTCCGGGTCAATGGCGTCACATGACGCGTGACGAGCTCGCGCAATTGAAGAAGACCTACGGCGTTCCGAAGTCGATTCCCTCACCTCCGGAAAAAATCGAATCGACCCGTCGCGCGCGCGTGACGCGCACCGGGGGAGGGCGCACGGATCGCGCGGGTCGTCCGGTCGCGGACGAGCGAGAACGTTCCAAGAGCGCCGAAAGGAGCGCGCCGAGCGCCGATCGATCGATGCGCGTACGTCGCGAGTCTCCTCACCAGCCACGCCAGCCACGCCAGCGGGGCTCGGAGGTCGACGCGGTAGCCGCACCGCGAGCCGCGCGCGGTCCGAACACGCACCGCACGAGCGGCCGGGGCAGCTCGGCGGCGACCGCGCCAGAGCGTGCCGTGCGGCCGTCCGAGCGCACGCGAACCCCCCCGACAGAAGCGACTCCAAAGCGCAGCCCCTACGACGCTCGCAGTCGCGACCCGCGAACAAAACGCGGGTAATCCAACCCTAAAGGCGGTGTGCCGCTCGCAATTGGTCGCTCGCACGCGGGGAATGTGGCGTGCGGGGCTTTGCTGGTCGCCGAGTGACCAAGCGGAAGGCCATGTGGCTGCGGTAGCGCGGCGGCATTGGCCGTGCTCATTCGTAGGTGACCTACGCAAAGCGTGTCTCTATCTACGCTCGTCGTCGGTTTCGAGCATACGGCAAAGGTAGGCTCGGCCCGAACGAGTTGACCGGCTATGCGGACGAACCTGTGCAAGAAGAGAGTTTGGTAAGCTTATCTTCTACGGAGTTCGTGGTAGCTTTGCGACCGGACCTAAGGGTCTCCCACTGCAGGAGCCAGGAACGTGCAAGTCGTGCGACGCGCAGGTAGTCCCGTCGCACTACACCGCGACTCCTCCTTGCGAATTCTTCCTCCCGCTCGAAGTGATGTCGACGAGCGAAAATCCGCCTCAGTGTCGGCTCCGCTGCAAGCGCCGCTGATGCGCGATGGGGTGGTAGGGTAACCCGATGCACCGCTCACGGTTGGCCGGGTTCATCATCGACTGCAACACGGGTGATTTAGACGCCGCGTCTTCCTTCTGAGCATCCGCGCTCGGAATGCCGGTGATCGCGCGCGAGCCTCCAAGCTATGACCGACTCGACGCGACGTCGCGAGATGTTCACATCGAAGTCCAGAGGGTCGACCATCCAAGTCGAGTGCACCTTGACATTGAGACCGACGATATCGACGCCGAAGCCGACCGTCTCGAGCGACTCGGTGCATTGCGCATCGAAAAGGTAGAACGGTGATGGGTGATGGAGGCGCCGACGGGGCATCGCTTTTGCGTCGTTCGGGCGAAATCGGACCTGACGGCAAGCGTCGGCGTAAACGCCTGGCCGTAACGTACGCTTTCGCGATGTCCCGTCGGTTTGGGAGGCGGAGCGAAACTCACTCACCTATGCGAGAGCTTCCCCGCGTAGGCGACAAGCCGTTCGCAAACGTTGTCCTTGGAACGATCAGCTACAGAGATTTGGGTCCCTCCTTCGTGACGAGGGAAGTCGAACCGTCGTACGGTTGTGTCAGCCTGGCTCGATCGGGTGTGCAAGCTCGGCGATATCCGAGCGCCCTTCCCTTCTTACGCCGCCCAGCTCATCGTCCGGGCACACGCGCGCGGTTAGGTCGCGCATTGCGGCCGCGAAAACCGCGGAAGCGGACGCCACATGATCATGGCGGGCTCGAACTGGTCGCGATGGCCGAGGCGCTCGTTCCCTTGCTTACACCGGGCGGCGTTCTCGATGCCGAGGGCAGGCTCGCTCAAAGGCTAAGGTGCAATCACGGCGGGTCGCCTAGGGTGCATCGCTCCCGGCATCGCGCGGGGGAGGGTCGTTCCAGTTTAAACAGCCCCCTTGCCCGATAGCGGGACACTTATTCTCGGCTTTTACCGGGTTCACGCATCGGCTGGTCGATGGCTCGCACAAGCCATCAAAGATGCTTGTATTTTTGCCTTCGGTGCACGTTCCGACGGCGCATTCGATGTTCCGCTGACAGCCGCCACCCCAGCGCTGGAGGCAAGTGATGGGGCCGAGTTCAACTTGGATGCCCACTGCAGATTCTTGCCGGATATCGATAATCTTCGCATCCAGACCGATCAATGTCGGCTTCGAATACGTGCCACCGTAAAACCCAGCAATGTCGCCTTCACCGAATCTCTCGTCGCTCGTCGAATCCGTCAAAAATCCAATTCGATAAAGCCCTGGCGCAAGGTTGGTATACGAAAAGGATGACGAATCAGCGGGCGCTGTGAGCGTCTTAATCTCTGGCGGGGACCTAAAGATGAGACCGTTGATTACGCCCTCCGAGGGAAAAACTGTCGGTCCCGCGAACTTGCTTGTTAGAAGGGCTCCTAGGTACGCAATCTTGGTTCCGGCCTTCAGCGTTTGGCCGAAATGGACCGTTCCTTCAATCGAGAACCGCCGCACTTCGCTCGCTGGGTTCGCCCCCGCATCACCCGAGGGAATCTCAAAGGAACCGCCTTCACTCAGGGCAACTACCCCCTCGAGCCCCGCCCAAAATCCGCCGGACGCCGACTCACATGCGAGCACGAAAGCGGCTGCCGTCGCCAAGGCACCCGCCGCAAAGACTCGAAACGTTTTTGCTCCCATGCTTCGTGACCTCGTAGGTTTCAAGGACAGTAGTCCGTGCACTTCCAACGCTGGTTCGGCGGGCCCTTGTAGGCTGCGGGCAGCGGGATCGCCGAAACGCACTCCCGCATCGTGGCGCGCGAACCGCCGGTGTGCGCGGCGAACGTCAGCTCGCCATCCGGACCGAATGTGGCGGTTAGCGGAATTGCGATGCTTTCGCCGCTTTGGATAGCGCAGTTACGTATCGCTCCGAGTTGCGGACTGACCGCTCGTTCGAGATCCGTGGCGCCCACTCCGACATTGTCGCTCATGCAGCGGAACGAACACTGTTCGCGATTCGCCGACGCAATGCCCGTCGGAAGAGCTGCCGGTGTCGCTCCAGAACCTCGTTGGCCTGGCATTTTCTGGTCCTTTTCCGATACGCTAGGCGTGGTCCGAGCTAGCGGCACGGATACTGAAGCGCGTTGTGCTGGCGCCTTCTGGTCTTTTTCTGTTGCGGCGGGCGTGGTCCGCGCTCCGAGTGAAGTTGACGCTCGCCGAGCTTTGCCAAAGACAAACTCGCCACGCAACCCAAGGAGAATCCAAGAGTGAAAACTCTTGTTTGCGTCGAATGACCCCTCACTGCTCGTGGGTCCAATTTGAAGCGACGCCGAAATATCCTCGTACTGGGCAACTGAAGCCACCACGGTGGGGCCCACGGCGAACGAATCACTCACCCGATAATCCAGGCCGAAGTGGGCATTTATGGCTTCGACGCCGCCTAGATGTCCAACATAGGACACCGCGCCTTGTGAGCCGGACAACGAGACAGTCTCGTACCCTACCCCGATGCCGACCCAAGGGTCGATTCTGTTCGCAGGCAGCCAATGCCACTGCGCATCCACCCCCGCCCGCAAGACGGTAGCGGAGCAGGTGAGTCGGCGGCAGACGTTGGAAGGTAAGATTCCAAATCCGTACGAGCCATAGACCCCAACGTAGACATGGTCGTTGAATCGCCAGCCAAGATCGACCCAAATCGGGATATGCCCGGAAAGCGTATCGCGTAACGGCGAGCCATCGGAAGCATTAAGGCCAGCGCCGGATCGCCCCGCGATGTTGCCAAGGGGGATAGCGAACCCTGAGCGTACACCGAGGGTAAACCCGCGTGGCGCCGCGACGTTTTGTTCGTTGGTGACGGCTTCATCGGAGTCTTCCGCGCGCGCGGAACCCGCGAAATATAGCGAGCCAAAGAGGAGCACGAGCAAGCCAACCGACGTTGTTGCGACCGAGCAAGCGCGTTTGGATCTCAACGTGCTTCGACGAGACACGAAAAAGCTTGAAACAGCAAGAGCCGAAGCGACCATCCAGCGGGCCGGCGCACCCTCACTTTGCTGGGTTCAAGGCCAGTCGGTGGCGAACGAACGTGTCCACTGCACGGCGGAGGTTGTCCTCGGAGTGCACGCGAAATCCGCTTCATCATCGTCGTCAGCTCACCTACCAATCGTCGCTTGAGCCACCTCCGCCCGAGCTTCCGCCGCCTCCGCCGTAGCCCGAGCCTCCGCCGCCTCCCCCTCGGCCGCCGCCGCGACCGAAAAGAAGGAAGAAGAAAAGGAGCTGGCGAAAGGTTGGCGAGACAATGGCGAGAATGATGATCAGCAGAATGCCGAGCGCCGTGGCTCCAAGTTTAAGACCGTTCGCAAGTGGGCTCAGCGGGGCCGCAGGCTCTCCGCGTCGGCTACCTCGAGTTCGTTTCGTCGCGCTTGGATCACGGCCTTGCTCGCTCACGCCGCCGGGCGTGCCTTGGGCGAGCTCTCGTAAGATCGCGTCACAGCCTTTGTCGATGGCTTCGAAGTAAAGGCCCTCCTTCAAAAGAGGATTGATCGTGTCACGATTGATGTGGCTCGATTGGATATCCGTGAGCGCGCCACCGACCCCCGAGCCCGTCTCGATACGTGTCTTCTTCTCTTGCGGAGCGACGACAAGGAGGACGCCATCGTCGCCTTTCGCCGTGCCGACTCCCCACGTGCGGAAGGTTGTATAGGCCACGTCCGAAATGTCTTCGCCCTCTAAAGAGGCTGGGACGAAGACGACCAACGCAAACCCTGTTTGCTTGAGCGCTCGATCGAGCTTACGGTCGAGCGATTGCGCCTGCTCGGCGGTGAGCACGTGAGCCGAATCGACGACATGCGCGTCGAGCGCCGGCGGCTTGAAGGCGTGGGCCGCCGCGCTCCCCAACACTATCGCGAGCGCGACGAGCGCGGCCATGAGTGCGCGGAACTGAAAAAACAGCGGCGACGTCGGCCGAACTACGTGACGCGGCGCGCGAGAAAGAGCCATCGGTCCCAATGTAGTGCGAGGCGCCGTGGCCGCGAGCCCCGAATGCGAAACCTCAAACGAATCGGAACGCATGGGGGAGACTTTACGCGTGCTACGGCTCCGAAAGTCCCGGCCGCGGCGGGTCGCCCACGTGCCCTAGTGCGACTCGGACGCGACGCCGGCGAAAATCGGAACGGGCGCATCGGGGACGTGCGACCGCTTTGCGTAAGGGTCGAACGTTTTCGACGGGAGCTCCCAGGTCTTCGTAAAAAAACCAGCAGCGCGAAGCGAGCCCGCGCCGAGCACGATCTGTCCGCGTGACGGCGCCACGGCTTCGTCCCAAACGGCGAAATCGGGCAGTAGATCCGGTAGCGACATGGCTCGCAGGGTGCCTGCGGCATCGGCTCCCGCGACGACCACGACGTACCTGTCGGGGCGCGCGGGGTTCGGATAGATGAACGCCGCACCGAGTTCTTTTCCCGTGAATCGCTCGTTTCCTACCGTCACCGCGCCCTCCTCGACGCGGATCGAAAACGGTCGCACTTCGGCGAGCTTCGCGAGCACGCGATTCGTCCTTCCCACGAGGAAGAGCGCGCGTTCGTTGGCGAGCGGCTCGTTCTTTGCGAGAAATGCGCTGTCGCTCAGGATGGGATACGCGACCTGCACCCCTTGCCGAATCTTCGCAAACGCGAGCGCTACCTGTTCGTTCGCCCTGGCTTCTGCGGGCTCGCTGTCGCCGTAGACGAAGAGAAGAGGCTCCGAAAAAGCGTCGCGGAGAGGACCCGTCACATTCCCATGTTTGAAGATTCCCGCGTGTGCGAGCGGTCCCTTGTGCCACTCGCTGCGCGTTTCGCGACTACCGTTCGTCGCCTCGCGACCGACCACCAGGGCTTCGCCTTCCTCGAACGTCAGGGGCTGGCCGTCGATCGTGAGGTCGACCGCCGCGTTCCCGAAAAGAGTCTCATCGCGCGTCAACGTGAGCTGTGAAACGCCGCGCGTCGAGCCCGTCACACGGTGCGTTTTCGGGTTTGCGCGCAGGTCGACTTCGGCCCAAGCGGACTCGCTCGCGAGCTCGTCAATGGCCACCCACGCGCTTTTTCCCCACCGCGTGCGCGAGGTCTTGAGGCGCACATGAGAAGGATGCCGCTCGAGGCGCCGGTTCATCAACCACGTGAGGCCCTTCAAGTCCTCGTACGTCTGCTGCCAAACGTTGTGGCCAGACTCGGGGTGTTCATGTTTGACCGAAAATTGAAGCTTTTCGTAGCGATCGATGAGGACGCCGCTGTTCTCCTCGGGCAAGTCTTGCGTACCGTGGACCACGAAGAGCGGGAGGTGCTCACCGTTCTCCGCCCACATCACGTTAGAGCGCTCCTCCGCGAGGTAGCGCTCCCACGGACGAAGCGCACGACCGGCGACGTCACTTCGCATCAGCGTGCTGTGATAGCCGCAGAGGGGTTCGGAACCCGCGAACACGTGCGGCCTGTGAAGTGGCAACGATGCAGCTCCGATGCCGCCCATCGACATGCCCGTGATGGTCACGCGAGAGGCGTCGATCGGGTATCGCCTCTGCGCCCACTCGACAGCGTGCATCACGTCGACCTCGCCAAGCTCTCGGTAGAGGGCATTCCCGTGACCGAGCGGCGTAATCACGAACGCGTCGATAGGCGGAAGCGAACCGACATGGCGATCTTCCCAGGCTTGGTCGCGCTTCGGGTCGTCAAAGCCGAAAAGCCACCTCATCACGCCCATCGCGTATCCGTTCAGGCCGTGCAGTCCGACGACCAGTGGATACGTTTTGGCGGCGCCCGTGCGGTACCCCGGAGGCACGTAGACCCCGAGTTCTGAAAAGTCGCCATCAAGGCTCGAACGCAGCGCGCGCCTCGTCGCACCCGTTCGCCCCTCGAAGGGATCGACGCGCGTTTCGAGGCTAAAAGCCATGCGATCGAGCTCACGCGCCTCTTCCGTTTGAGCTTCGACGTCGGTATCGCCGCGGTCGAGGAGTCCTTCCAGCCGACGCGTGAGGTAGCGCACTGAGTCGAGAGACCCCTCCGCCAGGAACGGCGCATCGGTCGCGACGCCCGTTAGCGCGCGCGCCGCGTGGGCCACGGCTTGCTCGGCCGCAGGTCGCGAAGGAAAGGCGTTTTTCACCACGCGTCCTTCGACAAGCGTCTCGAGAGTCCGCGACGCCGCGAAGGCTGAAACGTCGGGAAGTGCGACGAGAAGCTCTGAGGGCCCGGCCGACGTTGCCAAGAGACTTCCGGCATCGACGTCGAAAACGGGCGCTTCGCTGTTCGATCCGACAAGTCGCGCGCGCACGGCGACGGCCACACCCCGCGGCGCGCCTTCGGGATACGTCACGGTGAGTTTCGGCCGATAACGCGGCGGGTCCACCTTGGCATCGAAGGCGCGCTTGAACGAGACCGCGGCCATTTTCACGGCCAGGCCGTAAGCGTCGTCAACCGTGGTGCCCGGCAGCCTGAGGTACGAGCCGGCGGGTGGCCCCAGGGTTGCGTCGACAAAACGAGCGCGAAATGCCCACGCACTATCGCGTTGGTGGAGTTTAAGCAGGACCGTGTGGTCGCCTGCCGAGAGGTCCAGAGGGATCACGTCGTCGTCCTCGCGGAGCGGTCGCGCGACGTCGCGCGAAAACATCACGCGGCCATCGAGCGTGACACGCACTCCGTCGTCGACGCTTAGCAAAAGCACGTAGTGCCCGGAGCGCTCGACATGAAGTGTTCCTCCGGCGTACGCGATGACGTCGCCGGACGTTGATTCGAGGGCTGTTTTCAGGTCGATCGGGCCCGCGCTGCTCGACGCGATGCCCCACCGCGTGCCTGACGCTTTTCGACCGGGGCGCCCCTGAGTCGACCGCTCGCGATCGGCGGATGCCACCCCACCCGATGACACGACAAAGTCGGGTTCGTGGATTCCGCTCGGGTCTGCGTCGAGCGCAGGCCGGTTCGCTTGGAACGGCCCTGCGACAAGCCACGCGCCGAGAGCGCCGCGCGCGGACGGCGCCATTCGCACGTCGACCGGAGCAGCGCTGGCGTCGGCCTCGAGTCGCGCGATGCGGGCCGCCTCTTCCGTCGCGACCAGGCGCGCCGCAGAGCCTTCGGGCGCCAAAGCGGTACCGTTAGACGTTGGCGATGTTACCGCTAGAGCCGTCGACGGCACGGATGTCGGCGCGCGAATGGAGGAGGACGACAGCGAACAGCCGAACGCAAGGGCGGTGACAAGTGCCGCCGCGGGAAGTGCACGGCCTGGAGCGGTCTTCCCCTCGCGGTTTGAACCGGAGCGGGACTCGTCTTCGAGGCGAGCTCCGCGATATGGCTGTGACCTTGAGACGCGTCGGCCTTTTCGCACGGACAGGCCTTCGCGCCGGGCTAGTCGGTGAGACCGTGGGCCAGCGTACGAGCCTCGTCTTTGAACAGAACCTCGACTTTTTTCCCTTCGAGCATCCGAGTCACGACGCCGTCGCCGAACTTGGAGTGGCGGACGAGCTCGCCCTCGTCGAACAGCTCGCTCGTGCGGTAGGGGCGGAAGTCATTGGGGCTTCGGCCAATCATCGACTTTTCCCACGTGCGCTCGCGGTCGAGCACCACTTGCTGGGCTTTGGTCGGACCGCGTGTCGACGTTGTTTTTGGACTCGCGGAGCTCCCGGCGCGCGACGAACCGCTTTTCGACGCGACCGCCTTATCGCCCGGTGCTCGTGCCCTAAAGTTGTGATGCGAGTTACACGTTGAACATTCGACGCGTGCGGGAGCCGTTCCAACCATCGCAATGATGCGGTGGTTGAGAACCAGTTTGCACTTCGTGCACCAGCTATCGACCTCCGCCCCCGCTTTCAGCGCTTTCACCATGCCGCGCACCATACCAAGAGCGTGCACGTTCGTGGGGGGTGATCACGCGCCGCGTCGCGAAGTACGTCTACGCCCGTCGCGGTCACGCTTGGCGCGCTGGAAACTCACGGCCGTTTTGATCTCCGGCTTCGGCATCGATCGCCGGCTCGACGGCATGTTTTCACCTTCGTCGACGTTACCGGTTGCTGATTCGCTCTCGCCACCCTCGCGGACGCCCCCGTCGCTTTTCGGACGGTCGCGGTCGCGGCCGTCGTTCGGTGTGAACCGAATCGTCGTGTTCACTTCGAACTGGACGGTCGTGAGGACTTTTTCGATCTCTCCGGCGAGATTCGTGTGCTCGAGAAAATCGCGCATCTCGTTCGCGACGACGCGAAAAAGACCGTTCTTCGTGTCGTCAATCTGTTGAAAGAGGTAGTGCGCGACCTCTTTTGGGACCTTGAGGTCGTGGACAAACTGCTTGAGCGTGTCGGGCGACTCCCGCGCTTTCTCGACCCCAAGCTCGATGGCGCGTCTGAGAATCTCAGGGATTACGCTCTCCAAGCGCGTACGAACGCGCTCCTTCGTGGTTTCTTTGTCCTTTTCTTTGCCGACACCGCCTGGCGGGGAGGCGGGAGGTGGGGGTGAAGGAGGCGAACCGAACGGAGGTTGCGACGCCGAACGCGCGTTCGCTGCCTGCGGGCGCTCGCTCTGCACGCGCTCGGCAGCCTGGGCTTCGCTCGCGGGCGTAGTCTCGTCGGGAACGACCTCGTCACTCATGGCTCCACCCTTAGCGGTCGAGGCGGAGCGCGTCAACGCGCCGCGTTATGTCGTCTTGTGTCGCAAATTTAGGCATTCACGCGGCCGAGCTTTCGAGTATTCGGCTCACGCCTGCCGCGGCTTCGTCGAGGTCCCGCTCGACGCCTTCGGATCGAAGGTCGCGCCCGCTCGCTCGATTCTGTCGGCGAGCGCAGAGGAGCACTTCTTGTCCGCTGACGATGAGCGCGCGAACCTCCACGTCACGTCGCAGGCTATCGACGCGCGAAGAAACGGAGTCCGTCAAACGTCCCCAAGGCCTTTCAATGAGGAGAGGGGCGTACGCCGCGAGCTCTTCGCAGACGGGCCAGGAACCCGCGCCAGCCACCACAACGCCTGACGTATCGGCAACAACAAGCGCGTCGAGCTCGCCTCGGGCGCGTGTTTCACTCAGCTGATAGTGGAGCGCCACGAGCGGATCGGCGCTCCGCCGGCGCCGACGTTCTAGACGTTCTGTCGGAGCGAGAGTCGTCGGCGCGCCGGGTGTCGTTTCGTCCGCTTTTGTGGCTTCGAGTGTCGTACCCGAGACTGTCATGGAGGGAAGTGTCGCGCTCAGTCCTACGGTGGGCCAAGTTCGAACGAACCCGCCACGCGGACTTGGGCGTCCGACGGAAGCGTGCGAGACTGATCCAACGTGTACCTCGTCGTCCCTCCCGGCGGATGTTTCGAAGAGACTCGGCGCATCGAGCTCGGCCCAGGTGCGCTGACCATCGGTCGCGCAGAATCCTGTGAGATCCGAATCGACGTTCCCGGCGTCGATCAAGAGCACGCGAAAATCAGTGCGATAGCGCTCGTCGCGCTGGGTCCCGACTGCGCCGTGGGGGATGTGCCGCTCGATCTCGGCGCGCGACGATTGCTTACGGCCGGCGACGAGGTTCAAGTCGGAAGCGTCGTGCTCGTGGTCGAACGTGACGACCTGAGTCTGGCGTACGTCCTACCCCTCGAAGGCGCGCATGCGAACCGTCGCATGGATAGCGTGAGCGCGATCGAGGACCCCTGCGTGCGCGTCGTCGAAGGCGCCAACTTCGGCAGCGAGTTAGTCCTTGAGGAGGAGGGACGCGCCTACCTCATCGGACGCGACGCCGCGTGTGACTTTGTCCTCGACGACCGCGAGGTGTCGCGCGAGCACGTAAAAGTGATGCGCAAAGGCTACGCGGTTTACGTGCAGGACCTGACTTCGACGCGCGGCTCGTGGCTTGGTCGATCCGCGGTTTACAACGGGTCTACGGTCGAGTGGTCGCACCCTCGGATGCTTCGGCTCGGCGCGACGGTCTTGTCGCTCGCGCTGCCGGAGGTGATCCGAAGAGCGGCAGCGCCCGTGGTTCACGCCAGTGCGCCCATGACTCCGCCTCCGCGCAGCCGAAAAAACATGGGTGAACCGGCACGCTCCGCGCCTGCGGCGGGAGTGAGTCCAGCGCTCCTTTCGATGACCACCCCGCGAACACCTGAGGTGTCGGGCCGCGTGCTCGAAGCGTTGTCGTACGGGGTCACTCCGCCACCTCCGCCGTCGGCGCCAGGAGGGGGGCTTGTCGCCGCGTTCGCATCTCACGTCTTGTCGTCCGCCGGGCCTCCTTCTGCACCGGCGATGGCCACGGCGGTGGCTTCCGAGCCGCGTGGCTTGGGGGCGCTTCCGAAGCCAAGTCACGCTCGACGCGCGTGGAAAACGTCGGGTCCTGTCGTCGGCAAAGCTTCGGGACTTCTCCTCCTCGCGCTCGCGGGACTGGTGGTCCTTGGCGGGCTATTTGTCGTGTTTTCGCTTCTCGAGTGAGTGACTCGCGGCCTCCATCTACGACGTTTCGCACACCTTCAAACACACGCGCGTTTCGGGGCACGTTGTCGCCAGTGCGGCGCCGTGGCAGGAATTCGCGACCATGTGCACGTGCCATAGCGATTTGTTTGCGAAGCGCCGCCAAGCCTTTGTCGAAGCGGTGAGAGCGCGCACGGGGGATGGGACGGGGGGCACGGGCGCCGTCTGTTTGTTCCCGGCTACGCCCGTATTCATGCGCAATAGCGATGTCGAACACGACTATCGCCAGGACTCGGATCTGTACTACCTCACGGGCTTCGAAGAGCCGTCGACCGTCCTCGTCGTTGACGCGACTTCCGGAAAATCAACGATGTTCGTCCGGCCTCGTGACGTCGAACGTGAGATATGGGACGGCGCTCGCGCGGGGGTTGACGGCGTCAAAGAACACTTTGCGGCGGACGAGGCGTTCACATTAGATAAGCTCGCAGAGCAGCTGCCGAAGCTCTTTGAGAACAAGTCGAAGCTTTACTATCGACTTGGGCTCGACCGAACGATGGATGACAAAGTCCTCGCGGCGGTCGACCGCGCACGCGCTCGAGCGAAGCTTGGTTTCTCGTGGCCCGTCGAGATTATCGACCCCGGGACTCTTCTCCACGAGATGCGCCTCTTCAAGTCGCGCGATGACCTCGAGGCGATGCGGAAGGCCGCAGCCATTACGGCCGACGCGCATCTTCGCGCGATGAGCGAAACTAAACCTGGTATGCGCGAGTTTCAGGTCGAGGCGATGATTCTGGAGACTTTCCGAACGCAGGGGTCGGAGCGACCCGCCTACGGAAGTATCGTCGGGTCAGGGGCGAACGCTACGATTTTACACTATCGTCAAAACAACAAGAAAATGGAGGACGGAGAGCTTTTGCTCATCGATGCGGGCGCCGAGTATGCGTACTACGCGTCCGACGTCACGCGCACCTTTCCCGTCGGCGCAACGTTCTCGAAGCCGCAGGAGGCTATCTATCAACTTGTGCTCGACGCGCAGGAGGCCGGCATCCAAAAAGCGGTCAAAGGTTCGACGCTCGTGGATATCCACGCGACGTGCGTTGAAGTCATCACACGCGGTCTCGTGGCGCTCGGTCTGCTGCATGGTGAAATCGAACCGCTGATTAAAGACGAGGCATACAAGCCTTTCTACATGCATAAAACAAGTCACTGGCTCGGCATGGACGTGCACGATGCCGGCGCGTATTTCACAGGAGGCAAACCGCGAGAGCTGGAGCCTGGAATGGTTCTTACGGTTGAGCCGGGAATCTACATTGGCAAGGATTACGACAAGGTTCCTGCCGAATGGCGGGGAATTGGCGTGCGAATCGAAGACGACATTCTCGTGACGGATGGCTCACCCGATAACCTCACGCGGTCGATCCCGAAGACGGTGGCGGACCTTCAGCGAGCGAAGGCTGCCTAAGGTTCGTGATGCTCGAAGTGTCCGCGCGCGCTTTGGCGGGCGACGCGCATCCGTGCCAGAGTGTAGGCCATTAAACCGAGCAGAAGCGCTAACGTGCCCCCGACCGGCAGCGTCCCCAGGCACCAATCGAAGATGAGGTCGGGGGCCTGATTCACGATGTGTGCTCGGTCGATAGCGACCCACGCGCCCGTCCGTAAGCGATGGGAGAGTTGAATCTCCGTAAGTGCGATAAAAGGGAGGAACACGAAGTTTGAGATGCGCGAGCCGAACCAGGCAAAAATCCTGTTTTTGCGCGCGAGTGTCGCGAGCCCCATCGCAAGCGGACCATGAAAGCCCAAGGCTGGCGTGCAGCCCGCGAAAGCTCCAATCGCGACGGCCCAACCGATCTCGCGCGGGGTCGCTCGCTCGGACTTCGCGAGCTTCCATAAAATCTTGAGCTTTTCCCAAAGCCTATGGAACACGACTCCGAGAGTGTAGCAGGTGGCTGCGACACCCAGGCGATCGACGTTCTCTGGGATCCGCGCGCAGTCGTCGCTACATTCTGAACCGTGGAGCTCCGAGACCTTAAAACTTCGTTCCTCGCGGACTTGGCGGATGGCCGCCGTGCTTCCTCAAATACGGTTTCGGCTTACGGGCGTGACCTTGAATCTCTTCTCGTTTTCGTTGAGGCGCGCGCTGACGCTCGCCGCGCGAAGGTACAACTCGATGTTTTTGTGCTTCGCGCGTGGCTTGGCGAGCTCGCTCGCCGCTGCAAGCCCGCGTCCGTGGCGCGAAAGATTTCAGCGGTCCGCGCCTTCGGTCGATGGATGAAGCGATACGGCCACGCGTCCGTGAACGTCGCTGAACAGCTTCTCCGGCCCAAGGTGGCGCGCGAGCTCCCGATGTTTCTTTCCGCGGAAGACTCCGCTTCCGTCGTCGAGTCGCCCGACGCAGAAAACGTGGCTTCGGGTCGTCCGTCGTCCGCGGATGGGGCGCTTAGGGAGGTGCTCGCGTTACGCGACAGAGCGCTGCTCGAGCTCCTCTATGGCACGGGCATACGCGTCGGCGAACTGGCGGGCCTCTCCTTGGACCAACTTTCGCTGAGCGAAGCCAACTCCGTGATCCGCGTTCTCGGTAAGGGACAAAAGGAACGCATGGTGCCCTTGGGGCGCCGAGCGGTGAGCGCTCTCGAGGCGTGGCTCACGACGCGATCGGCGCTCGCGCACAGGCGAACGCGCTTCGTCGATCCGGCGGCCGTATTTTTATCGACGCGCGGAAGGCGCCTAAACCCGCGCGCCGTTCAACTTCTCGTTCGGCGTTACGGGCTCCTTGGCGCAGGACGCACCGACCTTCATCCGCACGCGCTTCGGCACACGTGCGCGACCCACTTGCTCGACGGCGGCGCAGACCTGCGGGTGATTCAGGAAATCCTTGGCCATGCCTCGCTCTCGACGACGCAGCGTTATACCCACGTCTCCGTGGCTCACCTTCTAAAGACCTATGACGCTGCTCATCCGCTCGCCAAGTCGAAAAAGAGTGGCCATCCGTAGTAGAAGGGAGGGGTGCCGCGTGCGTTGATTCGAGTTCTCCTTGCCCTCGCCGGCGCCAACGCCGCGGCGGTCGTCGTCGCCGTGCTCGAGGCCGCGGTCGTCGGGAACGCTCTCATCGAAAGCGGTGCGCCTGTGAGGCCGTCCGTGGCGAGTCTCGCTTTGGCCGATTTTGGGCTACTTTTCGCGGTGGCCGTAGGCGTTTCTGTGGTGGTTTCGGTGGCGTCGTTGGTCCTCGAGCCGGGCGGATCATCTACGCCGAGCGAAGTGTCGGCGCGGCTACGCGGACCTTCTGCAGCTCGTCGAGGCGCCTCTGCGATCGTTCCGCTTGGCATTTTTGCGATGTTTGCGTGGGTACTGGGTTCAGCGCACCTGGGGCGCGCGACACTTTCTGTGGGTGAGCCTACGGAGGCGGGTCTCACGGCGGGTCTCGCGTCGGTCTCGCTACTGCTCGCCATGCTTGCACTCGGGACGGCGCTCGTCCCCGCCGCGCGACACTGGACAGAGGCAGGAAGTCGCCTATTCCCACGGTTACTCGACCCTCTTTTTACCGGCGCGATAGCCATTGGCGCCGTCCTGCTCCTCTTCGCTGTCGGAATCGTCGGCGGCGATACGAGCGGAGATGGCGGAGTGCTCGGTATCTTTGGCGTCCTCAAGCGCGAGGAACTCGATCTTCGACCGGTGGCGAACATCGTTCTGCTCGCGTTTGGCGCCTACGCGGCGCCGTTCTTTCTGCCGCGCGCGTCTCTCGCCTCTAAAGGCGCTGAAGCAGAATCGATGCGCATCGGCTCCTCTCGGGCGTTCGTGGTGGCGCTTCTCATCGTCCTCGCCTCCGCGATCCTGTGGTTTCGCGTAGGGAACGCACTTGACGTCGATCCACTCCTAACGCGAGGCCTCGAAAAGTACGCGCCTCTCGGTAAAACCTCGCTTCATGCGCTGAGGCGCAGCAGTGACCATGACCACGATGGGTTCTCGAGCCGCTTCGGCGGCGGGGATTGCAACGACGCCGATCCGAGTATCAACCCGTCGGCGTTCGATATTCCTGGCAACGGAATTGATGAAGATTGCTCGGGGGCAGACACTCCGGCGCTCGTGCCGCAACTTTCATCTCCCGCGCTAGCGAGCCACGAGGTTGCGTCGAAGGCGGACACCAAAATTCGACGAACGTACAACGTCGTCCTCTTTACGGTCGACACGCTACGGACGGACCTCGGTTTTCTCGGTTATGGCAAGCCGGTGTCACCCAACCTCGACGAGCTCGCCGAAAAAAGCACAGTCTTCGAGCGCGCGTATTCGATGGCGTCGTATACGGGTAAAAGCGTCGGGCCTATGATGATTGGCAAGTATCCGAGCGAAACCTATCGAGACTTCAATCACTTTAATACGTACGCGCCGAAGAACGTGATGATCGCGGAGCGCGTCCACGACGGCGCGAACGTCAGGACTTTCGCGGCTCATTGTCACTTCTACTTTCGTTACCCGACCGGCCTCAACCAAGGGTTTGATGCGTGGGACGTGTCTGCGATTCCACCAGGCATGGGCGACAACGACA
>JANXOF010000039.1 GCA_025353725.1 Polyangiaceae bacterium | reverse complement strand
CATAGAGCGCAAACGTCGGTTGACGTACGCGTTCGGGCAAGAGGCGCGAAGCGAGGTGGAAAGACTTCGACCCCGCGCGGAGTATCTCTTCGAGCTGAGTCGTCACGACGTCACGTCATTGGGCCGCGGCGTCGGGCGCCGGCTGTGCTGAGTGCGGCGTCTGCGGCGTCGCTGCAGCGGCGTGGTCGAGTGGCGATGCGGCTGGAAAGCTTGCACCGACGCCTCGACGCGAAAACGTGGAGGCGTCGGGCACGATTATGTCGAGTACCCGAGCCGAGGAAAGGACGCCAGGGACGCCGGCTCCGGGGTGCGTTCCTGCACCGACAAGAAAGAGGTTCTCGACGTCCTCGCTCTTGTTGTGCGGGCGAAAGTAGGCGCTCTGGGTGAGCACAGGCTCGACGCCGAAAGCGGCTCCGCGGAACGACGAAAGTTGGTCTTGAAATCCTTGAGGCGTGAGTGTTTCCGAAACAACGAGCGAATTCGCCAGACCGGGAAGCAACGTCGCTTCGAGTACGGCCTCGATGCGCTTCCGGTATCGCTCTCCCTCCTCTGCCCAGTTTGTGCCGCTCTGCAGATGAGGAACGGGCGACAGTACGTAAAAACCGTCACACCCTGGTGGTGCGAGGCCTGCGTCCGTCGCCGTCGGACGGTGGAGATAAAGGCTGAAGTCATCGGCGAGAATCTTCTTATTAAAGATGTCGTCGAGGAGCTCGCGATAACGAGGACCAAGCAGGATGGTGTGATGCGCTACGTCGTCGTAGCGGCGGTTCGTGCCGAAGTACCAAACAAAGAGGCTCATCGAGTAGCGGAGCTTCTCGACACGCGTATCCGTCCACTTTTTGCGATCTGACGGGTCGAGGAGGTGCCGGTACGTCCACGCCGAATCGGCGTTCGACACGACGATGTCCGCCGGAATGACCTCGCCGTTCGCAAGGCGAACCCCCGTGGCGCGGCCCCCGTCGACAACAATGCGCTCCACCGAGGTAGAGCAGCGAACCGACCCCCCAAGCCCTTGAATTAGCTGCACGAGGCCCTGGATGAGCGCGCCCGTCCCGCCGATCGGAAAGTGAACGCCCCACTTGCGCTCGAGGAAAGCAATAAGCGTATAAATAGAGGTGGTCGTGAACGGATTTCCGCCGACCAGCAGCGGATGAAACGACATGACCTGGCGCAAGCGCTCGTCTTTGATGAACGAGCTGACGAGCCCGTATACGGATCGAAAGCTTTTGAGTCGCACCATCTCGGGGATGATGCGGGCCATCGACATCCACGACCCAAAGGGCACGTGGGCTAACTTTTCAAAGCCGACACGAAAGATAGCCTCGCTGGCGGCGAGGAACCGCTCGTACCCATCGACGTCGCCCGGAGAAAACCGGGCCACTTCGCGCTTCATCGCGGCCGCGTCGCCCGTGTAGTCGAAGGTCGAACCGTCGTGGAATCGAATGCGGTAAAAAGGCGTCACCGGACGCAGGTCGACGTGGTCGGACAGCTTCTTCCCGCACAATGCCCAAAGTTCCTCGAAGAGTTGAGGCGCCGTGATCACTGTCGGTCCTGAGTCGAACGTGAACCCCTCTCGCTTGCGAACGTAAGCGCGACCCCCAGGCGCATCGAGCTTTTCGAGTACGGTGACGCGGTAGCCGCGCGCGCCGAGCCGAACGGCTGCGGCAAGCCCGCCAAATCCCGAGCCAATAACGATGGCGTGAGGTCTCTTTTCGGTCGCGGGAAGCATGCGGGACTGCATAAGGCGATTTTGCCTACAAGACAATCCTTGGACAGACGCAAGGGAGCCTCCGCCACGTGCAGCACCGCTGAAAATCAGGCGCTTTGGCGCTAACGTCCTACCTTGGCACGCGAAAATGATACCCAAACTCGGTTCACATCTCAGGTAGTCTCGAGATGTCAATGACCCGCACCCGCGAAATCCCGTTGGGAAGGAAAACGATGCGTCGTTCGGCGAGGCAAGCTGCCTCCTGGGGCGCGTGTGCAACGGCGGTAACCGTGCTTGTCGCTTTCGCGGCTTGTTCGCGCCGCGAGGACACGGCAAACGAAGCTCGCGTCGTGGGGGCTGACGACGCCGCCGTCGACGGTGGCAGCGCGGACGACGTGTTCGGCGGTGCGCTCGATGGCGGCCGCGTGGACGCAATGAAAGCGGGTCCGGCGCCGCTTCCGGGATGCGCTCTTTCTGCGCCGGGCATCGACACGTGCGGACCCGATGCGGGAGAGCGTTGCTGCGAGAGTCCGCTCATTCCAGGGGGAACGTTCAATATTCTTGAAGACGGGACGCCCGCAAGTCCGCCGCCGTTCGTGCGCGGGACGATAAGTCCCTTCCGGCTCGACCGCTTCGAGGTTTCGACCGGGCGGTTTCGACGCTTTGTCGGTGCCGTCGAGTCCGGTTGGACGCCCCCTGCCGGCTCCGGAAAGCACACCTACCTTAATTCAGGCAAAGGACTGACCCTGGGGCCCGTGGGGGTATTCGAGCCAGGTTGGGTCGGCGAGTGGAGTGCCTTGCTACCGAAAGATAGTGCCGCGTGGACAGAAGCCCTTTCGTGCCCGTTCACGACGTGGACCGCGGCTCCGGGCGACTATGAGTCGCGACCTATCAACTGCACGAACTGGTTCGAGGCTTACGCCTTCTGCATCTGGGACGGCGGTTTTTTACCCACGATTTCCGAACGAAGCTTCGCAGTCGCGGGAGGAGGCGAGCAGCGCGTCTACCCGTGGTCCACCCCTTCAGACGCAGGCACCGTCGATTGCAGCTATGCGAACTTCGGCGGCGCCGACTTCCCCAAAAGCGCTTGCGTCGGAGCGGGACAGCTCGGTGTACGGCACACGGCATCGGTCGGTAGCCGATCGCCCAAGGGCGACGGGAAGTGGGGCCACGCAGACCTCGCCGGAAACGTCACGGAGTGGCTGCTCGACCGGCGCGGCGTCCTTGCAAATCCCTGTGTCGACTGCCTCTCCGTGCTTGGCTCCAACCCCCCGCCCGAAACCCACCTTTCCTACGGAGGAGACTATTCAAACAACAACGCGTCGCAGTTGGCTTCGTTTGTTCGCGCACAACGTCCAGAGAGCCGGGCGGCGTGGATAGGCCTTCGCTGCGGGAGGGCTCCGTGAACCCGTGGCTCAGGGCTCGCTGTTCCACGCGGAAGGAGAGATCGCAATGAACCGTCGTTCGGGCTGCATCGTTATCGTGGCCGTTGCGCTCTCCACACTCGGGGCATGTTCCCTGGCCCTGGACACGTTCGGGCTTGCGGGAAACGTGACCCCTAACGATGGACAAAACAGTGACCCCGACGCACGCACCGAGAGCGGCGTTCCCTCCGCGGCTGGAGACAGCGCAAGCGAAGCGGGCGAGTCCGTCCGGCGTGGCCCAGCTCCCGGGTGCGGCGCGGGTGGCCCAGGGTTGACCGATTGCGGCCCAGACGGAGGACTCAGCTGCTGCGAGCGGCCCCTCGTCACTGCAGAGCAAACCTTTCGACGAAGCGCAGATAATTCGGAGGGAAATAAGTACGCGGGACGCGGGCGAGACCAATGCTGCGCGGTCGCGACGCTCTCCAGTTTTGGCCTCGACCGATTCGAAGTGACTGTCGGGCGCTTTCGCCGGTTTCAAGCGGCCGTTACGGCCGGGTGGTTGCCGGGCGCGGGTACGGGAAAACACACGCATCTTAACGAGGGCAAGGGCCTTACCCTGCGAATTCTCGGCACGTTTGAACTTGGCTGGAACTCGGAGTGGGACTCCACCTTGACCAGAGGGCAGACCGCGCGAAACATCGACCATTCGTGCAAAAATTCGAACTGGACCGACGTTGCGGGGAGCCAGCAGACAGAGACGCAGCCCATTAACTGTGCATCTTGGTACGAGGCCTACGCGTTTTGTAACTGGGACGGTGGGTTTTTACCGAGTTTCGCCGAGTGGAACTACGCGGCGGCGGGAGGTCGCGGGGAACGAGTCTGGCCCTGGTCAAACCCTGGAGATGACAGAACTCCACCGATTTGTTCCCAGGCAAATTTTGGCGGAGCGAACTTTCCGGACACGGCGTGCGTCGACGCGGGGACATCAAACGAAGGTCGCACGGTAGCCGTCGGAACTTTCTCACCTAAAGGCGACGGTGTGTTCGGCCAATCGGACCTCGCGGGCAACGTCGCCGAGTGGTTGTTCGACCGCGACGGGACCATGTTCACGCCCTGCTTCGATTGTGCAGTCCTCTCCGACGAGGAGCCTCCCCGAATGGCCCTAGGTGGAAGCTTCTCCAGCACCGCTGACCAGATCCGCACGACCTATGTCAAAAGCGTCCTCCCGAGCGAAGGCCATATTCCCGAGACGCAGTCGGACAAGATAGGGTTCCGCTGCGCCAGAGCTCCTTGACGTTGGATGATGACGTTTGGCGTTAACACTCCATAAGCTTCCTCTGCGTCTTCGGCTCTTCGCGACATTCTTCGTGGCGACGGTACCCGCATCCTGTTTGCTCGGCGTCGACACGAGGGGCCTCGTCGGGGAGCCGAAGCCGCGAAACGACGCATCTACTGCGCTTGATGCGTCAGCGGCGACGGACTCGGACGCCGCGTTCGAGGCCTCCACGAAAGTCCTCCAAAACCCGAGCTGCGCTGCGGTCGGGCCTGGCTTGAACAACTGTGGGCCGTTCAGCGCTGAAAGCTGTTGCTCGCGAGCCCCCGTCGCTGGCGGCGATGTCTTTTTCCAGAGTTACGACGGCGCCGCATTCAGCAACAAGACGCACAGCGCACAGATCTCGAGCTTTGGCCTCGACCGATTCGAGGTCACCGTCGGTCGATTTCGCGCATTTGTCTCGGCTCGTGTCCGTGGCTGGGCACCCGAGCCCTCGTCGGGCAAGCACGTTCACCTGAACGGCGGAGAGGGGCTTGCGTTAGGCCGACCGGGTGCGTTCGAGCCTGGATGGCAGGCCGTCTGGACGGCCAGCGCGCTCGCCGCAACGGAGACCGCGTGGACCGCAAATCTTACCGATCCCGCGTGTACGAGCACGAACTGGACGCCCGCCGCATCGACCCACGAAACAGAACCTGTGAATTGCGTAACCTGGTTCGAGGCGTTTGCCTTCTGCGCCTGGGACGGCGGGTTTCTCCCGAGTTTTGCCGAATGGAACTATGCCGCGTCGGGAGGAGGTGAGCAGCGCATCTACCCGTGGTCCGCACCGCCAAATCTATCGACGATCGGCTGTTTGCTCACCAACTACGGCGGCGAAGCCGCCCCGCCCGTCGGTTGCGTCGACGCGGGCTCGGGCACAGCCATGAAGACCGCTCCCGTCGGAATTCGATCGCCGAAGGGCGACGGGCGCTGGGGACACGCGGACCTTGCAGGCAACGTCGCGGAGTGGAACTTCGACCACTACGACGTGCTCCCGAACGTTTGCCTCGATTGCGCGGTGCAGGCGACCGCCGAACTTTCCCGGGTCGTCCACGGGGGAGAATTTTCGAGTCGTAAGGAATACGTGTTTGCGTCCTCGAGCAACGCACAAGCTCCGTCTACGCGCTCCGAAAAAGTTGGATTCCGCTGCGCGAGGGCGCCGTGAACCGCGCCGCTCTCGTCCTGGCGGGTTCGGTATTTGGAATGGCCTGTTCTCTCGCGGTCGATACACAAGGATTGGTGGGTGGCGAACGCGCCGAGGCTGTGTCGCCTCCCTCAACGAGCGCGGAGGCTGGCTCGCGTGACGCGTCAACGGTTCCGGATAGCCAAAAGGTCGACGATTCAGTCGTGACCCTACCGGGTTGCACTGTGGCCGGGCCGGGTATCTCAACGTGCGGGGCAAACGCTGACGAGAATTGCTGCACAAGCCCGCTGGTCGAAGGAGGTAGCTTTCGACGGGCTTACGACGGCGTCACGTTCACAATATCGAGCTTTCCCGCGACGACAAGCCGCGTTCGGCTCGACCGTTTTGAGACGACCGTGGGACGATTCCGAAGGTTCGTAGGTGCGGTCGCGAGCGGATGGCTACCGCGCACGTCTTCAGGAAAGCACGACCACCTGAATGGAGGTCGCGGGCTCGCCGTCGCGACGTCGTTCGAGGGGGGATGGAGCGCCACGTGGGAGGCTACATTGGAGCGCACGCGGACCGAATGGTCCGCGCGACTCGCCTGCGCGGGTGCGAGCTGGACCCCCTCGGTTGGAGCCAACGAAACTCACCCTATCGGCTGCGTCTCCTGGTTCGAGGCGTATGCCTTTTGCATATGGGATGGCGGCTTTTTGCCTACCCAAGCGGAGTGGAACGCGGCGGCGGCGGGGGGCTCGGAGCAGCGTGTTTACCCGTGGTCGAATCCCGTTGAATCCTCGTGGATCGACTGCAGCTTCGCGAATTTCGGTGGGGCGAACTGGCCTGAAACGGCATGCCATCCCGCGGGCGCCTCGAGGGTTGGAACGACGTCGCCAAAAGGCGACGGTCGATGGGGACACGCAGACCTCGCTGGAAACGTTGCCGAATGGGCACTCGACTGGCAAACGGGGGCGTACCCCATGCCCTGCGTGGACTGCGCGAGTGTGACGGACGGAACGGCTCGTCTCTTCCAAGGTGGGGCTCGAAGCGCAAGTGCGTTGGGTGTTCTCGCTTCCGCTTCCGCAGGACTCGCGCCGGCCAAACGGGATCCCGAGGTCGGATTTCGATGCGCGCGTTCGCCTTGAGCGCGCGACCCAGGACGTGACACCACCCGTCGCCGGTGTTACGGAACGCGTGTTTTGAGTCGTCGCTATCTCGTCCAAACCTTCGGCTGCCAGATGAACGCGCACGACTCCGACCGTATGGAGGAGGCCTTGCGCGCCGACGGCTGGGCGCGCGCCGAGAGCGCCGAGGACGCGGACCTCATCGTTCTTAATACGTGCAGCGTGCGCGAAAAGGCCGAGCAAAAGCTTCGCAGCGAAGTCGGGAAGCTCGCGCCGCTCAAGCTGCGAAATCCTGGACTTGTCCTTGCTGTCGCCGGGTGCGTCGCGCA
>JANXOF010000038.1 GCA_025353725.1 Polyangiaceae bacterium | reverse complement strand
TCGGCTAGTCGAATTGACCAGTACGGTATCGCGCCCTCCGGAAGCCCATCTAGACGTTTCTAGTTTGAACGTACCATTCAGTTTTCAAGGAGCGAGATGCGAGACAGCGGGTGCACCAGCTCAGCTGGTAAACGGCACCGCTTGCGTTCCGTCGCCGCCGGAGTCGGCCGCGTCGAGAGGGCGATAGATAGTTCCCTGCACTTCCTCTGTCCAACGCTTTTTCTCGAGGCTCGTCGGTTTCTGTCAGGAGACGTGTTTTTCGCGACTTTTGGAAGGAAGAGGTCGTGCGCCGCGCAGACTCGTCGATGAGGCGCGTGGCTCTTCCTGCCGTCGCCTTCAACTTGTAGAACGAGCGTAATGATTCGGACGTCTAGCGGTTCAGCCGACGCGGCAGTCGTCGACTCGCGCGCTTTTACGCGCGAGCTTGATGCCCTGCGGGCTGAAGTGGAGCGGGAGCTTTCACTCGAAGACTTTGCGCATTTTCGCAAAATAGAACGTTGGGGGCGTTACGCGTCGGCGGTCGGATATGCGACGGCCTGGCTCGGCCCGAACCCTCTGTCTGCGGCTGCACTTTCGCTTGGGAGCACGACCCGCTGGGCCATCGTCGCGCACCACGTGTCGCACCGCGCGTTCGACTCGATACCGGGTGTTCCTGAGCGGTACACCTCCAAAGGCTTTGCCAAGGGGGCGCGCCGCTACGTCGACTGGCTCGACTGGATTTACCCCGAGGCATGGCACCTCGAGCACAACGTGCTCCACCATTTTCACACGGGCGAGGCGAAGGACCCGGACCTCGTCGAGCACAACGCCGAAGCCCTCAGGCGACCGGGTGTCTCCAAAGCGCTGAAGCTCGCCGCGGTGGGACTCTACGCGCTCACGTGGAAATACACTTACTACGCACCCAATACGTTTCAGGTGATGACCCGCGCCCGAGGCAATCGGCATCAGCAGGCGTGCGGGCACGTCGATGAGAAGGGGCCGGAGGCTCAGCCTCATTATCTTAATGCGTATGACCCGCGCACCTCACTCGGCCGAGGTTTCTGGCAAGCTTGCGTCTTGCCCTATGGGGCGGTGCGCTTTGTCGCCATCCCTCTCGCTTTCTCGCTTCTTGGACCTTGGGCAAGTTTTTCGGTGTTCTGCAACTCAGTGTTCGCGGAGGCTCTCACAAACCTTCATAGCTTCCTCATCATCGCACCCAACCACGCTGGCGACGACGTCTGTAGGTTCGATGGCCCGCGTCGCAATCAATCAGAGTTCTACGTCCGCCAGGCGAAAGGGTCGGTTAATTACACGACCGGAGGCGACGTTCGCGATTTTATGCAAGGCTTTTTGAACTATCAGATCGAACATCATCTCTTTCCAGCGATGCCCCCGCGCGCTTACCAGCGGATACAGCCGCGCGTGGAGGCGATCTGCAAAAAGTACAACGTGCCTTACTTGCAGGAGCCTCTCTTCCGACGCGTGCGGAAACTCGTCGACATTATGACGGGCGCGAGCGCCATGACGCGCAGTGTTTAGGCCGCAACGCTCATCGGAGCGAGCGACCTGACGAGTCCTCTCCGCGCTCAGTGCGCAGAAGCGTTTGAAACAGGCCGCGCGTGCCAGACGCGCGTGGTAAGCGCGAGGCCGACGAGGGCCGCCGGCAGGATGACCGCAGGCCACGTCCACCAGTGGTGGGTGTCCTTCGCGAAATCGCCTTTGGGCAGCACGCTCCCTAAGACAAGAGCCTCCGCGGCCGTGCCGAGGTAGACGAATCCGTCGACCACCCCGACCACGACGCCCACGTTTCGCTTGCCTCCGAAGTCCATGCTCGCCGTTCCCGAGAGCATCCCATGGACCCCAATGATGGCGAGCGACATGACCACCACTACCCAGCCGATAGCGCGATTGTTCAACGTGGCGAACATGAGAAGGGAGCCCACCACCATAACCGCGTAGAGAACGCCTGCGACGGGACCCCGGCGCGAGCCGAAGGCGCGGTCCGAAATAAGTCCAGCGATGACGCCGCCCGCGATTCCGGCCATGCAGTTGAGTACTCCCCAGTGGTCGTGAACGAACTCGGTCGCCAGCTCGGGAGGCGGCAAGCCCTTCGAAAGGGCCAAGGCTGCTGCCTTCTTGGCCGCGGACGTTGCGGCACGCCCGGTTTCTTCGGCAAATGTTCGATAGTATTGAAGAATTGAGTTGCGCAAATAGCCACTAAAAAATTCGACTGCCGCGATAGTGAGAATCGCGGGACTTCTAAGCATCATTTTAACGACAGTTATCACCGGCATTCGTGGGCCTGTCTGGCCAGACGAGGCATCTCCTAAATCGAAGTCCGCGTGACCTGCTTCACCCGGAGTGTCGCGCACGAAGAACCAGTCGAGTACGGCGAACACGCCTAAAATCATCGCCGGAACGAAGAAAACCCAAGGCGCTCGGCTCGTGTCGAGAATAAACTTGCTCCAGTCGTAAGCAAAGTACAAGCCGAGTGAGATAAGGATACCAAAAATACCTCCGAACGTACCTCGCTCGCGGAGATGAAACCATGCGGAGTTGACCTTGACGATCGACACAGCACCGAAGCTCTGAAAGTACATATTAATCGAGTAGAGAACACTCAAGAGAGGCACCAGAGCGGCCTGCTCCGCTTTGGGAACGGCGAGCGCACCGTGCAACGCGCGCATGATGACGAGGCCGATCGCGACGTTCGCAGCGAGCGAACCGAGCGCGGCAACGATGATGGTCTTCCGTCCACCAAAACGATCCGTGAGGGGACCGTTGATCACAAACGACACGCCATACGTCACGGTCCCCCAAAAGAAGACTCCGGAGAACTGGGTTTTGTCGAAGATCGGGCCGATGCAAGCGTTGAGGTTGTAGCGGCCCATGTAGAGAAACGCGTACGTCAACCCAACAGGAAACCAGTTCGTGAAGCGTCGCCTGAGGAACGCGGGCGAGTGCCCGAGGTCGGCACGAGGCAAGCGCGTGACGACCAGGACGACCAGGACGAGAAGCAAGGCTATCGGAAGGAGTTCGGTGAGCCACGTCGGCATGGGGTCTCGAACCATGGCATGACGAAGCTCCGCAGAAAACGGGTTCCTTTCCACTTGCCGGCGAACGTGGCGCATCCTCGCGAGTGGGAAGGCAAAACGGAGGCGTCGACCGCGGGGTGCACACGCGTTAACGTTGCTCCATGTGCGGAATCGTTGCTTACATCGGAGCTAAAGAGTGTGCCCCTATCCTCGTGGAGGGCCTGAGAAAGCTCGAATACCGAGGCTATGACTCGGCCGGACTCGCCGTTCAGAGCGGGCGGGGCCTCGCCATCGCCCGCGCGGTCGGCAAGCTGGCGAACCTCGACGCCGTGCTCGCTGCGCGACAAGGCGATGCGCGCCTTAGCGGCCATGCGGGGATTGGCCACACGCGGTGGGCGACTCACGGACGACCGAGCGAGGCGAACGCGCATCCGCACGTCGCCGGAACCATCGCCGTCGTACATAACGGCATCATTGAAAACCACGTCAACCTGCGCCGCGAGCTAGAGGGCCGCGGATTCTCGTTTCAGAGTGACACGGATACAGAAATCATCGCGCATCTCATCGAAGAAGCCTCCAGGAACGGGGACAGCCGCCTCGAAGACGCCGTACGCCGCGCGCTTTCACAGGTTCGAGGCGCCTACGCCATCGCCGTCATCGACGGCCGCACGCCCGACGAAATCGTTGTCGCAAAGTTCGAGTCACCGCTCGTGCTCGGTTCAGGAGACGGCGAAAGCTTCGCTGCGAGTGACATCCCGGCGATTCTCGCCCACACGCGTGACGTCATCCTCCTGCAGGACGGCGAGATGGCTGTCCTCCGAAAGGGCGGAATGACGATTACGACGATTGACGGAGGCGCGACGGTAACGCGCGCGCCCAAACGCATCGACTGGTCGCCGACGCAGGCCGAAAAAGGCGGCTACAAGCACTTCATGCTCAAAGAGATCCACGAGCAACCAAGGGCGATTGAAGACACGCTGCGAGGTCGGATCGATCTGCAGGCTGCCGACGTCGTGGCGAGCGAAATGGGTATCTCGGAGGCCTTTGCGAAGACGGTTGGGCGCGTGTACTTCGTGGCCTGCGGGACGAGCTCGCACGCGGCCATGGCGGGTCGGTACTGGGTTGAGCAACTCGCACGGCTCCCTGCATCCGTCGAGATTGGCAGCGAAGTTCGATACCGCGAGCCCGTGTTCCTTCCGAACGACCTTGTCGTCGCAATCAGTCAAAGCGGCGAAACGAGCGACACGCTCGCGGCGGTCAAGGCTGCACGAGCCGCAGGGGCTACCATCCTCGCGGTCGCAAACGTGCTGGACAGCGCGATACCGCGCGCGTCAGATGGTGCATTATACACGCATGCAGGCCCCGAAATCGGCGTTGCCTCAACGAAATGTTTCAGCGCGCAGCTTGCAGCCTTGCTCATGTTGGCGGTGTTCCTGGGTCGTCGACGAGGAACGCTCCCCGCCTCCGAGGCGCGCCGCGTTCTCGATGCGCTTTGGCACGTTCCTGCTCAGATGCGAGAAGTTCTAGCCCGAGGCGAATCCTTAAAACTCATCGCGAAGAAGCACCTGCGCGCGCGCGACATGTTGTTTCTTGGGCGAGGCACGAGCTTCCCGATCGCGCTCGAGGGCGCCCTCAAGCTGAAGGAGATTTCGTACATCCACGCGGAGGGCTACGCCGCAGGAGAGATGAAACATGGGCCTATCGCGCTGATCGATGAAGATATGCCAGTGGTCGTGGTGTGCCCGAAAGACGCGCACTACGAAAAAACGCTTTCAAATATGCAGGAGGTGAAGGCAAGGGAGGGCCAACTCATTGCAATCTGCACGCATGGCGATCTCGAGGTTCGTAACGTTTGTTCGCGCGACATTCGAGGAGTGAGCACGCGCCCCGGTCAGGTCTTTGGAGCGGACCCCGACGTGTTTGAAGTGCCGGACGCAGCTTCAGAAGTACTCCCGCTGCTGACCGTGTTGCCCCTGCAACTCCTCGCATACTACATGGCCGATCTCAAGGGAACGGACGTGGACCAACCTCGTAACCTCGCCAAGACAGTGACCGTCGAGTAGGCGACGATTCGGCCTAGACTCACGTAAAACCCGACGGTGGGCCTCATTGCTCGGCTCACCGTCGCTTAGCTCTGCACCGCTACGGCACGCATCGACGAAGTTTCCACCCCGTCGACCCCCGAAGACGTCAAGCGATGCGCTCGAAAAGGCCCGCCGCTGCCGTGCCGACGCCGAAACACATCGAGACGACTCCGTACTTACCGCCTCGGCGACCAAGTTCGTGTAAGATTTGGGTCGTAAGCTTCGCACCTGTGCAACGGAGCGAGTTGCCCGAACGCTATCGCTCTGCCGTTCACGTTCAAGCGGTCTTCGGGGATGCCGACCTCCTAAGTACAATAAAGAGCCTGACAAGCAAAGGCCTCGTTGACCTCGCAAAGGTCGATATCTGGACGCTGCAAGTGTATTCTATCCATGATGAGGTGCTGGCGCTCACCAGGAATATTCATCGTCTTGTCCCTCCTCGCCCGAATGACCGCTTGCGAGACAAAGAGCGAAATCTGCTGACGTCGCGATGGCCGACTGGAGAACATGTTCGGTGCGATGCTCTAGCTAGTTTGGGACAAGGACCAGGTCATCGGCTCGCTCACGACAACGAGAGACGGCAAGCCCACTCCTGAGGCCGTGATGGCCATCCTACGAAAGGGCATGGTCCTCGGACATCAAGGGTCGCAAGCTCCGAGCGCCACGATTATATGGTCTTGAGTCTCCCACGTTCGCGGGTCACCGACCTCGGATCGCACCGCGCTGACAAGCGCTGTCCCGAAAACTGGGTGGCTCTTCTTGCGCATCTGTCGAGCTGCCGAACGCCGCTTCGACTAGCGCGTAAACATACCAAAGTTGAGTCGACCGTTGGTAGCCCCGCCAAGCGAGGGATAACAAGTTTCCGCGTCGCAGATACCGAGCACGGAAGGTGTTTCGCCTCGGTACGCACGGGCGGTATACTCCGCGCATTCTGGGTCGGTAGTGTCGTCGGCGGGAGCGGCGAATGTCGTTCCGTCTGCGCACACCAGCTCGGTGATGTCGTTCGCATCAGGTTATTTTACAAGGTGAATTGGAGAAGAACAATGGCTTCAGTCAGCGCGCAGCTTTCGAACGCGGTCGAGTCAATCGATGTTTCGTGAGTACCGAATGGTTTATAAAAGTAGGCCCAGATGCCATCTCGTAAGCAACATGGGCGACAGCGAGTCTCGTACAGCGACCGTCGGTCGCTATCACGTCAATAGCCGCAAAATAAGTTTCCAGTTCAGGCACCCAGAAAAAGAGCGCCCTCGCTACGTGGCGGAGGCGACAACTTCCCTGACATTGGGCGGTAACTCCTGAAACTCACCTTCGAGAGGTACCTTCGCGTGTGCGCTCGATGCGGCGGCACGCTCACGGTCCGCGCGGCGTTCACGGACTCGGCCATCGTCGCTTCTCTGGCGGCTCGACGGCCTCTGCAGAGGAACGAAAAGCGCCTACCCCGCGCACGCGCCAGCTTGTGGTATCGTGCGATGACAAGGACACGCGCGATCGGCCTCTTGCTCGCCGTCGCCGCGGGCACGGTTGGCGCTGTCGGGGCTTTCAGCGGGTGCTCGGCTCTCGTCGACTTGAACGGCCTGGCCTCCAAGGCCGACGGCTCTAGTGCGGGGCCCGGCGATTCGGCGCTCGCACCAGACCGCCCTACGACGGCCGCGGACGCGAACGACGCCAAGGACGCCACCGGCGCAGACGACGGCGCGGTCGACGCCGCCGGGCCCGCGAAACAGGTGATGACGTTCGCGGTACCGGCGGGCATCGCCTTGCTGACCGTCGAGGCGTGGGGCTCTGGCGGCGGCGGATCGCTCGGCGGCGTCGGCGGTCGCGGCGGATTCGCGGCCGCGACGTTCTCGGTCACCGCGGGCGCCTCGTTCATGATCGGGGTCGGACGCGGCGGCGTGGGCAGCGCGGGCGGCGGCATGAGCTACGTGCGTCTCGGCGCCGACGAAACGAGCGGCTACGTCATCGTCGCAGGCGGCGGCGGCGCAGGGATCGACGGCGATAGCGGCAGGCTTACCAACGGCAACGGCAACGGCGGCGCGGCGGCCGGTGCGAAGGGCGCCGACGGGTCGTATCCGAACTTTGGCATTGGCATCGGCGGTGGTGGGGGAACACAGACCGCCGGCGGCGCGGGCGGCACCGTTACAGACAGCACCACGGAAGGCTCGATTCCCACGGCCGGGACCAGCGGAGCGGTCGCGGAGGGTGGCGTCGGAGGCGGTGGAGCGGCTGGCGCGGGAAAGACGTGGAAAGGCGGCACGGCGATGTCCGGCAACGGCGCAGGAGGCGCGGGCGGCGCGGGCTACTTCGGCGGCGGTGGCGGAGGTGGAAAGTACACGTATTGGGGCGCGGGCGGGGGCGCGGGCGGCGGCTCGTCGTTCAGCAATCCGCTCGGCGTGGGCATGACCATCGGAGGCGCTGGGCCGCTCGCGGGCGGAGCGCCCCCGAACGCCGCAGTCGGCAAGGGCGGCGCGAAAGGCGAAAGCCCAGGGGCGGTCCGGGGCACGTCCGCGTGACCTACTGAGACGATGTGAAACGGCGCGCGAGCGGTCTCAACGACTCACGAAAGTCGCTGCTATCGCGGCAAAGCTCGGGTTCTCCAACGCGGACCTCGCTCGCCCCGTGAGCCTCCCTGTCGGGCGGCGAGCGCGGGAGGCTGCAACTTGGCGTGACTCTCGCGCAAGAGCCCGATTTGCTCATGCTCGATGAGCCTACCAATGACTTCGACCTCGATACGATTGCGTGGCTCGAGGGTTGGCTTCGAAGCTACCGGGGCGCGGTTTTGGTGGTCTCGCATAACCGCGCGTTTCTGGAGGCCGTGTCGACCCAAATCATAGAGCTTGGGGGCCGTGGTCTTCGTGTTTACCCGCTACGCTATAGCGATTATGCCGTCGCTCGCGAAGTCAGCCCCGCGCGTGAGCGCGCGCTTACGGATCGGCAGCAAGCGTTCGTTGACACGTACCGGCTTGGATCAGAAGATTCTTCCTGGCCAATGGTCTAATTACGCCGCTGTTTGCGATCACTTACTTCTAACCGGGTTACTCTATGCACATCTTGCGGCTCGGCGGCATCCCGTGGGCGATCACAGTCCCGGCATGCCTGTTGTTATTGGCCCTATTCTTCAAGAGCCAGACTCAACCCGTCACAGAGTTCGCTCCTCATGCGTGAGCTCGATCGCGAAAAACTTAGATTCCCGGCGAACGGGGGAGTCACTTTTGCATGTCCCGCCTGGGGCTGGAAATCGCCGCAATTCCTGGCCGCGCACCGTGTTCGAGCGTGCGTAGCGCGCCCCGCGCAACTGTGGCCGAGAGCAATGACTTTCACGACGAGTGGGAACGTCATCAGACTGCGCCACGAGTTGCGTTGACTGGTCGACTTCGCCGGCTCTGGGCCTGTGGGATCATGGTGCGCCTCGTCCTTGCGGGTCGTCGAGCTCGGTGCCCACCCGTCGCCACGAGGACGAGCGCCGCGTCGCCAGTTCCCACCTCCGTCGGGGTGGATGGCCCCGGCCGCGCAAGGACTTCCACTCGCTCCGCTCCCGCATCGGCCTCGGAGCGCGAGGCCTTCTTCCCTTCCGACGACTTCGTGCACCATGCATGCGATTCCGGCGGCTGCGGCACGACGTTCGCCCGCCGTGCGTGGCGAGGCGCAAGCACCCCGTGCAAGCGAACAAGCGGATAACTCGGCGGAGGGACCATGGGCCGCCAGGCGCGCTAGGCACTCGCGAGGCGACATCGCGCGCTGCTTGACGCGGCGGCGTCCCGCCTTCTTCACGCGATACACGACGAGGCCGTCGCGACGCAGCGCGAGGCGCGCGTGCGAGAACGCCGGACGCGCGAGATAGCGGCACAATCGCTCGCGCAAGAGGTCGTCGTGGGCCAGGACATGGACGCTCGCATGGAGATTGAAGCGCTCGTACACGACGGCTTCCGTAACGCGAGGCGCCGGCTCGGGCGGTTCGGATTCGGCGGGCTCACCGGTATCCTTCGCCGTCTCGAGCGTGAAGCGCTGCATCCCGGCGAGGGTCATGGGTTCGCGCAGGCTGTACGCAGGCGCCTCTTTTGAGGCGTCGTCGTTGCGTAAGAGGCCGCGGCGCGCGACCCATCGGCACACGCGTGCGCAAAGGTACGCCAGCGTCTCCTCGAGCTCCTCGCGCGAAGGCGCGGGGCGCGGCCTCGAAGCGGAGCGTACCGCCTTCGGCTTCGGCCTCCACGCAGACGCCATCAAGGCAGAGGACGTGAAAGTGCACGTGCATACTAAGGCTCGCCCCCGTGCGGTGCACCCCCGTCACCGCGCCGGTCTCCACGCGCGTCGTCGCGTGCCCCGCATGCTTGGCCCAGCGCACGTAGGGCCGGCGTAGTGCCTCCCAAAAGATTCGGGACAGCGCGCGAAGGACGTCGGGCCGCAAAGCGGCCAAACCCGACAGCTCGTACGGGAAGGCCAACACGTACTGCCGCACCGATGCCGCTGGCAGCACGCAGTCGACCAGGAGCGCCGCCGTGCCCGCCATGCGCCTGCCCGCACGGCTCGGGCGCAGTGCCCCGCAGCTTGCATGCTTCAGAGCCACTAACGCAAAGCAACTTCGACTGGGTCGTACGACCCTTGAGCGGTCCGATCCGCGATTAGCGGCAGGCTCCCGTGTGGAGGTCGTGACATTCTCACGAAGACCAGCCGGGGAGGCTGCTGAGGCGGCGACGCAGTAAACGGTGCCTTCGCAGTAGGTAGCGACGAAAGTAAACGGTTTCGGGCAGACCGCGCGCCCCACAAGCCCGCTCTCGCATCGAATCGAATCGAATCGCAAGTGCGAGCATGTCGAACTTCAATCAAAAGGCACACATGCAGAAAAGCGACTTCACCCAACTGCTCGTCAACATGATTGTTTTTGGAGTACCGCGTGGTCACTTCACTTAATGAGAGCATCGTGTTAACGGACCTCATAATGGCGCGTACCTCGAAAATCGTTCGTCACCAATTCAAACGAGCGAAGCTCCCTAATAGGGCGGTTGCGATTCTCACCGTCGCACCGGCGCTCTTCCTGACTACGAGCTGCGGGAGTGAATTGGTGCCAACCGAAACGCACGTGACGCTAAGCCCCCTCAGGCCATCGATGGCTACCCAAACCGTTTTAGGTCGTACGACAAGCGGCTGGACGGCAGGAGGTTTTACCGAAGCACATCCGCCCGCGGGGCCCGGCGCGCAAACGCCCGTAAGAGTCGAGCAGATCGTCATGGGCGAAGGTCACATGTGCGCCCTCCTCGATGACTCGACAGTGCGGTGCTGGGGCGGCCGCTTGACCGAAGAAGTCTGCGACGCATGCACGTGCCGCGCGGAAGGGCGAGGGGCGGGAGGCTGGAGCAGCGTCGAAAGGTCGCTTCCCGGACTCGCTGGAGTTGTCTCGTTAGCCGCGTCCGATTCCCACACGTGCGCTGTCGTCCGTGACGGGACCGTTCGATGCTGGGGGGGTGACGAGTCGGTTGTCTCCACCGGAGCCAATAACCCCGTTGCCGCGATCGACGGAATACGGGACGTTGTGTCTCTCACAACGCGTCATCTCGAAACGTGTGCGCTGCTTGGCGACGGAACCGTTCGCTGCTGGGGAGGCTCGGTTCGGCCTAATGACCCAAACAACTTCGTAGCGGGCTGGTTTGGCATTCAAGAGCTCACTGCATCAACGGAATTAGCCAACCGCAACTTTGGCGTGAGCTGTGTTCGATCGATCTTAGGCGAAGTTGAGTGCCGCGGTACGGGAACGTTTTGTTCGCCCCAAACCAGCTCCGAACCGGTATCCCTTTTCCTCCCTGCCCTTCGCGGGACGAGTCACATTTCAACGAACGGCAACTCTGTATGTGGAATCAACGCGGAGGGGACTCCGACGTGCGTGCTTACCCACTATAATCCGGAATGCGACAACGATTGCGCAGACAATGTAGACATTTTCGGCGAAAACTCGACGTTCACACGGCGATGCTACGCAGATTGCCAGTGCAACTATCTCGGGTGTCGACAGCACGACATTCAAGGACCTGGTCCGGGTCCTGACTCGTCCCGCGCGTTTTTACAACTCACCGCAAATAGCGCTTCGCAGATCAGTTCGCGCGACGATTCATCATGCGCGGTGAGGTCGACCGGCGACGTCACTTGTTGGGGTATCGAGGCTAAGGAGTCGCGCGAGCGCTACATGGTCCCGGATGGGAGCTGGAATGGCCCAGCCGGACCCGATCGTGAGCGGTTCTCCTTCACTGGGTATGATTTTATCCGCTACGCGAAACCGAAGGTAGCTCGCGCGCTAACAGGCGCGCGGCAAATCGTGAGAGGATCCTACGAAGGCGCGAATGCATGCGTACTTAGGCTCGATAACGGAATCCAGTGTTTCACCGTCGATGACGTCGGCGCAGTCACTCGAGTGCAACTACCTTTTTACCTATTGCCAGAAGCGCACTAGCCAATTTGCGAATCTTGAGCGATCCGCGAAACGGAAGAGAGAGAGAGAGAGAGAGAGAGAGAGAGAGAGAGAGGGAGGGAGAAAGGGCGTTACGCGACGAAACTCAGTTAGGATCCACGTGCGCGAACTATGAAGTGGACCCCATTCTTCGGACCAAAATGGCGTCAGGTTAAAGTGGAGCCAGCGTGTTCTTTGTTGGTCTTGTTTGGATCGTAAATCATCTTAAATTTGTCATCACCAGACGACAGCGTGCGATCCCAAGCGGGACGTCACCCGACGCAAAGCGTAGGTCTCGGCCGGGCACTTGAGGGCTTCCGTAACTCCGCCTCTCATGCTGCTCGCTTGGTTGCTTGTTTTGCGACGTCGTGTTCGTAGAAGGCTTTGGACGTCATGCAACCCAGCGCCTGGTGCGTCCTGTCGTCGTTGTAAAAGTAGAGATAGCGGCCGATGTTAGAACTGGCCTCTTTGGAGTTGTCGTAGGCGTGTACGAAGACCTCTTCGTACTTAACGGAGCGCCACAGTCGCTCGAAGAAGATGTTGCCGAGAAATCGGCCTTTGCCTTCCATGCTGATGGCGACGCCGTGCTTCTTAACCACGCAGGTAAACGCGTCGCTCGTGAACTGGGCGCCGTAGTCGGTGTTGAAGATGGCGGGCGACCCAAAGCGCTGCAAAGCCTCGTTGAGAGCCTCGACGCAGAAGTCGGTATCCCATCGTGGTCGACAGGCGCCACGACAAGACGCGCCTCGAGAACCAGTCCATCACGCAGACGAGGTAGACGAAGCCGACTCTCATCGGGAGCTACGTTAGGTCGGTCGCCCACACTTGATTGGCTCTGCAAATGGGTAGGCCTCGAAGCAAATAAGGGCACTTTACATGCGTCGGATGAGGCTTGCTCGTGGTGGGCTTTGGAGCTGTCGATTCGATTCCCATGATCCGCATAAGTCGCTGAATGCGCTCCCGGAAGGCCAGCCTGCCTTCGCGACTACACGTAAACGAAAGCATCCGGCTGCCGTAAAACGGGTGCTTCAAGTGAGGTTCGTCGATCCGGCGCATCAGGGCCAACTCCTCCGCATCGGGCGCGACGGGCGTGTATGCAAGACCCGAACGCGATACGCGCAGAAGCTCGCACTGCCGACGAAGTGAGGGCGCCGACGTCGCTTCTTCGACCATCGAGCGCCGCGATTTTAAGCAAGATGCCCGAGCCCCCGTGATAAAAAATCGCGCTCCACGGTCAACTCGAAAATACTTTTCAATAGGTCGCCTTCTCGGTCCGATATGTCAGAGCGCGCACCCGTGCCGGAGAACGCCAGCGCCGCGTTGGCGATAAACTCCTTCTTTCACTTGTAGATCTGATTCGGATGCACCCCGAACCGACGCGCCTGTTCTGCGGTGGTTTCCCTCCTCGGCGATCGCAGCCAGGGCTACTTTCGCTTTGAATTCTGGTATCAGCTTCTTGCGTGCATTCTTCATCTATCCCGCTTTCTTCCTTAGAGAAGCAGGCTCCCTTTTACACCTTAACCGCTGCTCCGAAATTCGGGGTCCACTTCACTCATCGGGACGGTCGTGACGACTTCTTACCTCTACGACGTCCTCGCCTGTCCCTGCGGAGGAGCCCGCCCCCTCCTCGCGGACGTCAGCGAACCCGACCCCGACCGCCATATCCTCCGGGACCTTCGACTTCCAGCCGACCCACCAGGTCGCAAGAGCGCGCGACCCGACGTACGACCACGACGCCTGAACCGGAAGCCTTACACGGAGCGCCAGCGCGACCCCGAGGCCCACCTGCGCCCGCGGACCACGAAATGACCGTCCCCGGGCCCATCAAGAGGCCCCGACTCCCCGACCGACCCCGCCGAAGCCTCCGCAGCGGCTCCCCCATCAGCAAAAAGTGCTTTGCTTGGCCTTTCCCCCCCGACATGCGGTCAAGTTGGACCTAGTGCTTTCAGACTCGGCCGTGGCTTCGCCTTCGGCCGTCCAGCTCGCGGGCACCGGCTCGGCGCCTTTCGCGGAGAGGACGTTGATGTCGTCAATGACCGTTCGCTTCGCGCGCCGCACCACCATACGGCTGGCAAGACCTCGAAGGTCGCTCGTTCCTTCAAGCGTCCAATTGGCAAGAAAACCAAGACTTTTCATTTGTGGATCGCACGTAGATCGGCGCGCACGCTCCGTTCACTCGATTATCTCAGCGACGTTCCTCTTTGCTTCTCGCTTGGAGCTCCTCATCGTGTCGCTACATCTCCTCGACCACTACGGCGTCGGAGACGACGCTACCGGCCTTCCCATCGTCGAGCTCCGCGTCGATCGCTTCGAGCAAGTCTGAGGGTTCGCCCATCCGGTCGAATTCCGATAGCGAGACGAACACACCTGCGGACTTTCCGTACTGAATAATTACGACTGGTTGTCCGTGTCGGCGAGGCGTTTCAACCCTTCCACGCCTTGTGCCTTGATGTCGCTGACCGGAACGATGCTCGCCCAAGCGCAGGCCAGGCCCCCGGAATTCTAGCCCGAGGCGAGTCCTTGAAACTCATCGCGAAAAAACACCTACGCGCGCGCGACATGTTGTTTCTCGGGCGAGGCACGAGCTTCCCCATCGCGCTCGAGGGCGCTCTAAAGCTGAAGGAGATCACGTACATCCACGCGGAAGGCTACGCCGCAGGCGAGACGAAACACGGGCCTATCGCTCATTGACGAGGATATGCCGGTGGTCTTCGTGTGCCCGAAAGACGCGCACTACGAAAAAACGCTTTCAAATGAACTTCCGGACGCGGCTCCGGAAGTACTCCCGCTGCTGACCGTGTTGCCCCTGCACCTCCTTGCGTACTACGTTGCAGATCTCAAGGGAACCAACGTGGACCAACCTCGTAACCTCGCACAGTGACCGTCGAGTAGCCGACCCTTCGCCCCAACATCAGGCGGAACTCAACGATGGGCCTCACTGTTTCGGCCCACCGTCGCTTAGCTCTGCACCGCTACGGCGCGTGTCGAAGACGTTCACCCCCGTCGCCACGCGAAACCGTCAAGCGATGCGCTCGAAGAGGCCCGCCGCGCCCATGCCGCCGCCGATACACATCGACACAACTCCGTACTTGCCGCCCCGGCGGCCAAGTTCGTACAAAATTTGAGCCGTAAGCTTCGCGCCGGTGCAACCGAGCGGGTGGCCCAGCGCTATCGCGCCGCCGTTCACGTTCAAGCGGTCTTCGGGAATGCCAAGCTCTCGAGTGCAGTAGAGAGCCTGACAAGCGAAGGCCTCGTTGACCTCGAAAAGGTCGATATCAGAGACCTTGAGTCCGGTCTTTGCGAGAAGCTTCTGAATCGCGGGAAGCGGGCCAATGCCCATAATGGCGGGGTCGACTCCCACCGTGACATAAGCGCGCAGGTAGCCGATTCCCTTCAAACCGAGCGCCTTCGCCTTTTCGCCGCTCATCAGCAGAGCCGCGGCGGCGCCGTCCGAAAGTGGCGAGCTGTTGCCGGCCGTCACGGAGCCTTTGATAGAAAACGCGGGCTTGAGTGACGCGAGGCCCTCCGCGGTTGTCTCCGGTCGCGGCAGCTCGTCGACCGAGAACGAGAAGGTTTTCTTCTCATTGCCCGTAAAACGAATGGCGTTTACCGCGACAATCTCCCGATCGAACACCTTTCTTTCGATCGCTGACGAGGCCTTTTTTTGACTGTTCAGCGCGAACGCATCTTGCTCGACTCGCGTAATGCCGAACTTGGAAGCTACGTTTTCCGCCGTAATGCCCATCGGCGTGTAGACCGAAGCCATTCGATCCATAGCTTCGGGCGACATACTGAGCTTGTTGCCGGTCATCGGCACCATGCTCATCGATTCGAGGCCCCCAGCAATGACAACGTCATTCGAGCCGAAAGCGATTTGCCCGGCAGCCGTAGCGATTGCCTGCAGTCCGCTCGAGCAGAATCGGTTGAGCGTCTGCGCGCTCGATTCGACGAGGAGCCCCCCAAGCAGTCCTGCGACCCGCGCAATGTTTAGGCCTTGTTCGCCCTCGGGCATGGCGCATCCTAAAACAAGGTCTTCGACATCCGAAGCCTTCACGGAAGGAACACGCGCGAGCAAGCCTTGGATGACCTCCCCTGCGAGCTCGTCGGGTCGCTTGTTCGCGAGCGACCCCTTGATGCCACGCCCGACCGCGCTGCGAACAGCCTCTACGATGACGATATCTTTCATGATTGGCGAGTTCTCTAGAGTGCTTGATAGGTCAAACGCGTTAGTTGCGAAGCGGCTTGTTGTTCATCAGCATGAACTGCATCCGCTCTTGGCTTTTCGGCTCTCCGCAAAGGCTCAGGAAGGCCTCTCGCTCGAGGTCGAGGATTTCGTCCTCCGTCACCTCCCGAGCGGCCCCACCGGCGCCGCCGCAGAGCACGACGGCCAGCTTTCGAGCGATCTTCGCGTCGTGCGCAGTCGCGAAACCGCCCGCGACGAGGGTGTCGACCATCATGCTGAGTGTCGCGATTCCGCTTTCACCGGGAAGGCGATACGCACGGGGAACTGGCGGGTGGTAGTTCGAGCTCGCGAGCCCTATTGCACGCGCTTTCGCGTCGACGAGCTGCCGAGCGCGGTCGAACGACACACCGTCTTGGCGCCGGAAGAAGCCCAAAGCCTTTCCCTCTTCTGCGGAGGTTGCCACTTTGGCGAGCGCAATGTTTTTGAAAACTTGGTTGACGAACTCGGAGGTGTTCGCGTTGGTTCCCTCGGGAATGTTCTCGAGAGCGCGCCAAAGCATGTTGAGCGTACCGGCGCCGCCCGGAATCAGACCGACTCCAACCTCGACGAGCCCGGAGTAGGTTTCTGCGGCCGCCTGCACGGCATCCGACCCCATGCAAAGCTCGAGTCCGCCGCCAAGTGTCATTCCGTAGGGCGCAGCGACCACGGGAATGCGCGCATACTTCATCTTTTGAGTGGCGTATTGGTAGCCCTTGATCATGTCACGAATTTGGTCAAAGTGGCCTTGACTGGCCGACATAACCACCAGAAGGAGGTTCGCTCCCACGCAAAAATGCTCGCCCTCATTGGCAATCACGAGCGCACGGAAGTCCGTCTCCGCCCTCTCGACGGCTTCCCCAATCATTCCGATCACATCCGGATCGATGCTGTTTGCCTTCGTCTTAAAGGTGAGTCCGAGCACGCCGTCGCCCAAGTCCCATGCCTCGGCCCCATCGTTCTTGAGAACCGGTTTTGAAGACGGTCGGTCGGTCGCACGAAGCTGAGAGAGAGTGGCATACCGCGGGTCATGCTTTTCGGCGACGTACTCGCTTTTGAGCAAGTCGAAGACCTTTCCATCCGCCGCATAGAACGCGGTCGCGCCGCTCGCCTGCATGCGGGTGACGGTCGCCGGGAGTGCGTGCCCCGCTTTCACCATCGCAGCCGCGGTTTCTACGAAGCCGAGAGCGTCCCAGATTTCGAACGGACCGAGCTCCCAGTTGTAGCCCCACTTCATGGCGTTATCGACGGCGACCACCGAGTCGGCAATTTCCCCGATGCGTCGGGCGGAGTACGCGAGGCTTTTGTAAAGAACCTTTCGCGCGAATTCGCCGGCTTTGCCGTGGTCGGCGACGAGCTTCCGCACGCGCTCGCGCGGGTTCTCGATCTTGGCCAGGCTCTTCGTAATGGCCTTTATCGACTCATCACCCGCCTTCGGGCGGTACTCGCCAGTCTTCGGATCAAGCGTCGAGATTTGCTTGTCGACGCCGCGCTTGAAAAAGCCGCCCTTCGTTTTGTCGCCGAGTTGCTTCCTCTCAACCATCGTCCGGATGAAAGCCGGAACCGCGAAGACCTTCCGATCCTCATCTTCCGTGAGCGCGTTGAAGCAATTGTCCGCGACGTGCGCGAACGTGTCGAGGCCGACGAGGTCCGCGGTGCGGAAACTCGCGCTCTTCGGGTGCGCCATGGGCGTACCCGTAATGCTGTCGACATCTTCAGGCGACAGGCCGTCTTCGAGCATTTGGTGAATCGTTGCCATCATCGCGTGCGCGCCGATGCGATTTCCAACGAAATTTGGAGTGTCTTTCCCGAAAACCACGCCCTTTCCGAGCGTGTCTTCTGCGAAGCGAACGCCGTGCGCGACGACTTCTCGGTCGGCGTCGGGCCCCGCCACAATTTCGAGCAGCTTCATGTAGCGAACGGGATTGAAGAAATGGAGCACCAAGAAGTGCTTCTTGAAGTTGTCCGAGCGGCCCTTGGTCATGTCCTCGATGCGGAGGCCGGACGTGTTCGAGGCGATGATGCAGTGCGACGGGACGACCGCTTCGATCTTCGCAAAGAGCGCCTGTTTCGCTTCAACCTTCTCGATGATTGCCTCGATGACGAGGTCGCAATCTTTCAGTTTCTCGAGGTCGTCCTCGACGTTGCCGGTCGTCACAAGCCTCGCATTGTCTTTGTGAAAGAACGCTGCAGGGCGCGATTTGAGCGCCTTGTCGAGGCCGCCGGCGGCCCACGCGTCGCGCTTCGACTTGTCCTTCTTCCCTGAATCCCCCGCCCCAGCGAGAGCTTCCGGGACAATGTCGAGGAGGAGCACCTCGAGACCTGCGTTGGCGAAGTGAGCAGCGATTCCGCTGCCCATGACTCCGGCTCCGATGACGGCGGTACGGCGAATCGTCTTGTTCATGGCACGCGAATCAGACCAAGTTGAGGGTCCGCGCGCTAGGAGAAAATGGACGGCGTCACTGGAACCCGCGCGGCGCGAGCGCGCGAAGGTACGTGACCAGGCCATCTTTCTCGCTATCCGTGACGTTCCATTTATGCAGTGTCCCCGGCTCAGACGCGATGGTGATGACTTGCGGCCCTGCAGCTCCGGCCTTCACACCGCTCGCGATGATCACGCCGACATCCTGGTCGCTCACCGAGGCGAGCGCCGCAGGAGAGTGGTCGATACCGGCTCCTTGAACGTGACACGTGGTGCACGCTCGGTCTTTGGTCTTCGACGTTTTGTTGTTCGCGTAGCGGGCCTCTCCCGCCGCATAGCTATCCGAATCGTAGTCCGAAACTGTGAGCGACGCCGTCGTGCGGACGCCCCTCGATGTCGCCGTAAGCGTGTATGTTCCAGCTTTTTTCGCAGACACCAAAAAGTAGATTCCGCTGTCCACTACGCCGTCTACCCCGACAGGATTCTTGAGCGCCGTCTTGGTAAGCGTAACCACCGAGGGGTCGTCCGCCGTGACGGTGAGGTCGGCGTCAGCATCATAAACGGCCACGGGGACGCTGAACGCGTGCGTGCCATCGCGGCCGGTATAGAGCTTATCAGGCCGTAAAAGCAGTATCCCGAGTCCCGACGCGGGCGGTGGCGCGGAGTCGTAAACGCTCCCGTCGCGCAGGAACGTTCCTGCATCGGCCTCGCGACCGACGGCCGGCACGCCCGCCGCACCAGGATTGGTTACCTGCGTAGAGCAAGCTGCGATGCCGGCTGCCAGTAGCGATGCGCCGGCGACCGCCACACCCAAAGAGCGCTTTTTCATGCGGTGAGATTACGAGCAACGCTCGTGCCAGGCGACGCCGCGTTCGCCGCCTGTCACTTAACCCGGCCGATGATCGTGGAACCGGAGCTCCTACATCGTGCACTGGATCGTGACTTCACGGGGCGCTTTCAAGCTCGGGTGTCTCCCCGAACACGCCTTCCCAGCGGGCAATGACGCACGCAGCCAGCCCATTTCCGGTCAGATTCAACGCCGAGCGCGCCATATCCATGACTTCGTCAACCGCGAGGATCATCGCCACGCCTGCCTCTCCCGGGAGACCAAAACTCTGCGCCGTCCCCGCGATGATCACGAGCGTCGCCCGCGGGACACCGGCAACGCCCTTCGAGGTAAGCATAAACGTGAAGACCATCGCGATTTGTGACGTTAGGCTCATTTCAATCTTCGCCGCCTGCGCGATCGTCAGCGAAGCGAGAACGAGATAAAGCGTAGAGCCGTCGAGATTAAACGAATACCCAGTAGGGATAACGAAACTCGCGACGCGGCGCGGAACGCCAAATTTCTCCATCTGCTCAAGGAGCTTGGGAAGCGCAGCCTCGCTCGAAGCCGTCGAAAAAGCGAGTGTTGCCGGTTCGCGGACGTGTCGTAGAAATTCGAGAATTGGAATGCGCGCGACGAGCATCACTGGAACGAACACGAGTAAAAAGAGGAGAAAAAGCGCCAGATACAAACTGCCGACGAGCACCGAATAGTGGGCAAGCAAATCGAACACTGCCGGCCAGCCTTTCAGGCTGCTTCCGGGCGCGCCGGCCGCCATATGGCTCACGTTGTACGCCATGGCACCAAATACACCGACCGGGGTCAGCGACATGACCATGGCTGTATATTTAAACATGACCTGAGCGACGCCATCGAAAAAGCGAAGAACCAGTGCACCGCGTTCGCCAACACGCGTAAGCGCGATCCCAAAAAGCGTGGCAAAGACGACAACGGGGAGAATATCTCCCTTCGCGGCGTGCTCGATGACGTTCGACGGAAACGCGTGAAGTGCGATTTGCCAACCCGTCTGTTGCGGCGCGAGCACTGCACTCGCCTCGGCTTTGAGCGGCAAGCCCTCCCCCGGCTTCAGCCAGTTCGCTATTCCGAGCCCCAAGAAAAGAGCGATCGTCGTCACAGCCTCGAAGTACAAAAGTGACTTGGCCCCCATCCGCCCAACCGCTTTGAGGTCTCCGGTTTGCGCAATTCCAGTGATGATCGACGCGACGAGGAGGGGGACGATGATCCCTTTAATCAGCGCGAGGAAGCCCTTGGAGCAAAATTGGAAGAACGCAAATGCCGACGGGTGGCGGTCGGAGGGAAGAAACCCACCGACGACGACACCGAGCAGGAGAGCGAGAAAGATGAGCGCCGTACTTGATCGCCAAAACGGTTTGCGCGCGCGCGGCGCCAACCCTCCCGAGGCAGATTCGTTTGGAGAGCCAGAAACTACGACTTTGGGGCTATCGGGCATAAGTCCGTACTTCGAACTCGGATGGACCGAAGTTCGCGGAAAGGGTCAAGAATGTCGGGATTCGTACGGAGGGCTCGTGACAGGTACGCAGCACAAGCCGTGTCATAGCAGCCCAGCCGAGCTTCGATGCGGCAATGCGGCACGCGCCACCGGAACGCACACGGCCCGACGCACCGCCTGTGCCAAGTGGTGCCACAGGCTGACTCGCCTGCCTGAGTACGCAGCGTGTGCTTTGCTCCGTAGAGACTGTATTCTAGGTCAGCGCGCATCGACGCGCCTTTGGCCTGCGCATTGCTGAATGTCGCCTTGGGAGCTCGACCACCATGAAGATCCATACTGCTTTCGTGCTCATCACGGCAACCACCTGCGCCACCGCACTCGGCTGCGCCGGGACAGGCCGAACTACGTCGAAGGATTCTTCGAGCGGGACGGCGCGCGCGTCGCTCCATCGAGCCAAAGGATGCGGCGACCTCCTTTCAGACCTGAAAGCGGACGCGACCTACAAACTCAACAAGGGTATCGATCGACAAGTCGAATCCATTCAGCAGTGCCTTGTTCGAAGCGGTGGCTCCGAGTCGAACTGCGCGTCGTACGGCGGGTATTACGGCGGTGGGTTTGCAGAGCGGGGGTCATCGTCAGGTGCGCCCGTCGAGGCGGCGGACGCGAAGTCGGGAGCCGCTTCGCCTTCCGCTCCCGCGGCAGGCGCCGCGAACAGCACCTCAGCTCCCGCCGCGGCGTCCCATTCCGAGACCAACACGCAAGTTCAGGGCGTCGACGAAGCCGATTTCGTCAAAACGGACGGCGCGAACCTCTACATCATCCACGGGAAGGCCTTCAAGATCGTCAAAGCCTGGCCCGCGACGGATCTGAAGGAGCTATCGTCGCTCGATATCGAAGGGACGCCGACGGAGATGTTCGTCGAGGGAGGCAAAGTCGTTGTCTACTCGCAAGTGAACGGCGCAAGTCTTTACGCCGCTGCGGGCATCAAACCGAAGAATACCTATTCAGATTACAGTTATGCCGGTGTCGGTAGTCAGGACAGAGGAGATGCAAAAGCGTCCGCAGGAGCACCGTCCGGAGTCTCAGACCCGGCGGCGCCCGTGAGCGGCGTCGAAGCGTACGTCCCGCTTACAAAAATGACGGTCCTCACCCACAACGGAGTCACGGCGCAAGTTGCACGGGAGATGTATTTCGAGGGCTCTTACCTCGACTCACGCCGCGTCGGCACCCATGTGCGTACCGTCCTTTCGAGCTACGCGCACGGGCCACAAATCGCCTACAGCGTGTCCGACCCAAACGTGTCTCAACCGAACGCCTATCCGCAGACGGCCTCCGCGATGATAGCTGCGCTCGAAAGGCTACGTACCGCGAACAAGACCTCGATCGACGCGAGCCAACTCAACGACTGGATGCCCAACACGTTTACGAAAAACGGAGCCGCTGTCGCGGTGTCGAGCGTGGCTTGTGAGGACTTCTATATCCCAACGACTGGAACGACCGAGAGCGGTCTCACCGAGATAGCGTCGGTCGATCTCGCGAACCCAACGGCGCTCCCCCGCGAGTCTGCCATCTTAGGTCGTACAGAAACGGTCTATGGCAGCGCCGATACGCTGTACCTCGCGGCCCAGGCGTGGGTTGAGCCGCCGTTTTCGTGGCAAGACGGTCCCGTGGCCGCGAGCGGCGGCGGCTCTGTAGCCGTCGCGTCGCCTCCCGCACCCGACACGCCGGTGCCCGCGCCGAGCGCACCTTCAATGAAAAGCCTTGCGCCGCGAACCACCGCGCCTACCGCCGTCACGGCTTGGGCGAAAAATAAGACGCATGTTCATAAGTTCGAGTTCGCGACCGACCCGGGCTTTCCGAACTACGTCGCCTCCGGGACCGTCGTTGGCCAGGTGAAGGATAAATTCTCCCTCGATGATCGCAACGGTTACCTGCGTATCGCCACAAGCGAAAATCGCATGTACGTTGACCAGACGGGGGCGTACGCTCAGCCGACATTTGCCGGCCAGACCGAGGGCGCGCTCGACCGACCTCAAACCGTCAATCACGTTTTCGTTTTGGGCGTGAACGGCGCTTGGCTGGACACCGTGGGTGACGTCGGCGACCTTGCGCCGAACGAACAGATTTATAGCGTTCGTTTCCTGGAAGGTCGCGGTTACGTGGTCACCTTCCGACGCGTCGACCCGCTCTTTGTCCTCGACCTCGACGATCCGAAGGCTCCCAAGAAGCTCGCCGAGCTGAAAATTCCTGGGTTCAGCGAGTACATGCACCCGCTCGACGCGACCCACCTGCTCACCATCGGACGTGACGCAACGGGCACGGGCCAAGCACAAGGTCTTCAACTTCAGATTTTTGACGTCGCCAACGGAACAAACCCAATTCTGGCTCACAAGTTTACGTACACGGGTTCCGAATACGGGTTTAGCGACGCCGAGCACGACGCCAAAGCATTCACGTACTTTGCGGACAAGAAACTCCTCGCCTTCCCGTACTTTGCTTACTCTCAGAACGGTGGCGCGATGCATAGTTCGCTCGAACTATTCAGCGTCAATGCGAGCTCAGGCTTCGCCAAGCTTGGGGCCATCGACCATACGGACCTCGTCTCGAAGAACCCGCAAGGCTACTGCGGAGGCACGTATGGTCCGCAGGTGAGGCGCGGCGTGTTCCTGGAAAACTTCGTATTCAGCATTAGCTACGGCGGCATCGTGGCGAAAGACGCTGGAAACCTCGTCGGAGCCTCCGCGAAGCTTCCCTTTGCGGCGCCGCAGACCAATACCGGCTACGGCCCGCCCTGCGCGCTTTAGCCATCGGTAAACGCCCTGGCTGCAGCTACGGCTTCGACGGGAGCAGGCAGCCCGGGTTCAGGATCCCCCTCGGGTCAAACCGACCTTTTGCGGCCTCGAGGACGGAGGCGAAAAGAGGGGAAATCTCCTTACGATAGTCGGGCTGGTAAAGTCTCCCGACCGCCTGATAGTGCTGGCCGCCACCGTGCGCGACGACGGCATCCCTCGCCGCGGCTTTGATCGCGGCCCACTGCGATAGTTCGTCACCAGGCCTCCCTGGGGCGAGGAAGGTGTAGGTCGGCGCGGGCCCATCGGCGTGGACGTGTGTAAATCGACAACTCAAAAGACCGCTCCCGCAGGCCGTGTTCATCGCAGCCCCCACGGCGCGGGTCACGGCGTCATGAAGCTCGGCAAAACGATCCCAGGTGCACGCCGTCTCGAAGGTGTCGCACACCACGCCGAGCGAAACGAGCGCGCTCTGAAGGTATGGCGCCTCGAGAAACGCTTGCTTCCAGTGCGCTGCGTCGTGCGTGTCATGATCGACCGGGGAGGGTCGAGAAGGCGGCGGAGACTCAAGCATGGCCAGAGCGCGCGGAGCTATCGAGTTCACGACGTCGATCGTGTACTTCGGTTCGTCGCACTGACCACCGAGGTCTGTCGCAATCGAGAGCGCGCGCTCCATCCACGCGTCAACGGGATGGTCGGCGGATTCGAACGCGATGAGCAGCACACTTGCGCCATTGTTCGCGACCTGATGAAGCAGGGTTTCAAAGGGGTCGAGGAGGCGGCAGTTCGACGGATACAGCCCTGACTGGGAGAGCATGCGCGCGGCATCAACGCCGTCTTCGAAACGAGCGAAGTGAACGCTTGCAGAGGCGCGCCAACGTGGGGGCCTTTGCAGGCGAACCCACGCCTCGGTGATAATCCCGAGCGCGCCTTCCGACCCGAGCACGAGTGCATCAGGGCGCAAGCCCGCGGCTGAGGACGGTAAGCGCTGCGTCTCGAACGAGCCTGCAGGCGTCATCATTCGCACCGATTCGACGAAGTCGCCGATATGGGTGTACAGCGTCGCGTAGTGACCCGTCGCGCGCGTCGCTATCCAGCCTCCGAGTGTGGATAGCTCGAAACTTTGTGGGTAGTGGCGGAGCGCAAGCCCGTACCCGTGAAGCTGCTCTCGGATACGCGGTCCACTCGCTCCCGCTTGGATACGTGCCGCGTGCGAGAGGGAGTCGACCTCGAGCACGCGATCCATCGCCGTCAGGTCCACGCATGCCGTACCTCGAAAACGGCCTGTCGCCAGGTGTTCCGTTCCACCCACCAGGCCCGTACCACCGCCGAACGGGATAAGGGCGACTGACTCATGCTCGCAAAAGCGAAACAGCTCGGAAAGGTGGGCCTCTTCGGTTGGGTAAAAGACCCAGTCGGGCGCCGAGTCGAACTCACCTCGAAAGCCGCGAACCAGGTCGCGATAGCCCCGACCGTAGGTGTGGCTGGCTCGCGCGTGTGGTTCGGTCGTACCGATGCCCCGAAGCTCCCTGGGCGGAGTATACCGAGGCTCCGCAAGAGGGCGCATGGCCTCGAGCTTCGGCAGCGGAGCCTGCGCACGCGCGGAGCCAAATCCCGGAAGGCCTAAGGCACCGCCCACGCGCTCCGCGAGCTCCGCGCGCGTCTCCGCGCTCGGAAACCGGTCTTCATATCCCCAAGCCCAGTAGCTACGCCGCCGCGCCATCTTTCACTGCAGCGTAACAGAGCTCTGCGCGCGTCGTTGCCTTAGGCTGATTACGTATCGCATTCCGGCAAGGCGTACGTAACACCCTGCGAACGAAACGCGCAGCTCACGGCCTTCGAGGTGCACCGCGAGCATGAGAAGTGCGTGATGAGAGCCTAGAAGGACACTTTAGGGGCCGCTGTCGACTCCGGTGCCGCGGAGAAGTAGACGCGAGGTTTGAAAGGTTGTCCCGTCGCCTTATTTACAATCGAGCCGCGGATCTTTCCGAGCTCGGAGTTGTAGGCTTTTACAGCCTCGTTGTACTCCTGACGCGCACGCAGGATACGGTTCTCGGTGCCCTCGAGTTGCTTCATCAGGTCGGTGAATTGGCCATTCGCCTGGAGCTTTGGGTAGTTCTCATTTTGCACCAGCAGCCTGCCGATCGCGCCCGAACTGAGTTTTGCTTGCGCCGCCTCGAAAGCCTTCATTTTTTCAGGGTTGCTAAAGTCATCACCGGTCAGCTTGATGCTGGTGGCAGACGCGCGGGCCTCCGTGATTTTCGTGAGCGTCGACTGCTCGTAGTTGGCCGACGCTTTGACTGTCGCAACAAGGTTAGGAATCAACTCGGAACGCCGTTGGAGGTCCGCTTCGAGATCCGACCACTTTTGCAGCGCGACTTGGTCCTTCTCGACGAGCTCGTCATACTTCTGGCAGCCGGGTAGTGCGAAGAGGCCTACAAACATGAGGGCATGGATGAGGAGTCGAAGCGCACGATGAACTTTATCCGTCATTTTGCGGAGACCGTAAGGATGCTGGTGCTCTAATGCAAGGGGATCGCCCACCTGTTTGCTCATCCATAAGACGCCCGCGTTGACCCGTTGGCTCCGAGGATGGCACGTCTTGTGGCCTGTTCGCGATCACGGCACAACGACGAAGGTCGCTCCGGGCATTGCTGGTGGCGACTTCGATTCACGGCGCACTTTGGGGTTCGCTCGCCTCTTCGTTTTCTCGCGCGCGGGAGACCCCACTCTCGCAGGCCGTTGTCGGTTCTTCGCGGGGCCAGACGACGCGGGCCGGGCCTAGCTCAGAGGAAGCCGCAGCCGCAAGCGACCAGACCATCGAAGTCACCCTCGAGGGGACCGACCTCGGCCCAGCTCTCGGGCCCCAGCCGCACCGCGCTTCCGCCATCGCCACGATTCACGGCCGCCCTCGTCCGGGCGTGCGGATCGCGCCGCAGGCACCTCTACGTGCATCCGCGGACAAGGAGCTCACCGCAGCGCCCTTCGCGGGGGTGACGGTGGGAGGCATCGCACAAATTTTTCGCGTTGAGCTTGCGGTCGTGACGAAGAAAGCGTTCGCACGAGCGGCGCTGTCACTGCCGGAGTCAAAGCGCGCGACCCGCGACCTCTTCCGCGAGCCAGCCCAAAAACGTGACCGCGATCTCGGACTCGGGCCCGAAGCGCCCGTGCTCCGAGCGTTGTGTAGCGCCACGTTCGCAAGTGTCGCTCCGGTCCGGGGTCGCGCCGTGTTCCGCGCGGTTGCCGATGACGCAGGAATGATTGTCGGTATCGAAGTCGTGGAGTGTGACGGTGAGACTGGAGCCTGGGCTCAAACGGCCGAGCTGGCGCGCTCGGGGTTGGCGGGCACGACCCTCCGCATGCCACCCCATGCGTCGCGGACAGAGATGCGGGTAGAGATCACCTCCGCGTGGAAGATCCCGAGCGGTCATGATTCGGGAACGGACGTTTCGTTCTTCGGGGAGCAAACGTCGAAAGGCGAGGGCGTAGAGTCGCCTAAAGTCGCGATTCTCGACGTGCTCCCGAAGATTCATGTCATCAAAGTTTCACGCGAATTGAAAATTCCCGTCGTCATCGTTGACCCCGACATTTTTTCGGTCAAGGGCGACGCTGCCAACGCAGGAGCAAAACCGCGTCGTGTCGTGCACGCCCATCTCCTCGATTCGAAAGTTCTCTAAGCGTGATTAACCCGCTAGAGAACAGGCTGTTAGGGCCCGGGCAAGCGCCGCGACAAGAGGGTCCGCCACGTTCAATCCGCGGACGGCTTGGTCAAAGCTCTGGTCGGCTTTGCGGCGCAGAAACACCTGGCGAAACGCCGTTTTTAGAGCCTGTATCGAAGACGGAGAGACACCTCTCCGCTCAAGCCCGATGACATTGAGCGCTCGCACGCGCGCGCGGTCTCCCTGAACGATCACAAAAGGCGGAACGCTCCGCTCGCACATCGCCCCGGCGGCGACAAAGGCACTCTGGCCGACACGTAAATGCTGAGCGACACCCGAGAGCCCGCCAAAGGTTACCCAGTCTTCGACGATGACATGGCCCGCAAGTTGGACGGCGTTCGCGACGACACAGTTCGATCCCACGACCACGTCGTGGGCGACGTGAGCGCCAGCCATAAAGAGGTTGTGGGCGCCGATCGACGTGGGGCTGACACCGCTTGAACCATTGACGGTGACGGCCTCGCGGAACACGTTACCGTCGCCGATAAGCAGCACCGCCTCAATCGGCGCCGCAGGACCGTCACCTTTCGGGTCTCGTTTCAACAACTCCGGACTGCGAAGTTGAGGCTCCCCTCCCATGACGACGAACGGATGAAGCGTGTTGCCTTCGCCTATCGTGGTGCGGCCCCCAACGACCACATGAGTCAAAAGTCGCGTTCCCGCATGAATGCGGACGCGCGAACCGACGACGCAATACGCTCCCACCTCCACGTCGCACGCGAGCTCCGCGGACGGATGAACGATCGCCGTAGAGTGCACACGGACTCCCCGCGCGCCGAGAGTCGACGTCACGATTGTCCCTCCACGGAGGGATCGGTCGTTTCGCGGGGTGCGGCGACCGCCCGACGGCGGCGCGTCGCGCGGTAAAGCTCTGCAAGGCCGCGCAGCCATCGCTGACGCTCGACCGCCGGGTACCCGGCCACCGTAGCTCCGGGGTCGACGTCACCAATCACGCCGCTTTTCGCCGCGATACGAGCGCCATCGCCGATGACGACATGGTCCGCGACGCCGACTTGACCCCCCATCATGACGCCACGTCCAACGGTCACCGAACCTGCCAGGCCACTTTGCGCCGCAATCCTCGAGCCTTCGCCGATCTCGCAGTTATGACCGACGTGGACCTGCGCATCGAGCTTGGCCCCGCGACGGAGAATCGTCGGCGTGAGGGTTCCGGCGGCGATCGTGCAGAGTGCACCAATGTAGACGTCGTCTTCGACGACTACCCCCCCGAGATGCGGGATGGAACGGATCGCGTTGGCCGGGCCCACAGCGAAACCGAAACCGGCCTCGCCAAGGACCGCGCCCGCGCCAATCGTGACGCGGGCGCCGATTCTCACGCGCGGCATCAGGATCACCCCGGGCCCAACCGTCGAGCCTTCGCCGACCGAGGCACCGTCTGCCGGTGCGTCACCTGCGTCGAGTAGCTCGGCGAGCGCATAGACGGCGTAAGGATGAAACCAGCCGGGCACAGCCGCCAGGGCCGAACGGTCGGCCAAAGACTGCTCGATAAGCAAGAGCGCGCCGCGTTGACGTGCGGCAATCGCGTCTTGGATATACCGAGCGCTCAGGAGCGGTGCGAGGTCCCCGCTCCTCGCGCGACTCACCGGCACTAAGCGACGCACAAGGCCGGTCGCCCCCCCCCGCACGTCGCCGCCGTGCCGTTGGACGAGGTCCTGCAAAAGGCGTGGGCAAAGAGAAACGCCACTACTCACGACAGATATCGACATCGGCTACGCGAACTCAGCTTCCGAGCCCGTGGCCGTCGAGGACCTACTTTTTGGGAGCTGGTCCTGACGTTGTACCACCGCCGCCATTGTATATTTGAATCGCCTTGTCGGTCAGGTCGAGATCCGTCCTCACGAAGGCGACGGTTGCCTTATCGAGGACAACGTCGATGTTCTCGCTCGTCGCAATGCGTTTGACGATTTGGAGAATCTTCTCAAAGACCGGGTCGGTAAGCTCTTTTTGCTTCTTTTCGAGCTCCTTGTTGTACTCGAGGAAAACCGCCTGCAGGTCCATCATCTGCTTTTGCCAGTCGTCAACACGCTTCGTGAGCGCGTCTTTAGGGAGGGCTTTGGCTTGCTTGTCGAGGTCCTCACGCTGACGCTGCAAGTCGGTCTGCTTTTTGTTGAGCTCTTGCTGACGATTGTCGAACAATTTTTTTAGCGTCGCCTGTGCGCGCAGCCCGTCCTCGGTGCTCGCTACAGCGCGCTGAACGTCGATGATTCCGACCTTGGTGTCAGCGTTGGCCGTACCAGGCTGCAGCCAAACCGTGAACGCAAGGACGAGGCCCGCAGCAAGCGGCAACACGGACTTGAGGGAGGTTGTTAACGAACACGATGACGATGCCGCTGCCGACGACACCAGCGGGGCAAACACGGAGGCCGAACGGGGACGACTCATGAAACGCCAGGTAGCGAATGCGAGACACGGGGTCAAGGCAGGCCGCGGACGCCCAGATTCGACGGCTCCGTTCTCGCCTTAGGAACCTTAACCGAGAACAGTGGTTTACACCCGCCCAGGCAATTCCGCCCTAGGCGGAGGCCGATCGCCCAGAAGTAAAGTCATTGCGCAGCCACAAGAACGCCGCTCGCGGGCGTGGACCCGCTGGCACGGCGCGTGGATACTGGGCCGCGACGCCGCGTACCTCGGAGACCTCTACCATGATGATTCGGACGATTCGCACGACTCGCACGTCGACCACCTGTCCCTCAAGTGCCTCACGAGTCAGCATCATGGCCACGCTCGCAGCACTCGGCGTGGCGGTCTGGGCCGGTTGCGGATCGGGGGAATCAACACGGTACTACTGCGACTCCGCGGCCTGTTACGAATGTGACGCGTACGGCTGTGCCGCCGTGCCGTCGCCGACAAAAAGTGCTTGTACGGGCACTCGGAGCTGCAGCGCAGGCTCCGCGTGTACCGACAAGGGATGCACTCCCACATGCTCGCCGAATTACCCGTGCGAAAAAGGCGACGTATGCAAATCGGGACTCTGTATGTCTCCCGCGGCCGAGCCGGGATCCAAGAGGGACTGCACCACGCAAGCCGATTGCGGGGATGGGCGTGCGTGCGCCGCGGGCGCGTGTACGCCAGCTGCCAACGCGTGCCGGTTTTCAAGCGAATGTGAGGCCGGCAAGGTATGCGCGGATGGTCGATGCCTCGCGGGTTGCGACGTCGCTCCGTGCCCTGGCGGCTCGAGCTGCGTCCGCGGACTATGTGCACCTTCCCCCCGACCGAGTTGCTCGAGTGATCAAGAGTGCGGCGTCGAGGCGCCTCGATGCACGGCAGGCTCGTGCGTGACGGCTTGCGTGGCGGATACGGAATGCGTCCCCGGTAAGTACTGCGAACTTGGCGTCTGTGCGGTCGACACGCGGCCGAAGCCAAACTGCACCGCGGACGCGCAATGCGGTGGAAGCACCGCAACTGCCAAACGGTGTGTGGGTGGCTTTTGTAAGTACGCGTGCACCTCCTCGGACGAGACGGGGGACAAGTACTGCCGTACGGTCGACAACCGAATAGGCTCGTGCGCGAAAGACCTCGTTTGCCGCACCGCCGGCGAGGTCAATGCGCAGTGCGTGGCCTCAGGCGAGTGCAGGGACGGCAAGACATGCATAGACAACCAGTGCCGTTGAACCCTTTTGAGGGAGTGACGACGCGCGAGTCGAGGTGCTACCTTTCTCGCTCTCAGGTTTCGATACGCTCGATCTCTCGTCTCTAAATGCTTGAACAAAGGTGGTAACCCGTGGGCGACAAGTCTCCGAAAGCCAAAGACAAGGCTAAGAAGCAGGGCACGAACGACAAGAACCAAAAGAAGGCGGCCGCTGACGCGAAGACCAAAGTCGCGCCCGCACCGGTCGCGAAGAAGGGCAAGTAGTCCCGCTTCCCGAGTCCTACGGTGTGCGCGAGCGATTCACGTCGTGAATGACTTAGTGACGTCGCTCGCGCTTCTCTTCCGGAACACGGCCGAAGTTCTCGTTCATCGTGAGTACGACGTGCGCCGCCACGGCAAACGCCGTCGCCGCCTGAGCGAGATTGTCGGGATGGATCTTGTCGAACGTATCGTTCGCGGTGTGGTGGATATCAAAGTAGCCCGACGAGTCCTGCGAGAGCGACACCACGGGGACGCCTAGCGCACGAATCGGGCTCAGGTCTGCACCGCCGTCGGCCTCGGCGCTGTCCGCCGCGATACCAAGCGGAGATAGGTTCGCCGCCATCGCGACGAACTCCGCGTGCTGTGACGGAGCACCGCCGTACGTCACGCTAGTGACTCTGTCGGTCCCGCTGTCGGCTTCGAGGGCGACGACGTGTCGGTCGAGTTCGTGCGCGTGCGCTTTGGCGTACTGCTTCGCCCCCGCCAGTCCATTTTCTTCATTTGCGAAAAGAACGACGCGGAGCGTGCGCGCAGGCCGAGGACCGGTCGCAAGAATGAGCCGCGCGGCCTCGATGACAATGCCGACACCGGCCCCATCGTCCAGCGCCCCCGTACCCAGGTCCCACGAGTCGAGATGGGCGCCGAGCACGACGAGCTCCTCCGCCCGCGTCGTGCCAGGAACTTCGCCGATGACGTTGGCCGAGACAGCGTCGGGCAAATGACGGCATCCGAGCGTCATCCGAAGGCGCGCGGCTTTCTTAGCCGCCAATGTCCGGTGAAGCAGGTCGGCGTCCGGCATGGAGAGCGCGGCGGCAGGAATGGACGTCTCGCCTTTCTCAAACCCGCGCTGGGCTCCGGTATGAGGAAGCCTTTCTTGATCCGTGCCGATGGAACGAATGACGACGCCGACGGCGCCTTTTGCTGACGCTCGCTTCGCTCCGAGCGCGCGAACCGCGACGGCCCTGCCGTAGCCTGACCCGTCACGGGTACGCTCGGTGGGCGTATTGTAGAATACAATTTTTCCAGCCACCGCGATGGCGTCGAGAGTGTCGAGGGCTTCGAGGGTTTGAACTTCTATAACGTCGGCCTCGACCCCGGCTGGCAGAGTACCGATGCTTCCACCGATGGCCGTGAGCCTAAGCTTTTGACGAGTCGGGGAAACGATCTCCCCGGTTTCCACGCCGCGCTCCCAATGGGGCACGATCACCTCCTCGGCGTGGACGTTTGACAGTCCTTCCGCGCGGAGGCGCGCGAGAGCCCAGGCGACGGCGGCTTGGTCGCCAGGCGAACCCGCAAGGCGAGGGCCCACGTCGTCCGTGAGGCTTTGGACGATCTCCGAGGCGTGGCGCGAGGCAAGCCCAGACGCGAGAAGCTCGCGAACCGTGTGCGATGCGGCAGGTGTATTTTTCAAGCTCGCCAGCGGCTCCGTGGCCCGGGACGGCGACAGCCGCGCCGCTGACGTGTCACCGCGGTGCACCGCACGCGGTGACGCGACTGCGCACCCCACGGGCACGCAGGCGCCTAAAAGAACAAAAAGGAGATGAAAGAAGGGAGCGTTCACCCGGCCTTCATAGCCGAAACCGCCGCCGTCTGGAGCGACTGAGCGTGGATCGCCCGAGTCTCACGCGCCCTGCGCGTTCCGGGCGCCAAGCGCACAGAACCCTTAAAATTTACACGCGCTTCTAACGGCACACAATCTGCCTACGTGTAGGACAATGCTCACTCCCCTCACTTCTTTTCGATCCAGAGCGCTTACGCTGGGTGCCTGTCTCGCGAGCGCCGCGTGCGCGCCAGACGTCATCGACGAGGACTCGCCAGGGGACGAGGCCTCCTCGTCCTCGCTCCAAGCGTGCTTTGCAACGAAGCAAGCGGCCGACGGGAAGTACCGGATGACCGCGTTCGGGTGCTCCGACGCATCCCGAGACCGGCAAGATAACTGCTTGCCGAGTTGCCTACCAAAAGCCAGGCAGTCCAACGGGATTTGCGAGGGGATGAGCGGTCGCCAGTGCGAAGAGAATACCGCCTACTACACAGCCGATGCAGGGCGATTCGGCTGCCTGACCCGCCTGCGGATCACGAACCACAAGGCGAAAAAGTCGGTCGTGGCCGCCGTTTTGGACCACGGCCCGTCATGCGCCGTGGAAGCGTCATCGACGGGCAAACCAGTCCTCGACGCGAGCTCCCCCGTCAATCGGTACCTGTTTGGAAGCGACAAGGGGAAATATGACAATGCGATGGTGGAGGTCGAAGTACTCGACGATCTGCTTGAGTCCGCGGAACTCGCCAAGATAAAGCTCGGTCCAGTTCCCTACGTCGAGCGCTGAAGGCGGAGGCAAAAACCGACAGCGCTATAGAATGGAGCCCTCTGGCGCTACAGGGCGAGCGATTCGCGCGTTACCCGCAGTCGACTTGCACCGTAACGTATTCGGCCTTGAACTTGGCACGAAGCACGTCACCGAGACGTGTGCCTAAGTGAGGGTCTTCACCGTCGGAAACGACGTGAACCGTTACGGCGTCGTGCCCCGTGCCGAGAGACCAGACGTGGAGCGCATGCAAGCTTTTTACGCCTGGATACGTGAGGACGATAGTACGGATTCGCGCGACGGGCATTCGCTTCGGTGCCGCGTCGAGAAGCACGAGAACGGCGTCACGGACCAAGCGATACGCGCCCACCACGAGAATCGCGACGACGAGGAAACTCGCAAGGGGGTCGACCATCGGTGACGCGCCGCAGCGAATGGCGAAGCCTGCCATGAACGCCGCAACGGAACCGAGCGCGTCGCCGAGCAAGTGCAGCCACGCCCCCCGCAGATTGAGGTGATGCGCGTGCGCCGCGGCGTGATGGCCTTCTGGGTCGTCCGACGCGTCAACGACCCCGTTCGCCGGCACCGAAGACTCGTGGCCGTCGCCTCCGTGGCCGTGGGCATGGCCTCCGTGTGCGTGCATCGCGCCGTGCAGAACCCAGGCGCTAAAGCTGTTAACTACGAGTGCTGCCGTCGCGACCATCATCATGAGGCTCGACTTCGGCATCGTGGGATGAGCCATGTGCGCGACCGAATCACTCACAATTTCGATGGCCACACCGAAGACGAGTGCTCCATTCACGAGCGCCGCGAGCGGCTCGACGCGGCGAAGGCCGTACGTGAATCGTAGACTAGGCTTGGTCGTCGCGAGCCTCATCGCGGCGAGACTTATCGCGAGCGCGAACACGTCCATCAGCAGGTGGTAGGCGTCAGCCTCGAGAACGTCGCTCCTTGCCGCTTTCGCGCCAATCAACTCGACGACGAAAAAACAAGCGACGACCACGAGGACGAGGAGCAGTCGCCGGGCTTGGCTCTTCTCTTTCGCGGCGGGCTCACGGCGTTCCCCGTGACCGTGACCATCGTGACCATCGTGACCATGCCCGTGATCGTGACCGTGCGAATCACTCATCAGACGAGCACGTAGTCATCGGACACCGAGGTCGTGGAGCTGTCGAGGACACTCGTGGTTTCGTCGTCACGTTCTACGGCGGCCAGGTAGAGGCCGGACAAGATCGCCGGATGTTCGCGAACGAGACCTAGAAACTGGCCACGAGGAAGATGAAGCGTCACAGTTGGGTGCACGGCGACGACGTCAGCGTTCGCTTTGCGCCGCAAAATGAGCGCAACTTCCCCCACCGTCTCCCCCACCGGAAGCGTGGCGATGACGAACGACTCACCTCCTTCTTCGCGGCCTACGACCGCAACCTCGCCGGACGCAATGAGGTGCAGGCCGGCCGTCTCTTCACCGGCACGAATCAACGTGTCGCCCTTCTCGAAGACGCACGTTTCGAACCGCTCGACGAGCGCAGGGCGCGCGGCAGCGTCCACCGCAAGGAGCAGCTTCGAGGTGCGGAGGAGGTTTGCCACCATGCGACGGCGGCAGTGAGCCGCGAGCTCGATCCCGATGTCGGGGCGCTTCTCGGCCACTTGCTCGAGCGCCTCACGACGCGCGACGAGCAGGATGGACGGTCGACACGCCACCACACTCGCCGCGCGCGGGGCACGCGACAACAGAGCCATTTCGCCGAAGAGCGCGCCGTTGTTGAGACGCGCAAGCGTGACGTGATCTCCCTCTTCGGTGACGCGCCTCACCTCGAGCTCGCCACGGGCGACGATGTAAGCTTCGGCTCCCTCTTCGCCTTGTGCGATGACGTCGCTTCCCGCAGGGACCGTAAACATTTCAAAACAGCCAATCAGCGCCCGTAGGCCATCTTTTTCAAGCGCACTGAAGAGCGGGAGCGGCGATACGAGCGGCGCCTCGAACTCGGAAAGCACTTCGTAGTCGAGCGAGGCTTGGTGGATGATTCCCGTCGCCTTGGACAGGAGCGCAGGCCCCGAAAGGAACGAGCTCAGGGATTGAAAACTCGCCTCCTGCGGGAGCGGAGGCGGCGGCGGTGCCGCATCGGTTGCGAGGCGTGGGGAGCCCGCGCAAAACGTCGACGCGATTTCGTCGAGAAGTGACGCGACGTCGACCGCAAGCGCACGCAAGTCACTCAGCGCGGCCACGGCGAGGGGTAAGTTGCCCGTATCGATGGCGCGCTTCACGCCGAGCCTGAAGCCCTCGATGGCGGCCTCCGTACGCCCGGCATCGGCAAGCAGGCGACACGTGAGGATGAGCGCGCTCGAGACGGACGAATCCTGTTGTACCGCCGCCGCGCTCCAACGCAGTGCAGCCTCGCGCTCCCCAGCAAGGAGCAACGCGAGGGCGCGATCAAGCGGAGAGTCGACGGTCTGGGCTCCTGGGAGGTCCGGCGGGACCGTACGCATCATGACGAGCACATATACTACAGTCCGCTCGATTCGTCCGTAGACCCGGAGGAGAGCGCTTCGCTAAGTTTGCTCAGGTCCCTCAGTCATGAGTGTCTTCTCTCGAATCCGAGCGCAGCTCAACCAAGGCGCTCATGGCGTTGGCCGTCGCCGTGACCAGGGGCACGACCTTCGGATAGTCCATCCGAGTGGAGCCAATGACACCAATCGAGCCGGCGCTGCGGCCTTGGTTCGTGTACGAGGCGCCAACGATAGAAAGGTGACCCCCGGCCAAGCCGCCCGCCTCGCGCCCCACCACGACGGAGGTGCCTTTGGCAGCCAACGTCGCGTCGAGTAGGCGCACGATGCTTTGCGCCTCGTCGAGCGCATTGACGATTTCCATCAAGCCCTCACCCTGCGCGAACTCCGGCAAGTTGAGCAGCTTTGAACGCCCTTCAATCACGACGTCCGCCCCCGCATCGGCCGCGTCGGCGAGCGCGGCCTCCCCGAGCTCGAAGGCGCGTTTTCGGACGGCGTCGTTCTGCACCTTGTCGCTCTGAAGTCGACGGGCGAAAAGTTCGCGGAGTTCGCCGAGGGAGCGGCCCTCGATCACGTCGTCGAGGAGATTGTGCACTTTTTGGAGCTCGTGCTCTTCAACGCTCGCCCGGAAAAAGCAATTTTGAACGGCGCCATTGGCCATCACGAGAACGGCAAGAACCTCCCCCGGGAGCGTTCGTATAAACCGTAAGTGCTTGAGCGTGAGGGTCTCCGCGCGAGGTGAAACGACGACCGCCGCCGTGCCCGCGAGTTCGGAAAGAAGGCGACCCGTTTCGCGCAAAAAATTCGGCCCAAGTTCGATTTCAGAAAAGCGCTGAAAGAGATTCCTATTCTCGGCGTCGGTCAAATGGCGTACCTCCATCATCGCGTCGATGAACAGGCGAAATGCAGCGTCGGTCGGCACGCGCCCGGCGCTCGTGTGGGGTTGGTGGAGGTAACCCATCTCCTCGAGGTCCGAGAGCACATTGCGAATGCTCGCCGCCGAGAGCGCGATCCCTTTCTTCGAGAGCGTACGCGAGCCAACGGGCTCACCGCTTGCCACAAACTCTGTGATGCAGGCGTAGAGAATCTGCCTCGCGCGCTGCGGAAGGTCCGACATCGACTTTCAACCGTAGCATTTAGCCGCTCGTTTTCCCGCCTCGCCTCCGCAGCGCTAGGGTGGCGTCCATGTCGGGTTTTCTCCGCTCTACCATTTCTGCGTCACGCGCCTGGCACCTCTCGATGCTTGCGTCTCTCGCTTTGAGCGCGCTCGCGTGCGGACACGGTTTTACCGTCCGAGGCGATTCGGACGTGCCTCTTGCGCCTAGCGCGTCGGCAGCCCGTACGAGTTCGAGCCGCGGCGCGACCGGCTTCGGTCGAGCGGTCGACGGTCTCTTCGCGCAGGTCGTTCCTCGCGACGCGCCGCTTGGCGACGGGGATGCCGCGCTGCAGGCCACACCCCCGACGAGCGACGGGAACCACGATCCGGCGCTCTTTCCCGTCTCACTCTCAGCGGGCGCAAACTCGACCGGAAATTCACCCGCATCGCGGTACGCATCCCTCAATCAGGTGACGTGCGAAGCTGAGCTCGGAAGGCGACGCATCGCCTTTGATCGCGTCGGGGAAACGCGAGGGGTCGTCGCGCCGCTACGCCTCAAAGGCGCGATTGCTGGTGTCGAATTTCATTCGCTCCTGCCGCCCGCCCAGCGCCGCACATCCCCCTACGAAATTTACGACTGCCGCCTCGTGCTTGCGCTTGATGATTGGGCGAGAGTGCTGGCGCGCCACGACGTGAAAGAGGTCGTTCACTACTCGGTGTATCGGCCACCGGGCTCGAAAGAAGTTCTTAGCGGCGCGGGTCGACGACACAGTGGCGCGCTCGCCATTGACGCCGCTCTCTTCAAGCTACGCGACGGTCAGACCCTTAGTGTCGAGAAAGACTTTCACGGCCACATCGGCAGCAAGCCGTGCGGACCCGACGCCGCTTCGTCGAACGGCCTACCCGACTCGGCCATCACGCTTCGTCGCATTGTGTGTGAGGCCGCGGACGCGCAGCTCTTTAATGTCTTGCTAACGCCCGACTACAACTGGCCCCACCGCAATCACTTCCACCTTGAAGTGACTGCGGGCGTCCGCTGGGTGCTCGTTCGCTAACGCGATGACGAGTCCGCGATAGACGCGGACTACGCCTTACCGTGCATCCACTTCTTGAGAAGCGGCGTCAGTGCGAGAAGCAAAATCGCAGGGCCTATCGAGCTGACGATGAGGAATCCGTAAATCGGAACGTTCACCTTCGTGAGGAGCGACTCGAGTATCCCTGCGAGGTAGTTCGCCACGGCGGATGAGAAAAGCCAGAGGCCCATGGCGAGCGACGTGACGCGCGGCGGTGCGAGCTTGGTCACCATCGACAAGCCAATCGGTGACAGGCAAAGCTCTCCGATGGTGTGAATAGCGTAAACCGCAGTAAGCCACGCCGGGCTCGCCTTCGTTCCCGAAGCTATCGCGACTTTTTGGCCGACGTAGAGAACAAAGAATCCGACGCCGAGAATGATCATCCCTATAGCCATCTTCGTGGGCGTCGAGCTTTTGAACTTACCAGAGTCGAGCTTTGACCAAAGATTCGAAAACGTGGGCGCGAGCGCAACGATGAGAAGCGGATTGATGGCCTGAAACTGAGACGCCGGGATGTTCGTCGTTTGACCCGTCGTCGCGTTGTAGATCGCGAGCCCGATCGTCGCGAAGCCCATCAGCGCGAACATCCCCGTGAGTCCCTTCCACAAGGCCTGACCCGAAATCTCGTCTTTGGTCGAACGCCAGAAGTTGTAGGCGCACGCGAAGACGACCGAGGCGATCACGAACAGCCCGAGGGGGCCTACGTTTCGGTTGGTTTGCTCGTCGGCAAACAAAGTCATTGTCCCGCCGGCTTGCTCGAACCCCATCCAAAAGAAGATGTTGAACGTGACAAGAATAATGATGACGCTCACTTCTTGCTTCTCGGAGCTCGTCGTCTCCTTGTAGAGCTGGAAAAAGACGACCGAAATCGCGGCGATAAGCAGTCCGAGCTTGGACCAACCCGGCAACGCGCTCCAGGCCGGCCCCACGAAAGTCCACGCGGAGAGAATGGCGAAAACGACAGCCGCCGTTCCCCCGCACCAAACGAGAACATCGATGTAGTCGCGCGGAATAAGCGTCGTCGCGGGTCCGCTCGGAAGGTCGCCCGCCCGGTATGGCCCTGCACCGCCAGTTTTCGTCTCGCCAACGCGCCCGGGGGGCAGCCCCGTATCGCCGAGGTGACGCTGGCCGAAGACGAATTGCACGAGTCCGAGCGTCATCCCGACGGCGGCGGAGCCAAAGCCGACCGCCCAGCTCACCCGCTCGCCTAAATTCCCGCAAATGATAGGCGAAAAGAGCGCACCGAGATTGATGCCCATGTAGAAAATAGTAAACGCGCCATCGCGCCGGGCGTCGCCTTCCCGGTACAGGCCGCCGACCATCGTCGAGATGTTCGGTTTGAAGAATCCATTGCCCGCGATCAGCAACCCGAGGGCGAGCGAAAGCGTCGCCGGGAACATCAGGAAGATCTGACCGACCCCCATCAAGATGCCGCCGATAAGCACCGCCTTGCGGCGGCCGAGCACCTTGTCAGCGAGGTATCCGCCCAGCAGCGGCGTCAGGTAAACGAGACCCGTATAGAGCCCGTACATCTCGAGCGCCCGCTCGCGGGAGTATCCGAGCTTGTTTACCAGATAGAGAACGAGGAGCGCGCGCATCCCGTAGTAAGAAAAGCGCTCCCAAGCTTCGGCTCCGAACAGAACGTAGAGGCCGCTTGGGTGCCCCTGATTCACGGCGCCGTCACCATGTTTGCCTGCCTCTCGGTTCGGATTCGCGTTCGCGTTCGCGTTGCCGGAAGGCCCTGATTCCGTGCTTGCCGTGCTTGCCATGCTCGCCCGCCGTCTCCTTGACTACCCCGAGAGGCGGCGCACCTAACCACAAACAACGCTCGAGTCAAAGCGCGGCATGCGACATGCGCGGTCTGCGGCGACACGCGGTCGCGACGCCGACACGCGCACGTCTCGTGAGCTCTACTTTTCGGAGACGCGAACGGCGATGCGGCGGTTCTTCGCCTTACACTCGTCCGTGTCGTTCGCCTCGCAGACCGCGTGCTCCGGACCGTAGCCCTCGGCCTCGAGGCGCTTGGCGTCGATGCCTTTTGCAACCACTGCCTTTTTCACGGCCTCGGCGCGCGCCGCGGAAATCTTCTTGTTGGCATCCGCAGGACCGGTGTTGTCGGTGTATCCGCCAACCTTGAGCTTCATTTTCGGGTAAGCCTTCATGATCTCGACGACGTTCTCGAGCTGGGCTTTCGACTTATCCATGTCGAGCTCCGCCCCGCCGGTTTTGAACGTGAGCTGGTCGAAGTTGAACCAGGTGGTCTTGTCGACGACCTTCTTGGTGTCGTCGACGAAGTCGATGAGATCGTGCTCGATGCCGATGGACGACGCCTTGATGTCGTACCCCGTCGAGAGCTTGCGCGCGAAGGAGGTGAGTGTCGGCATCGCCAACTTGGCCTTCATCTCCATTTCCGTGAGGCTCTTCGTCGCGTCGGTCAGCGTACCCTCGATGCTGGTGAGCCCCATCAACTCGGTCTCGAGGTTCTTGCTGAGCGCATCGACGTCTTCTTTTTTGCCGCTCTTCGAGACCTCTTCGATTTTCCCAGTGAACCCCTGAACGGTTCCTGCAAGCTTCTCGAGCATGCCCTTTTGCGCAAGCAGCTTCGTTTTGAAGTCTGCGACGCCCGGCATGTCGGCCGGCATTCCGTCGACCTTCTTCATCAAGCCGTCCAACGTGGCTTTCGCAGCCGTGAGCTTCGCGGAAGCTTTGCCGACGTTCTCCAACGCCGACGTTTTGCTCTGAGCCATCAAAGCAGGGTCGTCACAGCCGACGAGCGAGCTGGCGGAAACAACACCGAAAGCTACGCAACCGACCACGGCGGCCGCGGCCGCGAACCGAGAAAATGCTTGCATAAGAGTAGTCCTTTTCGAGTCGGAGATCCGACGACATTCGGACTACCACGGGTTTCCTGAGGCGGACCACTGTTCGTCCATCTCAAGCACAAAGCGCTAGCGCGAAATTACCTGCGAAGCGACTCCAGCAAAGCCTGCATATCGCTCGAAAGTTCGCTTTGAAAGCTCACCTCTTCGTTCGTTGCAGGATGCACAAATCCGAGCTCTGCGGCATGAAGCATCAGGCGCGGCGCGGGGACGACCGTTCCGCGGTACCCGCGTATGTAAACGCGCTCGCCTACGACGGGGTGACCGGCCTCCGAGAGGTGAATACGAATCTGGTGGGTGCGTCCCGTTTCGAGGCGGCACGCGATGAGCGTGCATTGGCCGATGGCTGCGCTTTCGAGGCGCTCGACGACATCAAAGTGAGTAATCGCGACTTGAGACCGCTCATTGCCGACAGGTTTTTTCCTCCCGCCGCGATGCTCAATGGATCCGCGAAGGCCGTCGCCGCGGTCTTCGACAAAGTGCGTTTTGATGGTGCGTGCGTCGGCGGCACCGTGCACCAACGCGAGGTAGCGACGATGCACTGTGTGCGCGCGAAACTGATCCATCAAGCTCTTTTTCGCCGACCACGTACGCGTAAAAACGAGAAGCCCCGACGTCTCCTTGTCAAGCCGGTGTACGACGCCGACCGACGGCGGGACGCTCCCTGCACCCGGGCGCTTTTCGCGGCGCGCGAGGGCCACGCGGACGCGTTCATCGAGCGTAGCCTCTTCGCCCTTCGACGCTCGTTTGGCGATCGAGGCCCCCATGCCTTCGGGGTCGAACGGCACCGTGCTTATGCCGGCCGGCTTGTCGACGACAACGACATGCGGGTCGACGTGCACGAGCGTACCTCCAGGCAGGTCGGTCGCTATCGTGCGCGTGTTACGGGCCGCGAGATCGATGCTCACCACCTGCCCCACGTGGACGTACCTTACCGGCTCGGTGATCGTTCGGCCGTCGATCGCTACCTTGCCGCGGCGGACGAGGTCGCGCGCGCGACCCCAAGAGAGGCCGAATCCGGCGCGAACGGCGGCGTCGAGCGGCGTCCCGGCGAGATCCTGCGGAACCGTGAAAGGTACAAGCTTTTTGTCAGTCATTTGCGGGGCATGCCATTTCGGAGCGGCTGTCATAGGCTTAGCCGCTGCCCGCGAGAAGGTAGCTTGACAGAGGTTGCCCCAGCTCCGCACAATCAGGGCCAAATCGGAGACGAACCGTGACCAAGACACTGCTTGCTGTCGACGACAGCGTCACGATGCGCAAGGTCCTTGAAATCACCTTTAGTGGTGAGGACTTTCGCGTGATCACCGCGGATAACACGCAAAGCGCACTCGCGAGCCTCGGGGAAAATCCTGAGATTTTTTTGGTTGATAGCTTGCTCACAGGAGGCGCTGGTGAGGATGGCTACACCCTCGTCAAAGAGCTGCGGCAGCGCTGCCCGAGTGCGGCCATCCTCCTCCTGACGAGCCGCTACGCCCCTTACGACGCGGGCCGAGGCCAAGATGCCGGTGCGGATGATTGGGCTGACAAGCCCTTCGACACCCAGCAGCTCATCGATAAGGTTCGAAAAGCCGTGCTCGCTCGGGAGTCGGCCGGAGCATCGGTCACCTCGCCCGTCGTGTTTCCTCCGCAGGTTGCGCAGGCTCCGCAGGTTGCGCAGCCGGCCGGCGGCGCGCCCCTTCGTGACCGCCCTCCGGTGCCCATGGCTGCGCAGGGCCTGCCGACGTCGGCATCGATGTCCGCATCTTCATCGACTCCGAACGCTGGGGGCCCCATGCAGGGCGGCTCGGGCGGATTTGCGCGCGGCACGCTGCCGTCTGTGGGCGGGAGCGCCCCGAGCCCCCGTACGGGCACCTTGATGTTCGGTGATTCGCCCGCGGCCCCCGCCGTGCACACGCCAGGGCCGATGCCCCCCCGACCCGCGCCCCTCGCGGCACGGCCTCCCCCTCCCGCACCGCCGGTCGCCTCCTCAGCCGCCTTGCTGGCCGCCGCAGTGTCGGCGCCGACCGGACAGCGGGCGTCCTTACCTGTGACGGCACCTGGCACGATTGGTGCGGCGGTAACCGGACAGCTGGCCCGCAAACTTGGCGAACTCGGTCTGTCTCAGACGCAAGCCGATGCGGTGCTCTCGCTGTCGCGCGACGTCGTCGAACGCGTCGTCTGGGAGGTCGTCCCGCAGCTCGCCGAGACTATGATTAAAGAAGAGATCCAGCGCCTCATGAGGGCGTAACGAGAGCGACAACGCCGAGGTGTGGTAGTTCCGGAGGCATGAGCGCGGCCGAATCGAGCACCAACACCCCGGATACCACGAGCAGCACCGGCCCCGACCTCACAAAGGCGTACGAGCCACGCGAAGTCGAGGCGCGCTGGTACGAATTCTGGGAGAAAGAAGGCGTTTTCCATGCCTCTGACGACCCGAAGGACACACGAGCCGCTTACGTTCTTCCGCTTCCTCCGCCCAACGTGACAGGCTCGCTTCACATGGGGCACGCCCTCATGGTTACCCTGGAAGATGCACTCGTGCGGTGGGAGCGAATGCGCGGGAAGAACACGCTTTGGCAACCGGGGATCGACCACGCCGGTATTGCGACGCAGACCGTCGTAGAGCGACAGCTGGCTCGTGAAGGCAAGACGCGGCACGACCTCGGGCGCGAAGCGTTCATCGAGCGCGTGTGGAAGTGGAAAGCCGAAAGCGGTGGGACCATCGCCAACCAAATGCGAAAGCTGGGAGCTTCGCCCGATTGGGCGCGCACCAAGTTCACGATGGATCCCGACCTTTCGCTGGGCGTGACCGAAGCGTTTGTGCAACTTTTCGAGGCAGGTCTTATCTACCGCGCGACGCGGCTCATCAACTGGTGTCCCGAATGCCAAACTGCACTCTCGGATCTCGAGGTCGATAACGAAGAAGGAGCCAACGGCGAGCTCTTCGAGTTTGCGTACAAGGTCGACGGTACCGACGACGAAATCGTGGTCGCAACAACACGCCCGGAAACGATGCTCGGCGACACCGCCGTGGCCGTGCATCCGTTAGACGAACGGTATACGCGGTTTCACGGAAAGAGTCTCAGTCACCCCTTTTTGGACCGTAAAGTACCTGTCATTACGGATACGATTCTCGTCGACCCAAAGTTTGGGACGGGCGCTGTCAAAGTAACGCCCGCGCACGACTTCAATGACTTCGCAACGGGGAAGCGGCACGCGCTCGAAGAGATTAATATCTTCAACCTCGACGGCACGATGAACGCGAATACGGGCTCCTTTCAGGGCCTCGATCGAAAGCGCGCACGGACGGCCGTGAAAAAGGCACTCGATGAGAAGGGGCTCGCGCGGGGTTCAAAGCCTCACATTCTCACGCTCCCGAAGTGTCAACGCTCGGGCGGCGTCGTCGAGCCGATGATCTCGACGCAGTGGTTCACGAAAATGAAAACGATGGCCGACGAAGCCGTGGCCGCCGTGCGCGACGGGCGCACGCAGATACTCCCCGAGGAGTGGCAAAAAACGTACGAGCACTTTCTGCTCAACATTCAAGATTGGTGCATTTCTCGGCAACTTTGGTGGGGGCATCAAATCCCCGCATGGCATGGGCCCGACGGGGAGATTCGCGTCGCGCGAACACGTCCTTCGGAATGCGGTGAAGGATGGGTGCAGGACCCCGACGTCCTGGATACGTGGTTCTCGAGTGCTTTGTGGCCGTTTTCGACGCTCGGTTGGCCGAACCACACAGACGCGCTCAAGAAGTTCTACCCGGCGAGTGATCTCGAGACCGGATACGACATTCTGTTCTTCTGGGTCGCTCGTATGATGATGTTCGGGCTGCACTTCATGAAAGAAGTGCCTTTCAAACGCGTGCTTTTGCATGGCCTGGTCGTCGACGAAACGGGCGAGAAGATGAGCAAAGTGAAGGGAAACGTCATCGACCCCCTCGACCTCATCTACGGGACTACGTTCGAGGCGATGGTCCGCAAGACGATGCCGGGCGCGCCGGAAGCGGAGGCGATGGCCAAGTTCCGAAAGGCGTATCCGTCGACGGCGACGATGGGCACGGGCTTTCCTGCGTTCGGCGCCGATGCCCTTCGGTTCACGCTCGCGACGTTCTCGCCTTCCAACAAGCGCATTGCGCTCGCCCCCAAACGTATCGAGGGCAATCGGCACTTCGCCAATAAGGTGTGGAACGCCAGCCGCTTGGTCTTGGGTCAGCTCGAGGGGCTCACGGCCACCGAGCTCTTTGGCAAGGACGGTGACCGGCTCGAACCAAAAGGGTTCTTCAACGTTTGGATTCTTGCGCAGCTCAACAAAAGCATTCGCGCGTGCAACGCGGGCTATGCGGCCTTCCGCATCGACGAAGCCGCCAACGAGACCTATCGATTTTTCTGGAATGACTTCTGCGATTGGTTCCTCGAGGTCACGAAGCCCGTTTTACGCGGCGCGCGCACGGAGGATGGTTCGGAAGGCCACGCATTGCAAAGCCCCGAAGCCCACGAGACGCGGAGGGTCCTCGCGCACGTTCTCGAAACCTGCTTGAGGCTCCTTCATCCTCTCATGCCTTACCTCACCGAGGAACTCTGGCAACGATCTCCTCGGCCGGAAGGTCGTCGTTCTTCGATAGCCTTTGGCCCGTACCCGAGCGACGCCGATGCCGCGAGCGATGAGACCGTGCTGCGCGAAATGGACGTCTTCAAGGCCGTCGTTTCAGCCGTCAGGACGATTCGCGCAGAGCACGGGATCGAGCGAAAAGCCGACCTCCCACTTTTGATTCGCACGGAGCGCGCGGAAGCACGCGCGTTCGTGACAGCTCGCCTTCAGGCGATGTCATTCCTCGTCGGAAGCGCGGCGCCGGCGGTCGAGACGACAGGAGGCGCGCGCCTCGCGGGCACGGCAGTCAGCGTTGTGCCAAGTGCCTTCGGCCCGATTGAGGTGCTCGTAGGGCTCAAGGGACATGTCACGAAAGACGCAGAACTTCTTCGCATCGAACGCGGCTTGAAAAGTCTCGAGAAAGATCTCGGGTCTATCGAGAAGAAGATGTCTTCGAAAAACTTCCTCGAACGGGCACCGAAAGAGGTTGTCGACGAAACGAACGCGCAAAAGGCACAACTTGAAGGTGCTCGAACGAGACTTGAAGAGGCCCGTCGCCTCGCCGACGAACTCTGAAAGCGGTCGCCTTCGGTTCAAGCTCCCCCTCGCGCTTCACGCGCTGGGGGGAGAGGTTAACCGAACTGGACAGTTCGACGTGAGAACGACGGCGCCAAGCTCCAAAATCCGGCGATAGGGAATGTCACTTTGCCGACGCGGCTCATCGCTGCCGCCGCCGCGGCGATGACGGGCGCAAAGTGCTCCTCGCGAGGGTGTGCGAGGCGCGCGGCAGGAGCCCGCCCGTGGAAGTCCACGAGCGCGTCGACGTCACCGCGCAGAAGCACCTCGGCAACCCATGCGTCGAATTCGTGCGCCCAGGCGGGCGTCATTCGTTCGCTAAGGCTTCGCATGTTGTGCGTGAGAAACCCGCTCGCGGCGATCAGCACGCCCTCACCGCGCAGCGGCGAAAGGGCACGACCGAGCGCGTAAAGCGCCTTCGGATCGAGCCCGGGCAGAGAGACCTGGAGGACTGGAATATCCGCATCGGGAAACATCGACATCAACGGGACGTACGTGCCGTGATCGAGCCCGCGCGAGGGCTCATCGACAAACGCGATGCCACTTTCGCGAAGAAGGTCACGCACGCGCGCCGCAACCTCGGGCGCGCCAGGCGATGGGTACTCAAGTGCGTAGTAGCGCTCTGGAAATCCATGAAAGTCGTAGATGAGGGGAACGCGCGTCGTCGCTCCGATGGCGACCGGTTGATGCTCCCAATGCGCAGACAGGGACAGGATCCCTTTGGGAACAGGCAGCGCCCTGGCCCAAGTCGCGACCTCGGACTTCCACGACGCGTCATCGAGCAGTGGCGGCGCGCCGTGCGCGATAAAGACGACAGGCATCGTATCCTGATTTGCGCTCATGACTACTTCCGTACAAAGTGAACGTCATCAACGCGCCAGCCCGCTGCGGTGCCTCCGCGCTGCTGTCCATTGGACGCCGTGCTGACGCCCGAGCCCTGGGAAAACCGAACACGCATCGTAGATGTCAGCGCCGAAGAGGGCACGTCGATTTCGACGGTCGACGGTGCGTACTGCTTGCCCGTGAAGCCGGGCTTGTCGTGCACATGAAAGCCGTCGGCGCGCACGCACTCAATACCGTTACGCTTTCCGAGAATCTTCACGGTACCCGGATATGCGGCGGGAGGAACGACCCACGACGCGCCGTCGTTCGACGAAATTTCGACGATGCCACCGTCGTACCAAGTTTCGCGATTGACCGTGCCCGACCAGAACGCGAAGGCGTGCCGGAACACGAGTGTCACACGTTCACCCGCGCACGCATGCAAGTCGATGGGGGGGGAAGTTAGCTCGCCACGTCCACACTGAGCATAATTCTGGAGAAGCTCAGACGCCCAGCACGAGCGCTCGGGACAGGCGACAGTAGCCGCCAACCCTCGTCCCCACGGGTCAAACGGCCAGTTTGGGTCGTCGCTCGCCGCATTGTCCGAAGGACGGTGCGACCATCCTTGGTCGCTTGCCTCGAAGTCAAACTTGATCGAAGCGAGGGCGGCCGAACACGCGTTCGAGGTCGGCCCGCTGTCGACCTGCGTGGCCGCGTCAGCGACGACACCACCGCTGTCAACGACGCCGCTGTCAGCCGCGCCGCTGTCCGGCGCGGGATCCTGCGCGGAAGCATCCGAACGCGCCACTCCGGCCTCGTCGTCGCGCGAACCCGAGTCCGTGGTGGCAGGAACCTTACCGGAGACGGACGACGATGGAAGGTCGGAAGGCGGAGCGGCCGGCTCGGTAGCGCTCGGATCGCGAGCGGTCTCTAGGACCGATAGGTCCGGTTTGGACCCCTCCGCGCATCCCGCAACCGTCACCGCCACAACCGAAGAAACGCAGAGGCCGCGGCTCAGCGCAAGTCGAACGCCGACCTTCGGACCTCTTGAGATTAGCTTTCGTGACATCAGGATGCCCCCCTCGGGTGTACCGCGACGTTACGACACTCGAAGAAGGGTGTGAAGGAGCTGTCGCGAGCCGAAGCGCGTAAACGATGCTCGCCAAAGCCTGAGTCAACCGGGGGCGACTCATCGCCGTGCGGTTCAATGTAGAGCGTGACCGGTTACGCTGAGGCTTCGCGTTGCCTCCGAAAGCACGTTCGCGGAGTTGGCCCGCGGCAGCACCTCCTATGCCACGCGTGCAAGGCACGGGTTGGCTTGCGTTGACGTCTAATCGGCGGCGAACGCCGCCGTGCGGCAGCTCGACGTCAAATGTTGGGACACGCAGCCTTACCGGGCAGCCCCTCCGCCGTAAACTTGTAGCGCTTGCCGTCGAACAGAACCTCAAAAGTGTCCGTTTTCCCCAAAATTCCAAAAGCCTCGTCGTAGCGACGCTCGAAGAGCTCTTCTCGCGAGTTTGGCACCAAAGCTAAGTGCTCGTCTACGCTCTCCGCGTAAGCCCGGACAACGTAGGATCGCTCGTCATCAAAGTTTTGACTCATCTCGAGCCAAACCTTTGGCCCTGGCGTTGTTTCCAAGTCCAACTTCAGTGAACTCGTAACTCCACTGAAACCTGCAGTCTGGCAGAGACCGGTTCCAGGGCGTCCGTCGACGTAATCGACGGCCATCCCAAACGTTGACTGCTCCTTGGACTTGGTCGCGCAAGCGACGGTCGTGAGCATTAGAATATGCAAAATACAGATAACATGTTTCATAAGTCAACCTTCGCAGCCAGAGCTGCCGGACATCCGCCAAGAGCAAGAGCAAGAGGAGGATAACACTGGGACCTACGGAAGTTCACGCCCACCGCGGCGAGCCTATCGCGGCGCTCGCTGGTTGAGCCGACGTGAGGCGAAAATGCTGAGTGGGCGGTTTGTACGCAACCGGTCTCTCGCGGCGAGGCTCGGCGAGTGCTTAAACCGTGGTTTCGTGCGGTGGCAGGCTTCTTGAATTGCGCCACCATTCCAATGGGCAGTCTCGCCGAAAGTTCTAAGCCACGACCTCTCCACGTTCCGCGGGCTGCGTCCGCGTCGGCACCGCTCGGCCAGGCCGGCCGCGCGATTCACCGAATTCTCGTGTGTATTGACCGTTCGGCGTTCTCGGACCCGTGCATGCGCCACGCCATCACACTCGCAAAGAGTCTTGGTGGCGCGTTGACGCTCGTCCACGTGATGCAGCCAGCGTATGAACGTTCGGGCCTTCCCGCGACGGATGTACTCGATTGGGAGGCGGCACGCCAAGAAGCGCTGGCTTACCTTGAGACGCTCCAACGAGCAGCCGCGAAAGAATTACAGCAGCACGTTGATACAAGGCTCGAGCAAGGCCATCCGGCCGAACGCATCACCGCTGTAGCGCGCGAACTCGACGCAGACCTCACCATTCTCGGCAGTCAAGGCGAGCACGGAGCCGCGCGGTGGAACCTTGGAAGCACCGTGCAGCAGGTACTTGCCATCGCCCGAGGGTCGGTCCTTATCGTGCGAAAGTCGCCACTTCACGCCGACGCCGCGCTTACGCGAATCCTGATTCCTCTCGATGGCTCGCGGAGAGCCGAGAGCGTTTTGCCAACCGCCGTGCGCCTCGCGAAGTCCCACGGCGCCGAGCTGTTGCTCGCGTTCGTCGTACGCGAACCTGTGCCTACAGCCATACTTCGGTCGGGGGGAGATTTCGAGGTCGCCCAAGCCCTGGCTACCCGGCTCGAGAGAACCGGGGCGGGCTACTTGGAAGGCTTGACCGCTCAAATGAAGCGTGAGGGAGTATCAGCGCGCGGGAGGGTCATTCGGAGCGCCGATGAACGTCAATCGTTACTCGAGCTCTCCGAGGCAGAGCGAAGCGACCTTATCGTGGTGTCCGCACACGGGTCGACCTGCAACCCGTCGTTGACCTGCGGGAGCATTACGGCACACCTCCTCACGCACGCACTCGTGCCGTTAATGGTCCTTCAAGACCTGCGCGAGCCCGAGCCCTGCGGCGAGACTCAAGACTGGCGTGCTCCGGCGCTGCGCGCATCCTTTCCAGAAGGCATTTGATGGCGGCGGTGGCAAAGCTTGCGCCGGAAGACACCCTCCCCCCCTCGGAACTCATACGGGAGGCCACAGAAGTTGCGGCAGGGCATGTGAGCCATGGCCTGGTCAGGACCGAAATCACGCGCGCCCCGCTCCCCGACCTCTTCCCTTCGCGCGTTGCGCGATCTCTCGAACGTGCACGCAGGTATCTTGCGCCACGCGAGCTCACGCAAGGGGACGCGGCCCTCCAAAAAGCAGCGGAATGGTTTCTAGATAACTACTATCTCATTCGGCGCGTCGCGAGAGAGTTGACTCATGACTTACCGCCCGGATTTGTTAGACATTTACCGCACCTCGCCCACGGCAAAGACAAGGGCTCCCCACGTGTCCAAGCGCTAGCTCGTGCCCTGGTGGGTAGGAGCATCGTGGCGATGACTCTCACCGAAACGCAAAGTTTCGTGGAGGCCTATCAGACCGTGTCACCTCTGACAATCGCAGAGCTTTGGGCGTTTCCCACGATGCTCCGCGCTTCGCTGATTGATGGGCTCATTGACTCGCTCGAAGCCCTGAACGTCCCGGTTCACGGTCGTCTCGAACGCGTTCTCTTGCGCCGGGGTGCGCCGAGTGAAACCGCTACGGCGAGCGCCGCAACCTCATCGCTCAAAGCCGGGCTCGCGATAGAAAAAGCAATTCGCGCGTTACGTTTAATGTCCGAAGTCGACTGGAAACATTTTTTTTCAAAAATGAGTCACGTCGAATCGATTTTACTCGAAGACCCCGCGCGTGTCTACGCGACGATGGACTTTGAAACTTGCGATTTCTATCGGAAATCGGTCGAGTCACTCGCCTGGGATACCAATCGTACCGAACCCGAAGTGGCTCGGTGTGCGGTGCGCCTAGCTCAGAATAGTTCACCAGACTCACGTCTGAGTCATGTCGGCTACTACCTTATCGGCGACGGGAAGCACTTACTCGAAAGTCAAGTAAAGTACACGCCGCGAGGTATGGAACGAATTCGGCGTGCGCTAAGGCGTCACCCCACGTTCTTCTACCTCTTCAGTCTGGCGGCCATGACGAGCGGACCGTTGGTTCTTCTCGCCTTATACCTTGCGATTTCAGGCGTAGGGTTTGGCGGTGCAGCGCTTAGCATAGTCGCAGCGCTATTTCCCTTCTCGATCGTGTCCGTAACGCTGTCGCAGTGGATACTTGCTCGCCTCCTCCTACCCCAAGGACTACCAAAACTCGATTTTTCCAAGGGACTTCCGGAGGATCTTCGTACCCTTGTCGTCATACCGACTCTCCTCGGACGCAGCGAAGACGTGGAGTCAATGCTGCGGCAAATCGAGCTCCACTATATATCTAACAGTGATCCGTCTATTCAATTTGCGCTATTGACAGACAGTATTGACTCCGTAACAAGAAATAATATCGAAGAACTTCTCGACGCCACCTCACAAGGGATCGAAAACCTCAACGCACGGCATGGCCGAGACAAGCACGGGCCCTTTCACCTCTTACATCGAACGCCCCAGTGGAACGCCTCCGAGGAACGCTTCATGGGCTGGGAGCGAAAGCGCGGAAAGCTAGAAGAGCTCAATCGCCTGCTCCGCGGGGCGAAGGACACAAGCTTCTCGCTTCACGTGGGGAACGAAGATGCGTTGCGCAATATAACGTACGTCCTCACCGTCGACAGCGACACTCAACTTCCGATCGGAACTGCCCGTCGCCTCGTGGGGCTGCTCGCGCACCCGCTAAATCAACCCGTATTTCACGAAAGCACGGGCAAACTAGTCACCGGCTATTCGATTGTTCAGCCGCGCATCGAAATATCTCCAACGAGCGAACGAGCAACTCTCTTTGCTCGTCTCTTTTCGGGCAATGTCGGATTCGACATCTATACGCACGCGGTCTCCGAAACCTACCAAGACCTTTTTGGCGCTGGCATCTACGTTGGTAAAGGAATCTACCATGTCGATTCCTTTACACGGAGTGTCGAAGGCCGTGTCCCAGAAAACGCATTAACCAGTCACGACCTGTTTGAGGGCATTCACGGGCGAACGGCACTTGCAACGGATATCGTCTTGTTCGAGGATTATCCCTCGAACTACGTGGCCTATGCTCAGCGTATGCACCGCTGGGTGCGAGGCGACTGGCAACTTCTACCATGGCTTTTCGCGCGGGTCCCCTCGGCCAGCGGCGAAAAAGTCACGACCAAGCTTACGGTCATCGATCGTTGGAAGATCTTCGACAATCTCCGTCGCAGCCTTGCGAGCCCCATCCTTTTTGTGACTCTCGTACTCGGATTTACCGTGCTGCCCGGAGGGGCTCTTCCGTGGACGATGGGCGCCCTTGGCATCGTGCTTCTGCAGAGCCTACCGTCGCTGCTGAGCGACCGGGGGCGACGCTCAACCCATCTCGTACGCGGCCTCCTCGCCGTCGCCTTTCTCGCCCATGAAGCCGTAGTCGTGGTCGACGCTGTCGTGCGTGTCGCCATTCGGACGATAATCACGCGCAAACACCTGCTCCAGTGGACGTCGGCTGCACATACGGCTTTCGCACTCCGCTCGCAGTCGCCGCGAGCGCTCATGTGGCGCGCGATGCGCATTTCGGTGGTCGTAGCCCTCGCGTGCGGTGGCCTTATCGCCTGGATAAGGCCGGCGTCGCTTTACGTTGCGCTACCTCTCATCGCCCTGTGGACCATCGCCCCTGAAATCGCTCGGGTGGTGAGCTTGCCGGTGGTTTCGACGCCGTCGCCGTTGCAGCCGTCCGAGCGTCAAAAGCTTCGCCTGCTCGCGCGGCGCACATGGCACTTTTTTGATGTTTTCGTCGGACCAAACGATCAATGGCTTCCGATAGACAATTACCAGGAAGAGCCACGGGAGCAAACCGCGCACCGCACTTCTCCGACCAATATTGGAATGATGCTTTTATCTACTCTCGCAGCCTACGACCTCGGCTACGTGGGTCCGACCGAGCTCGCGCTTCGCGTCCGGAGTGCGTTTACGAGTATCAAACGCCTCGAGCACTATCGAGGGCACCTCCTCAATTGGTATGAAACGAAAAATCTTCAACCGCTTTTGCCACGCTATGTGTCCACCGTCGACAGCGGAAACTTTGCGGGCTGCCTTCTCGCGCTCAAGGAAGGCTGCTGCGGCATCCTCGACGCGCCTCTATGTCGGGCGGCGAGCTGGGAAGGACTCGCCGACGCGCTCGCGCATCTGGAAGAAAGCTTGGATCCGGTGCACGACGCCGATGCGGATGCGCTTCGAACTATCCTTGCTCGCATGAAGCTCTCCGTCGACGTGGGTCGCGCGGAGCCCCATGCGTCCTACGAGCGCTTCCGCGTGCTCTGCGACGACATGTTTGCCGAACTCGACGCGGCTCTGCTCGTTATGCTCGAACGAGGCACGCTGCATCGCGACCCGGACACGCTTCACCGGCTTCGCTCATCGATGGATCAGGCCCATCATCAAGTAAGACAGATGCGACGCGAGCTCGAAATTCTCGTCCCTTGGCTCGCCCTGAGCTTCGAGCTTCCTGTCCGGGCACTGACGCTCGCCGGAGGCGTGACGCTACGGGAGATACCCGAGGTGGCCAGAACCCTTCTTACAGCACTTGAGCGCTGGGAGGCAGATACCCTCGACCTCGACACCGAGGCAAAGCTCTCCGCGCAACGCCTGAAAGAGGCACTGGAGCGGTCCGTTTCGCATGCTCAAAGACTTATCGACGACTTGCTCGCGCTCGCACGAGACGCTGAGGAAGAAGTCGCAAAAATGGACTTTTCGCTTCTATATGACAGCGAACGAAAGCTTTTTTATATCGGCTATGACGCGACTCAAGACCAACTCGATGGGCACCACTACGATCTTTTGGCCTCGGAGGCACGACTCGCAAGTTACCTCGCCATCGTAAAAGGCGACGTTCCAGAATCCCATTGGGCCACTCTCGGAAGGCCTATGACTTACTCCGACTCAGGACCGACTCTCCTTTCATGGGGCGGCACGATGTTCGAGTACCTCATGCCCTCTCTTCTTATGCGCAGCCAAGAGGGAACGCTGCTCGCGCGTAGCTGCGAGCTTGTGGTCGAGGCTCACATCGCTCACGGCAAGAAGACCGGCACGCCATGGGGAGTCTCAGAGTCTGCTTACGCTCGGCTCGACGCGAACCAGACCTATCAATACCAATCTTTTGGCGTGCCTGGACTTGGATTCAAGCGAGGCCTCGAAGATGATCGCGTCGTAGCACCGTATGCCTCGCTTCTTGCTGTTTCGATAAGGCCACGGGCCGTACTCGAAAACATCGAGCACTTTGAAGCGTTGGGAATGCTTGGCAAATACGGCTTTTTCGAGGCGTTGGACGTGGATGCCGATCGTGCGCCGGACGGCCGTTCGTACACTGTCGTCCGATCGTACATGGCACACCATCAAGGGATGGCGCTGGTCGCCATCAACAACCTTCTCAATGACCAAGTGATGGTTCGGCGTTTTCACGCCGACAGGCAAGTTGAAGCCGGGGAGCTTCTGCTGAACGAGCGCGCACCCGTCACATCACCGACCGAATGGCCGAGCGCGGAGCTCGCGAACGGACCTCCAGCGCCGCTGCACAAACCTACCGGCGCCCTAAGTCCGCCGTGGGTACCCGAAGCGCACGGGCGCCCTCAAGCCTTTGTGCTTGGGAACGGCCGGCTCTCGAGCATTGTAACGCGCTCAGGCGGCGGAGGGCTGCGCTGGGAAGGCCTTGCGCTCACGCGCTATGAGCCCGACATCGTCGGGGACGTCGACGGCCTGTGGACGTACCTGCGCGACGACGACTCAGGCAACCTCTGGCGCGCCATTTCGGAGCAAAGCCGGACGACGTACGCTGCCCATAAGGTCGAATTTCATCAGCGTGGGGAGGGGCTGTCGGTAAGGCTCGACGTCACCATTGCCCCGGCCGATGACGTTGAGATCCGGCAGCTCACCTTGCACAACGAAACCGACCGCACGCGTCGAATCACGGTCACAAGTGCGGGCGAGCCCGTGCTGTTGCCGACCGCCCAAGCGGCAACGCACCCGGCATTCGCTAGGCTGTTCGTCGAGAGTGAGTTCCTTGCGGACATGGACGGTCTGCTTTTCATGCGTCGGCCGCGGTCAGCGTCCGACGAGCGTGCCGTGCTGGTGCACCGCCTCGTCAGCGACGGGTCGAGCGTTACCTTTATAAGGTACGAGACGGACCGCGGCGCGTTCTTCGGACGCGGTGGTACCCCGCAGGCGCCGGCGTCGTTGCTGGCGCGAGGCGCGGTACCCGTGGGGCATATCGGCACGGTGCTCGACCCTATCCTCAGCCTCACCGCGCGGGTCGTGCTCGAGCCGAATGAAACCGTAACACTCGCGTTCATCACGAGCGTTGCGCGGACACGCGCGGCTGCACTGGAGCTCGCCCGACGATACGGCTCGATGCATACGCTCCGTTGGGCGTTTCGCGACGCCGAGCAGGAGAGCACGAGGCGCCTTTCACGTGCGAAGCTCGCTCCCGAGGCCATGCCGGCCGTTCAAAAACTGTATTCTGCACTCTTATTCGGCGATCGATCGTTCCGCGCAGCCGCCTCCGTGATCGAAGGCGGTCATCCGTGCAAGCGCCGACTGTGGGGCCGCGGGATCTCGGGCGATGACCCCATCGTGCTCATCCACGTTGACGATCCTGAGGCGCCACTGCTACGCGAGACGATTGCGGCGCAACGCTACTTGCGGTCGTGCGGCGTGCGCTTCGATATCGTTCTCGTCGACCCCCAGGCCTCGGGCTATGTCACCGATGGTCCTGGCACGCTTCGGAGTGTGCTCGGACAGTGTCAGGTCAGCGAGTGGATCGATCGACACGGCGGCATTTTTATCGTGGCGGCGGACCAAGTGCCGCAGGGCGAACAGGTTCATCTGGAGGCCAGCGCACGCGTCGTGCTCAATACACACGACGTATCTCTCGACGCTCGAATGTCCATGCCACTTCACGGGACAGACTCCCGAGCACGGTCACCGCAGCTTCCGCGCCTGGAGCCGACCCGGGCTGTCGAGGCGTTGCCGGGCAAGGTGTCACGAGCCCCGGGACTGTTCGACAACGGACAAGGGGGGTTTTCCAGGGACGGTAGCGAATACCTCATGACGATTCGACCCGGCCACCCGACTCCTGCGCCGTGGAGCAACGTCCTCTCCAATCCGACGTTCGGGTGCCTCGTGAGCGAGTCGTCGCTTGGGTCGACGTGGTCGATCAATGCTGGCGAAAACCGCCTCACGCCCTGGAGGAACGACCCTGTCTTCGATACGCCGTCAGAGGCGCTCTACTTACGCGACGAGGAAACAGCGGCGGTATGGTCACCTACGCCCCTCCCCGCCGGTTCGGACGCCGAAACGCTTGTCCGCCACGGTGTCGGATATACGACTTATACCCGAGAGAGTCACGGGCTCGTGCAGGAACTCACGGTCTTCGTCCCGCCCGATGCGACGCTAAAAGTCATTCGCCTGAGACTCGAAAACAAGCTCACTCGGCACCGACGCATAACGGCAACCTACTACGCGGAGTGGGTTCTCGGGAGTCTGCGTCTCGAGCAACGCCCGTATATCGTGAGCGAATTCGACCCCGCGAACGCGTGCCTTCTCGCCACGTGTCACTGGAACCTCGATTTTGGGAACCGCGTCGCGTTCTTGGCCTCGGAGCGCGACGCCCATGGTTTCACTGCCGACCGCGCCGAGTTCCTTGGACGGTCCGGTGACTACGCACGGCCTGAAGCTCTCGGTCGCTGGGGTCTTTCCTCGAACACGGACGCGGGCGTAGACCCTTGTGCGGCACTCCAAGTGCATCTCGAGCTCCCACCGGGCGAGCGCGTCGAGACACACTTCGTCCTTGGTCAGGCGTCTAGCCGGGACGAAGCGCGGGCGTGCGTCAGCAAGTTTCGCAGCGGCTCCGCCGTCGACGCGGCATGGACGGCGCTCGGCATATTTTGGGACGAAAAGTTGGGCACGATTCGCGTGAAAACGCCCGAGCCCGCGATGGATCTCATGCTGAATCGGTGGCTGCTGTATCAAACGCTTTCGGCGCGCCTCTTTGGTAGGACAGGATTTTACCAATCGAGCGGAGCCTTCGGATACCGCGATCAGTTGCAGGACGTAATGGCGCTACTTCACGGCGCGCCGGAGCTCGCAAGGGCCCAGATTATAGAGGCTGCGAAGCACCAGTTCGAGGAGGGCGACGTCCTCCATTGGTGGCACCCGCCGGCAGGTCGCGGCGTACGAACACACTGTTCCGACGACCTTGCGTGGCTTCCCTTCGTGACCGCGGAGTACGTTTCGGCGACGGGGGATGCAAGCATTCTCGAAGACTCACTGCCTTTTTTGAGCGGCAAAGAATTGGAGGTTGGGGAGCACGATCGGTATGCGGAATTTTCTGTATCGAAAACCTCAGGTTCTCTTTTCGAGCATTGCAGGCGAGCGCTGGAGCGCGCATCCACGCGTGGCCGTCATGGGCTTCCGTTGATGGGTGACGGCGACTGGAACGACGGGATGAACGCCGTCGGCGCGGAAGGACGCGGCGAGAGCGTTTGGCTTGGTTGGTTTCTCTGCGCGACAATGAATCGCTTCGCGAGCCTTTGCGAGCTCCGTGGCGAGACCAAAGAGGGCGGACGCTGGCGTGATCGGTCGACGACGCTGCGCCAATCGATCGAAGAGCATGGGTGGGACGGCGCCTGGTACCTGCGCGCATTTCACGACGACGGCTCGCGGGTGGGCTCGGCGAAGGAGCGCGAGTGCCGAATCGATTCCATCGCCCAGTCGTGGGCCGTTCTCTCGGAGGCGTTTTCGCCAGCGCCCCTCCAAACGGCGTTCCAGACGACCACGAGCCGAGCCCGCCTCGCCGTCCACGCCGCGGATGACAACCTCGTCCGCGAGGCCGAGCGCTTGGTCCTCTTGCTGGCGCCTCCGTTCGATCGCACCCGCCACGATCCCGGGTACATCCGCGCCTATCCGCCAGGAATTCGAGAAAACGGAGGACAGTATACGCACGCGGCGACGTGGCTTGGGTGGGCGTACGCAGCGCTCGGAGACGGAGAGCGGGCCACGCGCCTCTTTCGCTTACTCAATCCTATTCTGCGCGCGCAATCGAGCGAAGATATGCAGCATTATCGTGTCGAACCCTACGTTCTCGCGGGCGACATTTACGGGGCCTCGCCGTGGGTCGGGCGCGGCGGTTGGACTTGGTACACGGGCGCCGCAGCGTGGATGTGGCGCCTGGGCGTCGAGGGCATTCTGGGATTGAAGAAAGAGGCGGGCGACCTTCGTATCGATCCGTGTATTCCGCCTACGTGGAACGGATTCGAGGCATGGATTCGTGTGGGGTCAAACGACGTTCACATCGTCGTCGAAAACCCGGACGGTGTGTCCGGGGGAATCCGAGCCGTCACGCTCGACGGCACTCCCCTTCCCTCGAACCTTCTTCGCCTCGACGCGAACCTCAAAGGAACGCGCGAGATCCGCGTTCGCCTGGGCTCGCCCGCGCTCGTGAGTCGCGCGAATCCGAAGGCTCCGGACGAGGAACGAGTTCGCGAAGGGGGTGGCGACAGCGCTTAGTCGCTGCAGAGTCTACCGGCCTTCAGCACGGTCTCGGAGAGCCGCGAAACACTGCCGTTGGCGTCCACTCGCATGACCGCTTCTTTAAGGGGAGCACCGCAGCCTCCCCCCGTGTGCACCGTCAAATCGAAGGCCATTCCCGTGCCGCGCGCCGCAGGGACCGAGGCGGGGCCCTCAAGGCCACAATCTTTGGGGGTATAGCCACGAAGCGACAGCAAAACCGCCGCTTCGTCCGCGCTCTCGATCGGGGAAAGAGCAGTGGCAAGATCTTCGACGGTTTTTACAACACGCATTGTGCCAACCACGACAAATGCGCCGGTGGATCGAGCTCACGAAAGGAGTGGCTACCGCGCCATCGCCCGCGTGACCCATGTAGGCAAGAGGTTTGTCGGTCTGGAACGCCTCGGCTTTTTCAAGCCAGTCGTACTTCCGAAACACCCTGCGTCGCGTCGCATCCGGCGTGCGCGCAACGATCCACGCGTAGCGCGCGACGTAGCTCGACATGCGCGAACGGTCTCGTGCGCACCACCCGTTGTCAAGCCGCCAACCCGCACGGGGCTGTCGATGGACCGCGGTGGATCGACAGAATGACTTTCGCGAATGGCGGACGCGCACGAGGAGAAAAAATAGCGATAAACCGCGGGCTACACCGTCGACACACGCGATCGCCTACGCTGGCATACCCGATGCTGCAAGTTGGTTATGCGCATTGTTTTGCTTGTCATACCGCTCTCGGCGTTGATGGTTGGTGGCCTCATGGGTTGCAGTCAGGGGCCATCCGCTCCTGAAGGCGGCGAGGCGTCCGGGGGCGATGAATCCGCTCTCGTCGGAACCGTCTCAGGAAACCAGCGACGTTTGCTAACGGTTCTTCGCTCGACGACGAAGCCTTCAGAGAATTGCGTCTACGAGCTAAGTTGGACGCGGGAAGGCAGCGCCAGCCAGAGCTACGCGGCAAGCCTGCTGAACCCCGAATCGGTGACGGTCAGCGACGTCGCAGGCTCAGAGCTCCCACTCGGTTCCTTCGCCGTCGTAGGCGGTATTGCCTCGCTACCCTTCACAGCCGCTTTTTGCCTAGCAAGCTTCGGCGGCGGTTGCTTTGCGCTGGCGGGTTCGATCGCTTTGGTTGGCGCCGGCGCGACCACGGAAAAAAACGCTATCGAAGCCGCAGACCAAGTGCTTGACTCGTCTCGCGTATATCCCGTTCAAACGTCGGACTACGCGCGGATGCGGGCGAGAGTCGTGAGCATTCAGCGGGTGCCGGGTGACGCCCTCACATGCGCGCCCTGGTTGAGTTACAAGGCTGCGGACCGGAAAGTCATTTTTTCGGCGGCGATAAAGTCGATGAAGTGAGACTCAGCAAACCGTCGTCGCCCACAGTTACCGCCCGCTCTTTCAGCAGTCGGCCCACGGCTCGCTTAAACGCCTTTTTGCTCAAGCCGAAGGCCTCCCGTATGGCTTCCGGAGTTGACTTGTCGCCCACCTGCGGTGCACCTGCTCGGCCCAGAACACGGAGAATGCAACTTGCATCCTTCGCGAGCTCCTCGTGCGCATATCCGCGAAGCGAGAGCTCGATTTTCCGATCAGGGAGCACGTTCGTCACGCGAAAGCGCGACGCCTCACCGCGGGACAGCGCGTGCGGCTCCGTCGCGGGCACGAGACCGACGAACGCTCGCTCCAAGATGACGAACAGTCCGATGTCGGGATCGCTCCGCCACGCCTCGCCGATGACCCACTCGTCAAGCTCCCACGACGCGCGCTCGCCGCGAAGCATTTCGCTCACGCGCATCGTTCCCGCGAGGCGCCCCGTGTCGTCGATATAGAGCCCGATAGGGTGACGCGCGCCGACGCTTAGCTCGCTCGTTTGCTGGGCGAACGGAACAAGTAAATCGCGCGCGAGGCCCCAGTCGACGAACGCGCCGAAGTCGGTCATCGATGTCACTTCGAGAAACGCGACCTGACCGAGTTCCACTTTCGGTCGACGCGGCGTCGCGAGCGGGCGCCCTTCCGAATCGCGGTACACGAAAACGTGAAGCTCGTCTCCTTCGGTCGCGCCTTCGGGGATCTCACTACCGAGCAAGAGTACGACGTCGCCGTGTTCGCGCTCATCGACCCCGAGGAACGCACCCGGAGAGCCAAAACGTCGAATCGGCAAGGTGGCGGAGCGGCCAAGAAGGTCATCGAAAGACATGCTCCGAGGACCATGGCACGGCGGCGTCACCCCGTCAGGAGTCGCTCGATTTCACGCAGCGTCTCGACGTCATCGCCGACCATCGCCTTCATCGACTGAATACGCCGCGCGACCACCTGCGCGATACGCTCCTCGACGGTACCGTCGGCATAGGCCCAGTAGACCTGCGCAAAACGACCGTCGCGGTGGCAGCGGCCCTCGATCTGCGCCATCTGGATGGCCGACCAGCGCAGATCGTGGATGACCTCGGAGCGCGGGACGTCGTTGTGCTCGCCTTGATGGAGCGAGATTCCCTCTTCGACGGTGAAAAGTACTACTTTCGCGTCCCCGCGCTGAAACCGCATGCGCTCCTCCTCACGCGCAGGCCCTGGCACACCGCCATGCACCAAAGCGCAGTCGATTCCGTCAGCCTCGAGTGCATCACGAAGAGCAAAAAGTGTCTCAGTAAACGCGACGGACACGGCGACCTGTAGTCCGTTCTCAAGGAGGTCACGCACAAGTTCGAAGGTGCCGGCGACGCGGACGAGCGAGCTTTTCTGGCGTAGCCGAAGCGCCGCCGCCAGCGCGGACTTCGGGTCGCGGCCCGACGGGACAAGGGCCATCGCCTCGCGAAACTCGGTCCACGCCGTCTCGTAAAGAGCGCGGCTCTCGGCATCGAGCTCGATAGCCGTCAGCATCCGGTTAATCTCGGGCCAACCTGCAATGTCTTCGGGGCGACGACGGATGCCAGCCGCGGGCTTTCCGTCGAAGAGCAGCGTGCGAACTTTTTCGCAGTCGGCGGGGTCGCCTCGCCATTCCCACTTTCCGAAACCACCGCGCGCGACGCCGAGGCCTTGCTTTGTACACCACGCCTCGAAGTCCTTGAGGTCCGTCGCACGGCTGCCCGTCGCGCTCGCGAGGAGCGACGCAAGGTACGACAGTTCGAGAGGATTTTGACCGGCGGTCGCCGAGAGCCAGAGGACAAACGACGCGCGTGCGTCGAGCTTGACTGCGAGTTTCGAGCGGGCGGATGTCGGGTTTTTTCTCTTGTGACTTTCGTCCCACACCACCACGTCGAACTCCGCCGCGCTTCCAGACCGCGCGAGCCCCTTCTTCGACTTGATCTTCTTGCGTGCCGCGGGCGTAACGTCGAAGAGTTTGTTTAGTCGCTCATAGTTAATAAGGATTACGCGCTTGCCGCCGTCGCCCATCGCTTGAACCGTGCGACGCCAGTGGGGAATGACGGCAAGCGGGCAGACAATCAAGACGCGCGTAGCCTTGGGCATGCGAAGAATCGCCTCCCAGGCCGTGATGGTTTTGCCGAGGCCGACGTCATCCGCGAGCAGAAAGCCCGCGCGCCCGGCCTTGTACGAGGCCGCAATGGCTCGGACGCCCTCCAGTTGGTGAGTCCTAAGTGTGATAGCGCCACCCGCAGGAGCGGGTGCTGGCGTTTCCTCGTTCAGGTCCTGTTCGACGGCGTGCTCAAGCGAGAGCCACGCCGGGCGAAAAGGCGCGAGAGAAGCCGGGAGCCTCGCCCCTCGATAGAGAAAAACATTTCGCGTCACATCCCATCGCGCCCCACCCGCCGTGGCGACGGCGCGCATGGCAAAAGGAACCTCGAGCACGTGGGCGCGAGCGCGAGGCGCAGCTTTTTCCGGCGTAACCATGAGCGCGTGTACCACGGTCACGATCCCAGGTGAAAGCGCGCACGATCACACTACAGGTTCTTCAAGTGCACGAGGCGCGGCGTCACGACGCGCGCCGGCGCGAGCTATCACGCCGGCGTCGCTATCGCGTAAACGCTGGGATTACGTACCGTCACCAACACGCCTTTCGCCGATCCGAGACGTGAAGTTACGACCGTCGTTGTTAACCCAGTTTCCGTCTTCGTCAAGAATGGCGAATGACACATCCCATGCGTTCAAGGTCGCAGCGTCGCGGCGCGACCACTTGAAGAGCTCAGAATCTACGTAGTATCCCGTGTTGTCGTAAGCGAAGGCCTTCGGCATGCTCGTCACGTTGAGGGAGCACTGCCAACCACCTCGCGTGGTCGCGTCGCAAGACATAGGATAGAGCTTCGCAACGCCATTGACGGAAACCCACGCGCTATATTTTCGAGCAATTTTCATTGCCTTGACGCCACCGTCGCCGCTGTCCTGTTCGTTACGAATGTAAAGCTGTACCTCGTCGTGCAGTGCTCCGGAACATCGCTTGACAAAGTAGGCTGACGTATTCGGAGCCCCAGTCTCCTCTTTGCACGAGTCCGAACGGAGGAGCTTCGAGGCCGGCAACGAAATCACATGAGCGAGAGTGGTGGTATTCAACTTTTCGCCCAGTACAATACTTTGATAAAGATTGTAGCCGGTGCCTTGGCATGAACGTTCGATTTCGAAGTCAGGCTGGCTGGCCACGCGGAGTTTTTCGCCCGAAGCGCGAGTCACCGTTCCCGTGAACGCCGACGACGGAACAGAAACTTCAGACAATGTTCCGGATCCAAACCGAGCCGAAAATTGAGTTTTGATGGTCAATGGACTCGACCCAAGCTGGCCTTCAGGGACGAACAGTGTGACGTTTTTCGCGAACACCGAACTGCAACCCTCTCCGACGGGGTTAGGCGTCGCGCCGGGTGCCCGCGTAAAGGTGATGCCAGCCGAGCCTTCAACCAGCCACGCGTCGATGGCACCGGTCTCGAGAGCATCTGACTGGGCCTCGAGGTCCGTCGTTTGCTCGGCGGCGCTGCACGCGCCTACGAACAATGCGAGAGCGACCGACGCGATCGTTTTACGGTTGAGGGTAGACATTTCCAGTTTCCTTTTTGTTGAGTTTTTAGCGATGTTGCTGCAAACAACGCATAGAGGAAGTGTAGCGCCGTTGCGTACACTGACAACCAAGGGCGCACGTATACCTACTGCATAAATTTGCACCTCCGTCGGGCACGTCTCCAACGCCGTCGGGGGCACGAGCTGTCACGAACAAGCGTTTGGTCCGCGGTCCCAAAGCGGTAGCAGCACTCGCCTCATGCAAAGCTTTGCCAACGTGGAAAGGCGGTTCGCCTTAAACCCGCGTGGCGCGCGGTACCTTTTGCGAGCAAAAGGCGCCTATGCAATCCACTCGACGTCAACTTCTCCGGTCCGCCGCGCTCCTAGGCGGCAGCTTTGCTTTTTCTCGTGCGGTTCTCGCGTGCGCTTCGAACACGTTCGGGGACGGGGACGGCGTCGCGTCGTCGGAAGACGCTATCGTCACCTGTGGCCCTGCCGCGATTAGCGCAAATCACGGACATCAACTTGTCATTCCCGCCGCCGACGTCACGGCCGCCGCCGCGCGCACGTACTCCATCAAGGGAACTTCGGGACACGACCATACCGTCACGGTGACGGCCGCGCAGTTTGCGCAACTTGGCGCCGGTCGCACGCTGACCGTCGCCTCAACGAACGGCGCTGGTCATACCCATTCGGTCACGGTCACGTGTGTCGCGATTGCGCCGCCCGCAGCATCGTGCGGCACCGGCGCCAACGCGACTGCGATAAGCGGAAACCACGGGCACGCGCTGACCGTGCCCGCGGCCGACATCGCCGCGGCGGTCGCGAAGACGTACGCGATTAAGGGAACGTCCTCCCACGACCACCAGGTCTCGATGAACGAAGCCCAGTTCGCGACGCTCAAGACCGGAGCTAGCCTCACCTTGACGTCGAGCAGCGTATTTTCGCATGTCCATACCGTTACGGTGGCCTGCGGGTGACCCACGTTCGATGATTGCCGGAGACACCGGCCGCGCGCTTTGGAGGCTGCGTGAGCTCTCTCGCTCTGCAGCCCGCGACCAAACCGCTCAAGCGCACGGCCAGGTATGCTAGGAGGTGGGCGTTCCCGAGACCACGTATAACGCCTTCTTTTGTCGTAAGCCAAGCATGACCGAGACGAAGCTGCCCGACGACGCGCACGGGCCGACCGAAGCGAACGACATCCCCGCGCCTTCTCCTATGGAGGCGGTCGACAGCCCGCCAGACGAAGACGCGATGCGTCGCGAAGCAGGTGCCCCAACGGCCGATCCCGCACCCGAGTCCGAGCTGCTGGCACCGGGGAATCCGCTTCGCGTGCGCGCCCTCGCAACGTTCGCCGCCGGCGCCATTCCCGCGTTTTTGCTCATGGCGAAAACCACCCAAGTCGCCTGGGGCGTCCCGGCAGGCCTCGTTTTCGTGGCCATCGCGGCGTGGGGTCTGCTCGACTTTTTTGGCACGTTCGATGACGACGACGCGCGCGGAGGCGGCGTGCTCGCTGCGGCCACCGAGGCGGTAAGTACGGCATCCGGCGAGTTGAGTGCGTTGCGACCTTCGAGCACGACCGTGGAGCCGGCCAACGCCGTAAAACTCTCTTTTGGCGTCACAACTCTACTTTTTCTCGCGTTTTGCGGCTCTCTTGCGCTCGCGCAGGCGGCCGTCGGGCCGTGGTGGTTCGGCTCGCTCTCGGTCACGTCTTCGTTTATCGCGCTCGTTGCGTCCGTATTTCGCCTCGGAGTCGCCATCGGACCTTGGAGGCTCGACGAACTCGGATTGGCGCGCCCACTCTGGCAAAGACACGGCTTTTGGGTGCTCGCGATAGGCGCTCTTCTCTATTTTCCGGCGATGGGGCTCCAATCGCTTTGGGACCCCTGGGAAACGCACTACGGCGAAGTCGCGCGTGAGATTCTCGCGCGCGATGACTGGGTTTCACTTTGGTGGGCCCAAGACGGCTGGTTTTGGTCTAAACCAATCCTCAACTTCTGGATTCAGTCGCTCGCGATGGCGTCGCTCGGAACGCACTACGGCGCCGATAGGATGCTCGCAGGCGCCCACGGCGCGTGGACGGCCCGGCCCGAATGGGTCGTCCGAACGCCGAACGTCCTAATGACCCTCGTGGCTATGTATCTCCTTTATAAGGGCGTAGCGAAGGTCTTTGGGCGGCGCGCGGGGTTCCTCGGAGCCGTTGTCTTGGCGACGATGTCCGATTGGTTTTTCCTCGCTCATCAAACGATGACCGACATGCCCTTCGTCGCCGCCATGACGGGCGCCATGGGCTTGCTTCTCAACGGTCTCAACACGGACGAGGAGGCGCGCGCGCAGAGCTACCCCGTGGACCTTTTCGGGCGACGCTTCCGTGTGTCCCTCTGGCACCTCGTGTTTGGGATCGTCGTGCTCTGCGCGCTTCCGCAGATTCTCTACCTGGTGTCACGCAATATCGAGCTTGTCTTGAGCGGCTCCGGACCCAAGGGGTTCAGGTTCCACTGGGACGAATTCAAGAGCGGTTCGGCCATGAACTGTGGACTGCCCGGGAACGAAGCTTGTGTCATGCACAACCCCGCTTCGATTCCAAAGTCGGTTGGCGCAAATCCGACCGGCCTTTGGGCCAATGTCGTCCGCTACGTTGGGGGCTTCGAGCCCTCGCTTCAGGCTGCCATGTGGGGGCTTGTACTCGGCGGCACGCTTTACTTGAACTGGGGTGAGCGTCGCACACGTCGACTTCTTTATATCGCAGCCTGGTTGTGCGCCGCCGTAGCCACCATGGCGAAAGGGCCCGCGGGCTTCGCATTGCCCATGATTTGCGCGTTCGCTTACGTCGCGACGAAACGTCGCTGGAGCGAGCTTTTGCGGCTCGAGATCTTGACGGGAGTGCTTGTCATCCTTGCCGTGGCGCTGCCTTGGTACGTCGCCATGTACGTCCGTCACGGCGCGCCGTTCACGGATCGCTTGATCTTCCACGATATGTTCAACCGCGCCTTTGCGCACGTTCACGACACGAACGAGGGCGACGACACGGGCATTCGATTTTATCTTTGGCAACTTGGTTATGCGCTCTTCCCGTGGACAGGCCTCGCGCCTCTCGGGCTCATTTGGGGCTTCCGCCGCAGCGACTCTGCCTTGTCGCGGGTTTTTCGTGCCGGGACCCGCGCAACCGAGAACGGCGACGCTTCGGTCGCAGGGTCGGCCGTCGGCGACGCCTCCGTCATGCTCGTGATGTGGTTTCTCTTTGCGTTTTTCCTGTTTACGTTCATGGGAACGAAGTTTCACCACTACATCTTCCCGGCCGTTCCGCCCGTAGCGATGCTCATCGGCGTAGTCCTGGACGACATTCTCGGTAACAAGCCGCTGACGGCGCTGCGGCGACTTCCCGTCTACGGCATCGGTCTGGGCGTTGCCTCGGCCCTCGCCGTCTGGGGCATGTCGCACGCTTGGCCCGGCAGCGTTTTCGGTGCAGCTCCCGCGGCGGGCGCCGAAGGTAACTTGGTGGTGGCCAGTCTCATGGGCGGTCTCGGACTCGCCGCCACCGCGATCGTCGCGTATGCCTTCCGTGGCAAAAGCTCGTTGCCCTCCGATGCGACCGAAAGCGCCTCGTGCGAAGTTAGCGAAGTCGGCCCCGATTTCGGCCTCACGCCGTACCGTGGCGGCGCGAAAGTAGGAGACGAGAGTGTCTCCGAGTCCCGTCGGCGCTCGCACGAGCAACGGATGATCGCGGGTGCAGTGCTGCTTGGCGCCTTTGTACTCGTCCTGGTCGGACGCGACCTCGTCGCTAAACCCGAAGGTTCGGATCAGCCAGGCGCCATCCGATTGCTTCAGCTTTTTACGTACAACTACAAGCGCACGTGGCCTGAGTCCTTGGACTTTGCGGCAGTCATCGGCGGCTTTACAGCGGTCGGAGCGCTCCTGTCGCTCGCGATGTCGATCGGTCGCTTTCGCCGACACGCGGTGAGTGCGTTCTGCGCTTTTTCGCTCGTTTGGGCGCTTTGGGGCTTGGACGTCTACATGGTCAAGACCTCGCCGCACTGGGGTCAACATGAGGTGATCGAGGCGTATTACAAAGACCGAACAGGCCCCGAAGATCAGCTTGTCGCCTACCAGATGAACTGGAAAGGCGAAAACTTCTATACGGGCAATCACATCCCAGCGTTCGTTTCCTCGGGCGCAACGTTCCAGACCTGGCTGAAGACGCAGAAGGAACAGAAAGGTGCAAAGGTCATGTATTTCATCACCGAGCACAGTCGCACCGGCGGGCTCCGCGGTGAGATTAACGCAAAGAGCTACAAAGAGCTCACGGACCGCACGGTGTGCAACAAGTTCGTGCTCGTCCGCGCCGACCTCTAATGGCCTCGGTCCGGCCTCAGCCTGTACCCACGGGTGGGCCTAGGCCCGAAGGCGATCGTTCGTTCTGGATCGTGAACGGCGTAGTGTCCGTCATCGCACTTTCGGTCCTCACCTACATTCTGCTTGTGCGCCACGGATCGGGCGGAGACCCCGCGGCGCTCTCGTTCATGCCCGCAGTCAATGCGAGCTTCAACGCGTCCGCTGCGGTATTTCTCGTGCTCGGCGTACGCGCTATCAAGCGAAAGCGAGTCGCACAACATCAGGCGCTGATGCTCTCGGCGTTCGCTTCTAGCTCGCTCTTCCTCGTTGGTTATCTCGCCTACCACTATGTCCACGGCGATACGAAGTACCCGGGCGCCGGAGCCCTGCGAACCGGCTACCTTCTACTCCTCGCGAGCCACGTGCTCCTTTCGATACCGGTGGTACCCATGTGCCTCGCGGCGTTTTACTTTGCGTTCAAGCAGCGCTTCACGACGCACAAGAGAATAACCAAAGTACTCTTCCCGATATGGCTCTACGTCTCGGTGACAGGCGTACTTGTGTTCCTGATGCTCCACCGCGCTTACGCTGTTCGCTAAGCCAAAAGTCCGCCCCGACAACACGAGCCAGACGTTGCGGCGCCGACGTTGCTAGCATCGTCCGGCATGGAGGATGCGCCCGCCGAGAAACCCGCGCCATCGGCCGTGGGCACGCTCGCGGATCGGCCGTTCGTTCACCTGCTGGTATACGCTCGAAATCGTCGCCTAACTGGCCGACTCGAGCTCCACGCCGGCGGTGGATTGCGTGGATTTTTAGAGCTTTGGCGTGGTCGCATATGCGACGCGAGAACGGTCCCCGCCGTCGCGTACTTTGGGCCTCTTGCGTACGAGCTCGGCTACATCGACTCAGCCACGCTCGACGCGACGCTTTTTGAAATCGCGAAGTCGAAGCGACTGCACGGTGAGGTCCTGGTGGAACGCGGCTCGCTGACGCCAAAAGGCCGCGACCACGTGCTCAACGAACAGATGTGTCGAAAAGTGCATCACTTCTCCACGCTGCCGGTCGACGCCACGTTCGCGTTTTACGAGGCAAGGCCAACGCTCGAGGAACCGTCGTTCACGCTAGACCCGATTCAACCCGCGTGGCGAAGCCTGCGCGAACGTCCGCCCGTCGAAAGTGTCCGCGAGGTCCTCACGCGCTTCGCGAACGCCACGCTCCGCCTCGCCAACGAAGGGCCAATGACTCACGCGGGGCTCGAGCCTGAGGAAACGCTTTTGTGCGAGTCGCTCATGTGGAAGCCCATGACACTTTCGCAGTTGCGCGCAGCCTCCCAGCTCACGAGCGATCGCCTCGATCTGCTTGTGTACCTGCTCGTCATCACGAAGTGTGTTGAGTCGGTGCCGGCGCAGGCTTCGTCGGCATCGCCGTCCAGCATGGCGGCTGTCGGGATCCGTGCGCCCCTTGCTCCGAGCGTAGTGAAGGGATCCGTCCAGCGCGCGGCCGGGACCCGCACCCTGCCGGGGATGGCTCGCGTCTCCCTTCGTCCGGGCGCGGTCGACGCCGCGCATCCGTCCCTATCGTTTCGCGTTCCCTCAAGTCCCCCAATGCGCGCGTCAAGCGGAACGAACGTGACCTTCCCGGCTTCCCTTGCGCCCGTTCTTTCTCCCGCCGAGGTTGGAGCGATCGGCATCGAGCACCGAGCGTCGGTCATCGCCGACGAGGACCCGTTCACGGCTCTCAGCCTCGGTAAAGGCGCCTCGATTGAGGCGGCGCGAGCCTCGTACTTCCGCCTCGCAAAGCTTTGGCATCCCGATCGCCTTCCCGCCGATCTCGCGCCGTTTCGGATGGAGGTCGAACGGGTGTTCGAGTGCATGACGCGCGCTCACCGCACGCTCACGGATCCCGATGCCCGGCGCGAGTACCTCGCCAACGGAGCTGTCACCAAACTCGCGAGCGACTTGCCTCAAAAAAGACCGCGCGCGGAGGTTCTCCGAGAAATTGAGCTCGCGCTCACGAAACGCGAATTCCGTCACGCCGAGTCCGCGGCCCAGGACCTCGCTCGGGCTGACGTCGACGACGCCGACGCGCACGCGCTGGCCGCCTGGGCGATGACCCTCGCTGGCGAAGCGTCGGGCGAAACGTTGCGAGCGGCGGTGCAGCTTTTGGACCGAGCCGTGAACCGCGATCGGGACTGTGAGCGTGCGCTCTACTACCGCGGCCTCTTGCATAAGCGGCTCGACAACGCCGCTCACGCGTTTCGCGACTTTGCGCGCGTGGTAGCGCTCAACCCAAAACACGTCGACGCACATCGCGAAATCCGCATTTTCGAGATGCGCGCCCGCAACGGTTCAGGTGAACACGCGATAAGTTCGCTCTTTCAAAAAGTGAAGCGGAAGGAGTAGCCCGCGAGCGCTGGACCACGCCTGAGACGCGGAACTGAATCGCCATTCAGTTTCATCTTGACCCTATGCAACCCGCACCCCACCATCTTCAAACCGCTACGTTCCACCGAAATGGCCAAGAGGCCAACAGTAGGAGAGTTCGCCCGTGACGAAGCCGATTCAGACCATCAATCGCTACAAGGCTGACCTCCGCGAGTTCCAGTTTCTGCTCTTTGAGCAGTTTCGAGTGAACGAGCTTCTTGGCCACGCACCGTATGAGGCCTGGGGCGAAGAGGAGGTCAAGTCTTCGCTCACCGAGTGCTATCGCTTCGCGCGCGAAGTCCTTGGACCGCTCAACGTCGTAGGTGACATTCAAGGCTGCAAGTTAGAAAACGGAGGCGTGGTGACGCCGACCGGATTCAAAGACGCTTGGAAGAAGCTTTACGAGGCCGGCTGGAAGGCTATCGCCGTTCCCGCCGAACAAGGAGGTGCCGGCGCGCCGCGATGCCTTCAGGTGTTGATTGAAGAGTTTCTGTCGGGCGCGAACGCAGCTTTTAATATGTATCCGGGGCTGGCCTACGGAGCCGCGGAAGTCATCGAACAATTCGGTACGTCTGCCCAAAAGAAGACGTTCGCAGAGCCGATGATCAGCGGCGCATGGGGCGGTACGATGTGCCTTACGGAATCGCACGCGGGCACGGACGTCGGGAGCGCAAAGACCACAGCGTCGTTGAATCCGGACGGAAGTTTCTCCATTCGCGGTACGAAAATCTATATCTCCGGCGGCGACCACGACCTTGCCGACAACATCATCCACCTTGTGCTGGCGCGCGTCGACGGGGCGCCGGCAGGCACCAAAGGGCTGACCCTCTTCATCGTACCAAAGCTATCTGTCAACGCCGATGGCAGCGTCGGAGCCTCGAACGACGTATCTGTCGGCGCTCTCGAGCACAAGATGGGAATCAACGGTTCAGCCACGTGTGTCCTGAACTTTGGAGACAACGGCGGTTGCAAAGGTTGGCCCGTCGGGGGCGACGAAAAGATCAACCAAGGTATGGCCCAGATGTTCAAACTCATGAACACGGCACGTATTTCGGTAGGTGTTCAAGGCCTCGCCGTCGCCTCGAGCGCCTACCTCAATGCTCTCGACTACGCGAAGGACCGCAAGCAAGGCGCGAGCATTACGCACTGGAAGGACGCGACAGCGCCGCGGGTCTCGATCATCGAACACGCTGACGTGCGCCGCATGCTTCTGCAGATGAAGTCCATGGTCGAGGGCCTTCGCGCGCTTGCGGTGAAACTCTCCATGCATCAGGACCAGGTTTTCGTCCACGAAGGCAAAGACGACGCGAAGGCCGCGTACCACCAAGGTCAAGTCGACCTGCTCGTTCCGCTGCTCAAAGCGTATGGTTCGGACCAGGGATTTCGCGTGTGTGAAACCGCGATTCAGACGTACGGCGGCGCAGGCTACACGCGCGATTACCCGGTCGAGCAGTACTGTCGCGACGCGAAGATTTTCAGCATCTACGAGGGCACGAACCACATTCAGGCGATGGATCTCGTCGGTCGCAAGCTCGGGCAAGCGGGGGGTGCGAACCTCCAGGCGTTCCTCGGCGACATCGCGAAATTTGTCGCCGCGAATTCCGCGCACGCGACTCTCGGCGCGGCTGTAAAAAAGCTCGCCGTTGCTCAAGAGGCGGTCGGGGCGACAGCCATGCGCCTTCTCATGTGGTTCCAAAGTGGGCAAGTCGGGCTCGTCCCGCTTTCGGCGAATCGCTTTTGCGAAATGATGAGCGAGCTCACCGTCGGATGGCAGCTACTGGAGGGCGCTGTCTTGGCTGAAAAAGCGAAGGCCAGCGTTCCAGAGGCGCACCCAGACCTCGCGTTCTATGCAGGCAAAGTAGCCGCTGCGTTGTACTTTGCACGTAACGTTCTACCCGGCGTCGAGCAAAAGGCCCAACTGCTGGCGGACGAAGACCGTTCGCCCCTCGATATCCCGGACGCGGGTTTCGCGACGGTTTAGCCAGCGAACGTGCAACATGTTGCACGTTGCACGTTGCACATTAGGATTCAACGCGCCTATCGAGGGGATTAGGCGCGCCGTATCGTGAGCAAACGTCGGACTGCCATTGCGAAGCTCATCGCTATGTGTCCGTGACAATTAGTGATTGATGGGTAGCGCCAAATAGAATTGCCATCTCCAAGGCGGATCACTAGCACCCCTCTTCGTTGGCTCACGGTAGGCCAACCCAAGGGGTTTATTATGTCTCGAAGTCTCTTACTTTCGTCGTCACGCTCATCAGGCTCGTTCGCGCGCCGCGCGCTCGTTTCGGTCGTGGTCTGTTCGTCCATCTCGGTAGCGGCGATCGCCGTAACCGGGTGTGATTTTGGCGTTCTCCGGTCTACGCCTTCGACCGAAGCGAGCACGGGAATTTCTCACGAATATGACGGAATCATCAACAAGGCTTTCTGTCAGCAGAAGTCACCGAGCTTCGTCGACGAGTGCGTCGCGAGCCGCACGCGTCAAATCGATCTCAACGGCCGCATCACCTGCGCACCGTACGAATTCGCGTACACCGACGTATGCTTTGATCGCATCGGCGCTGGCGGTTTCATTACCAGGGAGTGCGCTCGTGTTGCCTACTGCGGAGACGTGCGCAGTCCCGCGTCGCTGATGGCCAATAGCTCGGAGGCCCGAGAGCGGTCGTGGTTCGTGGCCGTCGACAAGTTCGCCGGGCAGACGTCGCTCGTCGCGCAAGCGTCACAGCCCACGACGATCGGCAACGACATCAATCATGTCACGGTTGAAGCCATGGCCATCGGCCACGGGATGTCAATAGCCTCCGCCACGCGGCTCCGCGGCGCCATGATGAGCGGCCTCGAAGGCAACCGAACAGACCTCCTCAACTTGGGGTTCTCGGACCGCGAGCTCACGGACTTCTTCGCGCGCTTGGATCCCTCGGGAGGTTCGTTTGCTTCCTACGAGTCAGCTGCGCGAAAGCTCGATATGCCTGTCGAGGAACTCCAGGCGTTCGTCAGCAAAGTGCTCGGCACGGTCGCTGATTCGCGTTGGGAGATCCGCAACCGCGCCGAGTAGCGCGAAGTCTGAACGCGTCAGGCACCACAGACCGACAGAGCGGAAAAGTGCGCGCTTCGGTCGGAGTTCGAGACCTAACGCGTTCGTGAGTGCATGGCGGAGGGTCGGTCGCTAGGATCTGACGCCTGACCCTCCCTGCCCTTCTCGCGATTGTATCTGCGTCCGTGGGGCTTCTTGTGGCCCTTCTGGCTCTGGGAATGTCGGCCGCGCCCGGACAGCGCGAGCTTCGGTGGTTTGCTCTGTGCGCAGCACTGGCTGCGATGTTCAGTCTTTCCAATGGACTGGTCACTGTGCGCGCGCCGCTCGAGACCGTTCTTCTCGCCTCTCGCGCGAGTCTCTTCTTCGGAGGTTCGCACGCGCTTGCGTGGTTTTGCTATTCGGCGGTGCAGGAGCGGAGAGCCCTTCGAGCGTGGGAGCGCGTGCTCATCGGGGTAGGCGTTGTCGTCGCTATCCTATCGCTCTTTCCAGGCGCGCTCGTGGGCTCGACGCTCCTCGAACGCAAGGTCGCTTGGCTCGGGGTCACGTATGCGGACACCGCCCCTAACACCTACGGCACCCTCGCCTACGGGTTTCACCTCGGCACGCTCGCCATCGTTTTCGTGCGGTATGCCCGACGGTTCAAGCGCGGCGATCAAAAGGCCACCGTGCAGTGCATCACGGTAGGGGCCGTCCTTGTGGGTGCGCTTCACGATTCGCTCGCGCAGGTCGGACTCATCGGCGGGCCCTACATTCTCGACTTGACCGCGCTAGTGCTCGTCGTCGCGGTCGGCGGCTCGCTAACAACAAGCTTTGTCGCCAGCGCGAGAGCGCTCGAGATCTCCGCAAAGAATCTCGCTTCGACTCAAGAACAGCTTGTTAAACGCGAGCGCCTTGCCGCGCTCGGCGAACTCGCAGCCGTCGTCGCGCACGAAGTCCGAAACCCTCTCGCTGTCGTGTTCAACGCGACGTCCGGGCTTCGGAAAGCGACTCCCGGCTCGGAGGCGCATGAGGCGCTTACAGGCATTATTCAGGAAGAGGCCGAGCGCTTGCGTGACGTCGTCTCGGATTTGCTCGAGTTTGCCCGCCCGCGACCTCCCGTGTTCGCGGTCGCGTCGGTCGGCGGTGTGGTCACGAGTGCGGTGGGGGCCGCATGCAGCGCCTGCGACGCCCCTGAAGGCGCGGTCGTGGTCGACGTGGAAACCGGCGTGCAGCCTGCGGTCTGCGACCCGCGACTGGTCCGACAGGCCGTGATCAATTTGGTTACGAATGCCCTTCAAACGCCCGACCGACGCGAAGCCGTCCGCGTGCGCGTCGCACAAAGCACGGGGCAACCTTGCCACGGTGCGACGCTGGTGATCGAAGTCCGTGACGACGGCGTTGGTGTGCCCGAAGACAAACGCGAGCGTATCTTTACGCCGTTCTATTCGACGCGGCCGAGCGGAACCGGGCTCGGCCTCGCCGTCGTTAGGAGCAGCGCGGAGGCGCACGGCGGAACCGTGGTGGTGACGGAGACGCCAGGCGGCGGCGCGACGTTCACGATGCGTCTCCCGTGGCCATCGTAGGGTATCGTGAAGGAGATGCGATCCTTCGCCCGCTCCCTCGCCGTCGCGTTGGCGTCGGCCACTGCGGGTTGCACACCGCCGATGGCAAAGATTGACGCTCTTCGCAAAGCGCTCGAAAGCGACGACGCCGTCGCCGTGGCGAGCGCGACGAGCGGATACCCCGCATGCAACGATGCGCCCCCCGAAGCACTCCTGACGACGCAAGCGTCAGCGCGTGATGTGAGTTGCTTCGCGGCCATCGCGAATGCACTCGGCTCTAAAAAGGGCTTCCTTCCGATGCCTGCCGATCACGCCGCGACGGCGACGATCGCGGTCGTGCTCCTGCGTGACGGCCGCGGCGATTGGGTCGCGCACGCCGAAAATTGGCTGGGTTCGCTGCGAAACGGCAAGGGTTCTGGCCCCGACACCCTTCGACTCGCTGTCGCGCGAAAGATGGCCGCTGCCGCTCCAGTCGTCGGCCGAACCATCGAGACGGAAAGCGGCGCGCGCGACGCGATGAAGGCTGTGGCGGGCGCCATCCCCGGTGCGTGCCCAACGTACTGGCTGCTTGGCTCAGGAACAGAAGCAGCCGCTGTCGCCACCGAGCATTCGGCGGACCACGCGGCGTGCGTGCAGCACGACTTGAAGCGCCGCGAGGGTCCCGGCGGAAGCTACGGCTCGGGAACGTTTCGCGCACTCGAAGGCTCACTCGCTCTCTGGCGAGAAACGGAGCGCGCGCTGCGTCTCGGGGTCTCTTCGGCGGGCAGCTCCGCGAAACCAACGATCGAGGCCAAGCTCGCGGTGATCGAGCCGGCGACGCACGCTATCGCGACGAAAAAGATGGAAGCGACGAGCCCGGACGCCGCCGTAGCTTTTTTAGGCGCGATGCACGCCGACGCCGGAGCGCCGATGGAACGAGACGCCGGCAGCCGCCCTACGGCGAAGTAACGAGGAGCGCGGCGGGCTGTGGGGGTTCGACGGCCTCTTCGACCTGAGGGCTGGGGCCCTGCGGGCGAGCGAACACGCGTCGGCATTTCATCGAGCCGCGAAGTTTGAAGCGCGGACGTTAGCGACGCTTGACGCGACCGCCCGCGATCAGGTATCCCATCGAGACCATTCCGACTTAGCTCAGTTGGTAGAGCAGGCGGCTGTTAACCGCCGGGTCGTAGGTTCGAGTCCTACAGTCGGAGCCATAGTGTACGAGGATCGGAATCTCCGCTCCCGGTCGGGGCCAACGCCCTTTGGGTCGTCGCGGTTTTCGCGATGATGTCGAAGGGTTCGCGGTAGGTAACGGTCAGCTCGTCGTCCTTCCAGATCGAGTTCGAGAGTAGTAGGGCGAGCATCTTCCGTTTCTCGCCCGCCGGAGCCTTCCCGAACAGCTCGTGGGCGCGGCGGGAGAGTTCGAGAAGGTGGATTCCGTCTTCGAGGTAGCTCTGGTTCGCGCCCTCGTGCTCCGCGATCCTCGCGCGGACGCAGTTCTGATCGGAACGCCCGAAGGCAAAAACAAAGGAGGAAGCGAGAAAAGCGTCCCACTAGCAAGTCGCCCACGGGTCGTCGCAATCTTGCCGAAGAAGACATGCCCGAGGAGCGTGTCGTGATTGAGGACCCGTCGCTCGAGGGCGTCGCCGAGCGCATCGGATTCGAGGAGAGCTCCAAGCTTGGCCGTCGCCCGGGAGGTCCGGTCCGTATCGTGATGGCGCGCGTCACGTACAAGGTAACGCCCGAGGGAGAGCCGCCTCGGTTCGTGACGGCGGCCTTGCCGAAAGAAATCATGGCGAGCGGGCTTCTGGCGCCGTCGCTGGTGGCGCACATTCTGACGAAGAAGTTTCGTTTCGGTATGCCGTTTACGCGACTCGTTCAGGAGCTCGCGAGCGAAGGCATTCGCTGCGACGACAGTACGATGTGCCGCTATGCCGAGCACGTCGGCGCCACGTTGGGGTGCATTGTCGACGCATGTGCAAAAGAGGCACGAGAGACGGCATTCTGTCTTTCGACAGATGCGACGGGGATAAAGATACAACCGTCGCGACACCCTGAAGGCAAGCGCCAAGCCTGCGCGAGAGGTCACTTCTTTGTCGTGCTGGCCGATCGCGACCACGTGTTTTTCGACTATCAAGAAAGCAGTGGGCATCGCTCGCGCCGAAGCAACGGCACGAACGTAGGCAACTTGCCTCCCGTCCGCTCCTTGACGAGTTTTTCGGTTGGGCACCGCCACGTCTTTGAACGCGTTCGTCAGGTGCGCGGTCCCGTGGCAAACGCGTTTGGGTACGCCCTCCGCCAGCGCGCCGCGCTCTGTCGCTTTCTTGACGATGGAAGGCTTCGCCTGGAAAACAACGCCAGTGAGCGCGCCCTGCGAGTCCTTGCTGTTGGGCGCAAAGCGTGGATGTTTTGCGGATCGGGCGTTCACGCGCAAGCGGCGGCCAACCTGTTTTCTCTCCTCGCGTCGTGCATGCTGCACGACCTCGACCCCTAGTCTTACCTCGAGGCGATGATTCGTGTCGTGTCGTATTGGCCGCGCGACCGGTATCTCGAGCTCGCGCCGAAGTACGGGTTGCGAACGCGGGCTCGCCTCGACGGGAAGCAGCTCGCGTTGCCGCTCGGCCTCCATCACGGTGCCGCCCGCGGAACAACAGCCTGCGCCGAGCTAAGCCAACTTCTACGCTCGCGAGTCTCGGCCATCACGGGCTCCAAGTCGAGAACGTGTCTCCGTGCAGGGGATACCGACATCCGATGGACTTCGCGAATTTCTCTCCTGTCACGCCGCTCTCGCGCCAAGCGCGTACACGTTCCGCCCACTGCTCTGCACTCGTCCTCATTCACGCGAGTATGCCGTCAAGCCATTATCGATGAAAGAACGTGCCTCCGTGCAGGGGATACCTTCTTGATCTCCAGGACCGAGCGGTTCCCTCGGTGAATCTCAAAGTGGCTGCCGTCGACGGTGATCTTCACCTCGGACTTCCCGTGCTCTTCGGTCGCGTTTGACTCGCCGCTCATTTTGGCCGTCTTTCGTGTTGGCAGCCGGGAGATCCGGCCGGCAGCTTCAAAGGTGGCATCTAGACAAACTTTGTCAACCTGCTACCTTGAATGAGGAAGGATCAAGATGGACCTGACCGTTCTCAGCACGAACCTCCGACGCGTACGGGCGGGTCGGAAGCTAAGCCAGGCCGACGTCGCCGAGCAGGCGGGCCTGTCGCGCGAGGGGTACCGCCGGATCGAAGAGGGGATCGTCGAACCGCGCGTCGAGTCGCTTAGACGCGTGGCGTCCGCCCTTGGCGTGAAGGCCGACGACTTGTTGGTGCCAGTGCGCCAGCTCCGGTCCGTTCGGTTTCGGGCGCAGAAGAAGATGACTTCGAGAGAGGACCTGCTCGCCAACGTTGCCCGGTGGCTCGACGACTATAGCGAACTGGAAGGGCTTCTCGACCGGCGCGAGCCTTTCCAACTTGCTGCGCTCGCGCGCACGCTTGGAGGCGAGAAGAACCGAGACATCGTGGGTGCCGCTCAGCGCGCAAGGGAAGCGCTGGGACTAGACCAGCACGAGCTAATCCGAGACATCTGCGGGCTGCTTGAGGACCACGGCGTGAAGGTCTTCACGCCGTCGGTCGCCTCGGAAGGGTTCTTTGGATTGTCGGTGGGGGAGGGCGACGGCGGCCCTGCCGTGGTCGTAAATCGCTGGGATCGCATCTCGGTCGAACGGTGGATCTTCACGGCGGCTCACGAACTCGGCCACCTCCTGTTGCATCTCGACGCCTTCGACGTGGCGCAGGCAGAAGAGGACGAAACTCAGGAAGCCGAGGCCAATCTCTTTGCCACGCACTTCTTGATGCCCGAGGACCTCTTCGAGAAGGAGTGGGCAGAAGCGCGGGGTCTCGGACTTGTCGAGCGCGTGTTCAAGATCAAGCGCATCTTTCGCGTGAGCTGGAAGACCGTCGTGTACAGGATCGCCTCCCGCTCGCCAGACTCGGCGAAAATCTGGCCTCAGTTCTACAGTGCCTACAAGCGGTCGACGGGACGGCCCCTCCGCGGCGTCGAAGAGCCCCAGGGTCTCGACCCTCAAGAGTTTTCCGCAAGTGCTTCCACGCCAGTGGCTCGGGCAGCCGAGGAGCCGGAGCACCTTTCTCCGTGCGACTTCGTGGAAGACCGGTTGTTGCGGCTCGTAAAAGAAGGGGTGGATCGAGGTGAAATTTCGATCGGACGCGCAGCCGAAATCCTCGACGTCGATCTCAAGACGATGCGCAGCGTGGCGGCCTCGTGGCTTGAGTAGACGATGACGTCCGGGGGCCCTCGCCTGCTCATCGTCGACGCCTGCGTCCTCATCGACTTCTGCGACGCCGACGTCTCCGTGCTCGGGGTCATCTCGCGCCACGTAGGACAGGTTCACATCGTGTCGACCGTCTTGGACGAGGTCGACGAACTCGATGAGGACCAAGCGGTCTCCCTTGGTCTCGTGGTGATCGAGCCGACTCTCGACATGCTCGATGCGTCGGCGCGCAAGCGCGGGCGCCTTTCGCCTCGCGACCACATCTGCCTTCTTCTCGCCAAGGTCAACGAGTGGACCTGCGTATCCAACGACAAGGCGCTGCGCACCGCATGTGGCCAAGACGGGGTGAGCGTGATGTGGGGCCTGGAGGTCCTCGGGTTGGCGGCGGCGGCGGGCGGCATATCACCGAGCGAGGCCGAGGCGGTCGCCCGGCGCATCGGCGAGGCCAACCCGTTCATTAGCGACGCAATCATTGACGCCTTCGTAGCCAAGTATCTCTGTGCCCGCACCTCGCACCGAGCCTCTCCCTGAGCACCAGGACCAGAAGCGCGACGCGGGGCACGACTGAGGCATTCTGATTCGAACGCTCGGCCCCTGGTAGAGCACCCACGTGGCTCACGTCCCGCCTCCGCGCTGCACAACCGGTGCACAACGCGTCCCCACAAAGCAACGGGACCGCGGTTTTCCCGCGGTCCCGTGGTGGAGGCGCCGGGAATCGAATTTTGAAAGGGGTCTATGTGCAACGCCTTGAACTTGCTACGAAATCACACTTTTCGTAGGAACTTCATGAGGTTCCGAGCGACCACGGCTTCGACCGGCATCAACCTGCGTCCACTGCTTTTGAAGTCGTCCGCGCCAACGGGCTGCCAACGGTCTACTCGGCCTTCAGGCCAGCTCGGTCTCGACGAGCCTGGAACCCTATCAACGCGCAAGGGCGCGGACGACGTCGAAGCACGAGACCACCAGCCGGCCAGGACGGGCGAACGTGCCGTCAGCGCCGCGGCCGTCCCGATGGGCTTGCCCGAGGTCAGTCCGTCGGTCGGCTGGCGCTGGGTCCCGCGTCATCCCGGTACGGCCGGGTGAGCTTGCCCTTTTCCGTGTAGATACCTGCCCTTACGGCAAGCTCGAACAGCTCGCCGGGCGACATCTTGCCCATCTTGGCCAGGACCTTGCGGCGCACCTGGGTGCCAGCGTCGACGCTGGCTTTCTCCACGGTGCGCTTGTTTTTGGCCTTTTGGCTCATGGCTTCTCCATTGTGGGCCTGAAAACCCCCACCACGCAAGCTGGATTCCGGACGGCGATCTGGATGTGGCTCTCGCTTCGGATGCCGCTCCCAGGGAAGGCTGGCCCACCCTCCACGAAGGCGCACCGCACCGTGTCGTAGCGAAGACCTTCCTCGGCAAGCGCAGTGAGATAAAAATTCAGCACGGCGCAATCCCGGTGGCGCAGCTTCTTGTCGGGCGTCTTTCCCTTGTTCTTCGGCAAGGGCTCCTTGGCCAACGCCTTCACCTTCTTGAAGGCGGCGTACGCCTTCGCGAGGTCTCGCGTGAATCGCGTGTCCATGAGGTCGAAGCATTCGCCGAGTTGGAGGATGGCGCCCACCACGGCGGGAGTCTTCACCTTGCCCATGCCCTTTTGGAACTCGGCGAACTGGACGGCGCGGTCGGCACCGAACTCCCAGAAATAGATGCCTTCGCCGAGCCAGTCGTAGTTGTTCTGGCTCTTCTTGAACGTGCCCCCGGCGAGGATCTCCTCGGCGGTGGCGGTGTCGCAGCCGTGATAGGCGATGACGGTGCGGTCGTACTTCACGGCGGGGTCGATGATGCCTCGCCCTTGACGCTGGTGTCGAGCAGGCGACGGAGGATGATGTCAGTCCGTGCCCGGCCAAGGCGCTTCCCGACGGCGACGGGTACCCCGCGAGCCCCGAGCACAAGGCGGCGGATCACGACGGCCGACCAGACCGTCGCGCGACGCGGTCGATGGCCTTCGTCCCCGAGCCTCTGGGCGATGGCGCGGAAGGACATCCCCTCCTGGCGGAGCGCTCGGGCGCGCTCGACGGCTGCCAGCTCGCCCACGTCGTCCACGATGGTGTTCCCATCCTCTCCGAGGCGCCGGCCATACCGGGGCTCGGATGCGTAGGCGCGGCCTTCCCGCTCGGCGCGACGGCGACCGTCGAGCAGGCGTTGGCGGATCGTGTCCCGCTCCAACTCGGCGAAGCCCGCGAGGATGTTGGTCAAGAGCTTGAGCACCGTCCCGCCGAGGCCCGAGGCGCTGTCGATCCCGTCCTTCAGCGACACGATCCGGACGCCGTGATCGAGAAGCAGCGCAACCACCTAGTGCATATCGAGCGCGTCCCGCCCGAGGCGATCGAGACGTCCGGTCACAAGGATCCCACGCTCGCCGGTATCCCCTGCACGGAGACACGTTCTCGACTTGGAGCCTGTGATGACCGAGACTCGCGAGCGTGGAAGTTGGCTTAGCTCGGCGCAGGCTGTTGTTCCGCGGGCGGCACCGTGATGGGGCCGAGCGGCATCGCGAGCTGAT
>JANXOF010000031.1 GCA_025353725.1 Polyangiaceae bacterium | reverse complement strand
AACAAGGCGGCCGGCGTCCACGCGACGCATCCAGTTTACGACTCGGCGCCGCTTTTCTTGGACGTCGGGACGATCCTGCTCCGCGGGCCGTGGTCGTTTTTTGAACACGTAGCCAAGGCGATGGAGCGCGCGAAGAATGCTGGAGCGGTGGACGCGCCTCTTGCGTCCGAGGACCTTGTTGTACGCCACAGTCAGCTCGCCGGTGACAGCGTCCGGATGTATCGCCATCACGCGCCGTAGCTCCGTGACGTCGACCGGCGAAGGATTGCCGCCTCCTTTGACGTGAGGCTCGATCTCTCCTGTCTCTCGCTTCCGCATCGTCCACCGCTGAAGCGTCCGCCGCGCGATCTCGAACCGCTCTGCCATCTCGACGTACGTTCCCGGACCTGATTCGTACGCTCGCACGGTGCGCTCACGCAGCTCCCCCGGGTGTGGATTTGCCATCATCACAATGAATTACAAATGTGGCGCCCACACAAGTAGACATAAGAATAGACGCGTGATTGTTAGAACGTAATCGCCTTTGACGGGGTAAAGTGCGCATTAGCAACGATTAAAAACACTTACCTATGGTTATCTAAATGCGTCCGGCTAACCTGCAGTCGATTTGTCTCGCACGATACGCTAGCGAACAGCTTACATGTCGCCTATTTGTCCCAACGCGCGCACTCTCCTCCGGCGTGCAACGTTGGAATGTAGCGCGTTTAGGATACTCCCTAAGGAGTATATGCACGGGTCGCAACCCGTGCTCTCTTCGACAATGCAGAAGGCCGTGCTGACTTGCCGTGCTTGCCTTCAGAGTGAGTACGGTGCGTGCCTTAGCCAGTTCCGGGGACGACGACAAGAATGACGAGAAGTGCTCTGCGAGAGCGACGTGACGGGTTGCTTGGGCGGTTCGACCATGTTCGCGCGGGGAGGCTCGAAGGTCGCGACAAGGGTGAGGTGCCCGTAGGCACTTCTGCTCCGTGTCGAGACGCCTGGACACGGATGTCCAGGCGCCTGGACGCGGAGCCGCGGCGGTTGGGGTGGTGACTTGATGAACGCGAAAGGCGAGAGAACGAGATGACCACGTACGAGGAATGGTTCAAGAACGTGACAGGTCTTCCTCCCTATCCGTGGCAGGCTGGGCTTGCCGCGGAAGCGACTTCCCGCGACCGCGTCCTTCGTGTGCCGACAGGCTTCGGGAAAACAGCTGGTACAGCGCTTTCGTGGCTGTTTCACAGATGCGTTCGCAAAGACGACACATGGCCGCGGCGGCTCGTCTTCTGCCTTCCCATGCGCGTACTCGTTGAACAGACCGAGCAAGCGCTTTCGGGTTGGGTCAAAGCGGCAGGGCTCGACGTGCCAGTTCACGTACTTCTCGGAGGGCGGGAGGCGGCTCGCTGGCTCGACGCGCTCGACGAGCCCGTAATTATCGTGGGAACGCAGGACATGCTGCTCTCGCGCGCCTTGAATCGTGGGTACGCGTCGACGCGCGGCCTCTGGCCTATGGAGTTTGGTGCACTTCATTCGGACACGCTTTGGGTTACGGACGAAGTGCAGCTTATGGACGTTGGGCTTGCCACGACGACTCAGCTCGCAGCTTTCCGCAATTCGGACCGCGCTGCGGGTCGTCCGTCGTTTCGGCCAGCCGTTACGTGGTGGATGAGCGCCACGCTTCAGACGTCGTGGCTCGAGAGCGTCGATTTCAGGGAGCGCGTTCCGCACCTGCCACGAACCTCAATCGACCGAGCTGAGCGAACCGAGGGGCTGTGGAAAGTAAACAAATCGCTCGCGTTGCGGAGAGACTTGAGAACTCCTGACGAGGTTGCCAAGCTTGTTGTCGAAGAACATCGACCGGGTGAGCTATCGCTCGTCATCGTAAACACGGTGGACCGCGCAAATAAGGTAGCCGACGCACTGCCCAAAGCATTCAAGCGCGACAAGGTTCCCTGTCCCGACTTACGGATCGTGCATTCGCGATTTCGTGGGCACGAACGACGTGCGTGGAACTTCCTGAATCGCGACGCCAACAAACCTGCGAATCTCCCGCCGGAAGGCCGAGTCATCATTGCCACTCAAGTCGTCGAAGCCGGAGTCGACATTTCAGCTGGCCTTCTCATCAGCGACCTCGCTCCGTGGTCTTCGCTTGTTCAGCGAATAGGTCGTTGCGCGCGCTACGCCGGGGAGGGTGGTCGAGTGTTTGTCGTGTCGGCACCGCCTGCAAAAGCGTCTGATGCGCGGCCTTACACGTTGATGTCCCTCGTTGGCTCCGACCACGCGCTTGCCTCGCTCATGGCAGGACCGAAGGACGTTGGACCAAGGACGCTCGAGGCTTTCGAGGAAGAGCTGGCAGACAATGAACCCGCAACGCTTGCCGCGCTCTATCCTTACGAGCCTGCGAGCGTTCTCCGCCGGCCCGACTTCGACGAGCTTTTTGACACCTCGGCCGACCTTAGCGGCGCAGACCTAGACGTAGGCCGATATATCCGTTCTGGCGACGACCGCGATGTCTCGGCGTTCTGGCGGAAGGTAGAAGGCAAGCCGGGAACCTTGCGCGACACGCCTTGGCCCTCGAGGGATGAGCTGTGTCCCGTGCCGATTGGCGAGATGAGGAGCTTCCTTGAGAAGGAAAAAAAAGACGTCTTCGTATTCGACTTCATAAAGAACGAATGGAGGAAGCTCCGGCGCGGCGACACCGTGGTTCCGGGGATGACACTCCTCCTGGCTTCGACGGCCGGCGGCTACGATATCGCCTCGGGCTGGAACGGCGGAGCGACGTCCGAGGTTATGCCAGTCGAAGTCAAAGCGGTCAATTTGAAGGACCGCATGATGGAAGCAAGCCTCGCTAACGACGATGACGCGCTCTCGGTAGCCGAAGGATACAAGACCATTCGCCTTCACGGATACGAAACCGCGGTCGAGGTCGGGCGCATCGCCAGGCTATTCGAGCTGCCGAGTCGACTTGCCGAGTTGCTTTCGCTTGCTGGGCGGTGGCACGACGCAGGAAAAGCGCATTCCGTGTTTCAGACGGCCATTTCGGAGAGCGCACGTGCTGCAGATGTGCCGTTCGGCAAACGAAGCGACTTGGCCAAGGCGCCACGCTCAGCGTTTCGAAGACCTGCGTATCCGCAGCGGCCGGGCTTCCGTCACGAGCTGGCGAGTACGTTGCTTCTGTTCGAAGTTCTCCGTCGCCGAAATCCCGACCACCCAGCACTCCTTGGGCCGCACCGCGAGGTGTTGGCGCTACTTTCCGAGACCGTCCCAGAGCTTGCGGCGACCGACCGCATCGAAGGTAATCCGCTTGCCGAGGAACTGAACTCGTTAGACGCCGAAGAGTTCGATCTCGTCGCATACCTCGTTTGTGCGCATCACGGAAAAGTGCGCGGAAGATTGGCAAGTACTCCACAGGATATGGACGCTGGACTGGGTGCTATTCATGGAATCGTCGGTGAAACGAGCGTCGCGGGTAGTGCTGACGTGATTCCTTCGTTGGCGCTTGCAGGCGTCGGTGCAGGTGGAGCAGGGGTAGAGTTGCCGCCGGTGCCGTTGTCGCTCTCGTTGGCGGCGATGGGGCTTGGAACGCAATACGGCGCGTCATGGACAGACCGCTGCCAACGCTTACTCCTAGTGTACGGCCCGTTCTCGCTCGCGTTTCTCGAGACCGTGTTGCGGCTTGCGGATTGGCGAGCTTCGGCTCTTGCTCCAGAGGTCTCCCCGTGACGCAAATGCATGTTCACGTCCTTCGAGGCTGCACGCCCACTCCGCTTGCGCACTACCTTAAGGCGCTCGGCATTTTGCGCGTGGTTGCTCGGCAAGCGGACCCAAACGTCCGCGGCCTTTGGAAAGACGGCAGCTTTTGCCTGACGTCATTCTTGGACGAGGAGTCGCTCGTTGGCTTTTTCCTTGATAACTACGCGCCGACGCCGCTCCTCAGTCCGTGGAATGGCGGGAGTGGGTTTTACCCAGGAGATAACAAAGACGGTTTTGGCGTTCTCCGTAATTCGACCGCAAAGCGCTTCGCTTCGTACCGTACGGCGATAGCCAACGCGGAGACGTGCGCCCGGGGGCTCGATGAACGTCCCGCGGGTGACGACAAGGCGTTGATGCTCAGGCGTTGCATCGCCGCTTGGGATGATGAGAGCTACGCGTGGTTACGCGCCGCCTTTACTTTAGACGGTGACGGAGAGCCGCGGTTTCCGGCACTTCTCGGAACCGGAGGAAACGACGGCCGCCTCGACTTTACCAACAACTACATGCAACGCTTGACCGAGATCTTCGACCCCGACACTGGCGTGGCGAACGACGACAGCCGAGCGATGGTCCGCCTAGCGCTGTTTCGCGAAGTCGCAGACGGTCTGCGAGATAAAGCCATTGGCCAGTTCTATCCGGGCGCGGCGGGCGGCGCGAACGGTACGGCGGGCTTTGACGCGGGAAGCCTCGTCAACGCTTGGGACTTTGTGCTCATGCTGGAAGGCGCCCTCGTGATGCGCGTTGCATCGGTGCGGCGTTTGGACTCGAGCGAATTGACGAATGCGGCGGCTCCTTTTGCCCTCCGGTCGCAAGGCGCCGGTTACGCGAGCGCCTCGCCCGCCGACGCGTCGTCGCGTGGTGAGCAGTGGATGCCGCTTTGGCGGGGGCCGTCTACGTTCGCGGAAGTGTCGTCCTTGTTCGATGAAGGGCGTCTTCACGGAGGGCATTCGCAAGCACGCGGGACGCTTGAAGCCAGTCGGGCACTCGCAAAGTTAGGCGTAGCGCGGGGTGTGACGGAGTTCGTTCGCTATGGCTACTTCGAGCGAAACGGCTTGTCCAATCTGGCAGTGCCGGTCGGTCGACTCCAGGTTCAGCACACGCCCGACGTGCGGGTTTTGGACGAACTTGACGGTTTCGTGCGAACCCTCACTTTCGCCTCTGGAAAGCCGGGGGCGCCATTGTCGCTCGCTCGCGGTCAGCGCCGCATCGAGCAGGCCATGCTTGCCGCCGCGTTCCCCACTGCAACGCCTGCAACGTGGGGTGAGCTCATCTCGGTGCTCGGTGAGGTCGAACATAGCTTTCTCGCAACGCCGAAGAGTACGAAGTCTGCGAACTTGCGCCCGCTTCCGAAGTTGTCTCCCAAGTGGGTAGAGCTGGTAGACGACGGCTCCACGGAAGCGCGCCTTGCCATAGCGATTTCGTCTCAGTCGGACACGTCGCTCGGTCCGGTCCGAGTCAACGCGCTGCCGCTTGATCCGCCGAAGTTTTTCGCATTCGACACGACTGCAGAGGGGTTGGTGCGCGATCCGAGTGTGGTTTGGCAAGGCCGAAGCCTTGTCTCCGACCTCACTGCAATCGCGCTCCGGCGCGTCGTCGACGGAATTCGCCTGGGTGCCCACCATTTTCCCTTGCAAGGTAAGCGCTTCGCGGCGCTCGAAGATGTTCGTCGCTTTCTCGAAGGTAGCCTCGACGAGCTTCGAGTTGCCCGCCTCGCGCGAGGCCTTCTTTCCGTGAACTGGGCTGAAGTTTCCTACGAGATGCCGCCAGACTTCGGAGAGCCGGATGCTTTGCATGCGCTCGTCCGGCTGTCGCACCTCCCCCAAAAAGTTCGTTCACTCGTTCCGCGGCTTGACGCGACGCCGCTCCGTTTGCTTGCTGCAGGCAGGCTTCAAGAAGCGGCGGCGCGGATGGCGAGTCGACTTGTCGCCTCGAGCCTTCGTCCGAAGATTCGGGTCGTGGCAGGCGACCCCGCCTTCGCGATGCGGCTCGGAGCGTGTGTTGCCATTCCCATTTCCGAGCACGACGTCGGCCGTCTTCTCACTCGATTGACCAAACCATTTGTCTCCAAAACCCGGGATGTAAACGCATGAACGTCGATACCAAAGGCCTGCTCGACACCGCTACTCGGCCGACACGTCTTCTTTTTGAAGTAAACCTAAAGCCCGTGCAAGGTACACGGTTTCAGCCTACCGGCTTTCCCGATTTGGGCGCCGCAACTTACCAGACTGCCGAAGGAACGCGGCTCTTGGTCGAGAGCGCCCAAAGCATGGCGAATCGCCTTGAGACCGTTTGTTGGGATTCCGTGGAGAATCGGCTCTCGCACGAGCTAGCTGGCCTGTCATACATACGGGTTGAACAAAACGGAGCCTACCTCACGAGCTCGATTACGGAGGCTCATCGTTTGAACTCCCCGTACATTCTAGAGGGCAAGAACAAGAGCTTCTTCGAGGCGCTTCAAAAGCGCACGAAAGAGCTTGAGCACGGGGCTATCTCTCGCGCAAAACTGGCAGATATCGTTTTTCACTACGATGCTAACGCGCTCTTGCATGGGGTATTTCTCGCCAAGAAGGAGCTCGTCGGCGGTCGGTTGCGGATAGAGCGAGCACTCTCCGCCTTCATCGAAGCCGAAGACGTTCAAGTGGCAGCCTCTGGAGGGGTCAAGAACGATCACGTTAATCCAAGCGGCGAGGCGAAGGAAGGATTCGGCAACGTTCCCTTCCAGCGCGACGAGTTCACTGCACGACGCATCGTGGCTTACTTCAATCTAGACCTTGAGGAGATCCGAGGATTTGCGCTCGGGGCCGATGCCGAACGCCTCCTCGTTCTGCTTGCGCTCTACAAAATTCGAAAACTCCTCGATGGTCGCTTGCGCCTTCGAACGGCATGCGACCTCCAAATTGCCAGTGATTCCCCGGTAGCAGCGACGCGGCCCGTGGGCTTTGCCTTGCCCTCGCTTGCAGACATCACGGCGGACCTTCCAGCCGCGATTGCGACGTGCGCCTCGAAATTCGCGGGTGAGAAGGGTGTGACCACCGTGGAGTTCAAGGCGTGAGTGCCAGAACTCCTCGAGACAACCACGAAACGATCCTCGAGTACCACTTCGTAGCGGGGCGCTACCACGCGACGCCATGGGGTAGCCACGTGAATGAGGGCCTTTTGGAATGGCCACCGAGCCCCTATCGAATCCTCCGTGCTCTCGTGGCCACCGGTTTTTCGAGGCTTGGGTGGAGTGGAATTGAGGGAGCCGCGCGAGAGCTTTTCGACCTGCTCGCGGCTTCGCCACCCTCGTATGCCCTCCCCGAAGGAACGACGAGCCATACGCGCCACTACATGCCTCCTTTTAAAGGGAACACGACGAAGGTCATCGATGCCTTTCTTCGATTCTCGGCGGGCAACCGGATGTACGTGAGGTTCCCTACAGGTCTTCCGGAGGCTTGCCGCGTCGTGTTGGCAAGCTTGCTGAAGGCGCAGCCGTATCTCGGTCGTGCAGAAGCGTGGGTCGAGGCCGCGCTCGCCGATGCCGCGCCAGCGGGACTCGACTGGCTTTCACCTGGGAGTCCGCCGCCCGGACCCGGTTTCGAGCCAATCGAATTGCTTGCACCGGAAGACACTCGTTCGTACTCAGCCTGGCGTACGAGCCTCGTTGCCAAGGAGGTCGCGAAGACGGAGGCTCAGGAGTGCGCCAAAGCCACCGCCAAAGGGAAGACCTTCAAAGGGCTTCCGACCAAGGACGTCGCGCGCATCGAAGCTCGGCTGCCCCGTGGGGTGGTAGACGCGCTACTTCAGGATACCGCGACGCTTCGGCGCGAGGGATGGAGTCAGCCCCCCGGGACGCGGTGGGTCGGATATTACCGCGAAAGTCAATCGACGATTCCGCGGGTCGTTTCGGCTCCTCGTCATTCAGCGGAACGGCCCACGACGGCGCTCGTTGCCGTCGCGTCCGATACGAAAAACGTGGACCTGTTCCCGCCGCTCACGAATGCAGTTCGCTTCATGGACGCGATTCACAAGGCTCTGGCGAGAAAGGCAGAAAACGGCAAAGCGAACTCGTGGCTCACGGGGCTATGGGACGACGGTGAGAAGATTTTGGGCCATCAGCATGCGAGCCTATTTCCGTTGACGCTCGGTCGGAGTGAGGGCCGAATCGATCACGTGCTCGTGCACTGTCCGATGGGGCTCGACGCCGATGCTTGCGACGCGCTCTTTCAGCTTCGTGAGACCTTTGCGAAGGATTTGCCAAAGCTCTATACGACGATTGCCGGCTTGGGGACTCTTGAGTCGTTCGCCGACGCCGTTCCCGTCACACGGGCGGCGCGTGCGTTCCGCAGCGTGACGCCCTTCGTCCCGTCGCGATTTTTGAAAGCGAAGGGTGGAGACGCACTGCACGGGCAGGTGCAGCGCGAGCTTCGTCAACGCAACCTTCCGGAGGCAACCCGAATCGATGTTGAGGTGAGCGTCGAGGGGGGCAGGTATTTGCCTGCGGCCGACGCCGTGGCGGGGAGATTTGCTGCCGATTTAGTCATTCGGTCCGGCTCCACGCCCGAGCGCCCTTGTCCGCGCTTTCGGAAATTTATTCGCGCCCGCGCGGACCGCCCACCACCGAGTACGCTCGGCCTTTCACTGCGACTCGAGTTTGCGGAGGAAGTGAGGGGGCCGCTCGCGCTTGGATACGGATCGCATTTCGGGCTTGGATTGTTCGAAGGGCGCCTCAAGTGAACGGCCAACCTAACGACAAGCCCGCGGAGCCTCTAGAGAACCTCCGCGCCAAACACCTTCCTCTGGCTCCGTTTCGCTCGCCCCCGCCCGACCTTGTGCCGGCTCGGATGCTGAATGAAGTGCTGTTTTGCGAGCGCCTTCTCTATCTCGAGTGGGCTCAGGGGGAGTGGGCTGACAATGCGTACACGCTTGATGGGCAGGCCGTTCATAAGCGCACGGACGAGAAAAAAGGAGACCTGCCTCCAGCAGACGGCGAGGAGGAAGAGGGCGAGGTTCCTCCCTACAAGGCGACCAGCGTTTCGCTTTCGTCTTCGATTCTTGGAATCACGACGACGATTGATTTCGTGGAAGAGGGCGGTGATGGCGAGGTCATTCCCGTCGAATACAAACGCGGTAGGATTCCAGACGTGACCGAGGGCGCGTATCTACCGGAGCGCGCTCAAGTCGCCGCGCAGGTGATGCTGCTTCGGGAGCACGGGTATCGCGTTCCGTATGGCTGCCTCTACTTCGCGAAGTCGAAGCGCCGCGTGAAAGTCGACGTGAATGCCGAGCTCGAAGGCGTTGTGCGACAAGCGGTACTTCGCGCTCGGGAGCTCGTAACGCAAGGCGAGATGCCGCCGCCTCTCGTGGCGAGTCCGAAGTGCGGCGGGTGCTCGCTCGCGGGCATTTGCTTGCCGGACGAGACTCGACTGCTGCGTGAGCTTTTGGACGACGACGACGCCAAAGTCAGGAGACTCGTTCCCGCGCGCGACGACACTCTCCCTTTGCACGTGCAGGCGCAGGGCGGGCGCGTCGGAATCGTGGGCGATGAGCTCGAAGTGGTGACCAAGGAAGAGAAACATCGGGCGCGTATTTTGAATACGTCTTCGGTGTCCGTGTACGGTGCCGTGCAAGTGTCAACTCAGGCGATGCGGGCCTTGCTGGAAAACGATGTTCCGACTGCGTTCTTCAGCCACGGTGGCTACTTTTATGGACTCTTAGGGGGGCTTGGGACGAAGAATATCGAACTTCGAATGGCTCAGCATGAGCGTCTTCGAGACACTGCTTTTTGCCTTCGGGTGGCGCGGGGAATCGTCGCCTCGAAAATTCGGAACTCGCGCACCATCCTTCGGCGCAATCATGACGCCGCGCCTGCAGTCGTCCTTTTCGAGCTCGAGCAGCTCGCTAAGAAAGCCGAGGCGTGCGAGGCCGCGGAGTCGTTGCTTGGGCTGGAAGGCGCGGCGGCCCGGGTCTACTTCGGCGCGTTCGGAGGCATGCTCAAAGCGCCTTCGGCCATTGCGGCGAAGTTCGACGAAGCGGGGCGAAATCGGCGTCCTCCGCGCGACCCGCTGAATGCGCTTCTCTCGTTCGCCTATGCCTTGCTGACGAAGGAGTTTACCGTCGCTATCGCGAAGGCTGGACTCGAGCCGTTGCTCGGTGTTTTTCACCGTCCCAGGTTTGGGCGACCCGCGCTCGCTCTTGACTTAATGGAGGAGTTTCGGCCCATCGTTGCAGATTCGTGCGTGATTGGAGCGCTCAACACGGGCGTGATCGACGAAAACGACTTCGTCGTTCGCCGCGACGCGTGCTCGCTCAATCCGAGCGGTCGGAAGAAGTTTCTGTATGCCTACGAGCGGCGGATGGATCAACTCGTCACTCACCCGACATTTGACTACCGAATCAGCTATCGCCGAGTGCTGGAGGTGCAAGCGCGTGTATTCGGCCGATTGCTTCTTGGTGAGGCGTCTGAGTATCCGGCTTTCCGAACGAGGTAAGCGATGCGGCAAGCGTTCGTCGTAAGTTACGATATTTGTTGTCCGAAACGCCTTCGCCGTGTTTTTCGGACACTGCGCGGATTTGGCGATCATGTGCAGCTTTCAGTGTTTCGCTGCGAGCTGTCGGCGAGTGAGCTTGTATCGCTCAGGTCGCGCCTCTCCGCCGAGATTGACCATCGCGAAGATCAGGTGCTCTTCGTGGATGTGGGACCGGTGGAGGGCCGCGGGAATACTTCGGTCACCTCAATCGGGAAGGCGTACACCGTGCCTGAGAGATGTGCCATCATTGTCTAACTTCGTCCGTGTCCAGGCGCCTGGACACCGCGGCGAACCTACGGAGGAGCAAAGGGATGGCGTCAACTAAGGGAAGCGCGAAGCTCGCGGTAGTTCGGGGAGCTGCGAAGGCGGCTCTCAAGGCAAGCCCCGCTTCGGCGAAGCTGCTGGAGGCGCTTCTTTCCACAATCGAGCGTCGTAAGGCCCGAATTGTCGAGGACTTTTACGATATTGGCGTGGCCCTGAAACAAATCGTTGATAAGAAGCTCTATTTGCATGCTGGGTTTGCGTCGTTCGGTGAGCTGCTTCGAGGGCGAAACGTGATGAGTCGGTCCCAGGCTTCGAAGCTCATTGCGATTGCCCGAGCAGTCCCGAGGGGAGAAGCCATCGAACTCGGTTCGGAGAAAGCCTACGAACTGATTCGATTCACGAAGCAGACCCCCGAGCCCGATACGGTCGGCGATTTGATTGCCACCGGGGTGAGCGGTGTGAAAGACAAGAAGCCCGTCGACGTGAAGAAGCTGTCGATCCGTGAGATCTCGACCAAACGGCGCGAGCTTGCTAGGGCGACAACTAAACGCTCACCCGAGGAACTGGCGGCCGCGCGTGTCGTACGTGTGGCTCAAGCCACCCTGCGTAAGGCCGGGTACCACGCAGATGTCGTGGCCCGTCGAGACGGCAAGACCTGGACCGCCGTTCTAAGGCTTGGGGTGGGCGAGCTTGGCGAACTGGTCGACGCGGTTGTGCGAGCGGTGAAGTGATGGTGAATTGCTGCGGCCCACTCGCAAGCGCTTGTCTCTTGAAATGTCCTGGTATTTCTTGTTTGTATGACCCGAGGTGCGCTGGTCGCGTTCCTTGGTTCGGGACCGCTCGCAGATCGGACCGCAACTACTCGGTTTCGTTCCGGTTTGGCGGGGGGTCATATCCGCCGTGATGAACGGCGGCCTCGTTGAAGCCGCTCGACGGGCGCACCGTCGCCCTCCGCGTGCTCAAGCATATCCGCCGTGATGAACGGCGGCCTCGTTGAAGCAGCACAGACCAGAGCCGAGTCCCGTTGCGCGTCAGCCATATCCGCCGTGATGAACGGCGGCCTCGTTGAAGCTACTTCTCTACGCACCGTAGTTGTTGCGCAAGGTAACATATCCGCCGTGATGAACGGCGGCCTCGTTGAAGCCTTGAAGCGTGCACAAGCTTTCGCTCGCGCTTCTCCCATATCCGCCGTGATGAACGGCGGCCTCGTTGAAGCGAGTCCCTCCGCGCGCGCTACCATGCACGCGAGCGCGCCATATCCGCCGTGATGAACGGCGGCCTCGTTGAAGCTGTCTTCGCCTCTGGTTTACCAGTTTCTGTCCGGAGACCATATCCGCCGTGATGAACGGCGGCCTCGTTGAAGCGGCTTCACACGCATTGCAACGGCCAGCACGGCAGCGCATATCCGCCGTGATGAACGGCGGCCTCGTTGAAGCGTGAGGGATGCAGTGGACCCCATGGTCCCGCCCGTTGCATATCCGCCGTGATGAACGGCGGCCTCGTTGAAGCAGGTAGGCCCGCACCTGGTCGACGGTCTGCTCGTAGGACATATCCGCCGTGATGAACGGCGGCCTCGTTGAAGCGCCAACGGGCTATGGCTTCGCGGTGAGCGACTGAGAGCATATCCGCCGTGATGAACGGCGGCCTCGTTGAAGCAGGCACACTCAGCGTCACCCGCCTCACCAAGAAAGACATATCCGCCGTGATGAACGGCGGCCTCGTTGAAGCTATCCCTCTAACTCCTCAATAACCGTAGTGAGCCCACATATCCGCCGTGATGAACGGCGGCCTCGTTGAAGCAACCTTGGAGCGTGTCGACAACGATGGTCCCTACTCCCCTGCATATCCGCCGTGATGAACGGCGGCCTCGTTGAAGCAGGCATGTGTACTGCTGCGTCGCCCCGCACTTCTCGCACATATCCGCCGTGATGAACGGCGGCCTCGTTGAAGCAGCAGTAGGTGGAGACACTCGTG
>JANXOF010000004.1 GCA_025353725.1 Polyangiaceae bacterium | reverse complement strand
AGAGCTCGCGATGCCGCTCGGCCCCATCACGGTGCCGCCCGCGGAACAAAAGCCTGCGCCGAGCTAAGCCAACTTCCACGCTCGCGACTCTCGCCCATCACGAGCCGTCAGTCGAGAACGTGTCTCCGTGCAGGGGATACGTGAAGGCCGCGATTGCATCCGACTGCATTCTGGTCGCGCCCGCCCAACGCTCGTGCCTGCTTCTACCGCGGAGCGCCCTCGCGCCGGGAAAGCGCGGTCCTCCGCCTTGCGGGCGCCGCGTAGAGGGAACTGTCGGCCTCACTACGGCGCGAGCTCGACGCCGAGCTCGCTGACAAGCTTGCTCGCGCCGAAAAACGCGCGGCCCCCCACCGCGACTCGCAACGTAGTGAACTTTGCTTGTAAGGCTCGAGCCATCGTAACGGTACGAGGCAGACTGGAAGGCATCGTCGCCGAAAAGCCGACGACGTCTGGCTTTTGCGCCTCAATGGTGGCGAGCACCCGCTGCAGCGGTGCATTCGTTCCGACGAAGGCGACATCCCACCCGTCGAGCTCGAGTAGGTCAGCTGCGAGCTGTGCCGGAAGTGAGTGGAGCTCTCCTTCAACGCCGACGATGAGTGCGCTTCCCTTCGATCGATCCCCCGGGATCTCCGCATACAGATGCGTAATGACCCACTGGGTGACGCTCGAGGCCATGTGCGTCTGCGCGACCGTAATTTTCGCTTCCGCCCAGAGCTCGCCGAGCCGCAGCTGCGCCGCGATCACGACGTCACGATAAATCCGCGCGACGGAGTAGCGCTCTCGAAGCGCCTGCCTGGTCACGTCCCACGCCGCGTCACGGCGACCCCCGAGGGCCGCCGTCAAATACGCGATGCACAAGGGCGTCTCGGCGACCGAGTCGTGTACCTCGGTCGACAAGCCGTTCGCAAGCGCCAGCCGGGCAGCGTCGATGGTGCGATAAACGATGTCGCGCGCCTCCGGTTCGAGGACGAGCCCCATCGCGAGCAGCTCGAGATGCTCGGCGAGATGAACGTGATCGATGCCTCGCGACGCGAGCGTCTGGGCGCACCACGTCGCATAGTCGGCGAAGAGCTGGGGTGCGCCGGCCTGCACCGCGCCAGCGAGGAAACCAAGACGCAGCCGCGCATCTTCCGTGCAGCGCTGTCGCCCCGCCTCGCCAAAGCGCGCTGCCCACTCGGGATGGCGTGACAAGAACGCAGCGGTGACCGCCGCGGGAGTCTGATCGTCGCACATCAGGGCATTGGCGAGCGCCGCTCGAGCGACAAGATCCATCAGTCGTCCTCCGCGAGCATTCGCGCGGCGCAGCTGCCGCAGTAGCCGTGACTGAGGAAGTCACTGTTATTCGTTAGAAACGTTGCCACGTCCTCCCATGTGTTTTCACCCGTCTTCACGGCGCGACACGACATGCACATCGGAAGGACCTCCGAGATCTTCTCGAGATGCCAGTGGGCCTCGCGCAGCTCTCGGTTCGCCTTTTCCAGGGCTCGCGCCTGACGCGCGTTTTCGCGAGCCAGAACGGCGAGCTCGCTGTTGAGACAGCCGAGCGTTGCTTCGAGGGCCGCGTGGTCGTCGGTCGGCGGCTCCGCGATGAGTGCGAATCCCCCTCGCGGCCCACGCTGGACGACCGCACGAAGGCTGCGCAGCTCGCCGTCGCGGGGGGAGAGCTGCAAGATCAACGGTTCCACGCCGTCGCCCGCAAGGTGCGCGTCGAGGCTCGCGCGGCTATCGACGCTCACGAGCTCTCTGAGCGCGACGCCGTCGACATCGCGCCCCGCGGCCTTGCGGAACGCTTCGTTCGCGTACGAGACGCCCCCGGAATTGTCGAGCGTCACGACATGAAGTGTACTGCCGCTTCCTATCACGCGTGCGAGCGGCAAAAACAAATCGAGGCTCATCGCTCCGAGATCGCCCTCGGAGGTCGCGGAGTCGATGCGTTCGCCTACGACCATCAAGGTCTCGGCTGGATCGAGGTTGATGCCGGGTGGGATCAGTGGATGCGACTCGCAGTGTTGCGCGCTGTCGTGCCAAGTCCGGAAGGTTTGCTCATCCGTCCACCGGGTCAGCAGGACGAACGTGGTTCCATTCTGAAAAACCTCCAAGCCAAGAAAACCGGGCACGCGTTCGACCTCTCTCGCTCGCGTTACGAAGTCCGCGCGGACGTCGGACTCCCGCCCGTTCTCGATGGTGAAGCGAAAGAGGGCGGCGATCACGCCGGCAGGTTCGCGAGCGCGCGCAAGATGCGCTCGCGAAAGAGTCGCGCCGTGAACGGCTTGGCCATGAAATCGTCGGAGGCGCCGACACCACGTCCCGCGACCACGTCGAAGGGGTACCCGGACATGAACAAAACCGGGAGCGTCGGCCGACGCTTGCGAAGGCGAACCGCGAGCTCGTGCCCATCGATGTTCGGCATCACAACGTCCGTGAGCAGCAGCCCGATGGAAGACAGCGTCTTTTCATCGAGCGCGAGCGCCTCCTCGCTAGACCCGAAATCGATGAGCGTGAGCCCGGTCGAGCCGAGAAGCCGGCGCGCGAGCGCCCGGACGGTATCGTCGTCATCGACGACGAGGACGATGGCCTCGCTTCGTGGAACGATGCTGTTCGTCGCTGTGCCCCTCCCCGCGTGTGCGTCGAGAACGTCACGCACTTGCCGGAGAAGCGCAAGGGGCGTGAGCGGCTTTTGTAGAAGCGCGACGTCGAGACCCAGGACACCGTGCGCTGCGAGAAGGTCGTCGGTGTACCCGGACATGAAGAGGACGCGCAGGTCGGGGCGAACGCGGACCAGACGTTCGGCCAACTGCGGTCCGCTCATGTGCTTCATGATGACGTCGGTGAGGAGGAGGTCGATCGACCCTTCGTGGCGCTCGAAGAGGAGCAGAGCGTCGCCGCCGCCCTGCGCCTCCAAAACCTCGTAGCCCTGCCTCTGCAGCACCCTGTTGGCGAGCGTTCTCACTTGCTCGTCGTCCTCGACGAGCAAAATCGTTTCCGTGCAACGCGCGACGTTCGTTGCCGTCGTGAAGTGCGAGCTTGCGGGGAGACTGGTCGCGGTCGCGGTCGCTCGCGGGAAGCACATCGTGAACGTCGCGCCATGTCCGGGCTCGCTGTCCACCCAGATCTGGCCTCCACTTTGCTCGACGATGCCGAGGACCGTCGAGAGCCCGAGTCCCGTACCGCGCTCTTTTGCCTTCGTGGTGAAGAAGGGCTCGAACACGTGCGCCCGTGTGGCCGCGTCCATCCCGCATCCCGTATCGCTGACAATCATCGCAACATGGGGTCCCCGGCTCAAGCCGGGGTGTTCGCAGGCGAGCTCGGAACCGATATCCAGCGCAGCGACCTCGAACGTGAGCCGCCCTCCCTTCGGCATCGCGTCGAGCGCATTGACGGCCAGGTTCAGGACGACCTGCTCCAGCTGGTTTGGGTCGAGGAGCACGCGGCTCGACGCCCTAAAGTCAGGCATGATGACCTCGACGTCCTCGCGTACGAGGCGACGGATCATCGTCTGCATACCCGCGAGGACTTCCCCAAGGTCGACGACCTTCGGTTCGAGGACCTGCCGGCGGCTGAAGGCAAGTAGCTGGCGCGTGAGGTGGGTCGCGCGCTGCCCCGCCTTGTGCACTTCCACGATGTCCTCCCGGAGCGGGTCGTTCGTCGGGAGCACTTCGAGAATCATCGACGTGTAGCCGAGAATGACCGAGAGTATGTTGTTAAAGTCGTGCGCCACGCCGCCCGCGAGGCTGCCGATGGCCTCCACCTTCTGCGCCTGGCGGAGCTGCGCTTCGAGCCGCCGCGTCGCGGTCACGTCTTGCGCGACAACGAGTCTCGCCGCGCGCCCACCGATGTAGAGCGGGTGGCTCGTGACGTGCGCTTCGAAGGTCGTGCCGTCCTTCATTCGATGGACGACCACGAGGTCGTGGGGCCCGACCGGCGCGACCTCGAGGTCGTAAACCAGCTTCTCCATGTCTTCGCGAACGTCTAAGACCCTCATGGCCAGGAACTCGTCGCGTGAGTAGCCATAGTGCCGGACCGCGGCGTCGTTGACGGCGAGGAATCGCAGCGTCTCGACATCGTAGACCCATTTCGAGAACGGACTGTGGTCGAAGAGCGCGCGGTAAAGCACCTCGGAAGCTCGAAGCGCCGACTCCGCCGCTTTTCGAGCCGTGATATCGTGCACGGTCGCGAAGATCACCCGCTCGGCTGGAAACGGCGCCGCCGCCCACTGAAGCGAGCGGTAGCTCCCATCCCTGCATCGATACCGATTCTCGAACGCGACGACGTGGCCATCAGCCAGCCTGCCACCGGCTTCGACCGTGGCCTCGCGATCGTCGGGGTGGACGAGATCGAGCCAGGGCACCGCAAGCATCTCGTCCGCGGTCCAGCCGAGGACGGCCTCCCACGCCGAGTTCAGCCGCTTAAAATAACCGTCGAACCCAGCGACGCACATCATGTCAAGGGAGAGGTCGAAGAACCGTCTCTCCTCGTCGCGTTGCCTCCCCAACTCACGGCGCCGCTGTACGTCGTTCAGCTCGCGCTCGACCGCGGCGGTCAGCCGGACAAGATTGTCCTTGAGCATGTAGTCGTGCGCGCCCGCGCGCATCGCGGCGACGGCATTCTCCTCTCCCACCGCTCCGGAGACGATGATGAAGGGGATGTCGAGCCGCATCTCCTTGACGATGTCGAGGGCCGCCCGCGCGCCGAACCCGGGCAGCGACCAATCACAGACGACGACGTCCCAGGGCCTAGCGTCGAGCATCGCCCGCATGGCTTCGCCCGTCTCGACGCGCTCGATCTCGACGGCGCCGAAGTACCGGCGCAGCTCGCGCGCGACGAGCTTCGCGTCGGTCTCCGAGTCTTCGACCATGAGGACGCGGAGACCGCTCATGGCGCGCGGCCCAGGCGAGGAGGCTCATTCAGTAGCAGCCAAAAACGGCCTAGCGCCTTGACGGCCTCGGCGAATTGCGTGAAGTCCACCGGCTTGCGAACATAAGCGTTCGCGCCGAGCGCGTAGCTCCGAGCAATGTCCTCGTCCTCCTTCGAAGACGTGAGAACGACGACGGGCAGATACTTCGTGCGCACGTCCGCCCGGATGCGCCGGAGGACCTCGAGGCCGTCGACCTTTGGCAGTTTGAGGTCGAGCAGCGTCACGGCCGGCCAAACGCTCACGTCCCTTCCCGAATAGGAGCCGGTTCCGAGCAGGTAGTCCAGGGCCTCAGCGCCGTCGCGGGCGACGACGACCTCGTCCGAGATGTTAGACCTCTGGAACGCCTTAATCGTGAGCTTCTCGTCGGTCGGGTTGTCCTCGACGAGCAAGATGACCTTGTTCACGTCACACCTCGGTGGGTGCTCGGCATCGTGAAATGGAATGTCGCGCCGGCGCCTACGCGCCCGTCGGCCCAGATACGGCCTGCGTGACGATGGATGATCCGCTGGACAGTCGCGAGCCCGACCCCCGTCCCTGGGTACTCCGAGGTCGAATGCAGCCTCTGAAACGGCGCGAACAACTTGTCAACGTACGCCAGGTCGAAGCCCGCGCCGTTGTCGCGCACGAAGAACGCCGTCGCATCTGCGACGTCATGCGCAGCGTCCCTGCCGACCTCGACGCGCGGTCGCGCGACGTGCTTCGTGAACTTCCACGCGTTGCCGAGGAGGTTCTCGAGGAGGGCGCGCGCGAGTGGCGGATCGCATACGCACGCCATGCCGTCCTCGACGACGACCTCGACGTCGCGCTCCGGCTCGGCGGCGGCCTGTGCATTCGCAACCTCCCTGACAAGCGCCGTGAAATCCAGGTGCTCCGGCTTCATCTCGCTACGCGTCAAGCGAGACAGCGCGAGCATCGCGTCGATGAGCTCGCTCATCTTGAAAGCGTTTGCCTGTATCTCGAGGAGGGCGTCGAGCGCATCGGCGTCGAGCGTGGCTGCGTGGTCTTCCATGAGCAGTCTGGCGAAGCCGCTCATGCCCCGGAGTGGAGCCCGAAGGTCATGGGCAACCGAGTAGCTAAACGCTTCGAGCTCGCGGTTCGCGACGTCCAGCTCCGCCGTGCGGCTCGCCACGCGCTGCTCCAGCTCCGCCGTGAGCACCTCGATGGCATGCTCCGCCCGCTTGCGTTCAGTGAGGTCGAGGACGAAGCAGATGCACTCGTCCGTGCCCTCGATCGTGGCGGCGCCCAACGCGATGGGAACGACGCTCCCGTCCTTGCGGAAATATTCCTTTTCAAAAGAGCGTACGACGCCGGTAGAGCCGAGCTCTTCGACCGCTCTCGCGTCGCACGCCTGCCACTCACGAGGCGTCATTTCATTCCAGCGAATGCGTCCGGCGCGGAGATCGTCGCTCGTGTACCCGAACATCGAAAGAAAAGCCTCATTCGCGTCGAGGATGTTGCCCATGACATCGGCCACGAGAATGCCGAGGATGCCGGATTCAAAGAGGCGTCGAAACCGCTGCTCGCTCTGGCCCAACTTCAGCCGCGTGGCGCGCTCGTCGGTCATGTCGTGAAACACCAGAACGACTCCCGTAACGTTGCCGCTGCGATCGCGGATCGGCGAACCGCTGTCCATGATCGGGCGTTCGACGCCGTCCTTCGCGAGGAGCACGGTGTGGTTCGCCAGGCCGACGACCACGCCCTCGCGAAGCACGCGATCGGCGGGGCTCTCAACGGGCTGCCTGGTGACTTCGTGGATGATGCGAAAGACGTCCCGCAAGGGACAGCCGCGGGCATCCGCCGCGGTCCACCCGGTCAGCCGGACGGCGACCGGGTTCATACGGACGATGTAGCCCTGCGCGTCCGTCGCGATCAGGGCGTCACCGATGCTTTCGAGCGTCGCCGCGAGGTCCGCCTCTTCGCGCTTTCGTTCCGTATGGTCGACCGCGATAGTGAGCAGCCATCGGTGCGCACCAGCCCGCGTCTGCCGCAGCGGCGTCGTGAAGACTTCCCAGACACGCTCAAAGCCCGATTTCGTGCGGATCGTCGATTCGCCGTCGCTCACCGTCGCGTCGGTGGCGAACAGTTTGTCGATGGAATCCTTAGCCAACGCCCGACGCTCGCCGAACGCGCGCGCTGTCCACGCGCCAAACGTGGGGATATCGTCCATCGTGTACTCGGAAACCCGTGTCCAGCCCTCGCTCATCGCCAGAATCGTGTCGTTCTCGTCGTGGATAATCATGGGAACGGGAGCACGAGTGATCGCCTGCCGGAATCGCTCCTCGCTCAGCCTGACCGACTCTTCGGTCGTGCGGTAGTCGTCGATGTCCGCGCTCGACCCGAACCACTTTACGATTGTCCCGCTAGGGTCGCGAAGCGGGATGGCGCGCGTGCGGAACCATCGGTGGAAGCCGTCCGCGCGACGGATGCGAAACTCGATATCGAAGGCAAGGCCGTTGCCGACCGCTGCGCCCCACTCCGCCTTTACCCGCTCGCGGTCGTCGGGATGCAGCTGCAGGAGCCATCCGTACCCCATTTGCTCAGTCTCCGCGATGCCGGTGTATTCGACCCACTGACGACTCAAGTAGTCGCACGGGCCTTCGGCGAGGCAGGTCCACACGAGATGCGGAAGTGCTTCCACCAACTCGCGAAGCTGCGACTCCGTCAAGCGAGCCTCGACGCGACTACTTTCCAATTCCCACCCCCATTACTAAGGTTAGTCCTCTTGTTCACTGACCACAACTCACGATGATCGCGGGAAGCGGAAGAGCAAGCGGTCCAGCCCGGTCCGTTTCGAGCCCTAACCGGTCCTCAGCAGTCGAAGAACACTGGCTTCCGCTGACGCATGAAGTCGCGAATGGCTCGCGAATTCGCGGCTGAAACGTCATGAAACCTGATTCCTATGCCAGGCATCACGCCCGGGAGCTCCACGCCCGCGCCGAAGCAGTTGTCGTCATGGGCCGTCGCGTCCGGTCCGCGTACCCACTGCACGGAGCCGACCACCGACAGCGGCTCTCGGGAGAAGGGCAACGTGAACGACAGCACGACAGGCGTGCCGATGGGGAGCACGTGATACGTCGCGATAAACACGCCACCCTCGGAGATGTCCTCCGACAGGCCGGCGTAGAAGTTGTTCTCGCCCTGCATGGTGATGGCGAGGGTTAGCGCGAACCTTGGATGACGCCGGCGGTCGCCGACGGGGATGGGGATGGAGCCTGCTCTGAGCGACGGTTCGACGCTCGGGGTGCCAGGGCCGCGGACGGGGTTGTTTCTCACATCATCAAGAACGGCCAGCGGCGGGCGCGGTTAAGCGCCTCTTGGTCAGGAAGCGAGCCGCTCCCTCACGCGAAGCGGTGGCTCGCCCCAATGCGACTCGCTTAGCGGCTCCCTTCGTTGCCACCGGGCAACGTTTCGCGATTCGTTGCACATCGTGATCATCTTGATCGTCACGGCGCTGGGAAATCGCCGCCGTCGTCGCCGGTCGAGGAGGACAAAATCGAGGACGTTGTCGCGCAGGCGGCGGAGTTTTTCGGTAGTTCAAACGAAACGAGGCACTAGTTTGCGATGCCAATACTTCTTAAGAAGTATTCCGGTATGCCAGTAGAGAAGCTGTCCATCTCCTTTGAGCAAAGCCTTGTTGCTTCGGTGAAACGTGCTGCGCAGAGCGACGGGGAGAGCATGTCTTCCTGGCTTGCTGACGCGGCGACGACGAAGGTGCGGCAGAAGAACCTGTGCGGGGCGCTCGATGCATTCGCCGCGCATCAAGGAACTCTCTCAGAAACCGAGGTCGATAGCCTCATCCAGACCGCGCGGCGCGAGTCTCGCGTATCAATCGGTAGCATGTCACGGCCGCGCGCACCCAAGCACGCTGCGCGCAAACGGAACGCGCGAGCTGTTTGAGCCTGCTTCTCGATACCGGTGCGCTGATTGCCATCGAACGCGGCAACCGGACCGTGAAGGCATTTCTTGAACGGGCACGACGAAGCGGCGAGCCAGTTCGAACCACCACAGCAGTCATTGCCCAAGTGTTTCGAGAACTAGCGTCGCAGGCGCCGCTCACAAGACTGCTACGCGGGGTCGCCGAACAAGCGTTCGATAGCGAACGAGCACGCAGGACCGGCGCTCTCCTATAGCGCCGCAGGATGCTCCGACGTCGTGGATGGCTCCCTCGTGGAAGCCGCGCGCGATGGTGACGAAATCCTGACGAGTGACCCAGACGATATGTTCATGCTCGCCACGGCAGCGAAGAAGACGCTGATCGTGAACCGTATCTAGCGTATGCGAGTTGCGGAAAGTCTAACGCCGAACGCGACCGATGGAACAGTGGGCGGTGCTCGCGCGCGTTCACTACGAAGCGAAGTGTCGCCGTCCCGGTCGCGTCGAAGTCTTCGACGACGCCGAGATGCGCAGGTCGGTGCTTAGCTTGTTGAATGACCAGAATGCCACTGCGGGCAATCATCCATTCTCGACGGCGAACTACGGGCTGAGGACGACCCGGTTTCTACCCTCGCCCTTCGCCCTGTAGAGTGCAGCGTCAGCGCGCTCAAGAGCGAGCGTCCAATCTTCGCCAGGCGCTTGGACCGCGACACCAAAGGAGGCTGTCACGTGGACTGTTCTCTCAGCCATGCCTATCGTGAGCGCCTCCACGCGCCGCCGTAGCACCTCGGCGATGCTCGCGCCGACGTCGACCGAGGATTCCGGTATCGCGAGGACGAACTCTTCCCCGCCGAGACGAGCCAGTGTGTCGCCATCGCGGACTTCTTGCTGAAGCGCATGCGCCACCGCCTTGAGCACGGCATCACCTCCATCGTGGCCATAAGTGTCGTTTACGCGCTTGAAGTGATCGATGTCCACCATGACCCAGGTCCGGGGACCGAGCGGGTCGGTCGCTCGCCTCTTCGGGGCGCTCAGGCGCTTTTGCAACCCGCGCCGGTTGAAGAGCCCCGTCAGCGGATCGGTCAACGCCTCATTGATCAGCTGCTGGCTCTGCAGGCGTTGGTCGGTCGCGTCACGAATGACGGCGACGTACCCGTCGATCGTCCCGTCGGTATCCACGAGTGGCGAGACCATGCAGTCGCCCCAGAGGACGCTCCCGTCGCTCCTCCGCCACGGCGCCTGTAGCTGACACCAGCCGTCGCGCGCCACGCCGCTGGCGACGTGCGAGAAGCTTGCGGCCTCGCCAGGTCCGTCGGCGTCGTCTGCCTGCCAGTCGAGCAACGGCGAGCCGACCAGCGTTTCCTCCGCTTCGCCGAGTAGCCGGCCAATAGAAGCATTCCACTCAGTCACCGTTCCCGCCTGATCGAGCATCGCGACGCCGAACCCCCGGATGTGCTCGAGCGCGATGGCTAGCCGCTGGCGCTGGCGCCCCAGCTCGCGCTCCTGTTCCACCGTGACGGTGATGTCCTCGATGGTAAGCATCGTGCAGCGCGGATCGGGCCGAACGACGCGAAGGAGTAGATGAATCAGATCTCCCTGCGGTCGCGTGACGCTGCATCGCAGGCCAGGAATGACCTCGCCGACGCGACCATCGCTGGCGCGCCACGCGCGGCAAGCTTCGGCGCTAAACGCCTCGAGGATCGTGGCACCGTCGGCACGGCCGCTGTCGATGTGCAGCGCCTCGAGAAGCTGGACGGCCTTAGGGTTCAGCATCTCCACCTCGCCGTGCTCATCGAGGCGCGCAATCGCCACCGGTGCCAAGTAGACGAACTGCAGTAATTCCTCGACCTCGCGTTGAAGCGCCGACGCGCCGCCGATCACGACCATCTCACAAGCAGGTACATGTGGTCGTTGGCAGCGTTTCGGAGCATGCGCAACGTCACCGGCACGGGTTTCATACGGAGGGCGAATGTATAGGCGATCGTCTCATCGAGCGTGGCCTGCTCGAAGCGGCCCGCGACCCGCACGTTGTTGGTGCACGGCGCGACGGCGCGAAAGAAGTGGCGGCCGACGACCCGTTCGGGTGGCAGTCCTGACTTCACCGACTCGGCGCGATTGTATCGCAGGACTTCACACGCCTCGTTCATCTCGACGACCCCAAATGTGAGCTGGTCGAGGTCGCCCCCCAGCCGTGCGATGACGTCAGGCGCTTCGAATGTTGGGGACTGGTGAGCGAGCATGAAAGGTGTGTCTCCGTTAGCTGGATGTTGGATGGTTGCGCGGGTGACGCTCTAGCGGCGATGCCAATCAAAACGGCGCTGCGAGCTCGTTCTTAAGGGCTCGAGCGCAACATCTACATCGCCCGACGTGCCTGCCCTTAGGGCATTCGAGTGCGTCGGGGAGGCCCGTGCGAAGTCCGCACGGATTCGCTCAATGCTCGCGGAGCAGGCTGCTTTTCGGAGCGGGAGCGTCCATGACTTGGCGTACTTTCTTCACGAGAGCGTCCGGTAAGATGGGCTTGGCAAGAAACTCGACGCCGGCGTCGAGAACCCCGTGACGAACGATCGTGTTCTCGGTGTAATCGGAGACGAACAGGACTCGCATCCCGGGCCGCAGCGCGGAAAGTCGCTCGGCAACTTGCGGTCCACTCATGCGAGGCATGACGACGTCGGTAAGAAGCAAGTCGATGGTCTCGGTGGCAGCGAGCTCGCCAAAAAGAGGAGACGGTCTCGCTCGGCCGTCGCACGTTCGCCTGTCACGTCGTGTGCGCACGCGTAGATGAGACCGTTCGAGGTCGGAATGCAGGCCCACTGCAACCACCGGTAGCTCCCATCTTTGCAGCGATAGCGGTTCTCGAAGTGGACGACGACACGGCCCGCAGCAAGCCTTACCCCTTCGCGCGCGGTTGCCTCCACGTCATCGGGGTGCACGAAATCCATCAAGGGGCGCGTGCAGAGCTCCTCGATGGACCAGCCGAGAGTGGTCTCCCAGACGGAATTCGGCCGCCGAAAGCGGCCGTCGACTCCCGCGACGCAGAGAAGGTCGAGCGATAGCTGGAAGAACCCTTCTCGCTCCTCCTCCAGCGCCTTCCGGTCCGTGATGTCGCGGAAGTTCGGTATCCCCTGCACGGAGACACGTTCTCGACGTGGGACCCGTGATGGCCGAGACTCGCGAGCGTGGAAGTTGGCTTAGCTCGGCGCAGGCTGTTGTTCCGCGGGCGGCACCGTGATGGGGCCGAGCGGCATCGCGAGCTGCTTTGCGTCGAGGCGAGCCCGCGTTCGGAACCAGTACTTCGGCGCGAGCTCGAGATACCGGTCGCGCGGCCAATACGGCACGACACGAAACTCGTGGACGCGCTCCGGCGCGACTCGCGCCGCCGCCGGCCGCCGTCGCGACGTCTGAATCGTGCCTTCTTCAGCTCGGGTAGGAAGTGCCATCTCCGTCAGACATGGAGGGTCCCCCGAAAATTCAGAGAAAAATGCGATTTTCGAGGGGATCGGTCAGCGAATAAAGTGCACTTACGCGACATCCGATGGACTTCGCGAATTCCTCTCCTGTCACGCCGCTCTCGCGCCAAGCGCGTACACGTTCCGCCCACTGCTCTGCACTCGTCCTCATTCACGCAAGTATGCCGTCAAGCCATTATCGATGAAAGAACGTGCCTCCGTGCAGGGGATACCAACCTGTCGACGCCGCCGTGCATGCGTGGCTCTGCGCTCTCAGAGAGGAGTATCGCGCGGGCGTTGTGAAACGCAGCGTAATAGGCGCGACTGATCGAATCAGCCGTGAGGCCGGCTGCAAGCAACACAACGGCGGCGCGGCGCGATTCCTCGGCGCGCGCAACCTCCGCTGGGATGTTCTTTCGTTGGTTCTCGTCGGTCACGGCGCGATTCCCTCACGGTCGATGTCCACGAGGAAGCGACGCTCGCGCGCCCGAAGCTTGCGCCGTCGAATAAACAAGAGGCGAAAGGCCCACCCAGTCACCGTGGAGCTCTACTTCGTACGCGAGGTCGAATGCGAGGTTTCGTTCCGCGTGAGTGAGGTCCTCGATGGTGACAAAAACGTCTACGTCGCTCCCTTCACGCGCTTCGCCGCGCGCGTGGGACCGTAGAGACGCATCTCCTGGAACCGCGGCCCAAAAGCGTTGCGAAGTGCAGCGCGGTACGCTTCAAGTGAGTCGAGCACGGCTCTCGGAAGCGTATGTCTTTCGCGGGCGCTAGCCACGGGCACGGGCACGAATGAAGTCGCTTGCGGGGAAGAGTCGTTCACGGCGTAAGCGAGCCTATCATTGGTAGATCTCCGCCCTCATTGTTTGTCTCCAAGCGTGTCGCTACACGGCTTCTGTCCGTCCTCTTCGACGCCGCCGCCCGTGCACGAGACACGCGCTGTAGGGAGCGTGCACGAGACCTGACCACGCAGCGAAGGCGGCGAGAACGACCTGCTTCGAGAGCCTCGTCGACCTCGCGTTTGCCCGGGCAGACGCGCTAGATCATGAATACTTTCGTACACTTGGTAAAAATTCTGGCGCCAGAACTCTGCGATTGCTCGACGAAACGTCGAGCTAATCCGGTGCGCTCCTAGTGAGGACCATCGCCGGGGCACCGCCGATGAAGATGTTCGTCGAGGCGCACGTGGGCGCTGAGCGACGGAGGCGCAACGCGACGCGCTACTCCGTCACCGGGCAGAAGTCGCCTGCGACTCGGCCGCCCAACGCTCGAGCGGTTTGCCGACGTGTGCATACAGGAGGGCTTCGAGAACGATCCCATTGGTGTTGAGAGTGAGCGCGCGATTGGGCTTATCCGTCGCCTCGTAGTACCCGGCGAATGCGCCCTGCTTCGGATCGGCGATCCAGCGCATACCCTTGAAGGTACGCTCCGTGTCGGCGGTGCGAAAGAGGACGTGCCACCCCACCGCAGCCTTGAGGCTGCTGCCGCGCCTCGCGGAAACCTCGTTGCCTGACGAATTGAGCGTCGTCCATTCGCGGCCGTCGACATAGATCGAGTTGTAGACAAACCACGGTGCGGAATCGAGGTTGTCTTCGGACCATGCGGTGGGAATGCCCGTGCGCCTCGTCCTTCGCGTCTGCGCGAGGAGCACGCGACCGGCCCACTCCGCGGGTAGCGCCGCATAGCCTGTCTCGATGCCGTCGAGAACGTAGGGTTCGCTCGTCACGTAGTTGTGAGCGACCGAGTCGTTGGTATCGCGCACGTCGACGGGGATCTCGACTCCCTCCACCGGGACGAGATGCATCCATCTTGGCCCGTCTGCAGCTAGGGGCGCGTCGATGCCGATTTTCCGGAGGCCGTGCGCCGCATACTGCTCGTAACCGAGTCGACCCTCCTGGTTGTAGGTCTCTGTACCCTTGTCGAGGTCCGTTCCCATGAGCTGGCCCTCGCGTAAAAGGCGCCCCGTTTTCCAACGCGCCGTCACGGCATGGCAAGCCACCTTGTGCTCGGGGTGGCGATCGCTGACGATGCTCAGCCAGAGAGCGAGCCGCGCCAGGTCGAGCGCTGAGAAGCCCAGCTCCTTCCAAGCGTTCACTTGGCCATAGCCCGTCGGGAAGAGTTGCGCTGCGTTGTACGCCTTGTTCGGCAGCTCGTTCTTGTAGAGAGGAATGCGCGCGAGGGCGCCGAGCGTCTGGTTCATCCACCCGTCGAACTCGGATGTCGTGACAAGGCCAAGCTCGTGAGCGGCGACCATTCCGGCGAGCTGACTCGCCACATCCCACATCGTCGTGGCCGCAAAGCCGCCGGCGGAGTTCACGAGACCGCTCTCCAGGCGGTTCACCTTGAAGTACTCCCACGCCGTCCGCGCGAGCGCCATGTCCTCGCTGGAGAGCGAGGTCGCTCGCGCGGAGGCCGGTGCGGGTACGCGCAAAGTCTCGGACGCCGTGAGTGCGCCGTGCGCTGTCGCGGCAATGCCGACAACGGCAAGCGTAAGGGTGATGGGTCGAACGCGATCGAGAAAATTTTTCATGATGAGTGGTACTGGTTTGGAGTTCGGGAAGCGCGATGACTTCGTGCGGCGGCGCGTCGTTCAACTGGGAATCAGGCGGAAGAGAAAGCGGGTTCGCACCATGAGCCACAGGGTGACGAGCACCATGGCCTGTCCGACCGTAGAGGCAGCCATACTCAAAGTGGGGAGGCTGAGCGCGTGCCAGGCAACGACGAAGGGAACGTGGACGATGTAGACGTAGAGCGAGCGCTGACCGAGCGTCACGAGTACGGGTCCGACCGTCGCCTGAAGTGGTCGCCAGCAGGCGTCTATCACCGTCCACAACATCACGAACAGCGCCGCGACAGTGACGACGCGCACGGGGCCCAGAGAGCTACGGTCCACGAGCGCGATCCAACTCGTGCGCTGCGTAACAGCCGCGGGCCAAACGCCGAGGCGAGTGTCGTAATGATTGGCGACGAGCGCGGCGACGACGAGGGGCAGCGCGAGCGCGAGAAAAAACCCACGAGGGATCTTCGACCAAGTTAGGCCGATGACCTGCCGGTGGTATCCGAAGGCGAAACCGACGACGTAGAGGAGCTGCCAGGCAGCGAGTGCAAAGTAGGGATGCTCGCGTCCAAGGGGAATCCCGCTGAACGCGTACGGGTGGAGCTGATGGAGCCCCCAGAAGCTCACGGAGGCGACCAACAACGGGATCGTCCAGCCACGACGAAGCGCGTAGAGAATCGACGGCGACCCCGCGATGCAGAGGACGTAGAGCTGCAGTACGTCCACAATTTGTGGCGGCAGCTGGAGCAGGGGCGCGGCGATCGCCACTCTCCACCACGGAGCATTCATGCTTTCGAAGATGGGAGCCGCAGCGCCCGGCCGCACGAAGGTCGCGACTGCAGCAACTCCGGCGAGCACCAGGTAGGTCTTGTAGAGGGTCAGCGCGCGCACCAGGAGCTTGCCGCTCGCTTCACCGAAGCCGCCGCGTTCGAGCCTTCCGAGCGAGATCATGCCGAGGACGAGCCCCGCGAGGAAGACGAAGGCCTCGGCCGCGCTCGCATAAATGCGCCCTTGCATGAACGCGTTGAGGTACGAGCCCGCGGTGAGGTGGTTCGTCACCATCACGACGATCGCCAGGCCCCGAACGAAGTCGATCCTAAGATCCCGCTTGTCGCTCGAGTCGTAGCGCCAGCCGGCGCGAGATCCGGGGAGGCGGAAGGTATCCTTGTGGGTGTCGGACTGCGGGCCGCCGGCGGCTTCCCTCGCGATAGTCCGCGGCGCTGTAGAAATGTTTGCGAAAGCTACCATCACCGTCCTAAACGGCGCGACCGCGGAAACCTTCAGGACTCCGCGCGGATCGCGTCAGAAGGCCCAGGAGAAGCTTGCCGTTACGGCGCCGTTCTCGAGGAAATTTGGTTTGAAGGCCTTATTCGGGCCCCAGTTCGTGTACTGGGCGCTCACCGTAAAGGGGCGCCAGTTGGAGAGGCCGAAGCCGTATACCCACGACCACTGCGAGAAGTCACTCGGTGTAGTCCGCACGCCTGCCGTCACGAATAAATCGCCGATCGGCTTGACTGTCACGTTCGATACGAGCCCCACCGGCAAGCCCCACGGCACGTTCACGCCGACGTTTGCACCGATGTACTTCGCGACGCGCTCGGGCAACGGCAAACGGTAGCCCGCGTCCAAGGCGACGCCCTTGAGGTTCGGCTTCGCGAGATCGACCGACCAGTCGTTTATCTGGGCGAAGAGCGTTCCGGGATGCCAGTCGTCGTAGCCGACGCCCCACGATGTACTCCCAGTCCACTCGCCGTCGGGCCGGCGGGCCTCGATTCCCGCACGTGCGAACAAGAAGGAGTACGGCGAGTATGATGCGCGCGTCCCAAACACAAGGACACCCGCGAGCGTGGAGCCCGTGTAGGCGTTGCCGCTAAAGCGCGAGGGGGTGATGGGCAGCGGAGAGGCCGCAGTCGCGCCCTCGGGCGCCGTCGCCGTCGTCGCCACGGCACTTGTTTGCTGGGGGGGCTTCGACGGGGTGGGAACCACGGCGCCGGGCGGCGGGCTCGTATTCCGAGGCGATGCTACGACGTCGTCGGGACAGCGCTTCGCGTCCTCCTCCGTCTCGTCGGTCTCACTGTCTTGCGTGTCGTCGCCCGCGGGGCTCTCGTCGCTAAGCGGTGCGGCGAGATCGGCGTCGACCTCGTGGTCCTCGAACACGGTGTGCCCGGTGGCGGGGTTAGGAAAGCATCGCTCCCGCGTGACGGCATGCACGAAAAACTCCTGCTGGCCCGGCCCGAGTGGTCCGTTGACGAGCAGCTCGGGCGCCCTCACTCCGTCGCGATGCCAGCGCTCGAAGCCCCAGGCCCGAAAGCCTTTCCAACCGCCCTTCGGGGCCGTCGCGAGAATCCGCCTGATCGGCACACCGACCGAAAGATTCCACGCGCGATCGTCGTAGTGGATGGCGCAAAAGCTCCAGCGGAGTACGACCTCCGCGACGCGCGTTCGCAGTGAAGGAAAGCGCGCTGCAGCTCCGTTCAACGACGCGAGGAGACCATCGATCGAACGCGCTCGAACACCGTGAGACGCCCCCGTTCCGAGGTCTTCCGCTGGAACACCGAACGTCGCTATATCTGCGGCGTAGACGAGGTCCAGGACTGGAGCTGCGTCGGTCTCCACCTTTGCACAAGAGAGCGCGAGCGCCGCACGCCGGACCGCGCTCGGCTCACGAGCCTTGGCGCTCAGCGAGGCGAAGAGCACGGCACACGCGAGCATAAGTCCGACGGCCGCTGGGCCGAACGACTTGGTAGAGCGCCGTCGCATCACGCAATCTCACTTTGCGGAGGCGACGGTTTGGCTGGGGGGACAGCTTGGCGCTTCGGGACGCTTCGGCGACGGGGTGTACTTTAGGCCGAGGTCACACCGCTTGCATGCCGCGTTCAGCGGCCCGAACGCCTTGAATAGGAGTGCTTCGAGGATGATTCCGTTCGTGTTCGCGGTGGTGATCTTGTTGTAGCCGAGGCCTGCCTCGTAGACGCCGGAGTACCACCCGCGGTCCTTGTCGTACGCGCTGCTGACGGTATCGAGCAGCTTAGGCGCGTACGAATCGGTAGGGAAAAGCGAGACAAGCGAGAACGCCGCCTTCGTCGAGACGGACTTCAGCGTGTCGTAGTCGACCCCTGCGTCCGTGATGGTGTTCCACGCCGATCCCGCAGCGTAAATCGTGTTGTAAAGGAAGTGCGGAGAGCGATCGACGTTATCCTCCGACACCGCAGTAACGATGCCGGTGTGTTGCCAGCGACGCTTCTGCACCTCGAAGATGTTTCGGATCAGCGTCGCGTTGTGGACGTCGGCACCGAACTCCATCGCATCGAGCGCGTAGGACTCGGTGACCACGTAGTTGTACGCGCCGAACTTCCGGGGGTCGCGGTCATCGACGCTAACCGGCACGTCGTAGATCGAGACGGTCGAAGCGTGGGGGTTTCGGTAATTGCTCGAGACATGCTGGTCGAAACCGAGCACCGCAAACATCTTGCCGCCGTACTGCTCGTAGCCAAGGCGTCCTTCCTGGACGACCGACTCCTTCTTGCTCGCCGGGTCGACGAGGGTGCCCCACATCTGCCCATCATGAACGATGCGGTCGAACTTCCAGCGCCCAAGAACGCCGCGCGCGGCCGGCTCATGCTTCGGGTAGAGGCACGCAAGCACGTTGAAAAAGGACGCCAGGCGAGCGATGTCGAGCGCCGAGAAGCCAATGCCATCCGACGGCTTGTTGTTATAGTCCGTCATCGTCGCGGTAGCTGTGTTGTAGGCCTTGTTCGGGGCCTCATCGCGATACAGCTTCATCGTCGACAGTGTCGCCAGCAGCGTCACGACGCGGTCATCGAAGTCCTTCTGATCGATGATGCCGAAGTGCCGTGCGGCGAGCGTCGCGCCGAGCGCTGAGCCGAGGTCCCACATGGCGGCCGAGGGGTACTTGTCGGCGGCGTTCGTCATGCCCGTCGCGGGCTGGTAGTTGTTCTGAAAGTACTTCCACGCGATGTTTGCGATCTCGAGGTCGCGATTGCAAGGCTTCCTCGGCGCGAGGCAGGCGCGCTCGGCCGCGGGCGCGTCGAAGCACATCTGAACGGGACGTGAGAGAGCCGCAGGCGCGGCGAGCGGTGCGATGGCGTGAGTGTCCGCCTTCGCCGCGGCCTTGAGCTCCGGCGCCGGCGCCGGCGTGCAAACCGGTAAGTCGGCATGAGCCGTGTTCGCGGCAAGGATGAATGCGAAGCACGCGGACACCGCCCCAGTCAGGACACGCGGCCTCACCGTACAACTCCGTTGTTGCTCTCCCTGCTGTCAGTCGGCGTGTGGGCGTTGCGCGCGGCCCTGACGAGAGGGCCGCGTGTCTTGTACAGGAGCGCCTCGAGGACGATCCCGTTGGTATTAGCGGTCAGCGCCCGGTTGATGGCGCCATCTTTCTCGTAGCGCCCGGCGTAGAAGCCGCGACCGGAATCCGCGAGGCCGTCGATCGCGCGGAGCAGTTCGTCTGCGTAAGCGCCCTTAAAGACCGACGCCCACCCGATCGCCGCCTTGACGGAGAACGTCCGAAGAGCCGAGGCGTCCTTGCCATCGGGCGTGAACACGGACCACGGTTTGCCGTCGTTGAGCACCGATGCGTAGACGAAGAACGGTGCACGGTCGAGGTGGTCCTCGGAAACCGCGGTCACGATCCCCGTGGCCTTGTGCCTCTTCTCCTGCGCCTTGTAGACGGAAGCGGCGAGCGGAAGGGTCGTCGCGTCGAGCCCGTACTCGAGGGCCTCTAGGACGTAGGGTTCGCTGAGCACGGCGTTGTGCGTGCCGTCGTTGTCCTCAGGCCTGCGCGCGTCGTACGCGATGCGCTGGCCCGAGACCTCCATGACATTGATGCCGAGGTCATAGCGCATCGATCGGCTGACATCGCAGCCAAGGAGGAAGAGCGATTTGGCGGCGTACTGCTCGTAGCCGAAACGCCCTTCCTGGACACGGACGAGGGTGCCGTCGTCCGTGCGATGCGTACCCACCATGTGACCGTTTTTGACGATCGCGTCGAGCTGCCAATGCCCGAGCAGGGTACGAATGGCGGGCGTGTGCTTCGGAAAGCGCCAGGCCATGATCTGGAAGGGTACCGCGAGCCGCGCGATGTCAAGCGTAGACCATCCGATCCCGCTTGGGGTCTCGGTGTTGTCATAGCGCACCATCTTGAGCGACCGGGTGTCGTAGGCCTTGTTCGGCGCGATTCCGTCGACCGTGTCCATCGACGTCAGGCTTGCGAAGAGCATCGTGACCCGACTGTCGAAGTTGCTCTCGTCGATGAGCCTCAGATCACGCGCCGCGATGAGACCCATCGCGTAGGAGCCCAGATCCCAAAGTGTCGTCGAGGGGTAGCCGTCCACCGAGTTGACGAGGCCCGTGGCTGCCTGCGTATTGTTCTCGAAGTACTTCCAGCTCGCGGTGGCCCACTTGCGCTCGGTCTCGTCGAGCTCGCGTCCCGTCACGCGAAGGGTCGGGATGGATGTTTCATCGAGCCCCAAGAGGACGTTGAAGTTGTCGTTCATCGGCTCTGCGGCGACCGCGGCTCCGTTGCGGCTCATGGCCGCCGATGGGGTGAGCGTCCAAATCGTCGCGAGCGCGATGCCGAGCCCGCCGAGAAAGGCAAGATGGGACCGTGCTCCGAGAAGACCGCGAGTGAAACTGCTCACAGCGTTGACGCCTCTTGTGGGCGCCTGCGAGCGGCGAGAATAACGGCAGATAGGGAGAGCATGTTGGCAATGGTCCAAAAGAGGTTGGCGAGGTACGTTCCTGGATCACCCTGGTGCAGCGCGAAGACGCGCGTTCCCATGATGAGCAGACCCATCAAAGAGATTCCGACGAGGGTGATATGCGGCCAAACGAGCGCGAAGAAGTTGCCCGACTGCCTGGTTTTCGGGGTGACGTGAAACTTGATGGGTCTGTTAAGAATAACGTCCCGCAGTGCGCGAATGTTAAGCCAAAAAAATGCCAGGTAATGCTGTTCACCTCGCCAGGTGCGCACACCCCACGTGCCTAGAATGAATGCGAGCTTGTTGACGATGAGGAAGGGCAACAGGTGCGCGTAAAACTCGTCGTTGTAGGCGGTAATCGGTGACGTGTTCGTGAACAAGTAGGCGATCGGAGCGAGGAGGAACGCGACCGTCCATAGCGGCGCAAGGTAAGAATAGATCGTCGTGCCGTACATCAGCTTCTGCCAGGCAGAGAGGGCCTTACGCTTCAGCGGGTTGTCGTGGCGGAAGATGTCGAGCGTGCCCCCCGCGTACTTGAAGCGCTGGATCGACCACGTGAGCAAGTCCTGCGGAGAGAGCATCTTGCTGCACGCACGCGGGTGGTAGACGCTCTTCCACCCGCGCTCCGCATCGGAGTGCATCTCGATGCTCGTGTAGATGTCCTCGGAGACGTGGAACTTGTAGGGCGTGAGCTCGACCTCGCGGGCCGCCTCCGTCGTCATTGCGTCGGCGAGCGCGCCGCGGAGCTCGGCATCCTCAATTTGCGCGGCGTACACGTCGACCGAGCTCTCGACCTGGTCGGAGAACGACTTGAGCGCCGTCTCCATCACCGCGTCACGGCGATGGACACTGCCCGCACCGCAGCAAAAGGAGGCATTCGCCCAGTTCCGACGACGCTGGATCACGTCGAAGAACATGGTCGGATCGTTGCCGAGCAGGTCGGCGCCGATGCGGATTTCTCCCGCGACGGCCTCGACGGCGCGGCCAAGGCTCTGACCCACGCGACCGAGCCGCAGGCGCGTGCTCAGCCACTCCGGAAGCGCACAACCCACCTCGAGGTCGTAGAACCACTGCGGCGTTTGCACCCAAGCCACCTGGGGATCACGGAAATAACCGAGTGTCTGCTCGAGCAGGTCAGGAAACGGGCGAGTGTCCGCGTCGCAGATGACTAGGAGATCACCGTGGGTCTGCTCCATCGCGCTGCGAAGATTGCCCGCCTTGTAGCCCGCGTTGTTCGCGCGCGTGAGGTAGCCCACGCCTTCCTCCTCCGCGACCGCGCGCATCTCGGGTCGCTTCCCGTCGTCGAGCGCCCATATCCGCACATCTACGTTGTGTGGATACGTCATCTTCTTGGCGTCGCGGAGCGAGACGCGCACGAGCTCCACATCCTCGTTGTAGGTCGGAAAGAACACATCCACCGAGATCGGCCGGTCCTCGGCGAGTGGCGTGGCGAGGATGGCGTTGATCGCCGCCGGGGGCGTCTGTTGCGCGGTATCGCGCGTGCGCCAGATACTGAGAAAGAAGAGGATGGATCCCACGAAAGCGAGCGTCTCTGCCACGGCGAGCGGGATCGCGAACCACCACGCGTTCCAGTTGAGCGAGGACGTCCAGCGCCATCCGATGTACCAGACGCCAAGGACGACAGCGGCGACGGCAAGCATCTGGAAGACGAGCTCGCGAGAGGGGCTGTGGACGACGGGATCCGCTGGCTTCCGCGACTCGAACCGATCGAAATAAAAGCTCACTTTCGGATATCCCTTTCGAAGTAGCCGGGGCTGTAAACGTTTTCTGCCAAGACGCGCCCCTGTGCGTTTCGCAGCTCGAGTGTCAGCGTTTCCGTGGAGAGGGGTCGGTCGACGCTCGTGGTCACGTGCATCACGCCACCTGCGGGCACGTCGACCAGGATGCGCTGCACCCGCGACGTGCCGCCACGTGCGTTCTTCGTTGCTACGGCGAGCCATCCCTCGCGGATCTCGCGGTGGGTATCATTGATGATGTAAGCGCTCAGCCCCTTCGCATTGGCTTTCGATGCGAGGATGGGCAGGACGGGCTGGTAGGCACGCGCGAGCGCGCCGTAGCCCGGCTTTGGATGGCGCAAGTAGTCGACGATTCCCCAGTTCATCGACGCCCAGTGCTCCACAAACATGAACTGGAAGACGGCTGTGACGGGCTGCCACTTCTGGCGACGAAGGTTCTCCGCGGCAAACTGGAGGAGGCGTGCCTGGTAGGCCTGGGTGTTCGCGACCAGCTCCTCCACCGACCCGCCCAGCGGGACGTGGGCGATGTCACGAAGCTCCCGTAGCTGGAAGTTGTGGTACTCCCACTTCGCCAGGTTCGGGCCTTGAACGGGCCAGAGCTCGCCTTCGGTAAGGAACGTCTTCAGCGTTGACACCTGCGGCACGGCCTGAGCGCCGAACTCGGTCAAAATCGCGTGCGGGGTCGGTTTGGCGAAGTCCGTGTAGTTACCCTCGTACCACCCCGACCACGCGTGCTGTGCGGGGTGAGCGTTGCCCTCCGTGGGGCGACTCGAGTCCGCGAGGGCGATGGCGTCGCGGACCTTTTGCGCGAGGAGACGATTCTGATCGGGGTCGTAATCCTTGTACTTCCAGACCATCCAGTCCGAAGACCACGGCGCCTCGTTCATCGCAGACCACTGCACGACGGAAGGGTGGTCGTAGAGCGTCGCGACCATCTCGCGTGCCTGACGGGCTGCGTCCTCGGCAAAGGCCGCGCTGTCGTCGTAGCCCCACTGAAGGGGGAAGTCCTGCCACACCATCATACCGAGCTCGTCGCAGAGGCGGTAAAAGGCCTTTGAGGCGACGTGCGCGTGCACGCGTATCGCGTTGATGTGGGCTCGGCGCATGAGCTCGAGATCGCGCCGAATTTGCTCCTCGGTGAAGCTCGCGAAGTAGAGGCTGCCAATCCAGTTCGTGCCGCGGAGGAACGTGGGGACGCCATTCACCAGAATGCGGTTCTGCGCATCGCGACTCACGGTTCGGATGCCAAAGCGGACGCTCGCGACGTCGACGCCAGCTGGTATCCCCTGCACGGAGGCACGTTCTTCCATCGATAATGACTTGACGGCATACTCGCGTGAATGAGGACGAGTGCAGAGCAGTGGGCGGAACGTGTACGCGCTTGGCGCGAGAGCGGCGTGACAGGAGAGGAATTCGCGAAGTCCATCGGATGTCGCGTCAGTGCACTCTATTCTTGGAAAAGTGAGCTCGCGCGTCGGTCCGCGAAGAGCGTCACCGCGCCTCGCGCCGAGCTGCCGAAGATCACCCTCGCCCGCGTGCTTCGTCGCGAAGATTCAACTCGAGAAGTATTTGAAATTCGCGTGGGGAACGCTGTTATCGCCTTACGTCGAGGATTCGACCCGATCTTGCTC
>JANXOF010000059.1 GCA_025353725.1 Polyangiaceae bacterium | reverse complement strand
CGGCGCCCGACGCCGCGGCCCAATGACGTGACGTCGTGACGACTCAGCTCGAAGAGATACTCCGCGCGGGGTCGAAGTCTTTCCACCTCGCTTCGCGCCTCTTGCCCGAACGCGTACGTCAACCGACGTTTGCGCTCTATGCGTTCTGTCGCTTTGCGGACGACGCCGTGGATGATGCTCCGTCCGACCATGACGCGCGGCGTGCGGTCGACGGACTTCGCGCGCGGCTCGACCGCGTTTACGCGGGTCGCCCGAGCAATGCCGTCGTCGAGCGCTCCTTTGCTGGCATCATCGAGCGCTTTGACATTCCCCGCGCCCTTCCGGACGCGCTCGTCGAGGGCATGGAATGGGATGCGCAGGGCCGGACTTACGAAACGGCGGCCGAGGTTCGTTCGTATGGCGTTCGCGTGGCAGGCACGGTGGGTCTGATGATGACGCTCGTGATGGGCCGGCGTGAGCCCGACGTGCTGGCCCGCGCCTGTGACCTTGGCGTGGCGATGCAACTCACCAACATCGCCCGGGACGTCGGCGAAGACGCACGCCGTGGCCGCCTCTATCTTCCGGGTGAGTGGCTCGACGCCGCGGGCGTTAATCGCGAGGAGTTTCTCGCGCGGCCCACCCCAACGCGCGCCATTCGTGCGGTGACGGCGCAACTCCTGGAAGAGGCCTCGAGGCTCTACGCGGCGTCAGATGCCGGGATTGCCCACCTTCCGCGCGACTGCCGAACTGCGATTCGCGCGGCCCGCCTTGTCTATTCCGCCATCGGAGAGTCCGTCAAGCGGGCGGACTTTGATTCCGTCACGCGGCGTGCCGTGGTGCCCCTTCGTCGAAAGCTTTGGCTCGTTCTTCGCGCTCTTGGCGCGCGAGCATGGAGACCGGCCTCGCTCGATGGTCCCATAAGTCCGGAGGCCGTCTCGCTTCTCGGCGCGGTGCGAAGCGCGTGACCCCTACAGCTCAGGCCGCACTCGATCGCGTTCGCGAGAGAGCAGGGGCGGAGCTTGTCGAGCGAATCGAGCACCTCGACCGCACGCGTGCGGCGCACGTGGCCGATCGCATTCTTGGCGCGGCCGACCGCGAGGCTCGCGTCGACACCGACGTCGTGGTGGCCGGCGGCGGCCTGAGCCTGCTGATAGCGGCCGAACTCGCGCGACTCGGATTGCGCGTGGCGGTGATTGAACGCACGCGAGCCGGTGCCGCGCATCGGGAATGGAACGCGAGCGACGAGGAGCTGCGCCCACTCGTTGCAGCCGGCATCGTCACCGATGCCGAGCTCACCGAATTAGTCATTGCTCGTTACCGCGAAGGCGTCTGCGCGTTCCACGGCGGAACGGCGCGGCGCGTTCGCGGCGTTCTCGATCGAGCCGTCGATGCCGGACCTCTCCTCAGCCGCGTCCGCCGTGTCGCGGAGGCGCGCGGTGTCGTGTTCGTCGACGGTGCGCGAGTCCATGCGGTGGGAGCCTCAGCCACCTCTGTTCGCGTCGGATTTCAACACGCCGCGGGCGCGGCGGATGAACTCCTCGCGCGTGTGATGGTCGACGCCCGAGGTGCTTCGAGCCCCTACGCGAGCGCGGACCTTGTTTGTCCTACCGTCGGCGGAGTTGTCCGTGGGCTTGCCGAGGGCCGGGGGCCACGGGAGGTCGACCCCGAGGTTGGAGATATTTTAGTGACGACCGAGGACGTCGATCCGGAGTCGCGCCTCCAGCACGTATGGGAGGGCTTTCCAGGACGTCCCGGTGAGGTGACCGTCTACTTGTTCTACTACGCGCGGGCCCACGAGGCTCCGAACGAGGCGCTCGCGTCGCTTTATGCAAGGTTTTTCGACACACTAGATACCTATAAAACAGGCGATCCCGAGCTGATTCGACCCACGTTCGGGTACATTCCTGGCTGGTCGCGCCTCGCTCCCGCGCCTCGTGGGCCCTCGCACCGCGTCGTCCTCGTGGGTGACGCCGCTGCCCGCCACTCCCCACTTACGTTTTGTGGATTTGGTTCGATGCTTCGTTCATTCCAGCCTGTCGCCCGTGAAATCGCTCGTGCGGTGGAAGAGGGAAGACCACCGCGCCGTAACCTTGTCCCGGAGGACGCCGTCCACGCATGGACGGGCGCACTCGCAACCGTCATGGCGTCCGGAGCGCTTGGAGGACCCAAGCTCAATGGTCTGCTCGATGCCGCGTTCGGTGTGCTGGAAGAGATGGGCAACGACGACTTCGAGGACCTTCTGAAAGACCGTATGGCGGGAAAAACGTTCACGGAGTTTCTGAGGCGGACCGGGTCGCGCCACCCAAGCGTCTATCGGGAGGTTCTGCACGCGCTAGGCCCCGTTGCGGCGACGCGCTGGGGCATACGACTCGCGCGCGAGTTGCTGGCGTGAACGCGCGCGCGTGAGCTCGCGTGGGCCCGAGAAAAACCCGAAGGGCGCGGAGCCGCGCGCGTGATGAACCGCGTGCGCGTCGCGTATGCGGCGAAAAAAGTGGAGGCGGTTCAGGAACGTTACGGGAAGGCGACCGTGGACCAGGCCATCATGCAAAACAACGTAGGCGACCCCAAAGGCGGTCATTCCAGCCCCGAATCCGAGCGTGACGGCGGCTCCGAGACCGTGCAGATTACAACCAATCATGATAAGCAGCGCAGCGACGGGAGCGTGGGTCGCCGAGAGCACATCGTTCGTCTCGAAACGCCCCTTTCGCCTTGTGTGATGCGAGCGGTGCACGCTCCACAACGCCCCGTGCCAGACACTGCCATGAAGAAACCGTGCCCAGGGTTCCATGGCTACCGCGACCGTGAGACCGACGGCCGTACCCACAGCGGCAACTGTGATCGCGTTCACGAGAGGTCTCCATGATCGAAGCGGCGAAAAGTCGATGGTTCAACGCGTGGTTCGCACGGCACGCCCGTGGTCGCATCGGGAAAACCTTCGGTCGCGTCCTCGTCGGCGGCCTCGAGACCGCTCGCGCCGCCGTGGCCGAAGCGCCCGTGCTTCTCGTGGCGAACCACACCACGTGGTGGGATGCCCTCGTCGCACTTTACGTGTCCGAGCTCCTTCTCGACTCTGACGGCTACGCCCTCATGGACGCTTCGAACCTGCGAAAGGCTCCCTTTTTCAGACGCGTCGGAGCCTTCGGCGTGGACCTCGACAATCCCGCTTCTGGAGCGCGGGCGATTCGTCACGCCGCGAAGCTTCTCGTCCAGAAAAGGCGAACGCTTTGGGTGTTCCCCGAAGGTCGCGAAGGGTCGCCGTTCGGTGTCCTCGACCTCAAGCCGGGCGCCGCCCAAATCGCGCGCGTGAGCAAGCGCGCCGTCGTGTTGCCGGTCGGCCTCCGCTACGTCTTCGGAGCCACTGAATTTCCGGATTTGTGGATCTCTTTCGGTCATCCGCTTGCCGCCCAACGCGACATTCTCGAGGGAGTTCAAGGTCAACGACGGGGCATTGAGCGCGAGCTCGCTCGCATTGACGCCGGCCTTGAGAGCCGCGTCGACGTGGTTCCTCTTGGATTCACCTGCGTGTTGTCGAAACGGTCGAGCCTCTTCGGCGACCTCGCGACCAAGCTTCTCGTTCGCATGCTCGGCGGTTGACAGCACTCCACCGCGTGAAAGTAGCAAACGCCTCCCGCGCCAGGTTACCTCGCGCTTAGGAAGGGAACGTACCAGCGCCGCGAGCAGCGTCGCGTCGCCAAGAAAAGACTGCGCGAACGCCTCAGCTGGAGCGAGTCGCAGTCCCGCAAGCGCGCGCGACGCACACGCTACGGCGAGGCGAACAAGGAGTGCGAACGTGGCGTGCACGGCAAGTATAGGGTCCTGCAACGCCAAGCTCAGCGCAAGCAGCGTCGCGAAGAGAGGCGATGTCGCGAGGAGAAAAGGATACGACGCAAGCAGATGGGGTCGCTGCGCGCGAACGACCATGAGCCACCGCGAATACCGGGCAACGACGCTTGGAAACGTTCGACCCGATGCCATGGCGCGGGCCACAAAAGGTGCGACGACGATGCGTGCGCCGATCTGGCGCAGGCGCCGCGCAAGCTCTACATCCTCACCGAGGAAGTTTTTGAGGACCTCAAACCCACCGATTCGATCCAACGCCTCCCGTCGAACGGCGAAGAACTTCCCTACGAAACCGTCGTGGTCGATGCTCGCGAGCAGCGGAAACGAATGAAGAGACGCGTCCAAAACAGCGTGTGATGCGCGGTCGCCCCAGGTCGCTACGTCACCGCGCTCCACGGGCGGCGCCCATGCCGCATCCGCCGTGCCCATCGACCCAACGAGGCGCACGGCCGCGTCTCCTGCCAGGTCGACGTCGGAGTCCGCTACCACGACTACAGGGTACGGATCGACGCGTACCGTGGCTGCGAGTGCGCGTGCGAGCTGGTCGACTTTGTGGTTTGGACCGCGCGCGCCGGTTACGACCACGCGCGCTTCGATGCCTCGTCGCCGGAGCTCTGCGCTCGCCGCGCACGCCACGGGAGCCGCGAGGTCTTCGAGCGTTCCCACGGCAAACACGACTTCTTGCGCGCCGCCCGTCTCTAGCAGTCGTTCAGCCAGGCCCGGCTCGAGCCCCGCGAGCGGCCTTAGGAGCAAAAACCTCGCGTCGCCATCGCTAGGATTGGAGCCGTTTCTTCGAAAGGCCCGAACGATCGCGAGAGTCGCAGCTACAGCGTAAACGGCTAGCCAAGTCGCCACCAAAAAGCGAACGATCACGCCGCCTCTACACGCATCCGGAACGGGACAAGAAACCGCACCCACGGTGATCTGAATCGGTCAAGCGACACGGTCTCGTGCATCCCGAAAGCTTGTCGTCCGGCGCTCGTGGTCGAAACGAGAGAGCGCGCGTAGAAGGGCCCGTCTTCGAGCGTTCGTACAATCGCCATCGGCGTCGACGAACTTCGACCCGTGCGCGAGAGTCCGAATCGCGTGGAAGGAAGATCAACACTCACCCCGGCATCGATCGACTGGAGCTCACCTCCGAGCGCGACCTTGAACGCGCGCGCGCGTGCCGAGCCGTCGCGCAATGCCACATCGTAGGCAATCGTCGCTTCGTCGCCGTGCGACGTCCGTGACCACGACCACGACGCAAACGTGTCTTCGAGCGGCGCGGAGCCACGGTTGAGGTCGAAGTAACCTGTTCCCTCGAACTTGACGCGCGGTTCTTCGAAGTCGACCTCGACGCGCGCAAGTGGAATGCGCGGCGACCACGTGTGGACGCCTCGTGGGTCCAGCGGGACGCTCAGGTCGCTCACCGAGAGCGGAGTGAGTTTGACCGTGCCTCGAACGGGTGAACCCCACGGTGCGCTACGTTCGTCAATCCGCACGACGAGCCTTTCACCGTGCCACTTCATGGCGCTAGCGCCGATAGCGAGATGGTCCTGGGTGCGCGAGACGGACGACCGCGCTCTTTCCGTGAGCGCCCAGCAAGTCCGGCTGCCCGAGCGAAGTGAGACGTTGAACGTAGAGAAGTCGAGCGATGACGCTGCGGGATCATGGTGACGCGCCCGTACCCATCGCGGTGAGAAGACGTTGCCGAGCATTGCGATCAACACGATCGACGACGCTCCGTCGTCACTCACCCCGTCGATGTAGAACCAGCCATAGCCGCGGTCGTGGATCGGCGTGTCGAACCGAGGTACGCCAAGGTCGCTTTTGCTGCGGTTTTCCCGCTCAATGCGGCCATCGGCACGCCAGGACCCGGGTGGATGCTCCCGCCAGCTAGGAACAGGCCGGGGAGCTTCGTCTGCGACTCGGGGCGCTGGAGAGCCGAAAAGGCTCCGTGCGCGGCTTCCCCATAGAGCGCTCCGCCCGTCCCCGGCGCGAGGCGCTCGAAGGACGTCGGCGTGGTCACGACCATGGCTCGCGGCGCGATCTGGAGTCCCGCTTTCGAGAGCCTCGAGAACATGCTGCGTTCGCATCGTTCGACCTCTTCACTGCTGAGGGGGGACGTATCGGCTGTGGCTGGCGCGTTTACAATCACGAAGAGCCGCTCGTCCCGATCAGGCAACGACCCTTCTTGCGCAGGACGGTCTTGAGCGCAAACGTAAACCGTGGCGTCATCCGCCAAGCGGCGTTTGCCAAAGAGGGCGATGTGCTCAGCCTTATAATCATCCGAAAAGAACACGTTATGATGCGCGAGCGGAAAACCCGTTGCGCGTCCGACGATGGCCCAAGTTACAGCGGAGAGCGACCGACGTCCGGGCCTCGAGGCTCGTACGGCGCCGCGCGCGACGTCGCCGAGGTGACCGCCGGCGACAATCGACACGTCCGCGTTGACGATGACGGCCGAAGCGGCGACCCATTCACGCGCGCCAGCCTCGCCCTCCACGATGACGCCGGAGGCGCGGCCCATGCTCATCGTCACCTCGATGGCGCGCGTCGCATAGCGAAACGTCACGCCAAGCTCTCGCGCAAGTTCAGCCAGCTTGCTCGCCAGCTTTGCCATGCCGCCCTCGACGACGGCAACGCCTTCGCGCTCGACGTGGGCGATAAGGTTGAGCGTCGCAGGCGCCTCCAACGGCGACGACCCGACGTAGGTCGCGTAGCGACTAAAGAGTGCACGCAGGCGGTCGTCTCTAAAGGTCGACGAAAGCGCCTTCCACATGGTGCGGTGAGCGTCGATCTGCGCAAGGGTGCGGAGGCCGAGTTTTGCGCTTTGGCCGAGCAGGGCACCGAGGGACGGGCGCTCCGATTCGAGGAACGGACCGCGCACGGCGGCGGCAATCGCGGCGCCCTGTGCGGCGAACTGGCGATACGCTTTGGCCTCACGCTCGCCTGCGAGCGTTGCGATAGCTTCGGCCGACCGTTCGACCTCGGAAAACAAGTCGAGCCGGGAACCGTCGCCAAAGGCGTGACGAGCGAGGATCGAAGAGGGAACAAGCGTGATTGCGTCGTCGAGGCGTTTGCCCGCGGTCGCAAAAAGGGCGTCGAAGACCCAGCGCATCGTGAGAACCGTGGGCCCTACGTCAATCGATCCGCCAGCGACATCGATGGCGCGGGCCTTGCCGCCGGGCACGGGTTCGCGCTCGATGACGGTGACCGATTCGCCGCGCGCGGCGAGTTCAATCGCGGCCGCAAGTCCGCCGAATCCTGCTCCGATGATTACGGTCGACGAGCCACCCATGGGGCGGAGCATGCGGCCGTGTTCAAGAGTTGTCCATGGTTCGATGCAGGGAGAGGTGAGTTTAGCTGCCGCCTGTCTTAACCGGGCGCGCTCGGCACAAGTCGCGCATCGCGTAGGCTGCAGGGCGCCGTCAGGATCTGGCGAAGTGTGAAGCTCGGGCGTAGTCTCGCGCTCGATGGCCAGATTTCAAACGCTCGTCGACGTGTATACCGAGGCCGTTAAAACCTTCCCCGACAGCCCTCTTTTTGGGACAAAGCGCGAAGGTAGGTGGGAGTGGATGACGTATCTCGAGTTTGGCAGGCAGACGGACGCGTTCAGGGCTGGACTTTCGGCGCTTGGCCTAAAGCGTGGCGACCACGTCGCTATCATCGCGAACAATCGGCCTGAGTGGGCCATAGCCGCCTATGCCTGCTTCGGACTTGGTCTCGCGTTCGTTCCCATGTACGAAGCTCAACTCGCCAAAGATTGGGAGTTCATCATCAAGGACTGCACCGCGAAAGCGCTTATCGTAGCCACGGACGCCATCGCGGCGAAGACGCTGCCGTTCCTCGACTCCGTTCCGAGCCTCGGGCACATCATCAGTCTCGACCCCGCGACCAAGACAACGGCGCAAGGGCGCGTGCGATCGTTCGAGTCGCTTGTCCCTTCCAAAGCAAGCGACCGTGACGCGTTGACTCACATTGCGAGCCTCACGCCGAAACCGGAAGACGTCGCGTGTCTTATCTACACGAGTGGCACGACGGGAACCCCGAAGGGAGTCATTCTTTCTCACGGGAATATCGCCTCGAACGTGAGCGCGATTCATACCTGTTTCCCTATGTCTTCGATGGATCGTTCGTTGTCGTTTTTGCCGTGGGCCCATTCCTTCGGCCAGACCGTCGAACTGCACGGGCTCTTCTCCATGGGGGCGTCGCTCGCTATTTGTGAGAGCGTTGATAAAATTCTGGACGGCCTCGCGGAGACAAAGCCGACGCTTCTCTTTAGCGTCCCGCGTATCTTTAATAAGATTTACGCGTCTGTGCAAAAGCAAGTTTCGAGCAAACCGGCCTTTATTCAGTCGATGGTAAAGAGCGCCCTCGCCACACGCCGGAAGCAACGGCTAGGGGAGGAGGTATCGCTCCGTGAAGGCCTCATCCTCGCGCTAACCGACAAAGTGGTGTTCGCGAAAGTTCGTGCGCGCTTCGGCGGCAATCTTAAATATGCGTTTAGCGGCGGCGCCGCCATTTCTACGGACGTTGCCGAGTTCATCGACGGACTTGGCATTACGGTTTACGAGGGCTACGGCCTTACGGAAACAAGCCCGATTGCGACGGCCAATTGGCCCAATAGTCGAAAGATTGGTTCCGTCGGCCGCGCCATTCCGGGCGTAACCGTGACCCTCGGCGCGGACCACGAGATTATCGTTCACGGGCCAAACGTGATGCTTGGCTATCACAACCGGAAGGAAGAGAACGACGCTGTCTTCACGCCGGACGGAGGGTTCCGCACGGGAGACATGGGGCGTATTGACGAAGATGGATTTCTCTTTATTACGGGCCGTATCAAAGAGCAGTACAAGCTTGAAAACGGTAAGTACGTGGTCCCGACTCCGCTCGAGGAGCAACTCAAGCTGTCGCCCTTTGTGCTCAATGTCATGGTCTACGGTGACAACAAGCCATACAACGTCGCGCTTGTCGTCGTGAATGTCGACGCCGTCAAGGGATGGGCGGAGACCAATGGCGTCGTCGAGAGTGACGCCGCGCGCCTGCTCGATCACCCGAAGCTGCAGGGCCTCTTTAAGTCTGAAATTGCGGTCTACGGCGAAAAGTTCAAGGGGTTCGAAGGCGTGAGAGACTTTGCACTCGTGACGGACGACTTTACCACCGATAACGGGATGTTGACGCCGAGTCTCAAGGTGAAGCGCCGCGCCGTAGTCGCGACCTATGCGGCAGTGATCGAGGCTGTCTACACCAAAAAAGCCGCAAGAGACGCGGACGACGACCGACCTAAGCGTGATAAGGCGAACGCGTCGGCCTAGACCGATGCTCGCGGCCGTCCTTCAACTTTCGAGTCAAGACGACGTCAACGCGAACCTCGAGCGGGTTCGTGCTCGGGTTCGCGAAGTGGCCGCGCTCGGCGCGGAACTTGTCGTGTTGCCCGAAAACTTCGCGTTTATGGGTGAGGAGAGCACGAAGCGCGAATGCGCCGAACGAATCGTGGTCGGTCTTCGTACGTCGGGCGAGGCGGATGGGCCCATCGTCTCCGCGCTACGCGATTTGGCGCGTGACGGCGGGGTGGTGCTCGTTGCGGGCGGAATGCCCGAGCAAAGCTCGGATGCGGTGCGGCCGTACAACACGTCGGTGCTCGTCGACGCAGCCGGGGAGGTTGTTGCGAAGTACCGGAAGATTCACCTCTTTGACGTCGACTTGCCCGACGGCACCACGCTGCTCGAGAGCGGCGCGACGATGGCCGGGAGCGACGCCGTAGTCCACGAGGTGACGAGCCGAGCTCGCACCGCGGTCCGACTCGGCATGACCATCTGCTATGACGTTCGCTTTCCAGAGCTCTATCGAGCGCTCATTGAAAAGGGGGCGCGCGTCGTTACCGTTCCTGCGGCGTTCACGGTCACCACGGGGAAGGACCACTGGCATGTGCTCCTCCGCGCGCGCGCCATCGAGAACCAAACGTTCGTCCTCGCGGCAGCGCAGCACGGCAGACATCCGCGCGGCAGGCAAACCTACGGGAAAAGCCTTATCGTCGACCCCTGGGGGGACGTGCTGGCACAGTGCGGTGAGGGTGAGGGCTTTGCCATGGCAAGGCTCGACTTCGCCTCACAAGACCGCGTTCGCGCGTCGCTTCCGTGCCTCACGCACCGAAAACTCTGAGTCTTACAAGCCCTCGCCGCTTCGTTTCCGTGCCGTCGCAAATCTAAAGGTGATCACGAGCCACGTCTGCCCATGTACCCGTGGGTTCGAGCTCGAGGTAGCGCTTCCAGTGACCGCGCGCGCGAGCCTTATCCGACAGCGCTTCGTGGGCCATTGCAAGGTTGAAGTGCGCGTCGGCAAAGTGCGGATCCATCCGAATAGCCGCCTCGAAGAAGACTATCGCTTTCGTCGCGAAGCCATTTTCGAGCATGACATAACCCAGGTTGTAGTGCGCTTCGGGTTGCCGATCATCGAGCTCAAGAGCCCTTCGATACAGCTTCTCTGCGGCCACCTCGTCGCCCCGACGAAAACGCAGATTGCCTAAGTTCGTGTAAGCAATCGCGAGGTGCGGATCGAGGTCGAGAGCACGCGCGTAGAGCCCCTCCGCCTCGTCGAACGTCGAAGGGTCTTCATCGAGAGCGCTCGCGCGGACGTAGAGATCGTAGGCGGTGCGAGCGCGTGAGCCGGGCGTGTCCGGGCGCAGCATACGGACGACGTCGTTTCGCAGACCTTCGACGCGAAAGTCGAGCACCATCTGGCCGCTGACGGCTTCAAAAGTCGTGCCTTCCGACTGCACGATGACGCGTCGACCGTCGCTGACGATACGAAGCTCCTGCAAGGGCCGAGTCACGCGCGGCAGCGCACGCCGTAGCGCGCCAATCGCCTGCGCTACGTCACGCACGCGGATGCGCTTTGCGAGAAGGTCATGCGTCGCACGCAACGCGATAAGATCTTGAAATGTATAGGCTTTTCGGCCGTTCCGCACGGCGCTCGGAACGACGATGTCGGCCTTCTCGAGGCGACGGAGTCGCGCTCTCGAAAGTCCCAGCAGCTTTGCGACCTCGCGTGCCGTGAACACGTCCGTGACGGGCTCGTTCGTCCGTGCGCTCTCGGAGGGTGACCGATCCACCGTGCCGTCTGCCCGACGCGCCACGTCAAGGTCAACGTCGAGGTTCACGTTGCCTTCCAGGGGACCGACGAATCCGGCGTCGCCTAGCTTTAGCGAATCCGCGTGGCGGATGCGACCCCCACCCGGCCCGAAGGCAACGTGGATAAGCTCACCACCGCGCTTCTTTTTTATCTTCGAGCGCGAAGTCTTGGACGAGTTGGTCATCTTGGTGTGCAAACAAAACCGGAAACGTAATCGAGCGCTTTCATGGGCCAGCGCGCGTCAGCTTCCTACGCTCTATCAAAGGCGCCTGCACGTCGACGTCAATCCTCACGCCCTTGGGATCTTCGCGGAATTTAAGCTCGCACATCGTTCGTCCTAGCATGCCAGGTGCCCGACTTTGCGCCTCGCGCGTGGCGCACCGAAGAGCTCTCACGTGGATGTGTACGTCCTTCCCTGCGAGCGCGACGAGAAAGGCGCGTTCCTCCATCGGAGTTTCCGGGGGTAGTCCGAGGATGAGACTCGTGGAGCCGTACCAAACGCGTCCCGCTAGTTCCTCCCTAAGTCCGCCTTCGCTGACGACATCGGCGTCGCTGAAAAGCGTGCGCCATCGGCTTTCCGTCGTGCGAACCCACGCCCCTCGACGTTCGAAAAGCGCAGGCAGACGCGCTTTTTTGATGCTTGGCCCGGCATGAAGTCTCACGCAGGGGATCGTGGCTTGCCGACCTACCTGTGCGCAACTTCTCGGATGCGCGACGGCGAGTTGCGCGAGCCATCGGCAGTTGACCGCTCAAACCAACTCAACGCGCGAGTGCGGCGAGCCGTCGCTCCGACACGGCGTCGAGTGGGACGGAGATCGACTCGACCTGGATGCCTTGCGGCGTTGACTCTATCCACGTCGCGTGAGCCACAAGCGGTCGCGTCGGGCTTCCGAACGACGGCGCTTCCATAAGCCCGTCGGGAGCCTCTCCGATGCTGCCCACGTTGATGATCTGAATGTCTCCTACCGTGCGGTGGAAAGGCGTGTGGCTCATGCCGCACACGATCACGTCGGCAGGGTCATCACCAATGAGGGAGTCGAGTTCGTCATCGGTCATGTCGAAGGTCAAGGGCTCGGCGGGGTCGACCGGTGAGCCGTGCACCAGAAGCAACTCACCGCCATTTTCGAGGGGGATGCGTACGTGCGTAGGAAGGCGCTTCACGCGCTCGAGGACGAGGTCTCCGAGTTCGCTCCGCACGGCCTTCATCCGCTCGATCATCGCGCGCTCGTGGTCGCTGCGCGGGCGCAGTGAGTTGGGATCGAGGGTCGCGAGCGCGCGGTCCGACACCCCTTGGACCATAACCGCGCCAGCCGCGACGAGGCGTCTCCACGTCTCGAGTGGCTGGTCGCCCGGGAACACGATGTCGCCCGCGATGAGCAACTTGTGGAACGCTCGTTTCTCCGCCGTAGCGAGTACCGCACGAAGTGCGTCGAGGTTTCCGTGGATGTCTGAAACGCAAAGGAGGAGCATCGAGTCGGCGGGAGCTTAGCAGCGACGCGCGCAAATCCTAGACCTACGGTCGCGCCCTTTCACGCTAAGGCATCAGCGACATCCTTGGTCGACCTCGAGCCGCAGCCACTGGGCCCGCGTGCCGGCGTCGAGCTTGACGAAAAAGTCGAACTTGAGGTCTCTCCCCCGGCGACATGTGCTCACCGTGCGGCCCGAGATGGCGTCCGTCAGGCGATACAGCGTGTCGTCCGAGATCGAGAGCTGGCCTGCGAGTTCGGGCGAGATGAAAAAACTCTGCTCGACGTCTTGCTCCCACAAGTTGTGGAACACGAACATCGCGTTCCCGTCGGTCGTCCACTTCGCCATGGCCAACATCCGCGCGTCGGGCGCTCCGGGCTGGGTCCGCGGCCTGAGGAACGAGCGCTTCGGCGACATCAAGGCTCGATTCTCACTCGCGAGTCTTTGTGACGCCATGCGCCCGTAGAAGTTGACGAGATCGTCTCCGTCACGTCGGAATTGGTCCGTTCCTTCAAAGCGACTCCTCAGAAAGTCGGAGCGGCGAAAGCCAATACCCCATGGTTCTCCAAACTCCTGGCCCATCACAATCATTGGCGTCGACCGAAGCGCGGCTCCGATTCCCCAAAATCCTGCACCTGTCCAGGCATTAAACCCGGTACCGTCGGTAAGCCGGTGTTCGTCGTGAGTCTCGAGCGCGGACATGGTGAAGGCACCATCACCAAAACGCATTGCGTTGTTGACGACTCTTTCGACGTGGGAGGTGTCTTTCGTTTGACCGCCTCGGGCTGTCATGTCTCCGACGTAACCTTCAGTCATGATGTCGATGACTTTGTTCATTTCCCCTTGGTCATGGAACTCCTCGGCAAGGTACGTAGGTACCGCTTGGCCGCGTTTTTTTGCATAATAGTTTACCTTTCCGAGAATGTATTTCCACTCGTTCGCGCCCATTCCGCTGTCAGGGTCCGTCGTATGGTCGAGCCGGAACCCGTCGACGCCGCGCGAAACCCAGTAGTTGAGAATCCTAAACAGATATTCGCGCTGGCGTGCGAATTCCCACGCTTTCCCAGTATTCTCTTCGCGGTGGTAGAGAAATTTTACGTCGCGCCATTCGTTCGTGAAGGTATCGCTGATACTCGTCGCTGGACTGAACCTGTCCCGGCCCATGTAGAATCCCGGGAGCTCGGCCTCGAGACTTTCACCACCACAGCCAACGTTGACCTTTTCGTAGTCAAACGCCATGCGATGCGCGACAACGGCGCGGACCAGCGCATCACCCCTGGCGGACGGGCATTTCGCTTTGACCGCCGCAACGTCGTCTTTCGTACGAGGATTCATCTCGAGTGCCGAAAGAGACTCAGGCGAATCGAGCAACGTCGGGTGCATGAGGCCGACGTCGTAGGTGGAGTCGTGGTCCCAAAGCTTTGCGGCATTTCCGCCGACCATGTCTATGAGTCTAGGCAGTGTCTGGTAATCGCCGTAATCGTACGCATTGTAGTTGTGTCCAAAATGATTCAACGCAACGTCAAACATCACTTTGAGTCCGCGTTCGTGTGCCTTTTGCACGAGAGCGTCGGCTGACGCGTTGCCGAAGCATGGCTCCGCATCGTGCTCGTCCTTTCCGGCTGCGATGCATGCACGGGAGAGCATCCCGCTTGCGTGGAAGTAGTCTCGGACCGCATAGGGCGAGCCAAGGTTGTCGCAAGCGTCGGGAATGTTCCAGCGGTCGTTGTTTGGAAAGAGCGGCATCATCCACACCATGTTGGCGCCGACGCGCTCACGGATGTAGCGGAGCGTAATTCCCTTTTTATAGTCGGCCGTTTCCTCGAGCATGTCATCGAGTGTGCCGAGTTTGATGTCTTCGAGGTTGCCCGCGTCCCCGCACGTTGTCCCTTCGGCTCGATACTTGACGCGCGGTGCAGGCTTGGCGGCACACGCGGCACGTTGTTCAGCACTTCCCGTATCGGTCCGGCACGCATTTGCCGTTCGAACTTGAAGCTCGTAGAGAACCGACGAGCCGGCGGCTAGATTCACGGGCCAATCACGAGACCCCGTGCCTACCTCGCTTTCACCCGAAGAGGTTGTCGTCGTTGCTGCGCAGCCCGGGACAACGCCCGCTAACGCTGCGAGCGACGGTAACGAGAGGAGGAATGGAAAGAGTGTGAGGCGGCGCATAGCCAACCCACTATGCACCAGGTGTGCCCTTTGCCTACTCTTCCGTACGCAGAAATCGTCGATGGATTTGAACTCTACCTACTCACCTCGGGGGACTCACGGCGATCGCTGGGGGTGAAAAGACTCACCCGCACCGGCTCCTCCTTGCCCACGAGCGCGTGGTGACATTCAAAGAGCGCCCCGGAGCCCTCGAACCAACTGGCGCACTGCCGCGAGTGTGACGTCAGCGTCGGAGTTGGCTTCGATCTTTCGGACAATGGCTGACCCAACGACGACTCCGTCGGCTCCCACGCCAGCGATTTTCGCCGCTTCGGGGGAGTCTATACCGAACCCGACCACAGTGGGCAGGCCCGTCACGCTTCGAACTTCTGCCGCTTGGCGCCCGGCCTCGGCAAGGACGGCGACAGAGCCCGCTCCGCCCGTCACGCCCATCATCGATACGTAGTAGACAAAGGGAATGGGGAACGTTTTCGCGACTTCCTTAATCAAAGTAACACGCGCCGGGCGACTCGTCGGCGCCACAAGCGGAACGACGCCAAGGCCTCGCTTGAATGCGAATTCGCGGAGAGGCAACGACTCGTCGATGGGCAAGTCGACAACGAGGAAAGCATCGACCCCCGCGTCGGCCGCCATCGCCACGACCGACTCCTCGCCCCGCACGAACAAGGGGTTGTAATAGCCAAAAAGGACGATCGGAGTGGCGCATCGCGCGCGCACTGCGCGGGCCACGCGTAGCGTAGCGTCGAGGCCACCACCTTTCGCGAGTGCCCGTTCGCTCGCGCGGGCGATCGCCGGCCCGTCGGCGGTCGGATCGCTGAAGGGCATGCCGAGCTCGAGAATGTCCGCGCCTTCTTCCGCGCATGCGACCGCGAGGTCGACGGAGCCTATTTCGTCGGGATCGCCGCAGCACAGGTACGTCACAAGCGCTTTCGGGTGGCCCTCAACCGCTCTTCGCTCAGCGAGCGTGTCTTCGATGCGTCCCATCTAGGTCAGCTCTCGTAGCAGTGTTTCGAGGTCTTTGTCGCCTCGACCGGAAAGACACAAAAGAAGCGTGGCGGGTCGCTCGAGTGAGGTGGCAAGGTCGGTGGCTATCGTCGCCAACTTCGCGAACGGATGGGACGTCTCGAGCGCGGGAATAATGCCCTCCGTACGTGAGACAAGCGACGCCGCAGCAAGGGCTTCCTCGTCCGTCGCCGACATGTAGTATGCACGTTTCGAGTCTTTAAGCCATGCATGCTCGGGCCCCACGCCGGGGTAGTCGAGCCCTGCGCTTATGGAGTGAGCTTCTCGAATTTGGCCTTGGTCGTCGCAGAGCACGTAGCTCTTCGAACCGTGCAGCACGCCGACGCGACCCGCCGTCAAGGTCGCGGCGTGCTTGCCGCTACTTACGCCGCAGCCAGCAGCCTCCACGCCAATCAAACGAACGCGGTCATCCTGGAGGAATCCGCGGAACATGCCAATAGCGTTCGAGCCGCCGCCGACGCACGCGATCGCCGCGTCGGGGAGGGCCCCCGTTCGCTCGATCATCTGCGCGCGCGACTCCTCGCCGATAACACTCTGAAATCGCGCGACAAGTTCAGGGTACGGGTGTGGCCCTGCCGCGCTGCCAATGCAGTAGTGAGTCGTGGCCACGTTGGTCACCCAGTCGCGAAGCGCCTCGTTCATGGCGTCCTTGAGAGTTCGAGCCCCCGACTGAACCGGGATGACGCGCGCTCCAAGGAGCCTCATTCGACCCACGTTTGGAGCTTGTCTCTGGATGTCCTCCTCGCCCATGTACACTTCGCAAGGAAGTCCGAAGAGCGCACACGCCGTAGCGGTGGCCACGCCATGTTGACCCGCGCCCGTCTCGGCGATGATCCGGGTCTTACCCATCTTCGTCGCAAGGAGAATCTGCCCAAGAGCGTTGTTGATTTTGTGCGCGCCCGTGTGGCAAAGGTCTTCCCGTTTGAGAAAGAGGCGGCCGAGGGCTTGACCACGTGGGTCGATGGCGCGTGCGAGACGCGCCGCCTCCGTGAGGGGAGTAGGTCGACCGACGTAGTGAGTAAGAAGACTCTTCAGCTGGGCGTCAAACGCGGGCGTCGAGACGATGTGCTCGACGGCATCGATCAACTCATCAAGGGCGTGGATGAGAGTCTCGGAGACGTAGCGTCCGCCGTAAGGGCCGAACCGCCCGGTGCCAAGGCAGGAAGTATTCACGCGCAGAGACTACCAGAGAGCCATTCCAATCAAGAATGGTTATCCGCTAGCGCTAAGACGTAAGTGAGGCGTCAGCCCTCGTCGACGACCAAGCGCAGCAGGCGCGCCACGGCGGCGTCGAGCGAGATGTCACCGGTCTTCGTAAGCACGATTTGAACCTGTTTCTTCACCGTACTTGACGCTACGCCGCGGAGTTCGGGGAGGCTAGAGCGCGGCGCGCCGTGAGCCGCCAGCTCCACGATCGCCCTCTCGGCAGCGGTAAATGCATACTCGAGTGTCCAGCGTTCGAGGAGCGCCGAGATCTTCGCATGACGCTGCCGTTGCCTCGAACGCATGCGTGTGGCGAAGACGTCGAGTTGCTTCGTGTCCACGGGCTTGAGGAGGTAGGATGCCCCGAGGTGATGCGCCTCGGCGAGGCGCCGCTCATCGACGCAGCCCGAGACAATAAGGGCATAGACGGAAGGGTCGTGAGAGCGAGCCAGCGCTATGAGATCGAGGCCGCATCCGTCCGGCAATCCGACGTCGACGACAACCGCCGAGTACGAACGGGCGCGCAAAGCATTCGTTGCGTCTTCTACCGTGGTGACCAATTCCGTTCGGCCGTGCCCCGAAAGAGTGCGAACCAAGACGTTTCCGACGAGCCGGTCATCCTCCGCGATCAAGAAAGACGCCCCCGTGTCCATCGGCGCCAGAGGATCCCACGTTCGCGGGCATCGCGCCAGTAGGGTACACCGCCGTCCAAGGCTGGCGCCGGTTCACTCGGATAAGAGGTCGTCGACGTTGTCGCGACCGTTTTTTGTGGGATAGGGAAACGCAACGGTTGGTTGAGTTGCGACGACGTCGTCGAAAGCTCGAACGTCAAGCTGTACCCGACCATCCGGAAGGTCCGAGAGGACATCCGCGGGCCTCGCGCCCCAGGCTAACGCGTCGTTTAGATAGCGACGGCGTCCGTGCACGGGTTGAAGCGAGGTGTCATCCGTCCCCGTGATGTTGACGTAGAGTTCAACGTCGTCTTCGGCTGCCGTTTCGGGCGTAAGGCCCCAAAGCGGGCTTTCTTCGTCGATCGTGTGAAGAATCGTCCATGAACGACTCAAAACAGGCGCCCTATCGCGGACGAGCTTCAGGTCCAACATTCGATAGAACGTCACGCCTTCAAGCGTTTTTTCGGTGCGCGTGACCACCACGCGAACGACCGCGTCCACGATCGCGCTCGCTCTGTCGTTTCCAACGCGCATCGCGACGGTCGGGATACCGTTCATGGGGCTTATGCAAATTCGCGACGTGAAAACGAGCTCGCCACGCGTCTGCGAAAAGCGCGTGAAGACGATACCCGTCGCGAGGGCCGTGAGAACAACACCAGCGATAGATTCGGCAACAACGAGCCCGTTGGCGAGGGTCGAGCTCGGAGCCATGGTCCCGTAGCCCATCGTTCCCAACGTCTGCACGCTGAAGAAGAACGCATCTCGTAGCGACCCTGGTCGCGCGCCGTGAATGCCGCCCGTAAGCGTGTATCCGGCCGCGAAAACGAGGTTTGCAACGAGGTACAAGGTGGCGATAACCGCGAGGACTCCGGACCAACGCATCCGAAGGAGGGAGTGATACGCGTCGCGAAGCGGGTACGAACGCGCGCCGACCACCACAATCCCGTCATCCACCGCCGCGCGTTTAGCCACGGCGTCAGACGGCCACGACGAACGCAAAGAAGCAACGTTTGTAACGGCTAACGCAAGAGTTCACGCAACCTCGGCCGATCTCGGACGAAAGGGCGCGCATGCTGACGTTGAGTCTTGGCGTGGAGGTGTGTTCGAGCCCTACACTCGACGGGGCAACTCCGCCAGGACTCGTGAGCCGTAACCGTCGCGCGCCTCGCGCCGCGGACGTCCAGCAAGCCTTCGCGACTTTGCCCACTCCTTCGCCTTTCTCAAGTCCTGCGTGCGGGTCGGCGAACGGCCCTTCAAGGACCCGCGCGGAGAGACGAACGGGTGCGTCGGGCGAGCCCGCCCGACGCGTCGAAACATACGGCTCGCTCGATGCCGAGGTGCGTGAGTTGCACGAAGTGCATCGGCAACTCCACGTCAGCACAACGGGACGCGCGCCCTCCTCTGCGTGGTGGCCGTTCGCGACGTTTGCGATGGGCGCCACGGCTACGGCGTTGACAGAAGGGGCAGGCCCGCGCGCGAGCCTGGACGTCGCCATCCTCGCCTGCTTTGCGGCCGGCGTGGTGACGCTAAGGCTCGCGCTTTCGCAGATTCGAGCGGATTCCCTTCGTTTTGACTACGCTCGGCCGCGATGCCCCTCACTCACCAAATCGTAGCGGCCCCCGCGTCGACGCCGCACCGGCTCTTGCTGTTTCTTCATGGGATCCTGGGATCAGGAGCCAACTGGCGAACCTTTGCGAAACAGATCCTTCAAGAGCGACCGTCGTGGGGGGCCGTCTTGGTCGACCTCCGACTCCACGGCGAGTCGCGACACGGGTTTTCAGCGCCGCATACGCTCGCAGCCGCGGGCCGCGACGTGCAAGACTTGATAGCGGCCTTAGGCCTGCCGGTCCGAGGAATTTTCGGTCATAGCTTTGGCGGCAAAGTCGCGTTGGAGGTCGCACGTCAACGTCACTGCGACCTCGACCATCTTTTTGTCATCGACTCCACTCCGAGCGCGCGGCCCGACGCGAAGGGTTCAGAGTCGACCCAGCACATTGTCGACCTCCTCAAAGACCTTCCGAGTGAGTTTGCGGAGCGAACCGCCTTTACTGAGTGGATAGAGCAACGCGGCGTGTCACGGCCTACGGCGATGTGGCTTGCCATGAACGTACGGCAGGCCACCTCGGCGAGCGCGTTTACGTTTCGCGTCGACCTCGCGGGTATCCGCGAGCTACTTGCGGACTACTTTTTGCGCGATCTGTGGAGCGTTCTTGAAGAACCGCCCGAAGGCAGTGACATGAAGAGCCACCTTATTGTGGGCGGCAAGTCGGGCGTGGTCGATGAGGCGGACCGACGACGCGCCGCGAACATCCAAGGGACCACCCTCGACGTCATCGCCGAGGCGGACCACTGGGTTCATGTCGACGCGCCCGATGCGCTGCGTTCCTGCGTCTTGGGCTACCTCAGCTAGCGTCGTCGTCGGTTTCGTCCTCGTCTTCGTCGTCCGCGGCTTTTTCGCTCGCTTCGCCCGCTTTGGGGGTGAAGACGACGCGCCCGTCTCCGTTTGACGTCGCCAGTGCCTTCGGGAACTCCGCGTACTCGGAAGGCACGTCGCCTATCTGCTTTGCGCGTTCGAGCGCTCCGAGTTCCTGGGCTACCCAGATGTCAAACGGAACGAAACCGCCAATCGACGCGACACCGTTCTCCCAGGAGAGCTGAAGGACAGGATATTCGCCGGCGTCATCGGGGGTACCGCAGTAGAGACATGACGGGCGCGACACTTCGCCGTTGAAGTAAACGACGTCCTCCGAAAGCATCTCGAAGGCCTCGCCGAAGGCGGCGACGGCCTCTTCACCAAACGCTTCTTCGACGACTTCCTCGAGCGACATGCCCTCGATTTCGGCCTCTTCGTCGTCGTAGTCGATCCCGATCCAGTCCGTGTCCGTGGTGAGAAGCTCCTTCATTCCGGCGGAGATAGGCTCACCGTTCGGCAGGACCATCTTTTTTGCGAGCGAAGCCTTGAGAGGCTCGGGGGAGGCAAGGATGCCGCTTGCGCTCGCGCTGGTGGTCGCCTTCTTCACGAGCTTCGCGCCGCGAAGTACACCCGTATCTTTTTTCGATGCCATGGTGCGAGCCTCGACGCGCCCGCGCGCGTTGTCAACGCCGCACGCTGCACGCCGCACGCCGCACGCCGCACGCCGGGAAGGTAGGCGACGCTCGTGTACTTCTCTCCGCGTGAGGCGACATCCGCTAGAGTTCGCGCGCCATGGTGCAAGATGCAGAGGTCACGGATCCGAGCGGTGTCATCGAACGCAAGGTTGCTGAGGCCCTGACGCTTCCGCGCGCCAGCGTGCGCGCCGTGACGAAGTTGTTCGGAGAGGGCGCGACCGTTCCCTTCATCGCGCGCTACCGCAAAGAACAGACGGGTGGCCTCGACGAGGTTCAGATCCGCGCGATAGCCGAAGAGGTCGAATACCTGAATGAGCTCGATCAACGCAGGCGAGCGATCCTCAGCGCCATCGAGGAGCAGGGAAAGCTATCGCACGAACTCCGGCGCGCTCTCGAAGCGTGCGGCGTAAAATCAGAGCTCGAAGATCTCTACCTGCCTTATAAAACCAAGCGGCGGACACGCGCGGCGATGGCCCGCGAACGCGGCCTCGAGCCACTTGCCAAACGATTGATAGAGCAGCCGCTGCAAGGTGATCCAGAGAGGGAGGCGGCTTCGTTCGTCGACGCCGCGCGAGACGTCGCTGACGCCTGTACGGCGCTCGCGGGGGCGCGCGATATCGTCGCCGAGCGAGTGGCCGAGCGCAGCGACGTTCGCGGACTCGTGCGAGCGCGCTTCGAACGCGAGGGAGTCATCGTGTGCACCGCGGTTCCCGCAAAGACCAAACTGCCGACGAAGTTCGAGGCTTACTACGACTTCAGCGAGCGGGCGAAAACCATCCCTTCGCACCGCTTTCTCGCGATCTTGCGGGGTGAAGAGGAGGGAATTTTACGGACAAAGATTCGCGTGGACGAGGACGCGCTGGCCCTCGATATCGCATTGAAAATTGGATACCGGCGCGGCTCGCCCTTCGCGAGCGAGCTGCAAGAAGCGCTTGTCGACTCGGTCAAGCGGTTGCTTGCGCCGTCGGTTGAGTCTGAGCTGCGTGCCGGCCTGAAAGAGTCGTCCGACGTCGACGCCGTGACCATTTTCGCCCAGAATCTCACGAAGCTCTTGCTCACCCCGCCGCTCGGTCGCCGCATCGTGCTCGGCATCGATCCCGGTCAGCGCACGGGCTGCAAATGTGTCGCGGTCGACGACACCGGCAAGCTCTTGTCGCACGCGCTGATTCAACTCGTCGGAGGCCAAAGCGCACTTCAGCACGCCAGAGAGATACTTCTCGGTCTCGTGACGAAGTACCGTCCGTTCGCGATCGCCGTCGGAAACGGTACCCACGGGCGCGAGACCGCAGATTTTTGCCGCGAAGTACTCGCCGTCTCTGCTCCCGAAACGCTTGTCGTACTCGTGAGTGAGTCGGGCGCATCCGTGTATTCCGCAAGTGACGTCGCGCGCGAAGAATTTCCTGATCTCGACCTGACCGTGCGAGGCGCCATTTCGATCGCGAGGCGTCTGCAAGATCCGTTGGCCGAGCTCGTGAAGCTCGATCCGAAAGTCATTGGCGTCGGTCAATACCAGCACGACGTGAAGGCTTCTCTGCTGACGCGCAAGCTCGACGAAGTCGTCGAGTCGTGCGTCAACGCCGTCGGCGTCGAGTTGAACACGGCGAGTGCGCAGCTGTTGTCGCGCGTCGCTGGCGTGGGGCCGGCGCTCGCGAGAAAGATCGTGGCCCAGCGGGACAAGGTGGGTGCCTTTTCAGCGCGCCGCGATCTGCTCAAGGTGCCAGGTTTTGGCCCAAAGGCGTTCGAGCAAGCGGCTGGGTTTGTGCGTATTCGAGGCGCGGTGCACCCGCTTGATGGGAGCGCGGTACACCCTGAGCGTTACGCGTTGGTCGAGCGGATGGCGAAAGACGCCGGCGTCGCGGTGCGCGCGCTCGTCGGTAACGAAGACCTCGCGTCGAAAATCCCGTGGGCTACGTATGTGTCGGCGGACGTCGGCTTACCGACCTTGGAAGACATTCGGCGCGAGATCGCAAAGCCCGGGCGGGACCCGCGTGAGAGCTTTGAAGCGCCATCGTTTCGGGACGACGTCCGAACGCTCCAAGACGTGAAGGCAGGAATGGAGCTTGAAGGATGCGTCACCAACGTCACGGCCTTCGGGGCATTCGTCGACGTCGGCGTACATCAAGACGGACTGATTCACGTTTCACAACTTTCGGACCGTTTCGTCAAAGATCCTCATGCGGTCGTCCGAGTAGGCGACCGCATCAAGGTGCGCGTGCTCGACGTAGATGCGGCACGAAAGCGCATCGCACTTTCGGCGAAGCTCGTAAAGCCGTAGCCGACGCTACGCCAAGGTGCCCTTGCCGCGGCTTAGGCTCGCGGCTCGCTAGACGACGTAATCGAGCAGCTGCAGACGTACGCTGTAATCGTCGAGCTTGGTTTTGAACTCGTCGACCAGCGTATCGAGTTTCACCACCACGGCATCCGCGTCTTCGCGGACGACCGTCCCGCTGACGAGGATCTCACCGGTGGGCATCACGAGCACGCCTGCCCAGTAGCTTGGGTCTCGCGTGAGGTCCGAGGCCTTCCCTTCGACCTTGAGGTAGCCTTCGCTAAGCTCTAAGATCCGCACGAGGTGGCCGCTCTCGAGCCGGACCTGGGCGGAGTACCCTGGTGTTGGCGAAACGCGGTAGTGCGCACGCCTATTTTTCGAGATGAGCCGGTCGAGCGATTCGAAGAGCGGCTTCGAGAGCGGCGTTTCGGGTGCAGAAAGAACCTCTTCGCGCATCCGTTTCATCGCCTTCTGCGTGTCGATAAGGTTTGCACGCATTTCCGACAGGCGCCTTCGGTCGCTGCGAACCTTCCCGCTTACCAGTGAGAGAAGATTCTTGTAGAACGCGAGGCCCGTCGAGGCATTCGCGTCGAAGAAGCCGCGCAAATCGCTGAGCGGCACCTCGAGGAGCTCGAGGTCCGACGTCGCCGTGGCCTTCGTACTGCGGGGGATTCCGGTGAGCGCGCCGAGCTCGCCGAGTGGCGCGAGGGGACGAAGCTCGAAGCGCGTCGCAGGAGATTCCTCGACTGAGACTTCTCCACTGACAAGCAACTGAAAGTGCGTCGCGATGTCGCCCACGTCAAAAAGGGTGACGCCCGCCCGACGTGTCACGAGTCGACAGGCCGCAACGAATTCGCGGAGGCGCGCCTCCGAGATGCCTTGAAACAGCGGAAGAGATTGCAGGGAGAGTTCGATCTTCACAGGTTCATCCTCTTTGACAGAGGCGAAGCTCTGCCGAACGAAGACGCTAAAGAGGCTTTTCCGAACTCGCAAGAGGCAAGAACTCAAAACGCCCACGGCACCGGGCGAAGTGCGCCAGGCCTCGTCGCACTCTGCACTGGAATCTCCTGTTGCAGAGCGGTCACGTTTCGCGACCGCACGGCGCCCCAAATGCCTAGCCCTGCGTCAAGGTCCAGTGCGACACTTGCCACCATGCACATCGAAGAACGACGGCCCATTCGTTTGGTGTTCGCTACCTTCACCGCACTCATTGGCACTTTCGCGACCGCAGCGAAGCCCGCTCGTGCGGCGCCTGCTTGCACCACGCTGGGTACGCAGCCCATCGTCTTCATCGAGGCTGGCGACACGCAAGAACCGCTCGTGAAGCGGCTGGGCGAACGCCTCGTCAACGCGGCTTCGCCCGTCCGCATCGTCTACAAGAACAAGCGCACGTGCGACCTCGCGCTTGACATGATTACGCCCAACGCGATGGTGAACGATTCGATCCCCATCAAGTACATTCCTTCGGCGGCAGAGGATCCGGCGTGGACCCCACGGTCACCCGCGCCCGTGTGCGATGCGGACGTGGGCGGAAACGTTCTCGGGCTCGGAATCGGTGCCACGTTCTTGTCGAGTTGCACCACCTTGCCGACACCAAGACCCGTCGACCTGACGGAGATCAAGGGACCCGTTCAAGCGTACGGTTTTATCGCTCCGCTCGCGAGTTCGCAGGTCGCCATCACGGCTGAGGAGGGCTACTTTGCCTACGGTTTTCCAGGCGGAACCGGTCAAGCCATACCCTGGCTCGACCAAGGGCAGCGGTACAGCCGCGGGCCGACCGCCAGCACCGCGCTCACCTGCGCTGCGGCCATCGGGCTAAAGGCGTCGCAGCTCAAAGGGACCGTTCCGACAGGCAACACGTCAACCGAGATACTGAATGCCGTCGCAAGTTCGGTAGCTCCCGAAGCGGCGATAGGAATCATGGGGACTGAGATTTACGATGCCGCGCGCGACAAGGTGAAGCTTCTCGCGTTCAAGAGCTTTGGCCAGCGCTACGCGTATTATCCTGACAAGAGCGCGACGAGCTTTGACAAACAAAATGTGCGTGACGGTCACTACTTGCCATGGGCGCCGACGCCCTACCTCACTCGCGTCGGCGGCAACGGCAAGGCCGTTGATCTGAACGTCCAGCGAATTGTCGACTTGGTGCTCGGGGCACGTGTGGATGCCGACGTAAGTGGCCTTGACCAGGTCATCGCGAGTGGACTTGTTCCCGAGTGCGCCATGGGGGTTCAGCGCTCGTTCGATGGCGGACCTCTCTCGCTGTACGCTCCGCCGGAGTCGTGCGCTTGCTACTACGAGTCGAAGGTTCCGCAGGGCGCGACGTCGTGCGCAACCTGCTCGAGCGATGGCGTGTGCGGGGCGGGGAAGTGCCGACGTGGCTTCTGCGAGGTGCAATGATGAATCTGACAACACGAAAGCTGACGCGCAACACGGTCCCCCTCACGGTCCTCTTCCTCGTCGGGCTCGCCGCGACCGCGACGCTGGCGGCGTGTGACACGAATACGAGTGCTGTCAAAGACCCGATTCCCGTTGTCGATAGCGGTGGGCGCATCAACCCGCCTACCACACAAGATGGCGGCCCTGGCACGAGCGCTGACGGAGCTGCTAACGATTGCGTGCAGAATCCAAAAACCTCCGAAGAGATCATTAACGGCTGCACGAACGCCGTGAAAATCGCGAAGACCCCCGTGCTGCCGCTCCTGAGCCCCGACGGCGGGCTTCCGCCGCTCCCGTAGAGGAAGTGGATGCCTTCAAGGCGGTGACGCGCGGGCTGACTTCTTTTTCGTCGTTGAAGTAGCATCCTCCACCGTGCTCGAAATCGCCCGTGTTGCTGTCGGCCTGTTGTCGGCCTCCGCCGTGGCAGGGTTGGTCACGTCGGCGCACGCGGAAGACATTTCAGCCGCAGGGTCGGTCAACCCGGCGGTCTTTGCGCGCGGGCCCGACGCGCTTGACGCGCCCGAATCCGAGCGACACAGGCTAGCGTCCGCAGACCTCGAAGCGCGCGTGGCCGAGATCGAGCGGCGGCAAGCGGGGGTTCACAATCCTGCTGAGGCGACCATTGTAAGCGGCTTCGTTCACGTCGATTGGGTGGCGTTTCGAAGCTCGTCTCAAAATGAGGTGAACTCGTCGACGGGTGAGCCGCTCAATGAGGACCGTTTTGTCTTACGGCGTGCGCGGATCAGACTCGAGCGCGACTACGGGCTCTTGCACGGCGCCTTCGAGCTCGACGCGAATACCATTCGCGGGCCGCAGGTTCGGCCTTGGAACGCCGAGGTTTCGGTCAAGTGGCCTGAAGCGACGCCCTACCTCGGTCCCTCGGGTGTGGCGCGGCAAACAACGAACGGCGCCTTCTTTATGATCTCGGCCGGCCTACTCATGACACCGTTCGGGGGTGACGTTCCTGAGCGAGAAAACGTGAGGCCTTTCCTCGAACGAGCGTCGATGTCAAACGAGCTCTTTCCGCAGTCGTACGACCTCGGCCTCCGCATTCTTGGCGGGTACAAGTTCCTCAACTACGCGCTCGCGATCGTAAACGGCGACCCCATAGGCGAAGCCACGTTTCCAGGGCGCGACCCGAACAAAAGCAAAGACCTCGTGTTTCGACTCGGGAGCTCGACGCCTATAGCAAGGGGCATTCGCCTTGACGCTGGTTTCTCAGGCCTCACGGGCCGCGGCTTTCACAAGGGAGTCGCGGGGTCGAAAGATCAACTCGTGTGGCGGGATCAGAACGAAGACGGCCTCGTTCAGCAGACCGAGCTGCAAGCGCTCTCGGGGTCGCCAGCGACGCCATCGCAGGGGTTTCAAAGGTTCGCACTCGGCGCTGACATGCGCCTCGTTCTCCCCATCCGCGACGTCGGTGAGCTCACACTCCGCGGAGAGCTTGTCCGAGCGTCGAACCTCGCGCGTGGCACCTTGGTGGCCGATCCGGTGGGCGCCTCGCGCGATTTGCGCGAACTTGGCTGGGTCTTTAGCGGTACGCAGGAGCTGACGCGATGGGCGATCGTCGGCGTGCGCTACGACACGTTGGATCCCGATGCCGACGCGAGAGACGCGCGTCCCTTCACCGTGGTCCCGAAAGACGCAAGCGTCTCCACGTGGACATTCATGGCGACGGCGCGCTGGAAGGCGGCGCGGATCATCGCCGAGTACGACCATCGCAAGAACGCCCTCGGCAGAGACGTGTCGGGCGCTCCCACGACACTCGCGGACGACTCCTTTATGCTTCGCGCCGTGGTGGGATTTTGAGGCGCCTCCCGCAACGCGTCGTCCGATGCGCCGTCGCCTCGCTCGGCCTGCTCGCGTCGTGCGACGCTTCCGTCACTCCAGACCTCGCGCTCGACGCAACGGTGCGCGTGACGGGCGGCCAGTTTTTTCGCAGTGAAATGCCCTCAAGCGAAGACGGCCCGGCCGTGCGTGCGCTTACGCTCTCTCCCACGGTGAAGCCGGGAAGCGTCGGTCGCTCGTGTTCGGGCGTCGCCGCGGCGTCCACCACGTCGGTGGCCCTCGCTCTCGACCAAGACGTCGGCTTCTGGGTCGTCGCGGCAGGCGCCCCCGACGTTTCGGCGCCTGGCTTTCCGACGTTCTCCGCGGAAGTCGCGTTCTCCCGTGCGATCTCGAAGGGTCGTCGCTCGTTTACCGCGCGCGCGATCGACAGCCAGGGGAGGTTCGGCGCCGCGTTCACGAGAGTTCTCGAGGTTGACGGCGTGGTTCGCTCGCGGCCGCAAGGACGTCTCGTCGTCGCGCTCTCGTGGGACACGCAGGCGGACCTCGACTTGCATCTCGTCGACCCGAAAGGCGTCGAGATTTGGAAGCGCAACATCAACTCGTACGAACGCCCGGCAGGTGCTGCGACCGAGCCTCCGGGCACACTGCACCCTGGCGGCATTCTCGACTTCGACTCGAACGCGCAATGCGTTCCCGATGGGCGGAGCGCCGAAAACGTCGTTTACGCCGACGCGCCGCCTTCGGGGCACTACGTGGCGCGGGTCGATACGTTTGCGCTGTGTCGTGACGCGTTCGCACACTGGCGCCTGGAGGCGTTCGTCGACGACGTGAGCGTCGGCGCCGCGGAGGGAACGTCGGCGAATGCCGATACGACCTATGCCCACGATCGCGGCGCGGGCGTACGGGCGCTTGAATTCGACGTCCCCTGATGGCGTTCATGCGGCGCACGTTCGGCCGTGGCGTGGCCTTCGCGTTCGCGATGCACACCACGTTTACGCTGCGCGCTTCGCACGCCCAGCCGCGCGGTAGTGACGTCGGCGGAACTCCGGCACGGCGCGAAGTCACGAAAGCTCCAATCCTGACAACCTTTGTCGAAGCCGAGTATCCGCCCGAGAAAAAAGCCGCCTTGGTTGAAGGGGTCGTTCTACTCACTATCGAGATAGACGCCGAAGGCTCTGTCGTCGATGTCGTCGTCGCGCGAACCGCCGCGCCCGACTTCGACGCCGCGGCCGTGACTGCGGCAAGGCAATTTCGCTTCTCACCGACCGAGGTCGATGGCCTCCCCGCGCCCGTAAAACTTACCTATCGGTACGCGTTCGTCCTTTCCCGCGTGGCGCCGCCCGCCAAAACGGAGAGCGAGCGCGCCCCGAACGAAGAACTCGAAGAACGCGCCCGGGAGCCCGCTCGCGTCCCGTCGGCGGAAGAAAAAAAGGTCGCCACTGTCGACACGATCGAGATCGTCGGACGCCCCCGCTCAGGCCGCGAAGCGAACCAGGTAACCCTTCGCGCCGAGCAAGCGCGGAAGGTCGCAGGCACGCAGGGCGACGTTCTTAAAGTGGTTCAGAACCTCCCGGGCATTTCTCGGCCCGCGATGGCGTCAGGCCAAATCGTCGTCTGGGGCTCAGCCCCACGCGACACGCGAATTTACGTCGACGGCGTCGATATTCCTTCGCTTTATCACGGGAGCGGGCTTCGCTCGGTTCTGCAAGGAGACCTCGTCTCGAGCGTCGATCTGGTCGCCGGAGGCTTCGGTTCGGACTACGGACGAGGCCTCGGCGGGCTTGTCCGAGTCGAGACACGTAAGCTTTCTTCGGGGACGCACGGTCTCGTGAGCGCGGACACACTCGATGCCGCGGCACTCGTGTCGACGGACCTGTCAAAGCGCGCGCGCATGGCTGTGGCCGTCCGACAGAGCTGGCTCGACCGAATCGTCGCGGCATCGGGCGTTCGCGACGTCAGTGAGGTCTTTCCTATTCCTCGCTACCGCGACGGACAGGTCAAAGCCACACTCGATCTCCGCGGGGGCGAAGCCCTCGACGCTGTCGTCCTCGGCGCAGCAGACGACCTTACGCGAAGCGTCGTTTCGACCGATCCGGCCAGCACACGGAGCGAGGTTCAGAAGACATCTTTCTGGCGCGCGTACCTCCGCTACACGCGCGCTTCTGCATCAGACTCGGTCGAGATAACCCCGTTCGTGGGCATCGACAGCCGCGAGCTCGTTCAGCGCTTTGGCGGAACACCCGCTCGACTGACGGCAAGCGGACCGAAGTACGGCGTCCGCGCTTCGCTTCGATCGAGGCTCGCCGCCGCGCTCTCCTTCACGACAGGAATCGACGCGCTTGCCTCCCTCTCTTCGCTCGAGCGTGAGGGCTCTCTCACTCTGCCGCCCCGCGAAGGCGACATTAACGTCTTCGGACAACCGCCAGGCTCGGACTACACCGCCGATTCGTGGCGAACGTCGATCACCAACGTTGGCCCTTATGCCCACGCCGACGTGAAGTTCGGTCCCGTCACGGCGACGCCGGGCGTGCGGGCCGATGCGTTTCTCATCGAAGGAGACCGCAAGACACCTCGCGCAGGGCGCGCGCCGGGCTTGGGCTTCTCACGCCTGGAGACCGCCATCGCACCGCGGTTCAAAGCTCGATGGGAGGTGACGCCGCGCGTATCGTTTTATGCGACCTACGGCACGTACCACCAGACTCCCGAACCTGAAGATCTCTCCGCGGTGTTCGGGACGCCCGACCTCGCACTTGAGCGCGCGACGCACGTGACGCTCGGCGAATCACTGCACATTACACCCACATTGTCGGCCGACGTGGTTGCGTTTCAAAAGACAATGCGCGATCTCGTCGTGCGCAGTCAGCTCACGAACCCACGCCTTGCTCGCGCCCTCAACCAAAACGGCGAGGGGAGAAGTCACGGTCTTCAACTGCTTTTACGCCAAGAGATGTGGCATGGCTTCTTTGGCTGGGTCTCGTATGCCATGAGCCGGAGCGAGCGTCGGTTCGAAGGTGAAGAGGCGTGGCGAGCGTTCGACTTCGATCAACCGCACGTCGTGTCGATCGTCGCAAGCCAAACCGTGGGGAAGTGGAGCTTCGGCGCTCGGTTTCGAGCCGCATCGGGAAATCCTCGAACCCCCGTTGTAGGGAGCTCGTACGACGCCAACGCGGACCGCTACGATCCGGCATTCGGCGCGCAAAACGCGATCCGCATTCCCGCCTTCTGGCAGCTCGACGTGCGCGTCGATCGCCTGTTTAGCCTTGGGAGGGGCGTCACAATGCTCGTCTTCGCAGACGTCCAGAATGCTACTCACCGCGCAAATGCGGAAGAGATCGTTTACTCGCCGAGCTTCCGCGAGCAGCGTACGATTCAAGGGCTACCCACGGTCGCGGTTGTCGGGGCGAGGCTCGAGCTATGACGCCGCGCGGCGTTCTTCGGTTTGCGCTCATGGCGACGACGGCGCACGGCACAACGTCGTGCAAACCGGAGTTCGAGGAGCGCGAGTCGCTCGTCGATCGCGTGCGAGTGCTCGCCGTACGCGTCGAGCCGGCCGAGGCCAAGCCCGGTGAGCGCGTGACGACGACGCTGCTTGTCGCCACGCCAACGGGCCGAGATTCCGCGCCTCATGCGGCCTGGGCCTTGTGCGCTACGCCGAAGTCGATCAACGACAACGGGGCTGTGAGTGCGGCATGCGCCACGACGGGGGTAATCCCCGTTGTCGACGACAGCCCCAGCGCGAGCGCGGTCGTCCCGACGACGAGCTGTTTCGACTTTGGACCGGAAACGCAGTCCGCCGACGTTCGGCCGCGCGACGCCGATGTCACGGGTGGATACTACTTGCCTATCCGCGCTCGTCTTCGCGGCGCAGCTGGAGCCGTCGCTTTTGGATTCGCCCGGCTCGCGTGTAATCTCACTCGTGCCCCAGCGGACGTGGTCGTGCAGTACGCCCGCGACGCGCGCCGTAATACGCACCCCGTGCTTCTTCCGCTCGAGGTGCGTGTCGACCGAAACTCGGAGGCGTTAGGGCAAAACACACGCGTCACTGTCGACCCCGGAACGCGTGTGGTGTTGCGCGCCGCGTGGCCGCCCGAATCCGCCGAAACCTACGTGCTGTTTGACGTGAAAAGCCAAACGCTCACGACGCGCCGGGAGAGTCTCCGCGTGTCGTGGTACGCAACCGCTGGGGCGTTCGAGCAAGACCGCAGCGGGCGCAACGAGGAAGAATTCGAGACGTATACAGACAACGTTTGGGCGGCGCCCACCGAGTCTAGGCTCACCCACGTCTTTACCGTCCTTCGCGACGCGCGCGGAGGCATCGCCTTCACCACGCTTGAAATAGCGACGCGCTAACCAGGACCGTTCGAGACACTGTGAGCCGTTTAGGAACCTGAGCTCCACGAGCTTCCCGCAACGCTCGGGCGCGAAAAACTTGTCCCCCCCCAAGGCTCAAGAGTCGGGAAGTGTGAGCGCCGATTGTACAATTGGGCAACGCCAACCGCGGCTGGGACGCGTTTCCGTCGGATTACGCGTTGTCCGCAAGCGAACCTGTGCCAGCTGACACGAGGTCCGTTGAGGGTTGGTTTTGCTACCGCAGCGGGCTACAGCCATAGCCTGTAAAGGTTGACTTGCAGCGCATTGCACTTTTGGTGCGATGCTGACGCTACGAATCTATCAACTGTTGACCAACGATAACGATAATGAAAACCGCAAATCTCTCGTTATCCAGCTATGTGCGCGCACACATCGTGCCATTCGCCATCGTCGTACTTGGCTTTTCGCTGGCGGTTCATTTCCGCTTTGTCCAGGATGATGCGTTCATCTCGTTCCGCTACGCTAGCCCTACTTTCGCGCGGCAACTGTTCGCGCGCCCGGTGGAAGCCCTATCCAGCGAGGCGGAGCGGTCGCGTGTTCATACATGATGAAAGTGACGGCATCCATCGCGCAAGCTCGAAGACCCTTACGGCGCGGCGCTGTTTTGCCGTCAGCTCGGGCGGCAGCATCACTGTCGGCCACCGGCCTCTGCCACCGGTCGTCGTGCGGACGAGGGTCGCGCTGATTCCGGCGAGTGTTGCCATCATCGCGCGCGCCGAAGCCTCTGTGCCGAGCGCGATCCTCGCCAAGCTTACCAACATGAGCCCGATGACGGTCGCAAAGGTGTGAAGCCGCAGGGAGCCGTCGGCGCGCTGGAAGGAGGGGCCCCAGGGCGCAACACCGCCCTTCTTCGCCCGGCGGAAGAGCTCCTCCACGCCCCACTGCCCGCGGAAGGCGTGGACGATGCGCTCGGTGCTCCAGCTATGTTGATCGGTGCACAGCACGCGGCGCCCGAGTCGCGTCTGCTCGAGAGTTCGCCGTCTCTCCGCGTCGACATGCCAGCGGAGAGTGGGCGCCTTGTCGGTGCCACCGATCTCGACGACGACAAACCTCGAGAGGTGCTCGCGCCGCAGCGTCTTGTTCACTCGCAGCTGCAAACTTGCACTTCGGATGCGGCCGGCCGCAACAAGCCGTTTGAGTCGTTCCATCTCTGCGGTCGCCTTCTGTAGAGCCACCGCAATGCCACGCTTCTGGCCTTCGAGCAGCTCCTTGCTCTCGACGATGACCAAGGTCCGATCGAGATCGTCGTCGTCGCCAAAGACAATGCGTGTCCTGGCCGCGCGCACGTCGCCGAGGTTTCCGGACAGCTTCTTCATCGCGCCGCGACCGGCAGCGAAGGCGAGCGCCGCCGTGGCCGCCTTGTGCCCGAGCGGCAGCGAAATGAGGCTGTAGTAGCCGATGAAGTCGAGCTCGAGCTCGAGCTGCGGACTCCAGAATCCGCCGTCGCGCACCACTGTGCGCTGGGCAGGACGCTTGCGTCCCTCGCCTTGGTCGAGCGCGTCGTGCAGCTCGCTCAATCCGTCCAGACACGATTGGAGCACTCCCTGGTCGGAGCCGTTGCCGGCGTACGTCCGATAGAGCAACGGGACATGTCCGGTCTCGCTGACCAACACTCCGAGACCGACGACCCGAAGGTCGCTTCGTTTGCTCTTTGCGTGGCCCCGACGCGCGAGCTCGCCAGGCGTCGTCGTTGCGATGTGCGTGTCGAAGTTGGTCGTGTCGAAGGCAAGCACGTCCGTCGACAGCTTGAAGCGCGCGACGGCTGCCCGCGCGAGCGAGACTTGCGCGACCTCCAGTTCGCGTTCCGTCACTTGTTGTGCGATTCGATGGAATGCCTGTTAACGATCGCCGAAAAGCGTAGGAAATGCCTCGTCGCGAAAAGTCCGCCGAAAAGTGGTGACGGCTGTGTGAATCGCGTAGGCGATCGTGCAGACCGCAAAAAATAAAAGGCCCAGGGGCACAAACCCTGAGCCTT
>JANXOF010000097.1 GCA_025353725.1 Polyangiaceae bacterium | reverse complement strand
AAGCCCCTCGCAAAGAGCAAGCCCCTCGCAAAGAGCAAGCCCCTCGCAAAGAGCAAGCCCCTCGCAAAGAGCAAGCCCCTCGCAAAGAGCAAGCCCCTCGCAAAGAGCAAGCCCCTCGCAAAGAGCAAGCCGCTCGCAAGCAAGAAGCCCAGCGCTAAGAGCAAGCCCCTCGCGAGCAAGAAGCCCGTCGCCAAGAGCAAGCTTATCGCTAAGAAGACTAAGCAGAACGCGCCTAAGCGAACGTAGTCGCGGAGGCGATGTGAGTGAAAGGACTGAGGCGCCAACACCCAAGCGCCTACGCAAGGCCCGCGAAGAGGGAGCGGCTCCGGTCTCGTCGTTCGCGAGTCAGTCCGTCGCGCTTCTCTGCGTCGTAGCCGTAGCCCCATCTGCGCTAGCCGTCGTCGCATCGCGCATGTCCAGCGAGCTCCGGATAGCCATCGCGCGTGCCGGCAAGGAGGAGCTGACCGTGACGCTCGACGCCCTCGCATTGGCGGTCTCGGTACTCGCTTTAACCGGGCCTATCCTCGTGGTCGCAGGCGTCGCGGCGGCGGCCACGTCGGTGGTCCAGTCCAAGGGGATGTTTGCCGCAAGCCGCGTGGTGCCGACGCTCGCGCGACTCAACGTCGCCTCGGGCTTTGCGCAGCTCTTTTCACGGCCGCGTCTCTTCGTCGTGGTGCGAGCAACTCTCTACGGCGCGGCGACGGCCTGGCTCGCCTTCGCTACGTTGCGCGAGCACGCGGGTGACCTTGCACGAACTTCAGGACACCTCCGCGCGTGCGCTGTGCTCGCGGCAAACCTTGCACTGAGCGTGGCGACACGCACGGCCATTCTTGGCGTTTTTCTTGCAGCCCTCGACATCGTCGTCACGCGATGGTCGTGGCGCAAGACGTTACGTATGACCAGGGCCGAGGTGCGGCGTGAGCAAAGGGAGACCGACGGCGACCCGCAACTTCGAGCCGCGCGCAGCCGGGAACATGACGAACTATTTGAGAACTCCGTACTCGCGGACGTTGAACACGCGACACTTGTAGTGATCGACGAGCGGCGTAGCGCATGCGCCCTCCGCTACGACGCACAGCGCTTCGGCAGCGCCCCCGTCATAGTCGCGAACGCTCACGGCGCTCGAGCGGCACGGCTCGTCGACCTTGCCCGCGCTCACGGCGTTCCCACGGTTCACAACTCCGTACTCGCCCAAGCCCTCGCCGTACTCGAAGACGGCGCAGCCGTGCCGGAAGCACGGTTCGAGGCCGTGGCCGAAGCGCTCCGCGAAGCGTGGAACCCGGCGCGCTAGACTCGAATACGTTTCTTCAATGCGGCGAGCTCGTCATCGATCGCCGCCTCTGACTTCCCGCCGCCGCCCGCATCGGACGCCCCACCACCGCCGCGCTCGAGGTCGCGAAACTTCGCCTCGAGGTCTTTGGCCGCAGGACCCGCGCCGAGCGCATCTTCGACCTCCGCCATGGCGAGGCCCTGTTGCTCGCGGCCCTCGATTTTTTCCTCCATTTTGCGAAAGTTGTCGAACGCGCTTGAGCCTCCGCGCACGCCCAGGCCGTCGGTGCTGCCGCCTCGAGCCTGTTGCGCCCTGGCCGCGATTGTCCCTTTGCGCAGCTTGAGCTCTTCGAGCTTTTGCTCCATCCGCTCGAGCTCTTCCTTCATCTTGAGCGCGACGTCTCGCTGGTCCTGGCGTGCTTTGTCAACACTCACGCATTCCGCTTCGATGCGCTTCTTTTGCTTGAGCGCCTCGCGAGCGAGAGGCTCGTCTTCGCTTTTTAGCGCGAGCTCGGCGCGCTTCTCCCAACGCTCCACCTCTATCTTGAGGTCCTCGCCTTTTTTCTTGAGCTGTTTCTCGGCCGCGACGGCTGAAATCACATCTTGGCGCCCAGACTTGAGCTGTTCGGTCATCTCCTCCAGATTGAGCTCGAGGAGCTTCTTGTCGTCCTCAGCCTTATCGAGCATCGAGTTGACATTGCTCGAGATGACCCTGCCCATACGATCGAAGATGCCCATGCGCTTTAGCCTCGCGAGTCCTGGGTGCAGAACCCCCATATGATACGGTCGCTGGCGGCAGAGCGCGTCGGAAAAATCATCGTTCGACAGGCCACGCCGGCACATCCTTCGCTCGAAAGCCGCGCCCGGAGTCCCCTTATGGCCACATGCAAAGAATGCGACAACGAAGTCGAAGAACTCCTCTCGATCAAGGTCGACGGCAAAGCGAAGAAGATGTGTGAGGACTGCGTCGACAGGGCCCGCGAATCAGCGGAAATTGCGGAAGCGAGCGAAGCTGTCGTCCAGGGCATGATGGGATTCAAAGGCCGCCGATAGTTTCGCGCGGTCGCGCGGTCGCGCAGTCGCGCAGTCGCGCGAAGGCGAGGAGTCTCGAACCTCGCCTCCGGACAGGGCTGGAGCGAGCTACCTCGCCTCGCGATTCAGCACGTGAATCGCATGACCGAGGCCGTTCATGGCAGCCTCCATCATCCCTTCGCCTAGCGTCGGGTGCGGGTGCACGGTGAGCCCAATGTCTTCGAGGAATGCGTGCATTTCAAGGGCAAGCGCGCCCTCGCTGATGAGATCGGTCGCCGACGCTCCGACGATGTGAACGCCCAAGAGCTGATTCGTCTTCTTGTCTGCGACAACCTTGAAGAAGCCTTCCGTCTCATCCGCCGCCATGGCGCGTCCGAGCGCGGCGAAGGGGAACTTGCCAATGCGAACGTCGATCCCTTTCTCTTTGGCTTGCGCCTCGGAGAGACCCGCGACGGCGATCTCAGGGTCGGTAAAAATGGCCGCAGGAATCGACACCCAGTCTTTTGCCGCCTTATGACCTGCGATGACCTCGGCGATAACCTCGCCCTCTTTGGTGGCTTTGTGCGCGAGCATCGGCATCCCACTCACGTCCCCTATCGCGTAGACGCCGTCGACAGCGGTGCGCCCAAGTGGGTCGGTGGGGACAAATCCGCGCTCGACTTTGACGCCAATCTCTTCGAGGCCGAGTCCGGCGCCGTTCGGGCGCATTCCTACCGCGACGAGGACGACGTCCGTAACCACCGTGTCGAACTTGCCGCCACCGAGGTCGACTTTCACCGCGAGCGAGCCGTCCGCGTTCTTTTCGTAGCCCTTGGCCGTCGCGTTTTTCAAGACTTTGCCGCCAAGTTTGACGAACTTCTTCTCGACGACGGCAGTGCACTCTGGGTCCACGCCTGGAAGCAGGCCGGCCGTCGCCTCGACGACGGTGAGCTCCGAGCCGAGCTTTTGGTAGACCATCCCGAGTTCGAGGCCGATAACGCCACCGCCAATCACGAGCAACCGCTTGGGCACCTCGCGGAGGCTCACCGCTTCGCGCGCGCCGATCACCTGCTTGCCGTCGAACTTGAACGTAGGAATCTCGATGGTCGAGGAGCCCGTCGCGATGACAATCGCTTTCGTCGCCTCGAGAACTTCGGTCCCACCCTCAGCCGTCTTGACCTCGACCGACCGCGGCCCGGTGACGCGTGCCGTGCCCATCAAAAGCTCGACCCCGTTCCCTTTGAAGAGCCCGCGGATACCCCCCGTGAGCTTTTTCACGATGCCGGCCTTCCAGTCCTGCATCTTGTTTGAGTCGACCTTGATGCCCTCCGTGAGGATGCCCATCCCCGCGCCGTGGACTTTGACCTTCTCGTAGGTGTGACTGGCCGCGATAAGCGCCTTCGACGGAACGCAGCCCCAATTGAGGCATATGCCGCCGACTTCTTCCTTCTCGACGCAGACGACCTTCTGCTTTAGCTGGCCCAGCCGGATGGCGCAGCCGTAGCCGCCGGGGCCGCCGCCGATGACGATCACATCAAACGTTCGATTCGCCATGATTCTCCCTACGTTCCTGGGTCCGGTCTACCCGAACGTGAAGGGCGAGGCGAGCGATAACGGGCTCCTTTCGACTCGACGCGACCGTAAGCGCAAAGCCACGCGATGCGTTCAGGCGCGTGGCGGGGCCTCGACGCGCGAAAGCGGCGAAAGCGCAAGGAGCTGCTCACGCTGCTCGCGCAGGTGAAAGGGTAGAATCGAATCGACGGTCGCGTAGACATCCTCGAAAAGCGACGCACGCGGGGGCGCGCCCATCGCTTCGACGTCGCGCACGGCTTCCGCGATCTCGGCCGTAAGCTCCTCATCGAGCTTCGCCTCGTCACTCTCTGTGAGAAGACCGAGAAAGCGAAGGTGCTTCGCCAGGCGATCGACCGGGTCTTTTTTCTTCCATGCGTCGACTTCGGCGTCGCTCCGGTAGCGCGTAGGGTCGTCACTCGTGGAGTGCGCGCCGATTCGATAGGTCACCGCCTCGACGAAGGTAGGCCCCTCGCCTCGGCGAGCGCGGCCAGCGGCGTCCTCGAGTACCTTGTAAACTGCAAGCAAGTCGTTCCCGTCGACACGAACGCTGGGGATCCCGTAGGCGCGTCCTTTTACCGCGATCGTTCGTGAGGCCGTCTGGCGCTCGGTCGGGACACTGATCGCCCAATGATTGTTTTGGCAAACGATGACGACGGGCGCTTGGAACCTCGCGGCGAAAAGCATCGCGGCGTGAAAGTCGGGCTGACTCGTGGCACCGTCGCCGCAAAAGCCGAAGGAAACGCAAGCGTCGTGGCGAAGCTTCATCGCCATCGCGGCGCCCACGGCGTGAGGTAGTTGCGGCCCTATACATGACGACCAGCTCACTTGATGAACGCTTTTGCCCGCCTGGTGACTCGGCATTTGACGACCTTTTTGGCCGTCACCCGCATTCCCAAACACCTGAGCGACAAACGCGCGGAGGGGATATCCGCGCACGAGCATCACGCTCTGCTCGCGAAGCGCAGGAAAGACCCAGTCGTCTTTTTGAGCGACGAGCCCCGTCGCGATGGGCACAGCCTCCTGCCCTGTGCACGCCCCGTAAAACCCGATGCGCCCCTGCCGCTGCAGCACCACCATGCGTGCATCGAGCAACCGAAGGCGTCGCATGTGTCGATAGGCCATCCGGAGGACCTCAGCCGTGAGCGACGCCGGACAGGTCGCGGCGTCGGCCGAGCCATCGGGTCGCAACACGGTGAAAAGCACCACATCAGGGTCCGAATCCCGCAGCGAAGCATGCGGCGCAATAATCATTACGCGAGAGCGAAGGCGCAACGTTCAACGAACCGCCGACAACCCTCCACCGAGGCCTCCGCTGTCTCCGCTGTGTATACGCCGCAAGCGTACGACGCTGAACTACCTCGCAGAACCGTCACGCTTCGCCACCTGGATAGACTTGAAGCGCTCGTCTTTGATCATGGAGGGATCAGAACCACCTCCGCTACGTGCCGACGCAGCCGTCGAACCTGTCGACGACCCGGACTCCTCATCCTTCGAGCACGATCCACATGCGGCGATTGAACCGCACGCGACAACGATGACCCCGCATAAGAACAACTTATATCCGAACATGCTCGCGAATCTTTTGAGGTCCGAAGTTGGTTGGCGCGCTCCAAAGCCGCGCCACCGACCCTGCGTTCCGATCAGGGCGCTTTGGGCGAGCAGAATTTGCCGCCTGCAAAGTCAACGCACTTCATCGGAGTCGTTGTCGAGGTCTGAAGCGGCGCACACGTTGTGTCGTCCACGCAGGGAAGCGCGCAGTTGCCAAGAATATCGTCGACTTGAGCCGTAAACGCTGGGACGCCTTTGTCGTCCTTCGTCTCCAGTTCGGCGGTACACGCCCATCCAGGAACGGCGGCCGCGCACGCGGCGTTGCCCGCGGCACCCGTGATGCACTGACGCGTGCAGATGCCCTTGTTCTTGTCGGCCCCCGCTCCGCCGACCGTCGAACATACACATGGGGTCGGGGTCTTTGCGCCGTCGCAGCCAGCACCGAGGGCGACCGGATAGGTCAAGTACTTCGCCGTAACCACACAGATTCCGAGCTCAACTTGGCACTTTTGACCGGCAGACTTGCAGTCCGTATCGGCTTGACATGCTCCCTCGCAGCTTCCGAGCGCGAGGGTCGACTTATCCGCGGTGGTTCCGGTATAGCGAATTCTGCATTTGTTGGTGCCCTGGCACGTATCGCCGATGCTCTTCGAGTCGAACGCACAAGCCGGAAGGCAGATGCCATCCCGTGAACCTACAGCCGACGGGAGGCATACTCCTGTCTGGCCGTCACACAGGAAATCTCCGAAGGTGTTGCCAGGCCCCTGCGTGCACTTCGGTTGAACGCAAACCGGCGACCCATAGACATCGCCAATCGGTAACCCCTTCGCACACGTGTTGTCGTTCTTGCTGTCAGGAACGTTGCAGTCCTCAGTTTTCTCGCAGAGTTTGCCGACTGTCTTCTCTTCGGGTGGCCCGGCCGCGTCCGGCTCCTCCTCGATCGTGACGTCTTTTTTCGCGTCCTTGGCGGCGTCGCTGGCTCCGCCATCGACGGGCTCGGTCGGTGTCGACGAACAGCCTGCGGCGGTGACAGTGGCGACGAGACCGACGAGCGTGGTGACGCTCGCGAGAGCGAAGAGTTTCTTAATCATGTGTGCTTCCTCAATTTCGTTCTTGGCGCGACTGGAGAGCTGAGAGCTGCGACGGTAGACCCGACCCCGCGACCCGCCGTGCCGGAAGTCGACCGCCATGGCGCTGGGCATGACAGCCGCTTCATAGCGGCAGTTTTATGACGGGCTCGGGCGGTTGTGTGTTTGGGCAGGGGAAGGGTCCGGCTGTCCTCGGGGGCGTTCGCGCAGCTCACGATCGCCCAAGATTTAGCTTTGATTCGTGGCAGTTTGACAGACGACCGAACGAGAGCTCGGCCGCTTACGGGCGAATCCTAGCTGAAGCGAGGTCGACAAGGCTGAAGGAAAAGCAAAACGTGTGCCGGAGCCGTCGCGCTCAACCGAGCTTGGGAGATCGTGAGGGTCGTGTCACCGAGAGGATGAAAGCCGCGACAAGAAACGCACTCTCGCCCTTCGCGAGGAACTCAGCAACGTGGTGAAGGCGAGCGAGCGCGTGTCCGCCATCGCCCACCCCGCGAAGCGCGCCGGCTTCATGAAGCGCTTTGATACCCGGAGACACCCATGCGCCTATGGCAACGGCGAGGACTGCCGCGCAAACCACACACGCGATGCGAATGAAATCGACGCGTACGAGCTTGGTCATGCCGCGTGACGACGACAACGCCGCCAGCACTCCTTCGGCGAGGAGCGCAACGCACGCGCAGCCCACCGCCAGCCCGTCGAAGCGTCGAAACACCAACGTCATCGCGTCGGCATTGGTCGGCGCAGGAACCACGCGAAAGACGATCGGCGCCACGATAGCGCCAAGCGTAAAAAGCGCGCCACTCCACAGCGCAAGCGCAAGGAGTTGAATAATCTTGAGCCCCGTTTCGATGCGGGCCGCACGCGTTCCGGCCGTTACCTCGCCCAAGCGACTCACGTAACGTCAGCGCGCAGGCGTTCGAGCGCCGCACGCACCAAGGTTGGGTCGACCGCCACAGGCGAGATTCGCTCGATCGCCGTCCGCGCCTCGCCGAGCCGTGCGCGACCGGCGGCCACCACCGCCGCCGCGACGACGTCGGGGCGACCTGAGTCGAGATCTTTCAGAATCTCGAACACCGCGCGCGGATGTCCCATGCGCGCCAGCGCGACTTTTGCGTGGAAAGCGCAGGTGTCCTTCACGTAGTGCATCGCGCCCCAAGCCCGCCGCTCAAGGTGCGGTTTCGCTTCGAGAAGCCCAAGCTCGCCGACCAATTCCACCGCCGCGCGCTCGTCTTCCTTGTCGGGGAGTTGGTTCGCGATGCGTTCGCCCCGAACGACGCGAAGAAGGAGCCCCGTTTCCGAAAGCTCGCCCGTTTTGCCGAGAAAGATAGCCGCGACCAGTGCAACGTGTGCGGAGGCCACCTCGCTCCCGGAACGCGAGCCGCTCCCACATGACGCGACGATGGCTTTGGCGCGTCCTATCAATCGAGGGTCCGCCTCTGTTCCTGCATCGAGGCGTTCTTCAGCGACACGCAGCGCGATATGAGCCACGGCTTCGTCGCCGTCGCTCGTCGCTTTCAGAAGGACGTTGTCGATTTCCGCGGGGTCTTCTGAGACGCGACAAAACGCGATCACCGCTTGGTACCGCATCGACGCACGCTCGTCGCCTAGCGCGCGCCGAAGCCGAGGGAGCGCGCGCGCATCGGCGAGCTCGCCGACCGCGGTCATCGCCATTTGCCGGACATACGCGTCGTCGTCGTCAACGGCATAGAGCAGCTTCGGCACGGCTCCTTTGGCCTCGAGATCGGCAAGCGCCACGACGGCAGCCGCTCGCACGACCGCTTGCGGATCTTCGAGACGCGCTTCGAGAAACGGAATCGCGCGCGCGCGAAGTGTAGGCTCGGCCTGCGCATGACCACGCACGTCAGCGATGGCGGACACGCGCGTTTGAGGGCGCTCGCTCGCGAGGTCCCGGAAGCTCGCTTCGAGGTTACGAGGGAGGGGTGGGAGCGCGAACATCTTGTGACGCTAGTGTCGGAGGCGCTGGCGGGCAAACGAAGGGTCGAACGCTCGCCCAGCCGTCATCAACGAGAAGCTCGCCGCGGCCACGCTCGCCGCGCCGACGAACAGCACATGCGGAGCACGAAGCATCGACGACACGCCTTGGTCCATCACGGCGCCGAGCGAGACGCCATCGCGCGTTCCAAAACCGACGAATGCCAGCGCCGCTTCGCTAACGACGATCGCCGCGGCGGTTGACCCTAGCTGAACCGCCACGACGCCAAGAAGATTCGGCAGCAAGTGACGCGCGACAATTCGCGCACGGCCGCCGCCAAGTGCGCGGACAGCTTCGACAAACGCGGCGTCTCGGAGCACGCGTGTCTGGGCGAGCGAAAGTCTCGCGAACGGCGCCCAGGCGGTCAAAAGGAAGACCGCGGCGAGGTGCGTTCGTGTGGGCCTTGCCACGGCGGAGAGGACCACGAGAGCGAGGAGAAACGACGGAAAGGCTTGCACGAGGTCGCACGCGCGTGAGGCCGCACGCTCCACGCGACCCCGGGCAAGTCCCGCGAACGCGCCAAACGGGCATCCGACCGCGAAGCCGACCAACGAGACGGCCGCAGCCATGACAACGCCGCGTTGTGTGGCGTGCGCGACGAGCGCGAGCAGGTCGACTCCGGCCTCACCGCAACCGAGCGGCCACGGCGTAGAAGGCGGCGCCCACGAAAGCTCTGGCGCAAGATGTGTTGGAGATCGCTCGCCCACCACGACCGCTGCGCTTCCAACGAGCAGCACCGCGAGCGGCGCGACCCGAGCGACGAGCGGGAGTCTTTCGGCCAACGTTCGCATCTAAGTGCCTTCACCGCCCACCCGCGGGTCGAGAGCGGCATGCAGAGCGGAGGCCGTCTGCTGCGCAAAAATAAAGAGCGCGCCGGACACGACCACAGCCGCCTCGAGCACCGGCAGATCGCGCGAGATGTAAGCCTCGAGAATAAGCGTGCCTAATCCGCGCCGCTCGAAGAGTCGTTCGAGGACCACCGCGCCTCCGAGCAGCGCGCCGAGCTGCGTCCCGAGCACCGTCACGATGGGCCCGATGGCGGCAGGAACCGCGTGGAGCCACCACACGCGCGCGTGACTCGCCCCCTTGGCTCGCGCGACGATCAGAAACTGCGCGCGGCCGAGGTCGTCGAGCGCGGCGCGCGACACCCGTGCGATGTGCGCCGCCAGCGGTAACGCGAGGAGACTGCTGGCAAAAATCAATCCCATAGCGCCAGCGTCAGGATCACCCGGAAGCGGCACGACACGTATCCGCGCAGCGAGGCCGTACGTCGCAACGGGACCAAACGCGAGCAGCGGAGTCGCCGCGATGGCGGTAGCGAACCGGTCCACCCAGGAGCGTCGAGACCCGAGCCAAGGGCCAGCACCGAGGACCCCGGCGCTTACCCCGAGCCCTGCGCCGATCACCACGGCAACGGCCGCAAGGGCTGCGGTGGGTCCAAGCGCACCAAACACCCGTGCGACAGCGGGCACGCCAGGCCGGCGGATCGAGTCCCCCAAATCGAGCGTTAATAGACCGCCGACGAAACGTGCATACTGCATTCCCATGGGCTCATTGAGATGAAGCTTCGCGTTCAGCGCAGCACGTTCAGCCTCGCTCGCTTGGTCGCCAAGAACGAGCGCCGCGGGATCGCCCGGCAAGACGCGGAGAGCAAAAAACACGAGCGTCGCGAGCAAGAAGACAACGAGTGCGCCCTCGACGGCGAATCCCACCATGCGTGCGACAGCCGAAGAAACGCGGCGGGCCATAAAGACAGTCAAGCCGTTAGAGTCGGGCAATGGCAGTCAAGCAATGGCAGTCAAGCAATGACAGGCGCCTTCGCGATCAAATTAGCCTCCGTCGCCTCCGTCGCCCGCATCGCCCGTTCCGGCATCTCCCGCGGCTCGCCCACCCGCGTCGGAACCGGAGGCGTCGGTCGGCGAGCGAGGCGCACTTGCGTCGATAGGCTTGACGTCCGGTCCGACGGTACCGCAAACCGGCGGAGGGTTCGTGGAGGCGAGAACCGTATCCGCCGCCGTATCGGCCGTATCGATAGCGCTGCGCGCGACCATGCACGTCCGCTTGCCTTGGTCATCGTCGAGAACGAGACCGTTCCACGGGAGCGCTTTCGGGTCGGCGCAGACGTAGCCTTCGCCCGTGCGGCAATCGCTGTCGCTCGTGCAGGAAGCCACGCAAAACGATCGCGCCGCGCGCGAGCCGTACGCGCCGGAACGGTCATCGTATCCGCACCCGGGAATCGCCGATTCAAACAGAATGCAGGCTGCGGCATTGGGACACGAGTTCTTGGAGCAGTTGAACTGCGTGCAATAACCGTTCTTTTGTGATGTGTCGCAAAGCCTGTCGCCCCTCGTTGAGCAGTCCGTGGACAACACGCACTTGTCGCCGATTTGCGGTGTGCAGCCCCCTAGAAGCGCGATGGCGAGCGCGCTCAACGCGGCCGCAGCCGAGCGAGAAGAGGGCGCGAGAAGAGCTCGACGAACTCGAGAGGCGGAATTGGAGGAGATGAATGGCATGGCAGTTCTGGGACCGGCGCATCTAGCCTTATTCGTGGTTTGACATCAAGCGGCCCGCCCCCTAAGGGAGGCGCATGGCGACTCATATCACCGCAGACTGCATTAACTGCGGCGCTTGCGAGCCGGAGTGTCCGAACGAGGCCATCAGCGAGGGTGAGGAGATCTACATCATCGACCCCGAGCTTTGCACCGAGTGCGTGGGGTTCTACGACCACGAGGCATGTCAAGCGGTCTGCCCGGTCGAGTGCTGCATTCCCGATCCTGGCCACGTCGAAGACGAAAAAGCCCTCATCGAGCGTGCCCTCACGCTCCATCCCGATGACGGCGAGCTCAAAACACGCGCTGGCGTCGACAACTACCCTTCCCGCTTCCGCAAGTGAGCCAACGCCCGCGAGTGCGTTCGGGCTGGAGCCTGCGCGAGAGTTTCGCGGCGTGACTGGCGGGGCTCGGTGCGAGCGAGAAGCGACCTCATCAGCTCTACGACGGCGAGACCCGTCCCAGTTCGACGTGAGCTCACGTTCTGCGCTCTCCTCCAGCGTGTCCAGCGTGTCCAGCGTGTCCAGCGTGCGCCGGGCTCTCTTAGCCCTCTTTGCGGGCCTACTGGCGACAGGATGTGGCGGCGGCGCACCGCTCATGCACCCGGCACGGACACTTCCGGCGGGCGAGGTTCGCCTTGCTGGCGGTGTAACAGCGAACGTCGCGTTAGGCGCGCTCGGCGACGAACTCCGGACGGCGAAAGACGTCGCCTCGCGCGATCCGCAGGCACCGGGCGCACCGGGCTCGAACCCGGCGTACGCCAAGGGCGCGCTCGTCGCTGCCGCGGCGGCACCCGGGCTTGCGCCTTTTATCGGCGCGCGCGTCGGCGTGGGCGATGCCTTCGAAGGCGGTCTCGCGTACACGGGGCGCGCTCTCCGAGCCGACATGAGGCGCTCGTTCGACAAGGAAAAGTGGTCGCTCTCGGTGGGATTAGGCCTTACCGCGGCGCTCTACGGAGTTCGCTCAGGGAGCGGCGCGGCGTTGCCCAACGTCGACCTCGGTTCGCTTCACGGCTACGGGTTCGACGTGCCTGTCCTCGTCGGCTGGGAAAGCGACGGCGGCCTCTACAAGGTCTGGGGCGGTGCCAGGGGCGGGTTTGAGCGCGATGTCGTCGAGAAGCTAAGTACGGAGCCGCGCGCGGCGTCGCTCGGAGGCGACCCCCTTCGTCTCGACGCAGATCGCTTCTGGGCAGGCGCGGTCGCCGGCGTTGCCGCGGGCTTCAACCACATTCACGTAGCCCTTGAGCTTGCATTGGCTTACCAGGTCATTCACGGGACGTACAACGCGAACACGGCGACCGTTCAGGGGCTCTCACTCGCTCCTTCGACGGCCCTTTGGTGGACATTTTAGGTTCGTTGAGAGCGTGCCTTGCGCGGCCTCGGGCCTCGGCGTAGCTACGAGGGGATGGTGAAGAAGCTTACGCCGCCCGGCGCCCGCAACGCATCGCCCGCGAAGCGACCTCGCGCCACAATCTCGGCGCGTGCAGAGGACCCGGAGCGCGCGCGAGATGTCGTGCTGGAGCGCATCGAGTCTCAGATGCAGATGGTTTTGGAGGCCGTCGCAAGCCTCAGCGAACAGATGAGGTCCCAGCTAAGCGAACTCGAGACGAAACTCTCTGACCGGATTACCGTACTCGAACAAGTCGTCCGTCAAAACTCGGCCGACATCAGGCAAAACTCGGCCGACATCAGGCAAAATTCGGCCGATATCAAGCAGAACTCGGCCGATATCAAGCGAAACTCGGCCGATATCAAAACGCTTCGCGAAGAGGTCGCCCAACTTCGGCGCGACTTCGACCGACGCGCCGAGATCGCGCGCGTCACAGAACTCGAAGGACGACTCGCGCGAGTGGAAGCCAAACTCGGAATCGCCTCCTAACTTCACCGCGGATCCGAAGACGAACCGTCCTTCAAAGCTCAGACTATCTACGCTTTCACGACGAACCCAAGCTTGTTTGAGCGTAGTCGCGCAACGCTGAAGCGAGTGCAGAAAGGGCTTCGAAGGCCACATCGCCGGCTCGCGCCGAGACCTCGACGTGGTGCGCGAGCCAGTCGGCATGCCCGCGGGCCCCAACAAGGTTAGCGACCCCAAGCACCGCTGCACACGGCACGCCTAAAACCGCACAGGCGCGCGCGACGGCGAACGCCTCGAGGTGCTCGACGTCGCAGGAAGTCGCCTCGCACAGCACGGCCGCGGAGGCGTCGTCGGTCGTCATCGCGATCGTGTTCGCGACGCGCACGCGGATGGCCCCGGCCGCGACGAGTACGTCGCATAGCCCGCCATCAAAGCTCTCCTTGGTGGGCATGGGTCCTGGAAACGCCGCATTTTCCGCGGCCACGGCCCCGTCCGCGAGGCAAACGTCAGCTCCTGCGCAAACGGCCCCGATGACGAGGCCCGCCGGGACGCGGTGAGTCCGAGCAAAGGCCCCGCACGTCCCGAGCAGAAGCACGCCGGTCGGCTTGAGCCTTGCGACGCACTCAGCGGTGGCCAGCGATGCTTCGACGAGTCCGACTCCGAGCGTTTGGAGAGTCACGTCAAGTCCGAGCTGCGACAGCCTTCCCTTCCCGTCGAGACGCGCGCGGAATCGCGCAAGTTCGGGCTCCCAGGCTGCAACGACAAGCAATTTCATTAACTTAGCTCCGCGTACTCAACGACGTCCGCCTACGTCGGCGACCGAAACCGACCGCGGTGTAAACGAAACGCCGACATGCGCGTTCACGAACCGCTCATAGGAGCACGTTTTTCAGGTTCGCGACCCTGTTGCAAACGCCTTTGGGTATGCTTGCCGCGAGCACGACGCCCTTCTTCGGGGTCAGGTCGAGCGTCAGCCAAAGCGCGGCTACGGCGCGACGTGTCGCGCGAGGGCGTGCGGAGCTCAAGCCGCGATGGGCGAATCGAGGGAGCGACGGAACGCGCCGAGCGACCGAGCAAGCGACGCCGGGCCCGTCACACGACGCGGACGGTCATGCGTCCCGCATACCCGGTACAGCGCCTCTCACGACCACGCACGAAGGTACGGCGCAAGAACGTGGACCAGTCGACGCTGGAAAGCGGCGCGTAAAGCTCGCCGAGAAGTCGCTCCCCACGGGCGACGTCTCGGGCGTTTGGCGGCATGGGCTGTCGCGATAAGCGTGCTGGCTTTTATGCGCGTCCCCGGTCAGCACGAGCGCCGCTTCGCCGGTTCCCACCTCCGTCGGTGCGCATCGCGCCGAGCGCTCGCGGGTGGCCTCTCGCTCCGCGGCCGCCTCCGCAAGGGAGCTCACGGCCTTCTTCCTTTCGGGCCACTTCGTGCATCCTGCATGCGAATCGGGCGGCCGCAGCACGACGCGCGAGAGCGCCAATCGGGGATTCGATAGGCTATCTAACGTGCGACCTACGTCGAGCGCGACGGTGTCGCGTGATATCCAGAGACGCGATGCTCCTGACGACATGTCGCACGTCGAGCGAGCTTTAATGCGAACCTGATCACGCGTGGATCACGGTCGAAATGCCTTCGCTTACTGCTCTTTTGGACGGCCCCCGGCTTCGTGTCTTTTTATCGTCGACCCGCACGAGTTTTCGCGATTGGTCGAATACGCAATACGCTTTTAGCGTCGGACACGGAAACCCGAAGCGGAGTTGTTGGACCATGAACCTTTCACGCCTTTACCTATTCTCACCTGCGTCTCTTGCCGTGTTGGCGCTGGTTGGCTGCACGGCGAAGTCTACGTCATCATCGGACGGGTCGCTTGGCGTTAGCGAGTCCGCGTTGCAAGGTGACAACTCGGACTCGCACGACGCGGAAGACGCCACCGAAGACGGCATTGAAAACGGACTGAGTGGCGCGACCGCCGCCGACCCCGGGACCCCCGCGACGTTGCCGCGCTCGACGAGAAGGTCAAAACGAACCCAGGCAAATACTTCACCCCTGCTGGCTGTATCGTCAGCACGAAGGTTTCGGCTGGCGTGTGGAACCACGTCTTCTCTAGATGCAGCGGGCGCGGAGGCACGACCTTTTACAACGGTACGATTAAGTCGACATGGACCGCGTCGTCGGGATCGACGTCCGTCAAACACGATGCCACCGACTTTGTCGTGAAGGGCCCTCGCGTTTCTGTGACCTTGTCGGGCTCGCGTGAGGTGACTTACACGCGCGCAGGCGCCGTGGTCACGAAGAAGCGCATCGGGAGCTGGACGGGCACGCTCACCAAAAACGCCGACCCGTCGAAGTCGCTTCCGTGAATGGCAACCGTGCATCTCGGTCGCTTGGTTGGGCCGGTGAGGTTGACCTAACGGCCTTTATGCCCCGATCGCATCCTGACGAAACCCAAGAGAGTAGCGGCCTGTGGCTCGCAAGGGAGTGGTGCTGAGGGGGCGCGAGAGGCGTTGCGGGCCGAGATTCAGTTTCGCTAGACGGAGGGACCGGTCAGGTCGAGTGTTGGCCACGGCGCGAGTGTCGCGCGAGGTCGTGCGGAGCTCAAGCCGCACCAGTGCACGCGCTTCAAACTTTTTCCCTCACACAGAGCGAGCCGAGACCCGCACGGGCTTTTGCGCCGGCGCGGGTGCTCGCGGAGCCTTGCCCGTCCCCGGAGCGCGTGCAGGGCTTTCCGGCGCGGACGCGGCACATAGCTGAACATACGTTCGGTAGAGAGCCATAAGCTTCGGGCGAAAGAGCGATTTCATCGACTTAGCTTCGAACACGAAGCGACGTAAGACCTAGCTCGGCGGCCGCCGGCGACAGAGATGCAAACGAAAGGCCGACATGCGCATACACGAACCGCTCATCGGATCGCAGTCCGTGGGTTGCCCGCTTTGGTGCGGCCATCTATCCTTAGGACGTTGCTCATGCGTTCGCCCCTCTTTGTCGTTAGCGCTTTTGCCTCTTTCGCTGCAGCCTTCCCGGCTTTAGTCGGCTGCGTCGCGCCGTCGGACGAACGACCCGACGCCGAAGCTGTCTCCGCTACGGCCACGGCGGTCGTGTCGGTGGAGCACTGGAGCGACACGACCCGCGGCGACGCCATCGTCGCGCGCTTTGTTCGCACGCGCACGGGGGCCGTAGACGAAGCGGCGCTACGCATCGCTGGCGCAACGTCCGACCTTCCAGCCTTGGGAACGTGCACCACCGCGCAAGAAAGCGAGCCCTCACTACAGCCGAGAAGCGTCGACCTTCTCGATGTCGGTGCCCTCACCGTGGAACGCGCGCTTGGTAAAACGCTCACGCTCCTTCCGCGGGCGATGCCGGACCCCACAGGCGTAGTTTCGGGTGTGTTCTACTCCGCGCGGGCAAGCGAAGTTTCAGCGCCGTCGACACGCCTACAGCTCAACGCGAGCGGTGGTCCCGACAAAGCGGAGGGATTCCACGTGGACGTTCCCTACCCGCGAGATCTCGAAGGCGTGCGCGTGGTTTCGAGCGGAGGTGGCTTCGAGCTATCATGGCAGCCTGACCTCGCCTCGAGCGACGTGCATGACATTGTCTATGTCGACGTACTCGGCGCGGCCTCGCGTCTCGTCGCGCGCTGTACGTCGACCGACTCAGGCCAGCTTCTCGTGCCTGCGGCCTCGCTCGGCCCGGCGTTTGGCGCCGATGAAGGTCAGCTCGCGGTTCACCGCATCCACCGCGAAAGCTTCCGCGCCAAAGGCATCGAGCCCGGTGAGGTTCGCTTCGACGTAGCTCGCATCGTCGCCGTTCGCCGCTAGCCTCAGCCCGCACCCAGCGACCGAGCGACTCAAAAGGCCCGGAAGGCTTGCCGCCACCTCCGAGGGAGCGCTAGCTTCGCGGGATGCGTGCCGTGTCCAACCGTAGTGCCATCGCGGTACTGCGAGTCACCTTCCTTATCCTGGCTAGCGGAGGCGCCGCCGCGGCTCAACCCGTCAAGCCCATCCGAGTGACCGCACCGTCGCGTGTGCAAGGCCCCATACCCGCGTCGCGCGTGTGGCACGCGGCCGCGGCAGGCAAGGCGGCCCCCGTCGACGAGCGAGGGCTCTCGATGCTCGTTCTGCAGGGGCTCAACATTCCCGACCGCGTCGAGCTTACGCCGCGCGGTGCGAGCGGTGGGTTTTCCGCCGAAGACCTTGATCGCGCGGCTCATATTTTGCGTGATCGAGCGGGGAACGAACACCCGGTCGACCCGCGGCTTCTCGATACCGTTTATCAGCTCCAGACCCACTTTGGCGCGCCCGAGATTCGCATCATCTCCGGGTACCGAACGCCGCGTGGCACCTCGACCTCCAATCACGGAAAGGGCCGCGCGATGGACCTCGTGGTCCCAAGCGCAAGCGACGAGGACGTCGCTAAGTTCGCGCGCGAGGGTGGTTTCGCAGGCGTCGGCATCTATCCCGTGAGCGGATTCGTGCATGTCGACGTGCGTGAGCACTCTTATTTTTGGGTGGATACGAGCGGGCCCGGCAAACGGAGCCGAATCCGTGGGGTTCTCTCTGACCTCGCCGCAAAGAGCGACGCCCGGGCGGTCGCTCGCGGCGCGCGCGGTGTGGGGCCCTTTCACATCGGGACCGACGTCGACGCCGCGCTAGGCACCGCGGCAGCTGCGGCGCACGCTTCTAGCCCCGCAACCGTAAGCGCGCCCGATGAAGAGGACGAGGGAGAACCGTCTGCCGTACCGTAGCCCCGTGCTGTAGCGTCGTCTTTCACGGCATGGATTCCGACGTCGCTAAGCTCGTAGCCGACCAACGACTCGAACAAGCCGCCGAGCTCGCGAGCGTTCGAGGAGACCCGACGACGGCAAGCGCTCTTTTCGAACGCGCGTGTCGCTTCGAGAGCGCGGCCGACGAGGCGTTTCGTTCGGGCGATTTTGCGCGTTCACTCTCGCTGGCGGCGATGGGCAGCGACGAGGAGGCCGCCGAACGAGCCTTTCGCTCGCTCGTTCGCGACCCCCTAGCGTCCGAGCGCACCGCGTTCAAGCTCGAACGCCAGGGCGACAACGCATGGGCCGCGCGCCTCTTCGAGAGCATCGGAAAGCCTATCCTTGCCGCCCAGGCCTACGAGCGGAGTGGAAACGCGGTCGCTGCCGCCAAGCTCCTCGAGGCGGCGGGAGAGGTCGCCTCGGCCGCGCGGGCGCTCGAAGCCCAAGCACGCAAGGAGCCTGAGCGGTGGGACCTCCACGTCGCGCTTGGAGCGCTTCTGCTGCGTCACGGCAAAACGCACGCCGGCGTGCGCGTACTCCAAAAAGTGCCCGAATCGTCCCGGGATCGGCGCGCCGCCCTCTCCTTCCTCCGGGTAGGCCTGGACAGCCTCGGTTTACCGCACGCGCTCATCGAAGCCGAGCAAGAGCTTGCGGCGCTCGGTGGTCCACTCGAGACGGAAGCCCCGGAGTCTCCACCAGTGTCCGTTCGAGCGCGCGTCTTCGGTCGTTACGCGATTGTAGGCGAGGTCGCTTCGTCGCCAAGCGCACGCGTGCTCGAGTGCATCGACAGCGTTCAGCGAGAGCGCGTCGCCGTAAAGATTTTCGCGGCCTACGACGCTCGCGGTGGGGGTCGCGATGCACTCGCGCGGTTCGAACGAGAAGTGCGCGTCCTCGGAACGCTCGACCACCCCAACGTCGTTCCGCTCCGCGACTACATACCCGAAGGTCCCGCCCTGGTGCTCGCGTGGATGAGCCACGGGACGCTCGAGCAGATGCTGGCGAGAGAACCTCTCGCTCCGGCGCGCGCCGTCGAGATCGCGCTCGGCGTACTGGCGGCCCTCGGGGAGGCCCATCGACTTGGTGTCATCCATCGCGACATCAAACCCGCCAACGTGCTTTTCGACGACGCAGGCGTTACGCGCCTCGGTGACTTCGGCGTCGCACATCTTAGCGATCTCTCGGCAACTGCCACGGCAGGCGTCCTCGGAACGTTCGGATACATGAGTCCCGAGCAGAGGGAAGGACGACCCGCGGGCGTGCGAAGCGACCTCTACAGTGTCGGCGTACTGCTCTGGGAAATGCTCACCGGCGAACGGCCCGACGCACGCGGAGTCGAGGTCGCCCCGCGCACCCGACCAAGCGGCGTCCACCGTGATCTCGATGCTCGACATGACGAAATCGTCCTCGCGATGGTGCAGGCCGACCCTGAGAAACGACCTGAAAATGCGTTCGTCGCGCGGCGCGCGCTCGAGTCGGTGAAGTGGCCCGCGACGATGGACCGCGTGACCATCGCGCGGGTCGAACGACTCGCAAGTGATCCTCCCGCGGCGCTCCGGCTCGTCGAGCAGCGCGACGGAACCCAGCGGGACACATGGCTTGATCGCCGTGTTGTGACGCTCGCCCTCGACACCTCCACGCTCGCGCGCGCCTCGGCGTTCGCGCGCGCGGACCACCCTGCACTCCAGGCAGTGCTCCGCGTGGATCGTAGCGGAGGTCTCGTCTGGCTCGCGCCCCCTCGCGGCGCGCCGCTCGTAGGTGCTCTGACTTACGCGCAAGCGGCGACACTTCGCGAGGCACTCGAGAGGCTCCACGCGACGGGGGCGGTCCACGGGCGGGTCGATGCCGAGCACGTGCGCGTGGGTGAAGACGGCAGCGTCATGTTGACGTTCAGTCCGACGCCCGAGCCCCTCTCTACAACCGAGCTGGATTACCTTGCGCTCGCGCGGTTGTCATCGATCTAGAAGAATGTGGCGATCGAGGGCGAGGCAACCCCATTACTGACCCGTAAGCTGCCAGCTACCACCTCCCGTGTCGGTTGCCCCGTGACCCCAAGTGCCGTTAAACGTGCGCTCATTCGGCCGAGGGCGCGAGAATGATGCGCGGCCCGATCCCGGCGGGAGGAACGTCATCCATTGACAAGAAAGCAACGTGCCACTCGCGTCTTTGTTGCAATCGAGTCGGCCTGGCATCAAGGGCGTCTCCTGAAAACTACACGTCACGGACGCGCCGTTCTCACCGCACGTCGTCGGGCCTCTCGTCGAGGCATAGCTTCCCGCTACGGATCCCGTCGTTGAGGGAGCAGGAACGGGCGCAGGAGGAGGTCCGGGCGGCGCGCTTGGCGAAAGATTCGTCGGCGTGAGGCTCCACGCTCCTCGGCTGTCGGACGAGAAAAAGTCGCCGAATGTTCCGGTGACAAGCCCGCTCGATTGTCGCTGGAAGACGGCGCGGCCCTGACCGCCTCCGCTCCAGCCGCAGTCAAGCCGCGGTCCGTTGGCGGAGCACAGCATACTGCCGGCGGGGTATTGACAGCTCACGGCCGTCCCAGCTTGCGTGCACGAAACATTGCCGCGACTCGAAGCGTACTGGCCGGCAAACGACCCCTGATTCACGCCTGGCGAGGGACCCGGTGCGGCCGATCCAGGTGCGGGTGCGGGTGCGGGTGCGGCGAGGCCAGCGCTCGCCCCGTAAAGGTGGTCGATCGCCGCGCGGTCGAGCGTGGAGAGCGCCTCGCGTTGACCGAACGTCACGCCGGACACCTTCGCAACAATGGTTGGTCGACCAGAACGACTAAACGCTCGACTTGAATAGTGCATAAGGCTTCCGAAATCATAGGGTCCAATGTCTTGGCCTCGACTATCGCGCTTTTCGAAGTTGTCCTCGAAACCGCTCGAAATCTCGTCGAACGCGATCGTGATGAACGCGTCGCGATCGCCTCTCGACTGCTCGTGGAAAAACCCACTCGCGTGAAGCATCTCGTGCACAACAGCGCCGAGGCCGCAGCCCGAAGTGACGTTGATATCTTGCGGCCCTCCGAGACGTCCGACGAAGGAACTGCAACCGTCACCCGTGTCGCGAAAGACAACGAAGTCTCTGTCACCGTCACGTCGCGGGCGAGCCTTGAGCGGACTCGTATTCAGATGAGCGACCGCGCCCTGAATGACAGTTGCCATTGCCGGTGAGATCGAACCGTCCACGACGAACGGGATCTCTGCGCCTGGCCACAAATGCGATTTGTCGGACGTAGCCACCGCGGACTTCACCTGGGTCACCGGTACGCGCGGCAAGCCGTAGCGGAAGGGCACCTGCGCCGCAGGGCCAAGAAGGATATCGCCCTCCATCACGGCCTGACCTTCGACAACAGCATACTTTACAAGCTGCTGCCTCGGACTCCCCGGCAGAAAGAGGAGCCCACTCATGTGTTGCCGTGCGGCCTTCGCCTTGTAGCCCTCGGGGGGCGCAGGGGCTGCGTTCGGTCCCCCCGAAGCGTAGCGCGTTGGACCGTAAAAAGCAGGCGCCCCCGTTGAGGTGCCACTCGCGCAGCTGAGGGAGGCAACCGCGAGCGCGCACACAGTCAGACAACCTAGCTGGCGAGTCGGATTCATCGCTGCCATGAAAGAAGTGTCCTCAAGTTTCGGCGCCTTCGCTAGCGAATCCTTACGTGCTTGGTGGGAGCGCAGAGCGACGAATGATGTACGCTCCTTTCCTATGTTCCGAGTGTCAGGTTTTGGAGCTGTATTGGCAACCGCGTGGTGCATGGGGTGCGAGCCAAAATCTCCGCAAAGAAGCGAGCCCGCGACTCCCGCACCCACAAGCGCTCACCCGGACGGGACGCGAATCGAGGTAGTCGCTCCTCCTTCTTCCCTGCAGGATGCGAGTTCTCCGCCCACACGTAGGGCACTTTTTGTGCGTGAAGCGCTCGTGGACTGCGAGGGCGAGGGCCCCATGAAATGCATGCAGGTCAGGGAATCTGAGAGCGACGACTGGAGCCTGTTCTACGGAGCCATCGAGGACTTCACGTACGAGCCATCCTTCGCTTACGAGCTGCGGGTCACCATCGAACCGAGCGCAAAGCCTTTGGCAGGCGGCTCGTCAAAGCGGGTTCGGCTCGCGGAGGTGGTCTCTAAAAAAGCAGTTAAACTTCCACCCGTGATTCGCTAGCCGAAAGCCTGTGCGAGCGCCGACGGGCACGTTGCCACGCGCGAACGAAGGCGGTGTGGCCCGTGCTCTACGCCGTTACGCCGTTACGCCGTAATCTCGTGCCAAAAACTTGCTCGAGCCGAGGGTGACGTGTTCGATGCCGAGACCATGCGCCTCACTTTTTTAGCTACGACCGTACTGTTCCTCGGAGTTTTTGCCGTTAGCGCGTGCGGCGAACCTCGACCCGCTAAAACGTCGGAGGCGTCGCGAACTCCTGCAGCCATACCGGCCGAGCAACGTGGAGGCGCCGCGGCGCCCGTAACGAAAACCACCTCGCTAAAGCGTTCGCAAGTGAAGCAAACCATCAGTAAGGGCGTCGGATATTTTTTGCAGAATGTCGCCGTCGAAGACTACCCCGCGATGAAGGCCAACAAGTTCTACGGATGGAAGGTGCGTTCCGTGAACGCGGCGCTCGGCGTCGATATTCAACCCGGCGACGTCGTGCTCAAGGTCAACGGAATGCCTATCGAACATCCAGAGGAAGCCGACGCGGCGCTGCGCTCGCTCGAAAAGGTCGCGACTGTGCGCGTGGACTTCGAGAGAAACGGGAAGCTGGAAGCGCTCGAGCTTCCGATTACCGAGGAATGAACGCGGACTGGTACGCCGCGTAAACGCGGTCGTGGACCGTTTCGACGCTCCCCGTGCCGTCGACGATGACGATCCGGTCTCCCGGGATGTGCTTCGCAAGATTTCTATAAAATAGCGCTAGCGCGCGCTGCACTTCATTTTGCTCGTAGAGCTGGGCGGGCTCCCCGCGCGACTCGCGGCGCGCGGCCGCGAGGTCCGGCGCGACATCAAGCACGATCGTGATGTGCGGCCTTACGGCGTGGCGGTTGAGTGAGCGAATCCACTCAACCGCGTCGTCGCCGCCACGACCGCTACTCACACTCTGGTAAGCAAGGCTCGACGCGTCGTAACGGTCGGAGAGAACGACGCCACCGGCGGCCAAAACCGGCTCGATCGTCGACTCGACGTGGTCGACTCTGTCGGCCGCAAAAAGCAGGGCCATCGTTGCCCACCCGGGCGCTCGGCCCTCCGGCGCTACGATCCGCCCCGTCAGGATTTGGCGCACCATCGACCCAATCGGCCCTTCACTCGGCTCGCGAGTCGCTCGCACGAGCGCGAGACCATCAACGCGCAACCGGTCGGCGAGGCGCGCGGTTTGTGTCGTCGTTCCGGCTCCGTCAATTCCCTCGACCACGACAAAGCGACCACGGACCGGTTGAGCCATACTGCAAGCGCCTAACGTAGCTCGCGCCGCGCGTCACTAGGCACATCGTTCGGTCTAGGCGAGGACGATGTTGTCGAGAAGGCGCGTCGTACCGACGCGACATGCCACGGCGATGACGACGCGCGTAGTGACGGTTGCGTCATCGGCTAACGGAACGAGCGCCTCCGCGTCGGCTACCGTGACGTAGTCTACGGAGGAGGCGACGCGCGCGACGAGTGTATGCACGAGAGCGCGCAAAACGCCGGCACGCCGCTCTCCGTCATCGAATGCTCGGCGCGCCTCAAAGAGACCACGGGAGAGGGCGAGCGCTTTCGGCCTGTCGACGGGAGTCAAGTAGGCATTACGCGAACTCATCGCAAGACCGTCTGCCTCGCGCACAATGGGATGCCCGACCACATTGACCGGAAGGAGGAGATCCGTCGCGACGCGACGCACGATGGCGAGCTGCTGGAAGTCTTTTTCGCCGAACACCGCCGTGCACGGTCCGACGACCGCGAAAAGCTTGGTCACGACCGTGGCCACGCCCGCGAAGTGGCCGGGACGGAAGGGCCCGCACAGGTGCTCGGCAAGACGTCCAACGTCGACGCGGGTTTCGTCGCCCACGGGGTACATCGCGGTGACTTGCGGGGCGAAAACGACGGCGACGCCTTCCAGCTTGCGAACGTCGCCTTCGAGATCGCGCGGGTAGCGCGCCAAGTCCTCATGAGGGCCGAATTGCGTGGGGTTGACAAAGATAGAGCACACGACGAAGTCGGCGTGGCGCGCCGCCTCACGCACCAGCGCGACGTGCCCGTCGTGGAGCGCTCCCATGGTCGGGACCAGGCCTACGCGCTGTCCTTCATTCCTCGCGGCAGTGCAGGCCGCGCGTGCCTCAAAGGCGGTCGTTACGACGATAGGGGGCGGCATGCGGCGCCATGCTATAATCTAAGATCTTCCGAAAGGCGCCATGGTCCGCTCGCATCGTTCGATCAGACGCTCGCCTCCAGACGTGTTCGCGGCCTCCTCCAACAAGGCTCGACACGCATCCTCGAGCGGTTTCGTACGGTACGCCTTTGGGGCAGCCTTTGTTCTCGGAGCCGCGGGCCTTGCGTCGGCCTGCGGGAGCCGTGGGCCATTGGACGACGACGCTCGCCTCAGCACATTGTCCGACGCGAGCGTACCACTCGATGGCGCGCCCGACCGGCTCGCCCCCTCCGCAGACGCGCAAGCCGAGGGCGGATCCATCATCGGCTGCGGGACATGCCTCGTTACACAGTGCGCGCGCGGCGTTGCCAAATGCGTGCAAGATGCAACTTGCCGCACGACGTTGCAATGCGCGGCCACCAGTTGCCTCGGAGGAGCTTCTGGGCCGTCGCCAGCGTGCCTCTTCAAATGCGCCTCCGGTGACGTCGAGGGCGCCCTCGCCATCGTGGAGGTCGTTCGGTGCGTAACGGGCACATGCGGGACCGACTGCAATCCGGTCGTATCCGGCGGACTCGGACGCGGAGGACTCGGAGGGCTCGCCGAAGTCGGCCGCAGGGTCGACCTTCCCTAGCGGCTGGCCCACGCCTCTTTCTGGGCCGCGGGACGACCGCACCCCCACGTCAGGATTGACGCGCGCGTTCCCCCTTGAGAAGCGAACGCCAACCTTATGCGAGCCATGCGCGCGCTCTTCTACCTCTCGACTCTAACGCTGTGCAGCGCGACGCTCGAGCGCCTGGCCTGCGCGCAGGCAACGTTCGTGAGCGACGGCGCCGCCGCCACGAGCGCCGCTCGCGACCAGGCAAGAAAGCTGTTCGAGGCCGGGGTCGAGTTGGAGAAGAAAGCCGACTACGTAGGCGCCCTCGAGAAGTACACGGAGGCAGGACTGAGCGCCGTGACGCCAGGCCTAAGATTTCACAAGGGTTACTGCCTCGAGATGATTGGCAAACTCGCCCACGCGTTCGACGAGTACGACGCCGCGGATCAACTCGCACGCGAGCAGAACAAGCAAGACGTACACAGCGCGATCCTTTTACGGCTGGAGCCGCTGCGCAGTCGCGTGCCCCAAATCATCTTTCACGTTGCCGTCCCAGCGCAAGGCACCGAAGTGCGCTTCGACGCCGTCGACTTAGAGAAGAACCTCCTTGATGGGCGGGCGATACGCGTCGACCCCGGCGAGCACACGTTCACGGCGTCGGCCCCTGGGTACGCCACGCTCAGCCGAAAAATCGAGGCTTTTGAAAGCGTCACTACGCCCCTCGACATCACTCTAGAGCGCGTCGCCCCTGCAGTCGCATCGCCCACGAGCATTCCCATTTCATTCGAAAGTTCGAAGACTGATGCCTTGATTCCTCCCCCAGGGGCTCGCGTGCACCCGTCGTCGGCCGTTCGCTTTACCCCCATCGCGACGACGCTTGGCGCCGTGGCCCTCGCGGGTGCGGGCGTCGTTTTCTTCCTCATCGCCGACAGCGCCCAAGGCGACGCGCGCCAGGGTTGCGCGTCGAAACCGAACTGCGACGACTATGCCTCGCGCATCCAAACGTTCGACGCGCTCGCACTCTCTTCCTTTGTCGGCGCCGCGGGCCTCGGTGTCTTGTCGCTCGCCCTTTGGACATCGCGAAAGGAGCCGCGCACGACAAACGCCTCCGCGGCGCCGTCACGCGTCGTCGCGACCGCGAGTTCCCTTAGACTCGAGGGAACGTTTTGAAATCGTCCACGCGGGTCATCAGCGCCGTGGGTGTCGCGTGCGTCGCGCTCGTCGCGTGCGTTGACCTCTTCCACAGCACGGACTTCACTACCCTTTGCGAATCCGCGGCGGCGCAGGGCAATCCGGCATGCGGCTCGAACACCAACACCACGTCGGACGCAGCCGCCCCAAGCGAGGCGGCCGACGCTGGGCGAACGCGTCCCGACTTCTGCCTTTGGACGGCGGAGCAAGCGCGAACGGAGGCTAGCCGAGCGTGCGCTTGGCTAGGCGCTTGCGAAGGTCCTTTGGGGGAAAGCGCGTTTGGCCCGTGCGTCGTCCGTGCTCAACTCGCATTCAACTGCAACGCGGCGCCGTCGCTTCGCCCGACGGGCGCGGCCAACGCTTTGTGGGGATGCCTTGCCACTGTCGCAACCTGCGGCGAGGTAGACCGCTGCGTCTTCCCGGGCGGAGTGCAGCCGTGCATCGCCGTCGCCGGTACATCGTCGGCGTGTGGGGACGTGGGAGGAAACGTCGCCGTCCGGCTCGAATGCTCCGGACCGGCAGGGCGCGCCGCGGGTGTCGAACCTTGCATCCTCAGCGGCAAGACGTGCTCGGCCGAAAATGCGTCGACGGCAACGTGCTCCGGAGCCAAGGGCTTCATTTGCGGTGCGAGCGAGTGCTCCGGAACGTCCGCCGTCGACTGCACCGCGGCCGGTATCCGCACGTTCGACCGCGGGATCGACTGCGCGAATTTCGGTGGAGGGGTATGCCTTCGCGCAGACGGAGGCAGTGTGTGCGCCCCGAGTCCAACGGCCCCGACGTGCGCGACTGAGAGTGGCCCAACATGCGATGACGCTGGCGCGACAACGTGCTCGAACAGTCGCGAATCACGTGTAAATTGCAACGCAATCGGGCTTCCGTGCGACGTCACGAAACCCATCGCGCCCTACGACTTGAGCGCGGCGTGTGTCAATCGCACCGCGGGCGCGTGCAACGTGGCCGACGCATGCCTTTCCGAAACGCAGCTAAAAAGCTGCGGACGAGGAGGAACCTTTACGGTCGACTGCATCGCGCTCGGATTGGGAAAGTGCAAGCTAGGAAGTTCCGGTCGAGCCTCCTGCACCGCACCCAACCCGTGAGACGCGACCCCCTACGAACACCGTCTGGTGAGGCGTGTCAAAACGAAGTTTCAAGCTGCGACTCTTGAAGCGCCTTCAAGGCCTTACGTTGTTCCTCGTCAATCGTCGGGTCGACCTTTGCGCTCGTTTTTGAAGCTTTTGTTGCTTTCGCTGGAGAAGCCACAACGGCAGGGTCTTCAGCCGTCGTTACTTGCGCCGGTGCGGGAGCAGGACGGGCGCGGACGAACGCCGCGGGTGACGGACGCGAGGGCGTGAAAACTGCCTTCGGCGGCGGCGCAACCGCTACCGGCGCAACGGCCACGACCGGCGCTGCGGCAGGCGTCGTCACGACCGAAACGGTCACAGCTTCCACCGGTGGCGCGACTTGCGCCAAGCCGAGCTGCGCTTCGGCGGCGAGCGGGTCCACCGCCGCAAGGGAAGCTGCGGCGACGCGGCCTACGCCTGCACGCGACGGGTCGACAAAGGAGGCGCTTGCTTCGCCTAGACCGTCGCTTCCTCGACTGAACGCCACGCCAGCCACGCCCAAGAACAATCCGAAAGCCGCCAAGGCAAGCACCCACGACGCTGCCGGACGACCCACCATCTGAACGCGAGCCGTAACGGCGGTTCCGGGAGGGTCGACGCGCCCCTCGGAGTACGCGGCGCGAGCCCCCATAAAGTGTGCAGGCAGAGACGCCGCTTGCGCAACACCACCCGCGCCGACAGATGGCCCTCCCGTCGACGGGCCGTGCGGCGGCGACGCGGAATCGGCCACCCGTGACCCGACAGCAGAAGGAGGAAATGCGCCGGGCGGGTTCAGGTTCATCGACGGAGGCATCCGATGGAGATGAGGCACGGACACAGGGCTTTGACGCGGTGCAGCCGACAACGCGGTTCGCGAGGAAACTGCGCCAGTTTTGGCCGAACCCGCGCTTTCGAGGAAACCGGTAAGCGCGCCCAAGCCCCGTCGGGCCTTCGAGGGCATCGGCGACGCGGATTCGAGCGTCGCGCGGATGACCGCCGAGGGCGAAATTGTTGTCGGGAGGACGCTTTTGGTCGCCTTTCGCGTCCGCTTGACGATCTTAGGTAGGCCGCGAGCCGCTCCACGTCCCTCGCTTTCGCTATGCGCTACGTTCACTGGCCGAGCCGAAGGCCTCGGCCCCTCCGCGGAGCCGATAGGCAAAGCTCCCGCGGCTGGCCGCGGCGAGGGCCGCGCGTCACCGAGGGCCTTCGTCGACGTAATCATCGTTACGTCTTCGTCGCCCGCCGAGGGAAACGGCTCACGCACCGACAACGACACCGGCGCCGCGCCTCTGACGCTTGCGGCGCCATCGCCCGATTCATCGCCACGTCCCGGTCGCTTGGTGAAGGGCAGCATAATCCTCCGCAGGGTCGCTGAGCGGTCTTGATGAGCAATCCTCACGCCAACGAGGACCGCCCCATAGTCAAACGCGAAGTTCGGGCGAACGTACAAAAAGAAGGCCCTTTTTCGACGGACAGAAGCGTTGGGTCCGCGCCACAAGAGGTCGCGGTGGCGCGCCGAACGTGCCCTTGATGGACGGATGATCCACCCCAGTGGAACCCGCGTTCCGGGCTGGGCGACGAGCATGGGGAACTCAAGTGACCCGTCGGACGCTCGGCTGGCTAGCGAGCGAGCGCTAAAAACGCGACGATGCCTACAGCAAGCGCAACCACTCCTGCAACGACGGGCAGAAGCCAAGGTGCCCGGCCGGCGGGCAACCCCGCGGGCCTATCGCTCGGGCCACTTTGGGGCGCCGCCACGCTCGCGCCCCTCGTGCCCACGACCCTCGAGTCTTGCGTGGCTAAACCGAGGACGGGGGAAGGGGGCGCGCTCGGCGTAACCCCCATCGGCGCTGTTACACTTTTCGAAGGAGCGGCGGCGAAAGGATCACGAACCGTAAACGGATCCGCAGCGACCGCGGCGGGGAATGGCGGAATCGGCTGACCCAAAACCGCATTCGGCTCCGAAGCGGGCGTGGGTACGGTAGCCAGCTCACGTGCGAGCTCCGCTACGGGTATGCAAGCCCACGTTTTGTGATCCCCAGCGAAACCGTACGCACGACCTATAGCCGTCGCGAAGTCCCCGACGCTTTTCGTCCGAATGTTCGGATTCTTCGCAAGCGCCTCCTCGAGCACGTCATCGAGCGCTGCAGGAATCGGGTACTTGGATGCCGCGCTCCTCGTGGAAACGGGTTCGGGGTCTTTTGTGAGGATCGCGAGAAGTATCGAAGGTCCGTTGTTGCCCGTGAAAGGCACTGTACCTGTGATGCATTCGTAGGTAATCGCCGCGAGAGCGAAAACATCCGCACGCGCATCGAGCGTATCGAGTCCCTGCGCTTGCTCTGGCGCCATGTAGTAGGGAGAACCAATCGTCGTACCGAGAACCGTGAGCTTTTTGGCGTCCTTGTTCTTGTCTTTGACCGACCCGAAGTCGAGGATCTTTACGTCCCCTCCCTCTCGTGTCCCGCAGAGGAACAAGTTGTCTGGCTTGAGATCGCGATGGACAAACTGTCGCCCATGCGCCTCATCAAGACCGATGGCAGTCTGCGCGAGCATGCGCACGAGGCGGGCAGGTTCAAGGTTTTTTTCTCGCTTGAGCGTAAATCGAAGCTCTTCTCCATCAAGGAATTCCATGACGAGGAGCCAAACTCCAGCGACCTCATCGCGCTGAAAGTCCATGACCTTCACGATGTACGTATGGGGAAGCTGACTCGAAATCGCGTACTCTCGTTTGAATCGAGCGAGCGACACGTCATCTTTTGCGACGTCGTCGTGCAACACCTTTACGGCAACGCGCGTCTGCGTCTGCTTGTCGATACCCTCGTAAACTCGCCCCATCCCGCCGTCGGCGACAACGCGGCGGAGCTCGTACCGGTCGCAGAGACGCGTTCCGAGACGTGCGTCTTCCTTCGTGTTTGCGATGGGCACCATGCTCGCGTGCTGGAGGGCACTCCCGTCCGCCGGGCAAAACCCAGCGTCATCGGGAAAAACTCGCATGCACTTCGGGCAACTCTTCATGATGTCAAGGTCACCAGTGTCACTCGTGTCACGCTGCTACCCGAGCCGGTCGAACTAGTCGACCTTCGTGGCTTCAGTGGTGGAGACGAAATAAATAATCCGATTGCACGACTGGCACTGTTCGATCAGTGGCTCTCGACGAATCCGATGATAGAGCTGCGGCGGTAGGGCCATATTGCACTTGTTGCAAATCCCGTCCGAAGTTTGCGCAATCGCGGTCCCTCGCTTGCCTCGAAGGAGTTCGTAACGACGATAGAGAACCGTAGGTAGGCGTTTGACGATCGCGCCGCGACCGCCGCCCCGTTCGCTCTTGTCCGCCTCAAGCTTGGAAAGCTTGGCCTGAATGTCGCCTGCCTTGGCCGCAAGCTCTTCGTTGACCTGCTTATGCTCCGTCTCGGCAGCCTCAACGGCCGTGCGAATGGCCGAGGTGTCGTTGTCGAGTCTTGTCATCTCATCTTCGCGATCGCGAATCAGTTTGCGCAGCTCCTCGAGCTCTCGCTGCGCCGCGTTGGTCTCCCGCTCAGTCCGAGAGCGATTGAGCTTCTCTCGCGAGTGCTCAATTTGCTGACTCATCGTGCGGACGTCGATGTGGAAATCATTTCGCTGCTTGTCTGCAGCAGCTACGGTCGCGCGATCGGCGGTGAGTCGATCGTCGAGTCGCTTCAAGCTCTCTTTCAGAGAGTTCAGCACTCCTCGCTCTTCTGCGAGTTTCTCCTCGAGGACCTTCACCTCGGCGTCCATCGCCGCCAGCTCCTCGAGCGCGACAATCTGCTCGCGCGCTTGTTCCGTCGTGCTCAACCGCTCTCTCCTTCTCGTCTCACGTCACTCACTGTCACTACGCTCACAACCTCTGACATGCCAAACGCGCGGGTCGCAAACTTCGTGCGGGTTATGCGGGTTGTCCGGGTTATCCGGTCACTGTCGGGGCCGAGCCCGCCCGGACGCGACCTATCAAAGCAAGCATGACCTGCATGACGGAGGCGCCGGGCGTGACTCGTACCGAGCTTGTGTTCGCGTGGGCCCACCTGGGTTCGAACCAGGAACAGCCCGGTTATGAGCCGGGGGCTCTGACCGATTGAGCTATGGGCCCCACTCGGCGCAGGGCACGCAAACCGCGAGCATCCCGAAGCTTCTCGGAATGGCCGCGCCGACTTGCCTCGTCGCCTCGTCACAGCCGAAAAACCTAGTCGAAGCGGAGGCGGGGGGGAAGAGGCACCTGCCGTGCCGCGTCAAGACGGGACCATCGCCGCGCAATCAGCGGCAAACAAGGCGGCGGAGCTCGACGCGACCCCCGGCCGCGTCCGCCCCTCCGACCGCTCCGACGGCATAGATGACGTCGGCCGACGGCCCCGCGGCGACCACGCGGGCGCCGTCGAGCGAGGGCTCCACCGTCGGCCCGGCGCCGAGCGCGAGCGACGGACCGAGCGGGACGACGTGCGAGTGCTCCTGGAGATCGGAGAACGCGAGCCAGCGCGGGACGTGCGGTTGCGGTCCTTCACCGGCGGTGAGGACGTCGACGAGGGCATGCCCCACGCCGCCGTCGAGCAGATCACCCGACTCGACGCGACCGCCTTGTCCGTCGACGACGTACCGAACGACGCGCTCCCCTGCCCCCTCTACGTGCG
>JANXOF010000096.1 GCA_025353725.1 Polyangiaceae bacterium | reverse complement strand
CGTGCCGTGGTCGCTCCCGAACCGAGCCGTCAGGTAACCGCTCGCCGCAGCGTTCGAGGAGTGCAGAAGCACCGCCGACGCGACGCCTAGTATGCGTGCGGTACGTCCCGTTGCGACGGCCAGAACTCCGCGAGGTCGCGACCCGGTGGCCATGGGTTGGGTGACGTGAGCGACCTGGGAGCCGCGAGAGGCGCGAACGGCGGGTGACAAACGCTTGGCAGAGAATCGCATTTCGGCCGGCCCGCTCTACCACATCCATCGCCTCTCGAGCGCTGCAATTGTCCACGTTGTGCCTTGCCCGCCGCCTCGGCGCTAAGTAGAAGTGACCATGCGCATACGTTCGGTCGGAGTGGCTGTGGCGGTCCTGGGGGCTTTGTCATGCGTAGCGGCGACATCCGCTTCGTTGCTTGGGTGTATTCCGCATCCCAGTCAGGACTTTGATGACTACAACGCGCGCACCGCTCAGTATCGGCAGGTGGTCGATGCCTCTTCCGACTCCGCACCGCCTGAGGGCTCGTTGAAGGGCCTTTACTACGGCGCATGCCTTTCGAAGCTCGCGGTGGGTCGTCTCGATCGCGTTCTCCGCTTCTACACGGAGGTTGAGTTTGTGAAAGACCCTGCCGGCGCCACAGGAACTATCTCGCTTAGCTTAACATCGATGAAGCTTAGTCCAGGAGATGGCCCTCCGCCGACGGTTTCAAAGACGGAGACGGTCGGCACGACCTACAAGATCGAGCGGCAACCGACGAACGCGCTCGGCGTCTACAACGGCGCGATCGGAACCGACAGCGACGGCAACGGTATCCCCGACGTGCGCGTGCCCAAAGAGTCGAACCCGATCAGTGGTCGCGTGATCATTATCGAAGAGACCAACCTTCCAGGTCGTTTTGGTCCCGGGAGGTTTTGCAGCCAGCTCATCGGACGCATCGTCCAGCCCGTGGACAGTGAGCTCGAGGGTGCGGCAAATACATGTCTTTACGTGCCCGTGAAAGAGGGCGACCCCACTCCCACGTTGACGAATGCCGACTTCAACACTGGCTGTGCTCTCCAATAATAAAGCTGCGAGCGACGCGGCAACGAGGAATGACCTCGCCACCACGTCGCTCGCATCGCGGCGACTGCCGCATGGGCGTGAAAGAGCCTACGGCTTGTAGGCGACTACCGTCGGATCCGTCGGGAACGCCAGGTAGTGGAACGAGCGGGTGTTGAACCGCGAACCGTCTCCGCCGTCACCTCCGCCGCCGTCTGCAGGGTAGCTGAACGTCGGCTGAAGCGGGTCACCGATGGCGATAAAAACGAAGTTCTTTCCGTCGACGAAAATCGATGGTGCGGGCAACCCGGAAAGTGCTTGGACGGTGGCGAGCGGGAACGGCGCTAGAGGAGCTCCTACTCCAGCGGGGCTATCCTTACTCGCGACAAAATACTCCGCACCCGTTACGCCCGTGAGGCCGATCGCCGGCGACAGTGTGAGGACCGTTGCGGGGGCGGCTGTCGCCGCTTTGAACGATCCCGCGTCGCGCGGATCGGCCATAAATCCAGGCGCTATCGGGAACTGGCCGAGAACTGCGGCGGCCTGAGTCGACGCGTGGAGGAACTGGACGCCTAGCTGCGTGGGAGACACGGGCTCGCGGGTCGTGTTGAAAACGCGAACTTCGAGATTGCCTTTGCCGGGGGCAGAGCCGTCGGGTGGGTTCGCTCCGCACTTCGACTTGTTCGTGACGGTGGCGTCGCCGACGCAACCGGTGAGGACAAGAGCGAAGGACTCGCCCTTCACAAAAGTTTCGGCTGGAATTGGCGAAAGTTCCCAGTAGTCCTGGTTCGCGACGAGCCCTAAACCCGCGTCAGCTTTCGCGCCGACGAGTTCATTGCATGTTGGGCCAGACTCTCCCGTGCCAGGGTTCACGATGCCTTTGAGCGCGAGGGTCTTCGCATTCATGATGATGGGTAGGACGATGGCACTTTCAAGGTCGCTACCAAACGTCGGGAACGTTCCGCCCGTGCCATAGAAGATACCGGGCGGAGTGCCGTCGGGAGAGGATGCCGCTTTTTTGTCCGGCAGCGGTGCGTAAGGAGCAACCGCGAGATTGTCGGCGTCCTTGCCGGCTTTGAAGCAAATACGGATGGCAGCGTCGCCTCGTCCGTTAAGAACGGAGTTTGGTCCCATGTCCGTTGTCGCGTTGACGAGAGTGAGTTTGGCGAGCGGCTTCGCAAGCGGCTTGCTCGCGTCCTGCGCGGTAGTCCCCGTGTCGCCGCCGCCGCCGCTATCTGTCGTACCGCTGTCTGGCTTCGACGTCGTGGCGACGTCATCGTCGCAGGCTGCGAGCGCGCCGGCGAGGCCGGCAAAGGCCGCGGTCGTCACCGCAAAGCCGTATCGCAGCCAATGATTCTTTTGAGTGTTTCGCATCCACATTCTCCTTGATACTGACATAAGCCGCGCGTTTCCGCGCCTGGCGAGATTCGCGCGAATACTATAGAAAAGAAGCGTAGAGCGCTACCTTCACCGTCGCAAGCGGAAGAAAGCTAGGACATTCGAGTCATACCTCGAGGCGCCTCGCGGCTTTGCGTTTTCCAAGTCGGACG
>JANXOF010000032.1 GCA_025353725.1 Polyangiaceae bacterium | reverse complement strand
CTCGTATCTTTGCCGCTCGGCACGAACGCAGCGGAGGAGGCGCTCGAGCACGCGTCGAACCGAGGAGCGATGAAGCCGCTCGCGGGCAAGCTCGCGGACGTCCGCGCCGCGCGCTTGCGCACGAAGGTCGGCGACCTCGATTGTACGCTCGTCGTCGTCGAGAGCCAGGACCTGCTCGTAGGCCAGAAACGAGGCATAGCCGTCGCGCTGACAAAAGCGAAGTGCGAGCTCGCGAAGATCGGCCGCCTCGTGGGGTCCGGCCGCATCCGTCGCGAGGCGCTGCAGCGTCGGGTGAACAAAGCGCTTCGCCGGGAGCATCTGGCTAGCTTCGTCGTGACGACACTCGGTGGCAGCGATGACGCCCCGACGTTTCATTGGGAGGTCGACGCTGAAAAGAGGCGCGCGCTCGAGCGCACGCGCCTCGGCAAACGTGTATTATGCACGGACCGACATAGCTGGTCGAACGACCGCATCGTCGCCGCCTTTCGCGGCCAATGGCACGTCGAAGAACTCTTCCGACGCTCGAAGAAAGGCGGTGTCGTACCGTGGGGTCCGTCGCATCAGTGGGCGGACGCGTCGCTGCGCGTCCACACCTTCGCGACGGTCCTCGGACGGATGCTCGTCAGTCTCGTGCGTCTCGCGCTTGGAACGAAAACATCGGCTCGTCTCACGATGAAGAATCTCAGTGAGGTCGAGGCGATCCAAGTGCGGACGACCCAAGCCGGAATGGGGCGGCCGCCCACCTGGCTCATCCCGCCGGACATCACGCCGTGGCAGAAGAAAGCCGTCGAGGTCTTCGCGCTCGGACGATGGTTTCCAGCACTTAACTCCGCTAGGCCAGCTCGACGCCGACGCCCCACGAATCATGCGGCTTCGAAGCTCAGAGGCTTCGCAATCTGCGAAAGTAGGGCTAGGCACTCTATCTGCGATACGGCTCAAACGAGCTCGGTCCGGTCCCTACGGAGTTTGAGCCGAAGCCTTTACTACGTAAGTTCCTACCATGCCGCCCTCCATATGGCTTGGGACGTGACAGTGATAGAGCCATGAACCAGGGCTATCTTCTCTCCATTCGAACGTGGAGTAGGTTCCCGGCCCGAGATTGATGTTGTCGGTGAGCACGCCATCCGAACCAACCCATCGGTGGCCGTGGACGTGAAACGTGTGAAATTCTTGCCCGATACTAATGACTCTCCAGCGGACGGTATCGCCGACCTTCGACTGGAAGCGAGGCGACCATTCCTCGTAAGCACGACCGTTGATCGTGTGCATGTACTGATGCCCGCCGCGGTAGTCGCCCGTGCCGGGTCCTGCGTCTCCCAAGGCCACGCCGGGAAGATGCTTGTAGAGACTTGTGTCGAAGTCGGAAAGTAGAACGACATTTTCTACGGCCCTCGCCTCGTCCGGAGCATGCACGACTAAGGCGCCGAAAAGACCACGCTTGATTCCGTCGGCTTCTCCTGAGTTTTCACCCGTACCCGCATGATCGTGGTAGGGAAACGTGCCTGCGAAGACGGCATCCCACTCGACTGTCGATGTCTGTCCGGGAAGGGCGACGCCATTCTTCACGCCATCGCTCCCGTTCGGAAAGCGCACGACGTGAGTGTGTACGGAGTGCGGCTCTTTCGCGCGATTGGTAACTTTGATGACCACGTGGTCGCCCGCATTCACCTCAAGGGTCGGACCCGGGATTGTCCCATTGTAGCCGAGGGCGTCATAAATAGCGCCAGGCGCGACTTCCCAATCAAGCGCAGAAACCGTGAGTTCAAACGTCTTCGTTTGGCCCGTGAGCGGGTGCTCGGCCGCTGAACTAAGCTTGGTGCTCGAGCTGCTCGAGTCAGGCGAACCGCTCGAGCAGGAAGCTCCGAAAGCAAGCGCGGTGACGCTCGCGGTAAAAGCGACAACAGTGCGTGCACGAGTCAAGGCGAACCGCACGCTTCATTGGAGAACTCGGAGTCCATCCCCGCCCTCGAACTCTTCACTTTATAGCAATACGAGCTCGCGCCAGCGGTTGCCGAAGTATCGTGGTAGGCAGTGGCGCTGCCAGGCAGCCCGACCACCTTCGCGTAGGCGGAGACGTCTTGTTTTCGCCACAACTCTACACTCGTGAGCTCCGTCTCGTTGAGCTTCCACGTCACGTGGAGCGCGCCGCCCATTTTCATGACTATGGTTACTTGAGGCGCGGCCGGGTGCATGGCCATTCCTGCTTTGTCGGGCGTTGGCATTGACCCGCCCGCATCGCCAGTCTTGCCCGCGTCATTGCTCATTCCCGGCACCGGCCCTGAGGCGTCTGGCGTAGCTGCTTGCGCAATCGCGGTGTCTGCTGAGCCTCCAGAGGAACATGCGGTCGCCCACGTAAAGGTGGAGCAGACGAGAACGACGGATAAAATATTTTTTAAGCAATTCATCGATAAAACCTCCTACTAGAACATAGGCGCGCGAAACCCCCACGTGACCGGCCTCGCGCCCATCAGGGCGTCAATGATGCTTTTTGGGCGTGAAGCTCGCATTAGAGCTTTCTTGCGACGGTACCTTGTGGGTGGTGGTACCACCCGGGATCTGCGTACGACGGGAGAGCATCTCGCACTTTGACGACTGTGAACATGCCTCCCATCTCGATGGGCCCGAACGGGCCGTCGCCAGTCATCATGGGAAGCGTATTTTTAGGGCGACCCATATCCATCATGTTGCCCATGCCGTTCTGGCCCATAGCCATATAACCAGGGAGAACGTTCCTGACCTGTTCTTCGACGCCCTTTTGCCCGACACCCATCATGTTGGGAAGCTCATGACTCATAGCGTTCATCGTGTGGTGGGACTTGTGGCAGTGAAACGCCCAGTCGCCAGGTACATCGGCGACCCACTCGACCGTCTGCGTCGACCCAACCGGTACGTTGATGGTTGTCATAGGAGTCCGCGCGCTAAGCGGAATGGCTCCGCCATCGGTCGCAACATGCCAGTAACGATACCCGTGAAGATGGATCGGGTGGCTATCCATGCTGAGATTTCCGAAGCTTACGCGGACTCTTTGCCCAGTCTTTATGACAAGCGACTCCGTGCCTGGCCACGCGCGACTGTTAAACGTAAAGAGATTAAAGTCAGTCATGACATTCGGGTTGGGCACCGATGTGCCGGGAGCCACGAACCACTCGTGAAGCATGATGAGGAAATGCCGGTCGACCCGTGGCGTCTCTGGTGCTTGAGGGTGAACAACGAAAAACCCCATCATGCCCATGGCCATCTCGACCATTTCGTCCGAGTGTGGATGATACATAAAAACTCCGTGCTGCCGGAGTGTAAACTCGTAAACGTACGTTTCACCGGGTTCGATGTGAGGCTGATTTAGGCCTGCGACGCCGTCCATCCCGTTGGGGAGCAATAGGCCGTGCCAGTGGACCGACGTTCGCTCGGGAAGCTTGTTATGTACGATAAAACGAACGCGGTCGCCATCGACTGCCTCGATGACTGGACCCGGAGTACGGCCATTGTAGCCCCAAGCGGTAATCGTCATTCCCGGCGCGACTTCGTGCTTGATGACCTCCGCCGTGAGTCGGAACTCTTTGACTCCGTCTTTCATCACCCAAGGCAACGTCGCGCCGTTGGGCACAACTACGGGGGTATACGGGAGTCGGCTCAAAGCAAGCGGCAGCGTGCCTGTCTTCGGCTGAGCCCGCGCCCGTGGCGTTCGTAGCAATGCGAGCGCGCCCGAAACGACCGTTGTGGCCCCGAGCAGATTACGGCGCGTGATGCTCATGAGGACTCCCTGGTTGGCTAGAATCGACAGGCGAAACCTGAGGTGAGACCACCGATTTCGTCGGCGGGTTTACCGCGATGACCTCTGACCCACCCGTCTTCCACTCGAGCTCGGCGCGTAAGCTCCAGTAATCGCGGAGGGCGTCAATAAAGTCGCGGTAGGTTGAAATTTCGTTTTGTTTTGCGATGAGAAGCTGGAAGACGCCAAGAAGCATGGCGTCATATTGCTGTTGCGACAGCGCTACGATTCGTTGCCTTACGGGCACCAGCGTGCGTTGATATCCCTCGACTACAGCGCGTGACACGGCAAGCTTTCCTACGACCTTCCGACTTTCCGCGCGAATGCCGACCGCAAGCGATGTTTCGCGGCTTTTGGCTTGTCGAAGCTGGGATGCGATGCGAGCTATCGATGCTTGTCGCTGGTCGAAGATAGGCAACTCAACGCTCACCGTAGGCCCGAAAAGTCGAATTCTTTCGGGCGTTTTTTCGAACCGCACGCCGGCATCTACACCGCCAAGCCACCGCGTGTTTTTGGCGAGTGAAAGTGCATACGAAAGAACTTCGACATCTTTGCTCGCGGCCACGAGGTCGTAGCGCTGCGCTATCGCCTTCGCTTCGATGTGCCCGAAGGAGAGCTCCTGGATGGGCAATTCTGGTAGCTTCGCGTTCGTTTTCCAGTTCGTGTCGGCTCCCCACACGCCCATAAGTTGGTTTAGCGTTTCACGCGTCGTCGTTACCTCGGCCTTACTCTTCTCCAAATCGACCGAAACCTGACCGAAGAGGGCCTCCTCATTCGCGAGGTCGAGCTCGCTTATTGTCCCAGTCGCATTCTGCCGGCGAGCTAGTTCAAGCGCCGCTTGCGCCGCCTCCGTCACGATTCGGCGCATGGCCAAGGTCTGTTGCGCGGCGAGCATCGAGAAGTACGCGACTTTCACTTCGTAGACATGGTGCAATACGTCGCCTGCCACGCGGTACTTTGTGCCTTCGAGGGCGAGTTGAGCAAGATTCCTTCGTGAGCCGCGTGTGAGTAGCTGGACGAACTCCGTTACGAGACTCAGCTCGATTCCCGGCCCAGATCCGTCGTCCAAAGACAGGTGGTAGGTGGCCGCTAACGTCGGGTTTTTGAGAAGTCCCGCTTGCACCAAGTCAGCCTGCGCAATCCCAAGCTCGTCGTACATCGCTTGAAGGTCACGATTCGCAAGGAGCGATACGCGCACCGCGTTTGCAAGGGTAAGCTCTGCGGAAAGGATTGCCGTCACTTGGCTTCTAGCCTCCGCTCCGCCTCCCTCGCCGAACCACGCGATTTCGATGCCCGAGCGTCGCTGAATGAGCTGCGAGGTGTCGCGCAGCGCCGCAGACGGTGAGGTCGTTGTGCACCCATAGAGCAGAGAGGGCACGCAAGCACCTGCGGCCAGCACGAGGACAGCTCGCACGAGCATTAGGGAGCGGACACGGGACGGAGTGTCATCCCGCATTTCGGGCACGTACCGGGCACCGGCCGCACTACGTCGGAGTGCATCGGACAGACGTACGAAGCGGCACCCGCATCGGTGTTTGGGCTCTTACGTGACTCATCTGCTTCGCGTCCAACCGCGCGGGCAAGCGCGGGAGGTTGACCATGGTTTGACTCCTCAGCTTTCGCGTTCGCGGGGTCGTTTGCGCTTCGTGGCGGCAACTCACCTGAAGCACATGCAACTGCCACGCAGAATGTCAATGCCACCGAGGTCTTTGACCCGATGAGGCTTAATCTCTTAGCTATTCGTTGAGACGATTTCATGCTTTTACACTTGCGAGTATGTGCCGAATTGAAAGTGACCGTTTGATGGGAGGCTCTGCAAAAGTTGGAAGAAGATACCGCCCGAGATGAGGCCTTGCGTTTGCGTCGCACTACGAATTTTTCTAGGCGACCCGAGTGGGACGCGCCACGCGAGACCCGGGTACGAGCGTCCCAATGAGCCCCATGCTCAGTCCTGCAAGACCTGCATATCCTATGCACGAACACCCAAGCGCTCCAACAAGTAAGGCCATCGTACTTGCGCCGAATAGGAACTGCGCTCGAGATTTTGCGCGCGTTGCCGCACATAAGATGACTAATCCTGCGGCAACTCCGCCAAGAGTGCATGCAGGAACGCAAAGTGAACTGCAGCCTGCTGCCGTACAGACGTGACCGCAACACCGTGCAACCGTGGCGAGCGTGAAAGGAACGACGCCGGCAAGGATGCCAGGGAGGATCGAGCGTCCAAGCGCTTGCCCGCGCCATCCGAACAGCCATGCCGTCGCGACTAAGAGAAAACTGACAGCTGCGGCGGCGATGGGTCTTGTGCTTACGCAGATCGCGACTGCCGCGAAGGGCAGAAGGAGCAACGAAAGGCGCGCTGACTGACGAGCGCGGCCGTACTCATAGGCCCGAACGACGCGGCCGAACCCCGTTTTCCGTTCAATCCCCATAGGCTTTCCTCCACGCGTCGCGAAGGCGAGTAAGCGCGCGCTCTTTCCGTTTGCGAAGCGCAGGCTCTTGCGCTGACTGGGTCTCTCGAAAGAACGCGTCTTCCAGCGTCGTTTGGTCACTCATTGGCAATCCGGCAAGCGTTACCCGAAGCGCTGAGAGCAGCGCCCGACGCTCGCTTTCCTCACTTGGATCTAAAGCCTGAGAGATCACCGAATCTGCGCGCTCGAGGGGCTCTTCGCGTCTACGCCGTCGTCGCTGGAGCGTGGTGCGACACTCCCACGTCGTGATAGCCAATGCCCAAGCGAGCGCGGGGCGGTCGGAGTTGTATTGCGAGGCCTGTGCGAATAGTTTCTCAAGGGCTTGCTGAACGGCGTCGTCCGCATCGGGCCCTCTCCCCAGCGTCCGCTCGGCGAATGCGAGCAGGAGAGGCAAGAGACAATGAAACACATCTCTCGAAACGTCTCGGTCGCCGTCGGCGAGGCGGGCCATCGCGATATCGAGGTCGTGCAGTGCAAAAACCTCCATCAAATCTCGTCAGCGATGAACGGGCCTCTCGCCGTTACAAAGGCGATCGCTAGAATCGCGCAACGCCCGACGCCTCCGGGCCGCACGCACGGTCATGGCGTGGCCTTAGCGATGCCTTAGAGCAGACATTTGCGTCTGATTTTGTTTTTCTTAGCGTGTTCATGAAGCGGTTCTCAACTTAGAGGCTTAGGCGCGAGACGGCAGACTGTGACACCGTCGTCGCATCAAATTGCTCTTTTAATCTTTGGGGAGCATCCTTCACGCGAAGCGTTCAAGAACTCCTTTCGTCTCGCGCTCTCGTGGTAGGTCTCACGGCCGAAAGAGGCGGACCGCGGCCGGGCGACTCGAGACTACTTTTCGCTTTCGGGACGTCGGCCTCGGATCTGACGCGACGGGCTCGTTGGCTGGGCTGCCATGTCCCGCCGTCTTCTTCTTTCTGTTTCTGTTTTTGTTTCAGCGTCTGTTTCACCACTTTTTGCACGGAATTGAGCGGAGTGCTTACATGAACATCACAGGTCGATTTCTCGGGTTGGTTTCGCTCGGTCTTGTCTTCGCTTGCGCTGCGGCACGCGACCCCGAGGGAAAAAGCGAAGACGCGGTGGGGATGCGCGGCATGAACATGGACGGCGGTATGAACATGGACGCCGCGCCGGGTGCGAGCCAGCGGCCGCTTCCTAACAGTATCGCAATCTCGGCCGTGACTGAAGACGCACTCTTTGTTGTCAACGGAGGAGACAACACCGTTTCTGTTATCGACCCCGTTCAGCAACGTGTTGTCGGAACGATTGCACTCAGAAATGCAAAATTTCCTCACCATATCTACGCGAGTCAAGACCAGAAAAGACTCGCCGTCGCAGTACCTGGTATGGATATGAGCGGTGGTCACCACGGCGGTATGGCCGGAATGCGCGGGGCGGTCATGGTTCTTGACGCAGCCACCGGCGCCACGACGGCCTCGCGATTTTTAGACGCGATGAATCATAATGCGGCGTTCTCACCCGACAATACCGAAATATGGACCTCGCAAATGGTGATGGGGGGAAGCGTGCTCGTCCTCGACGCGCAGACCCTCGCGACCAAGTCGAGCATCCGCGTCGGAGATATGCCCGCAGAAGTCACCTTCTCCGTCGACCGAAAGCAAGCCTTTGTGGCGAATGGCATGTCGAACAACGTCACGGTCATTGATGTCGCCACGAAGCTCGTCGTGGCAACCGTAGCGACGGGTAAAGATCCTGTCCTCGCGAGCCCCGGGAGCGACGGGAGGGTCTACGTCGATTGCGAAACATCGAAGTCCGTATCGGTCCTCGACCCCGTAACTCAATCTGTGGCGTTGACTTACGACCTAAGGTTCACTCCCGGAATGGCGAAGGTATTGCCAGATGGAAGTGGCCTCGTCGTGACGAACGTTGACGACGGGAAGCTTGTTTTTTATGCCGTCGGCGCAGATACGAAGACAGGAGAGGTCGAGACCGGCGCCGGAGCCCATGGTATCGAATTTTCGAGAGATGGCACGACCGCTTACGTCACGAACCAGCTCGCGAATTCAGTGAGCTTGGTGGACCTGCGGTCGCGCGCGGTGACAGCGACAATTCCCGTCGGGAAAAAGCCAAATGGTCTCGTGTTTCGAAAGAAACCGTGATCGCTTAAGCCGCGACTTCGCCGCGCAGTGGTTCAGCCGCGGGGCATCCAAAGCGCTCGGCGCTTCCGTGACTTCGGCTAGGGTGCGTCCAGGAACGACCTTTTTGGAGAGGAATTCGACAATGAATCGATGGGTCATCGTTATGGCGTCCAGCGTTGCTGCGGCTTGCGCGTCCACGACTCCTGGAGCGAAGCCGAACGATATGAGCGTCGGCGGGCACGACGCAGAAGCAAGACGGCATTCGGAGGAGGCCGAGGCGCACGCCTCCAAGTTTGATCCGAAGTCTGCGGAGCGTCTGGAGCGATGTCGCGGCGGGAAGGCGCAGTCGCCGGCGGACCATTGCTGGAGTTCCGTGACGAACCCGACGGCCACGCATCTTGAGCGAGCGAAACGTCACCGCGGGATGGCCGCCGACCATCGCGACGGGTCCGGCGTGCTGACGGCCGCCGAAGCGTCAGCCTGTGGTGGGCTCGATGATGAAGACCGAGACGCCAGCCCTTTTGAGCACCGAGAGGATATCGTCGCCAGCGAGGCGCTCCAGTCTTCGGCCACCGGGGGTAAAGGAACGACGGCCCGCCTTCTTGGGGCCAGCGTAACTCTCAGGGCGGTGCCTGGGCTGACCAAGGAGTACTTGCAGCGTCTGGTGAATTGCCACTCGGCGCGTAACGCATCCATGGGGTTCGCGATGCCTGAGATGGCAGTTTGCCCCCTCTCCGTGAACGGCGCAAAAGCCACGGTGGAGAGCTCCGGACCCAATTTCCGGATTGAGATTCGTGCGGACGACACACAAGCCGCAAACGAGATCCTTCGAAGAGCGAAGGCGCTTTCTCAAGAGAAGTAGCGTTTAACATTTGGTTGGTGGCTAAGGCCGGGCTTGTTCGACCGCAAGCTTGCGCCAAGCGTAGGATGACCTAACCGACAGCTTCACGAACTTCGTGAACTTGCGCCGTTTTTGACGGCCATTGACTCATCCTCCTTGATGACGTGAGGTCGTTCAGATAGTTGTGCAAGTAATCAAGTGACCAAGTGGAGAAGCGACCATCGATCCGCTACGGCGCAGACGCATTCGCGATTCTCAGTCACATTCGCGGTCGGGGCGGTCTTCGGCTTTTTCCTCCTCGAGCGTGGAGCTCGTGCGGCGGGCCGCGAGGCAGAGTGCGGTGGCGTCATCACGCTTTCGGCGGTGGTTCGCTGTTCGACGAGCGCAAGTCTTGTGCTTCGTGGTGAAAGCCAATCGCTCGAGGCGCTCGCGGGGCGACGCGTGGCGGTTTCATCTTGGCTTCCTTCCAATCCCGTCCTCGCGTTCACGGGTGGAAGGCGAACGGGAGCCACGACCGGCGAGAGCGTGACCAATTGGTCTGCGACGCTTTCCCAAGAATTCGAGATCGCAGGACAGCGCGGTGCCAGGCGCCGCGTCGTCGATGCGGAGGTGGACGCACAGCAGCAACGGAAAGCCGTTAGAGCGCGGGACATCGCGGCCTTTGCGCTCACTACGTTTTACGACAATCTTGCGGCCAAAGAGGAGATAAAGCTCACCCGAAGACTGGAGGCAAGTGGCGTGGCGCTTGGCGCGGCGACACGTGGACGCGCGGATATCGGCGTAGGTGTCCCCGCTGAGGCTGACGCAGCTGAGGCGACGGCGCTCCGCCTCACGCAGGCGCGGATGTCCGCCGAGCTACGATTTGCGCAGGCGAACGGCACACTCGCGACGCTTCTCGGTCGCGATCCGCAGGCAGGCACTGTCGCCGTGGATGGCGAGCTGCTTCCTCTTGCTAGCTCCGCACTCGTGCGCACAAGCCACGAGCGAGGCGCGGACGAGAGGCCGGAGGTGAAAGCACTCGTCGCCGACCAGCGTGCGGATGAGGCTCGGGCGGAAGGCTTTCGCCGCGCGCGAATCCCAAACGTTACGGTCTCCGCGACAGCGCAAAATGACGGATTCGACGAACGGGTGTTTGGAGTCGGAGTCTCGCTACCGATTCCGCTCCCACAGCCCATCGGACGAACCTACGCGGGTGAGATCGCGCAGCTCGAAGCTCTATCTCGCCGAGGTGCGACGGTAGCCGAGGCCGCGAGCAGAGAGTTACGACTCGAGCTCGTGACGGCTGCGCGGGCCTACGAGTCCCGACGCTCCGAGCGCGGCATGTTCACGCCCGAGCGTATCGAACGTGCCGAGCGCACGCTTGCGGACTTGGCGGACGAAATTCGCGGCGGCCGCCTCGGCTTGCGGGACGCGCTGATCACCCAGCAGGCGCTCATTGAACTCCTCCGGGCGGAGCTTGAAACGCGACGTGCGCTCTGCGTGGCTTCTGTCGAACTCGCGCGCGCCGCGAACCTCTCGCTCGAGCGAGGCCTACCGTGAGGCGAACACTTCTACTCGTCATGAGCGTGCTGATCACGTCCGGCTGTCCCAAAACGGTGGCCACCGAGGCGAAGCCCGACGAGCCAAAAGTCGCGTCCGATGGAGGCGTCTCCCATGTCGACGAAAAGGAGCATGACGAGCTTCCGAAGCGAGTAAAACTGACGAAAGAGGTTTTTGCGGCGGCAAAAATAGAGACAACGAAAGCCGTAAAGGAGGCGCTCGCGTCGACGCTTACGCTGCCTGGGCAGGTCGCCTCCGACCCGGATCGAAGCGCTCGCGTGTCGTCGCCCGTCGCAGGGCGCGTCGTCGATGTCCGCTTCAAAGAGGGAGCCGCAGTAAAGAAAGGCGAAATTCTGGCGACGGTCCGCGTTCCGGAGCTCACCAAGATTCGTGCAGGTTACGCTGCAAATGCGGCAAAATCTGTGGCCGCCCGCGCGAACGCCACGCGCCTCGGAGCGCTCGCCGACAAGGGATTGGCCTCGAGGCAGGAGGCGCTCGCCGCGACCGCGGAAGCTGCCGCGCTCGACGCCGAAGGCAAGGCGCTCAACGAGGAGCTTGCAGCGCTCGGCATGGGAACTTCTGGCGGCGGCGCCGAGCTCGCGCTGCGTGCTCCCGTGAGCGGAACCGTACTCAGTCGCGACGCCGTAATAGGCCAACCCGTGACCTCCGATCAGACGATTGCAAGCCTCGCAGACTTGGCGGAGGTTTGGTTTTTAGCGCGCGTGTTCGAGAAGGATCTCGGCCGCGTGCACGTCGGAGCGTCCGTCGAGGTGCAGCTCAACGCCTTCCCGAAAGAAACGTTCGCAGGCGTCGTCGACTACGTGAGCAAGCAAATCGACCCTGCGGCCCGCACACTTACCGCTCGCGTACGGCTGACCAACCGCGGCGACCTTCTTCGTATTGGCCTTTTCGGAAACGCGCGCGTCGCGACGGGCGAGGTTCAGCCAAAGCTTACCATCGTCATTCCACAGAATTCGGTCACCGAAATCGGAGGAAAGCCAGTCTGTTTCGTCCGCCATCCGGATGACGACTTCGAGCTGCACGAGCTCGTACTCGGCGAGTTCTCCGCCGGGAAGGTCGAAGTCCTAAGCGGGCTTCGCGAAGGTGAAGATGTGGTCTCGCAAGGCGTGTTTACCCTGAAAAGCCTTGTGCTAAAGAGCGCTCTTTCCGGAGAAGACTGACGATGGCGTTCCTCACGGGAGTCGTCGCGTGGTCGCTACGGAACCGAGCGATCGTTCTCCTTCTCACCGCGCTTTTTATCGCCGTAGGTGTGCGCGCGGCCCTGACACTCCCCATTGACGCTGTCCCTGACGTCACCACCGTCCAGGTTCAAATCATCACGGCGGCGCCGGCTCTCTCGCCTATCGAGGTGGAGCAGTATGTTTCCGTCCCTATCGAGCGTGCGATGGCCGGGCTGCCCCGCTCGACAGAGATTCGATCAATATCCAAGTATGGTCTGTCGGTCGTCACCGTCGTTTTTCGCGACGAGGTCGACATCTATTTTGCACGGCAGCTCGTCAACGAGCGAATGCGCGACGTACAAGACAAGGTTCCGGCTCAGTATGGTAAGCCTGAAATGGGTCCCATCACGAGTGGCCTTGGTGAAATATATCAATTCACGGTCGCAAACGACCACCTTACGCTCATGCAGATTGGGGAGCTGCTTGACTGGCAGATAAGTCCGCAGCTCCGAACCGTTCCTGGGATCGTGGAGGTCAATAGCTTCGGCGGTGAGAATCGTCAGTACCAGGTCATTCTCGATCCGGCCCGCTTGCAGGCGGCCGGGGTTTCCGTGGCTCAAGTGGCTCAGGCACTCGAAAAATCGAACGCCAACGCGGGGGGCGGCTACCTCGAGCACAACCGCGAGCAGTTCGTCATCGGAACGAGCGGTCTCGTCACGAGCCTCGAAGACCTCCAACGTGTCGTTATTACGGCGACGCCGCAGGGCACGCCCGTCACGATGGCGACGGTCGGTGACGTGCAGTTCGGCCCCCGTCTGAGGCGCGGCGCGGCCTCCAAAGACGGCCAAGGTGAGGTCGTCGTCGGCGTCGCCATGATGCTGCTTGGCGAAAACTCGCGGACTACCACGCAGGCGGTGAAGAAGAAGCTCGACGCCATTCTTCCGTCACTCCCCGAGGGCACGCGAATCGAGCCTTTTTACGACCGGTCCATCCTCGTCAATCGCACGATTCGGACGGTTGGCAAAAACTTGGCGGAAGGGGCCGCGCTCGTCGTTCTCATTCTCTTTGTGCTTCTGGGTGACTTCCGCGCTGGAATCGTCGTGGCGACGGTCATACCGCTCTCGTTGCTCTTCGCCGTCGTCGTCATGAACCTGCTCGGGCTGTCGGGCAATCTCATGAGCATGGGCGCTCTGGATTTCGGTCTTCTTGTCGACGGAGCCGTGATCATCGTCGAGAATACGGTGCGCCGACTGACGGAAAAGCAGAAGGCCGTCGCTCGTCCGCTGACGGGGCCCGAACGCACGGCGGTGGTCGGAGAGGCGACCGTCGAGGTTCGTTCAGCGAGTGTCTTTGGCGAGGCAATTATTGCCATCGTTTACTTTCCGATCCTCGCGCTTACGGGTGTCGAAGGAAAGCTCTTTCGACCGATGGCCGCGACAGTGCTTTTTGCCTTGGCGGGCGCATTCGTCTTGTCACTCACGCTCATACCTGTGCTCGCGAGCTACCTCGTGAAGCCGAGTGTCGGTGCGCACGAAACCTGGGTTGTGCGAAAGCTGCACGCGTTTTACGTTCCCGCACTCCGCAATGCGCTCCGCCGTCGGTGGGTAACTCTCGGCGCCGGTGTGATGGCTCTCGCTTCTGCAGTAGCGGTGTTCACCCAAATAGGAGCTGAATTCGTACCGCAACTTGACGAGGGAGACCTTCTCGTGGAGGCACGACGTCTGCCAGGAATCGCGTTGAGCGAGACTGTCGCGACCGACCTTCGCGTCCAGAAAGCCTTGCTCACCATTCCTGAAATCGACCAAGTCGTGAGTAAAACGGGGGCTCCCGAAATCGCGACCGATCCGATGGGTGTCGAGCAATCGGACGTGTATATCGTTCTCAAAGACCGCGCGAAGTGGAGAAAAAACTTTCTCAAGGAAGATATTGCGAAAGAGATAGCGCAGAGAGTCGAGCAAAGCGTGCCGGAGGTGGGCGCTGCGGTCTCGCAGCCCATTCAAATGCGGACCAACGAGCTCATCGCCGGCGTTCGCTCGGACATCGCGATTCTGCTCTATGGGCCAAAGCTTGAAGAGCTCGACGCGCTGGGGCGCCGTGCCGCCGAAATCGTGCGAAAAATTCCTGGCGCCATCGAGGTGCGCGTTGAGCAGGTGGCCGGACTGCGCTACCTCCGCGTGGTTCCGGACCGGGCCAAGCTCGCGCGCTATGGGTTGACCATTACGGATGTGAATCAGATCACGGAGACGATGGCGGTGGGGCACGCGGCGGGCGAGGTTTTGGAAGGTGAGCGGCGCTTTGGAATCGTGATCAAGACCGCGCATGCGTACGACGGAGATCTCGAAGTCCTGAGAGCGCTTCCGCTTCGTGCGGTCAACGGCCAGATTGTTCCCCTGGGAGACGTAGCGGAGCTCAGTTTCGTCACCGGCCCGGCGCAAGTCAGCCGCGAAAACCAGTCACGTCGGCTTAGCGTCGAATTCAACGTGCGCGGCCGTGATCTCCTTTCGGTCGTCGAAGCCGCTCAGCGCGCGCTAGCCAAGGAGATGAGGCTCCCGACGGGATACCGCGCAGAGTGGGGCGGGCAGTTTGAGCACTATGAAGAGGCAAAGGGTCGGCTTGCCGTAGTGGTGCCTCTCGCTCTCGCGCTCATCATGTTTCTCCTGTGGCTTGCGTTTCACTCGCTCAGGACCGCGCTCCTCATCTTTCTGAATGTTCCTTTCGCGATTGTCGGGGGCGTCTTCGCCCTGTGGATTCGCGGGATACCGTTTTCCATCTCTGCCGGGGTCGGATTCATTGCGCTCTTTGGTGTCGCGGTCCTCAACGGACTCGTGCTCGTTTCGTTCGCGCACCAACTCGAGCAGCGCGGAAAGGGCCCCATCGAGGCGATCAAAGAAGCCGCCGAACTTCGACTTCGACCCGTACTTATGACGGCTCTCGTGGCTTCGCTCGGGTTCCTACCCATGGCGCTCTCCACCGACCCGGGCAGTGAAGTCCAGCGTCCACTAGCGACCGTGGTTATCGGCGGCCTTATGACAGCGACGCTTCTTACAATGTTTGTTTTGCCAGTCGTTTACGCGTACTTCGGCGGACCCAAGCCGATGGGGCCGGCCGGTTCTGCTCGCGTGTCGACGACAAGCGAAAAGGGTAGTCCGAGCGCGGAAACAATGTCGCTATGAACGAAGCGTTAGTGGTTTGGCCGTTCGTTTTAGGAACGGCGGAAGGCATCACTCGTCGTCGTGGCCGTGCTCGTGGTGTACGTCTGGCGCGTGCGCGTGGTCATGGGCTCGAACGTCGTGTCGGTGCACGTGACTATGCTCCTCTTTCACGGAGAAATCATGAGGGTGATCATGATGTGCATCGTCGTGTCGGTGGGCATGTTCGTGCTCCAGCGGCGAGTGCGTATGCACGTGGCGATGCGTTTCGGTGAGGTGGAGGTAGATGCCGAATCCGAAGAGGAGCCCACCGAGGGTCGTGATGAGGTTCGCGCTTCGATCGCCCAAGACCCAAGCCGCACCCACGCCTACGAACGGAGCGAGCGCAAAAATCGATCCGGAGCGTGCCGCGCCCAGATGCCTTTGCGCGAGCAAGTACCACCGTAAACTGAGTCCGTAGCCCGTCGCGCCACAAGCAAGAAATCCGACCGCCGCGGTCCATCGCGGAAACGGTTGGTGGACGACGAACGAGAGCACGACGCTCATTCCGGCGCCGAGCGTGCCTTTCCATCGCACGACCTGAGCGGGGTTCAAGTCCGCGAGTGGACGGGTGAGTGTATTGTCCACGGCCCAAGCTAAGGTAGCGAGCGTGACCGCGAGCGCGCCCGCTCCGAATCCGGCGGGCCCTGAGACGCTGCCCGCGACGACGCAGAGGCCGCCTAGCGCCATGGCGATGAGCGCGATGATTACGCGTCGGCCGACGGGCTCGCGGTAGAGGAGCGAGGCGAGCACGACAGTGAAGAACGCCTCGAAATTCAAGAGAAACGACGCGCTGGTGGCGGTCGTGTGTTGCAGGCCCCACGTGAGGCTCACGGGCGCGACGACGGCGCCGACGAGCGCGACGACAACGAGTCGGGCCGCATGCGTCCGCCGAACCGGCGCCTCGTGTTCATCGCCACGCTGAGAACCACGAAGCGACACGAGCGCTGCGCCGGCGTAGAGGAGAGCTGCCGAGGGAATGGGCCCGACGCCTCGACCAAAGCGCTGAATAAATGGCGTTGTGACGCCAAACGCGAGAGCGGCGGCGAGCGCGTAGACGCCTCCCTGGACGATGGGGTTCGCGCTCTTCTCGTTGGAATTCGTAGCCAATGACGCGAAGTCTCCCCGGCAGAGTGATTGGTTTTGGCTTCCGTTCCGAGGTTAGGGGGGAGGCTTCGCGCCCGACGCGAGTCGCTCAGCGCGGTTCGGCGGCGCCGGGGCGTTTCGACCTGCGTCTTAGGTTAGAGCTTCCGCGCGAGTTGCCAGTGACGCGAGGTCTGTCCTGCCGCAACGGGGAGGGGAGTGACTTTGAGCATCTCGAGCGCGATTTCTTTAATCCGCTGGTCTTTCACGAGCCGGACGTGGAGGCGGTCGCCCTCGGTTTTCACGACCTCACAACGACCGAACGCAAAGTGCTCGACCGTGTCACCGGGCTCGGGCACGGGGTCGTCTTCTGTCTCTTCTTCGGCGGGCCGCGTGATGCGCTGCGGCATCGCCTGATTGTTCGCGCTGAACGTCGGAGACGGCCGCGCAGCCGCCTGGCGCTGCGGATCGGTTGCTCGTAGGGGCGCCGGTGCGGGTCGTTCCGCAGCGACGTGGGCGACCTCCGACGCGCGTACGAAGTCTCCGAACCCCGACGAGACTGGAGCGCTCGAAACGCTCGAAGCCGTCACGCGAGGTGCCGCGGGCGTCTGCACGATGGGCTTGAGCACGGGCTGGCTGGCGGTCGCGACGTCTGCGGAGACGGGGTCGAGGACCCACGCGCCGGCCAGGTCGAGGCGCCTAGCGGCCGTCACGTCGTCGAAGGCCATGACGAGCATCTCGAGGGCTTCGACGCGCGCGTCGATAATCTCGCCGGCGAACATCTCTCGGCCCGCCTCGCCGTCCCGCACGAGGACAGCGCGCATGCCACACGACACATCGCCCGCAACGAGCCCGATGCTTCCGTCGAGGGCTATCACGTGGAGGATTCCCTCGACGTGCTCTGGCATGCCGCCCGTGCCGACGCGGAGTTTCACTTCCGAAAGAACGCCGCTTGCGCGCATCCAGCCGGCGAGAACGACTTCGTCTCGAAGCGTGTTGAGAATGGCCTCCGGCAGTCGCGCAGCGGGGGTAAGCGACACCAAAAGATGGCGCGCAGAGGACGTCGTAACTGTCATGGATGCAATTCCTCACGCTCGCCGGCCGGACAGCCCGGACGTTCGCCGCCGCGCACACCTGCGCGCGTCGGACACATGTCATTCTTGTCACTAAGGCCATCGCCGTCGGTATCTCGCGCCGTCGGCGCGTAAACCGCGCCGAGCATGAAGCGAAATCGAGGCGCAGTGATGGCGGCATCGCCAAAAGGAAGGGCGCCGCCGCCGCCCGCGAGGAAGCTCACCTCGCCAGAAAGGAGGGGCGCCGTGCGCGCGGAGACCATCCACTCTGCGGGCGTAATGGACTTGCCATTGGGCTGACTCGAGATCCCGAAGACCGACTGCGCCGTGTCGTGTTGCTCGGCGAACGTGAGGTAGGTGCGGGCCTCGGCCATGACCGAGAGCCGCTCGCGGCTGAGAACATCGACTCCAGCACCGAGAGCCGTGGTCACTTGTGAACCGACGCGCGCGCCCGCAAATTCGGTGACCGGACGAAGGCGCGCGCCCACGTCGAGACCCGCGAAAAACACGCTGTAGCGGTAATCAAGCGCCAGAGAGGGCGCAAAAACGGCGCTCCGTTCACCCGCAAAATCGCGACTGTCGCCCGTGGGCGCCGATACCGTGAAGCGCGACGCGAGCGACCATTGGCTACCCGCTCCCGATGGTCTCGCTCTTTCGCCGCGTGAGTTCAAGGCGTCGGGTGAGACTCGCAAACGCGGAACGATGGCGTACGCCAAGCCAAATCGCAAATCGCGTACCGCCGTATCTCGCAGCGCGTCGCCGCCCGTGAGCGGACTCGTCCCGGCGCCGCTTTGGAGAAACGTGACAGGAAGCGCGAAGTCGAACTGCAGGCGCTCGGTCACGCCGTAAGCGAAGAGGAAGTTCCCGGTCACTTGGTTGTCGACGACGTACTGCTCGCTTCCGCCCGGACCGGGCGACGCTACGCGCAGGACGATGGGCCGGGAGAGGTACGTTGCGACGAGGCCGAAGCCTGCTTGACCCTGTCCGAGCGTTTCGGTGCCGCCGACCGTAGCGAAACGCGTGGGGCCTGGGTTTGGCCAAAAGGTGTCGCTGTTGATGCACGTGCTGACGAGTGGGTTCGAGCAAGGCTTCGCGTCTGCAGGTGTTGCCCACAAAGTCGTCAATAAGCCCGCAAGCAGACCCGCCGCGCCTGCTAAACCCGCTAAACCCGGCACATGAACGGAAGCGCGTCTGCCTACGCTTCGCCGTTTTCGCTCCGAATCCGAATCCGAATCCGAAACAGACAACCGACGGACAATAGCCGTCTCAACCTGGCTCGAGAGAGCGAGCGTGCACCCGGCACTGGCCCGACGTCGCATTGGCAGGGGGGTCTACCAGAGTTGACTCCTTGGCTCCATTGCGAAAAGAACGAAGCGTCATGCTGCCCTTTTCCCCGTCATCTTCTCCAGCGTTTGGTGGTGCCCTCGACGTGCCGCGGACGTTGCTTCTTGGAAGCGCGTCTCCCCGCCGACGCGAAATCTTGGCGAACTTGCGAATTCCCTTCGTCGTTAGGGTCGCTGGAGCCGATGAATCGATCCGCGACGGTGAGGATGCGGCGACCTATCTCGAGCGCGTCGTGCACGCGAAGCTCGTGGCCGTCGCCCGCATTTATGGGCAAGCTTCGGGGCTCGAAAGCGCCGAAGCACAAGCCACGCAAGCCGTGCTCGTGGCCGACACCTCGGTCATCGACGACGGGGCCATCCTCGGAAAACCCGCGGATGCGACCGAAGCGGAGGCGATGATCGCGCGACTCGCCGGTCGCACGCACGAGGTGTGGACACGGTTCGCCCTTGGCAGCCCCGAAGCTTCGAGCGCGGTGCTCTACGCGGAGACGGTCATCACGCGCGTGACGTTTCGCCCGCTCACGGCTTCTCGAATTCGGTCGTACGCCGCGAGCGGCGAGGGGTTGGACAAGGCGGGCGCGTACGCCGTGCAAGGCCTCGGTGCGGGACTGGTGGCTTCGCTTCACGGCTCGTACTCGAACGTCGTCGGACTGCCCGCGTGCGAGCTCTTGGTGGCGCTCGAGCGGCTCGGACTTGCTCCTTGAGCGCGTTCATCGCTCGCCGTCACGCGTGGCTTGTTACGGGCGTCGCTCTCGTTTTGAGACTCGGCGTCGTCGCGTGGGCCGCAGCGCGCTTTCCTCCGACAGCTGACGGCGCGTACTACCACCAACTCGCGGCGCGGCTCGCGGCGGGTCAGGGATACACGTGGGCGTGGCCGGATGGCGTGATTACGCCCGCGGCTCACTACCCCGTCGGGTATCCGGCCATGCTTGGCGCGCTGTACGTCATCCTTGGCACTTCGGCCGTCGTGGCGATGGTCGCCAACGCGTTCCTCGGCGCCGCAGGGGCGTGGGCAACGTACGACGTGCTTCGTCGAGCCACGACGCCGAACCTTGCCGTCGCGGGCGGCTTGGCCGTGGCTCTCCACCCGGCGCTCGTTCCTTACACGGCCGCGTTGATGACCGAGAGCGTGGCCGCATCGCTCCTCGTGGTGGCCGCCGCGTTCGCCGCGCGGGCCGGCGGGCGTACGACGTGGCTTCTGGCGTCGGGCGTGATCATGGGCGCCGCGACGCTCGTAAGGCCTCAGTTGATAGCGCTCGCGCCCGTTTTCGGATGGTTCGTGACGGGCGTGACGTCAGGGCGTCGCACGAGGGTTGGGAGAGCCGCTGCGTTGAGTCTCGTGGCGCTTACGGTGTGTGCGCCGTGGACCGCCAGAAACTGCCTACGCATGGACAAATGCGCGCTCGTGAGCGTGAATGGCGGGTGGAACCTTGCCATTGGTACGCAAACCGTCAGCGGCGGCTGGCAGCCTCTGGTGGTTCCCGAGGTGTGCAAAGAGGTCTTCGCGGAGGCGGCGAAAGACGACTGTTTTGGCCGCGAAGCGCGCCGCGTCATCCTCGCCGACAAGGTCGCGTGGCTGGCGCGCATTCCCTCGAAGCTGCGCGTGACGTTCGACTACTTCGGTGCCGCTCCGTGGTACCTGCACGAGGCGAATCCTGCGGCGTTTTCGGACCGCGCAAAGGTCGTCCTCGGCGGCATCGAGACTGTCTTTTCGCGCGCGCTGCTCCTCGCATCGTTGGTGGCCGTTCGCGGATTCCGAGGACCGCGCCGGGTGATTCGCGAGGGCGTCGCAGGTGTGGGCCTTGTGGCGTGCTTTGCCGCGCCGGGCGTCGTCGGGTACCTCGCCTGCGGGCTTGCCGTGGCGCTGCTCGGCCGGGAGGCGCTCGAACGGCAACCCGTGATCGTACCCGTGAGTGCGGCTGTCATCTTGGGAACGGCGGCGACGCATGCGGTCTTTTTCGGCGCTGGCCGCTACGGGCTGCTCGTCGTTCCTTTCGTCACGGCACTTGCGTTCGTGCGTTCCGAATTGCGCTCCGAGTCCACTAGTGGCACACGCTCGGGTGTCGATGCCGTACAGGCGATCGCCGGTCGTGAACCAGCGCCTTGAAGCTTTTGCGGAGAGGGGTGAAGCACGGCGGGAGGAAAGTCCGAGCTCCATAGAGCACGATGCCGGGTAACGCCCGGTCGCGGGAACGCGAAGGAAAGTGCAACAGAGAAGAGACCACCTGTCTCGTGCGCGTCGGGGGTGTAAATCGTCGACGCACGCGCGGCAGGTAAGGGTGAAACGGTGGAGTAAGAGCCCACCGCGCCTCCGGTAACGGAGGCGGCAAGGCAGACCCCATTGGGAGCAAGGCCACATAAGCGAGCGTGAGGTGTCTCTTCGCAAGAAGAGCCTTCGGAGGGTGACTCGCCCAAGCTCGCGGGTAGGCTGCTTGAGGTGTCCGGTAACGGCCATCCTAGAGGAATGACCGCCGCCGCATCAGGGGCGACCCCGCTGCGGAACAAAACTCGGCTTACGGACGACGTCGACCAGGCAACCCGCGAAAGCGGGTTGTTTGCTTTTGTGGGCGGATGCGCGACGCGGGAGCCAAGTCGCTCGCCCGAGCGCGCGGTCCGCGTGCAATCAGGCTAATAAATCGGCCGTTGAGGCTACGGTCGCGGCACGGCTGATCCACAGACCGAGTCGCGCCGCATCCGTGCACTCCGCGATGGCTTGGCGCTGCTCCGCCGAAATCGCTAAGCCGCGCGCTTCGAGGAACAAGAGGACGGCCGCCGCGCGCCCTGCGACGTCACCCTCGGCTTTACCCCGCACGAGGCCACGGGCTTCGCCTTCTTGAATCGCGACGGTAATGGCGCCGCGCGCGTCTTGCTCGGCCATTTTTCCTCGCTCGTAAGCGTCCCACTCGCCGGGCGTGAACGTGGCCGTCCGCGCCACCTCGAGCGCCCCCACGAAGGGCTCATGAGAAAGCGCCTGCGGTACCCCGTCAAGATTCATCGCTTCACGAAAAAAGTAGGCCCATCGGTCGCTCAGCGATTCCGGCGCCGTGCCCGCCGCGTACTTGGGTAGCTCTAAAAAGGCATACTGCACTTGGCCGAGGCCGCCCGCGCCCGCGTGCTGCTCCTGCATCCGCCACCGACTGAGCATTGGCACTAGGAAGTGCCCCGTCGCGTCCTGCTCTGGCCAAAGCTTGAAGTTGCAAATCGTGACCCCCACGACATCGCAGAGCGTCGGGTACTCCTCGGCGCTCCGCAGCTGCATCACGTACGCTTTGCTCGCGTTGTATACGACACGTTTTTCAAACCCCTCGACCTTCAACACTTGCATCTCGACCACGAAACGGCGCCCCGTCGCGTCGGTACACTTCACATCCACGAGTGAAAGTTTAAGCTCCGAGACGTCCACGTGTTGCTCGAGAGGCAAGTGCTGGAGCGACCGAATCTCGCGCTCGCCAGAGAGCTCCAGCAAGTGATTCAGAAGCGCGATGAGAAGCGGCTTGCGCGCATCCGCCACAAAAATGCGCTTGAAAACAAAGTCCGTTTTCGGGTCGGCAAAGACGGGCTGCACCGAAGAAGATTTACGCCCGCTCACCCAACCACGCAACCACCAGGCAGCGCTACCTCCTAGAGCATGTCGCACTTACCTGCGCTGCAAGAGCGACCTCGCGTTCACAAATGAGCTTCTGGGGCCTGCCAATCCGAGTCCGAGCCTCCCGGCGCTCATTGCCACGGGCGTCGTCGACGTGGCCGCGAGCAAGTACGTGACCTACGTAGTTCTGGCGTCCGGGATCGTTCAGTGGGTCGAAATGAGCGGAACGAAGGTCGGAGTCCTAACGACTGTTCCGGGCATCGCCGACGCTGTTTCAGTGTCTACCAATAGCGACCATTCTTGCGCGGTTCGCCGAAAGGGCGCGAAGGCGTGCTGGGGCGACAACTCTGCGGGCCATCTAGAGCACCGATCGATTCCACAGTGATTCCGATCGCTTGGCGCGAGGGCGACGTGCGCTGCGGTAGTCGGCCCGAAACGGGGGATCGACGCGGCGACGATGAAGTGATCTCTTGGGCTGGCGAGCGCGCGTATCGCGATCGCCAGGAGCTTTTATGGGAACACCGCGCTGGTCGCCGCGTGAAGAATTCCGAGCGGAAAACAGAGGGCCTTCGAGTTCGGAACCACGATTCAATTCACTCCCTCGGATTGTCGCCTATGTCCGAAGCGCTCCGCCTGCACCGGCGGTGCCCTCGACCACGGACGCCAAGTCCGCATCGCAAAAGACGAGCCGCTCCAGCAGAAGCTGCGAAAGAAGATCGCGTCCCCCGCCGGTCGCGCGCACCTCCGCGAGCGTGTTGTCGTTGAGCATCGCCTCGCTCACCTCGCGCAGAAACAAGGCCCACTCGCCCGGTACCGCGGCACGCGCAAAAACCTGTTCGACCTGCGACGGTATGCGGCCGTCCTCAATCTCGAGACGATTCAGCGCGTCGAGGAA
>JANXOF010000090.1 GCA_025353725.1 Polyangiaceae bacterium | reverse complement strand
TGGCACCGGCACCCTCGGTGAGCGCGGCACGGGGGTCCTCGAAGAGAGCGGCCTGCGGTCGCGCGTCCCCGTCCTCGTGTCGACCTTCTCGAAGACGTTCGGTGGCATCGGCGGACTCCTGCTCGCGAGCGAAGAGGTCGTCGATCTCGTGAAGCACAATGCGCGGAGCTTCCTCTTCAGCGCGTCCCTTCCCGTCCCCGTGGTCGCCGCGGCGTCGACCATCCTCGATATGCTCGAGGAGGACGGACCGAACATGGTCCGTGAGCTGCAGCAGAAGGCCGGTTATTTCCGCGCGAAGCTCACCGAGGCCGGCTTCGACCTCGGCGCGAGCAACACGCACATCATGCCGGTCATGTGCCGCGAAGAGCGAAAGACACTTTTTATGCACGTCGCGCTCCTCGAGTGCGGAGTGCTGATGGTGCCGATTACCTACCCCGCCGTGAAACACGGCGAAGAGCGACTGCGTGTCAATATTACGCGCGGCCACACTCAAGAAGACATGGACACGGCACTTGAGTTGCTCAAAACGTACGGAGAGGCTTTCTTCGTACTCTCCGGAGACGACATCGGCCCGATGGAGGTCTGAGGTGGTTTTGCGCACGTTAGAAGAGGTGAGTCGGCTACTGGCAGCTCACGTTGATCTGGCCATTCTTGAGCGAACACGTAACGGTCGTGTGCGTTTTGCAAAATCCTTTCGGGTTCGAGTTGGCCGAAGCAGCATCCGTGGTCGCACAGTCGCAGTCGTTGCACGTCGTCTGCTTGGCGACGCATCTGCCGTTAAAGTCGATGCCTCGTGCACCACGGGCTACCTTCGTCGTTAGACAGTACTGCGTTGCGGAATCGCATGTTTCAGTAGCGCCCGCGAGTGTCTCGCACGCGAAGCTCGTGCTTCCGGTCGGGGCAAGCGTGTTCCTGCCTGGCTCTTTAGGGGTGGGACCCGCATCCACGTCGTCACTCGCGGCGTCCTTCATTGCTGCCCGGGGGTCAAACGCGCCGCGCTTTGGACTGTCCTCGCCGCTCGGCGATGACGTGTCGCTAGGACCGCATCCCGTTAGGACGGACATCGTGAATATCGCGGATGCCGAGATCGCGGCTACCGGCAGCGCGGCTAGTCTTGCTTTCATGGGCCAAGCATGTTGCACCGCTGGTGCCACATGAGCACGCCTTTGATGACCTAGCAAAATCCTGTGGTTTTTTGCTCCGAACTATCGATGCTTGGGGGTTTCTTTTGATCCGCTGGATTGACTTTGAACCAGGTTCTCTACGGACCCGTCGTCAAGCGGACGAGGGCTTTCGCGACGTCGGCTACAGTTGCCATATCGCCGAGGACTTCGTTCGGGATCGTCACGGAGAATCGGTCTTCGATGTCCGCAACAACTTCCATCACGCCGAGGCTGTCGAGTCCGAGGTCGTTTTGAATGTGGTCGGTCGGCTGAATGGCACGGCCGGCGTCGACATGCTTCTTCAAGATCTCGGTCGTGACCTGCAGCGTCTCGTCGTACGTCGTCATGCGCTTGCGCGACGCTAGCACTCGTCAAGACATCGGGATACGGGCACGACCCGTCGCGCGTACGCCGAGACCGCGGCACATGCGAGCTCGTTGCTCTCGTACACGCCGCGAATCGCCGCGACGCCGTCAGCGCCCGCGTGCACACACGCGCGGACACGTTCGTGGGTGACTCCCCCGAGCGCGTAGACCAGCATCGACCGCCCTTGCAAGGTCGACGCGACGATCGACCGCGCCGAGGTTAGCGCGCCAAGGCCGCGCGGCGCGCCCTTTCCAGGCGATTCGAACACCGGACTGACAAGGACCGCCGTAGCCCCCGCGTTCGTAGCATGGCGCACATCGGCATCGCTGTGGGCGGTCGTCGTGACGAAGGCGCGTTCGCCAAGGAGAGCGCGGGCCGCGGCTACCCGCGTTTCGGTAGCCACGCCCTCGTTAGGAAAGTGGACTCCGTCGGCGGCCGTCTCATACGCCACCTCAAGCGAGCCGTTGATGACGAGCCACGCGCCCACGTCGCGCGTCACGGCGCGTAAGATTCGAGCCGACGCGAGCTGTGCGGCGGCCGGCGCTTCTTTGTCGCGGAACTGAACGAGCAGTCGCCCCTTGCCTACGATCTCGCTCGCGCTTCGAATGGCGTTCAAAGTCGTGTCGAGCGACAGCTTCGGACTCGTGATGAAGACAACAATCGGTAGCGTCACCTGCCCGCATCGGCCTTCGCGATGAGCGCCGCCTCCCTCGCGAGTTCGGCGCGCGCGGCCGGCACGTGACGGTTGGAAGGATAGCGATCGACAAGGTACCTCAGCGTTTGCTTTGCCGCCGGCTCGTCTCCCTTCGCGCGAAAGTCTTCGGAGAGCGCGAAGAGCGCGTCCCCTGCAGAGTCCTCCGTGCGCAAGCCCGGTTCGGGATCGTGACGGCATTGCAGCGGCGCCGTGGCGAGAGCCCAAACAAAGGCGCCCGAGGTCAGTGCGCGCATCATCGCGCTCCGGTTCGCACGCGTACGGCCATGCTCATTCGATAAGCCCGGCGAGCGGACTCGAAGCATTCGCGTAGCGCGCGCGCGGCATCCGGCCCGCGAGGCGCGCCTTTCGGCCTGCGATAACGGCCTCCCGCATCGCCGCCGCCATGAGTTCGGGGTTTTTCGCGTGCGCGATGGCCGTATTCATCAGCACGCCGTCGCACCCGAGCTCCATCGCCAGAGCGGCGTCGCTCGCCGTCCCCACGCCGGCATCGACAATGACAGGCACGTTCGCATGCTCGAGGATAAGCGAGAGGTTATGCGGGTTGCGAATACCGAGACCGCTGCCAATCGGCGCCGCGAGTGGCATGACGGCGGCGCAGCCCACGTCCTCGAGCTTCCGGCAAAGGACGGGGTCATCGATGCAATACGGAAGTACGACGAATCCTTCTTTAACGAGGACTTTGGCCGCTTCGAGCGTCTGCTCGTTGTCGGGGTAAAGCGTTTTCGGATCCCCGATAACCTCTAGTTTCACCATGTGAGGTGCCTCGTTCAGTCCGAGCTCTCGCGCGAGACGCAACGTACGCACGGCTTCGTCCGCCGTGTAGCAACCCGCCGTGTTGGGCAAGAGTGTCCATGACTTTCGAGCAAGGAGACTCATGAGCGACGTGCTCGACCGATCGGCGAGGTCGACGCGTCGGAGAGCAACCGTCACGATTTGTGCGCCGGAAGCATCGATCGCACGCTCTGTTTCGTCGAGGTCCTTGTACTTTCCGGTACCCACGATGAGGCGACTCGAAAAGGTTCGTCCGGCGATGACGAGGGCGTCCTGCATGGTGACGGAGGTAGCCGGAATGCCTAGTCGTGACAAGCGATCCCGCGCTGTTTTGAAGCTATGCCGCGCTCGAACGGCGCACGCCACCGTCGATGCAACCAAAGCCATGAGGAGGGGTGATCTCGCACGAACGCCTCGAGTGAAGCACTTGCTCGCGCGGTCGCGAAGTCTATCCACGCTCGCGAACCCACGTTGCGCGGGCTGTCCGGCGCGAGTTCTGCCAGGAGATGCATGCGCTGTACACGCCCAACGCGGGAGCTCGCGAGCACGATGAGCGTCGCGCTTGTCGCCCGCGCGAGCGCTGACGGCGCGCGATCGGCATGTGCGCGACCGCCTAAGAACGAAACAGCTATCGCGTGCCTCGCGCTATCCGGTACCTGATCGATCGGCATCGCGACGACGTCGCCTGCGGTGAGTCTCCGCTTGGCTTCGGCCAGCGCTCCCTTCGGCGCGATGAGCGTGACCCCGCACGCGGTGCGCAAGTCCGTGCAGAACGCATGCACAACACCGACGGACTGCGCTTTGACGACGATACCGAGCCCTCGCCCCAGACCTTTGAGGAACGCGGCCATGCCGTAGGCCGAGAGTTCCCAGTTCCCCGTGTGCGAGGCCGCCAAGACGACGGGACCGCGCGCACACGCTGCGGTCACGGCAAAGGCGAGGTCGGCATCGAGCGCCACCTGCTCTCGTACGGCGGCGGCGCGAAGCGATGGCTTCGAGCCCGCAAGCCATAGGAGCTCCGCCGCGCCAGTCCCGAGGTTCGCATACATTGCGCGCGCCTCGCGCTTCGGCTCGGCAAGCTGCGCGGTCGTCATCGCCTCGAGCACGGCGCGGCGCCTTATCCCCAGCACGGAGCCCGCGAGCCAGCCGACAGCCGCCCCCGCGGTCGCAAGTCCGTGCCACGGGAGCCGAGCAACAAGGACGGCGAAACCGCGCAGAAGACGGCTCACCGAGGCGTCGCGAACCTCAGAGGAACCCTGCCGGTCGGCGCACGGGCTGCCCAGACGCGCCCTCAATGGCGACGGCAAAGACGTCGCTGATGGCCAGCGCGAGGGACTGCTTCGCACTCTTCGCGTAAGCAAGTTCGCCGTCAAAGCGCACGTTTTCGATCTTTTGGAACGAGAGACTCGCGCCGTCGTGCGCCACGTGAAAGGTGACGTTCGACCCCTCGGGGAAGGACTGGCCGTCCTTGTCTGCCGTAGCCCCTGCGTTCTTGAGAATGGCTTCGATTTGGTCGCGGGTCATGGGTCGATCCTCGGTGTAGCTTCTGGCGGCTTACGGCGTTGACTCTCCTTGACTAGCTCGCTCGGCGGCCGCGCGAAAGAGAGTTCTGCTCGCCGCGGTGCGCTGCGGTTACGATGGGGGCGCATGTCGAACGCGCACGAGCCGAGTGCGAACGTCTCGCCCGATGACGTCGTGGTCTTGCGAAGCGTCAAGAAAGACTTCGACGAACAACAGGTCCTCAAGGGAATTGACCTCGTCGCGCGTCGTAACGAAACCGTCGTTTTGATCGGAGGCTCGGGAGCGGGTAAAACGACGCTCCTTCGCTTGATTGTCGCCCTCGATCGTCCGACCAGCGGTCAGATTCTCATCGAGGGTGAGGACATCGCTGTCCTTCCAGATCGCGAGCTCAACCGAATCCGGAAAAAATTCGGCATGGTGTATCAGTACGCCGCTCTGCTCGACTCTATCAACGTGCTCGACAACGTCGCGTTTCCGCTTGTCGAGCATACGAAGCTATCGAAAAGCGAAATCAACGACCGCGTCATGGAGAAGCTCGAGATTCTCGGACTCGACCCGAAGGTCGTGGCGCGTAAGTTTCCCGCCGAGCTCTCGGGCGGTATGCGCAAACGTGTGGGTCTCGCGCGCGCGCTCATGCTGGAGCCGCCCATTTTGGTTTACGACGAGCCGACCAGCGGACTCGATCCACTTACCAGTCGCATGGTCGATGACCTCATCGAGCAGATGCGCGAGAAGTTCAACGTCACGAGCCTCGTTATTTCGCACGATATTGCGAGCTGTTTTCGAATCGCTCACCAAGCCATTCTGCTCATCGACGGGCGCGTCGAGGCCTCCGGCACACCCGACGAGTTACTCGAAGGCCCAAGTACGATAGCGAGAGAGTTCATCCGAAACAGCGGCGTCGACGTCCGCGCGCTGTCCCGGGTCAAGCCCCGCGGACTGAACCAGAAACGACGCACCACGGCGTGAACGCGCGTGCGCATGGAAAAAGCGCCGCTATGCTCTAAACCATGCCGGAGCGGTCCGACGGAGCGTCACCTCGGAGGGATAGCCGAGCGACTGCCGCTTTCGTTCTTGGGTTAAGCAGTTTGGCATGTTTGGGGTTTCTAACCGGTATTCCGGCTATCGTACTTGGGGCGATCTCACGGAAGGAGATCGACCGCTCACGGGGAGCGCTCACGGGGAGCCGTTTAGCCGCCGGTGGTATCGTCACGGGTCTTTTTGGAACGGGCCTCGGGTTGATTCTTGTCGTTGCTTTGGTCGGAAGCGCGGTCGAGACGGCCTTTCCCGCCGCGCGTTTCGAGACGGCGGGCGTGGGTTCATCAGAGGCCCCGTCGGTGCCCCCAGGTACCCGTTCGTACGGTCCACTCGACGTCGTGGACCTCGACGCGACAGGCGGCTTAGCGGCGCAGCTCGGCGCGTTAGCGACGGCGTCCACGGGAAAGGGGCGGACTCTCCTTCTCCAAACCTACGTCCGCACGAGCTCAGAATGCGCGGAGGTCGCCGCCGCCCTGCCTGATTCACGCATGCAGCGCGCTCTCGCCAACGTGACACTGGTGCGTGTCGATGTGGAGGCTTTTGAAGACGAACTCAAGTCCATGCGCGTCGACACTGAGTCGGTTCCGTGGTTCTACCGGCTTGACGCGAAGGCGCAGCCCACCGACGCGCTTAGCGCCGACGCGTGGGACGCCAACGTTCCGGAAAACATGGCGCCCGTCCTCGGCACGTTCGCGCGGAGTGCGCATCGCGCCCGGAGTCTGCAGGGGAGTCAGCCTCCGCGGCGCTCCAAGCCCGCGGTCCGGCCTCACCCACGTTCGCCATCGTTTTCGCCTCAGCGCATCGCCTTCTAGCGACGCGCGCCGTCATGAAAACGCAGAAGCAGCTTCTCGCATCGTGACGAACGTGTAGTCCGCGCGTCGCAGTTCATCGACCGCGGCCAAAATGGCTTCGAGCTTGCGCGTGTACGGGATGCGAACGTCGGGTTGGTAGGGACGAAGCGCTTCGAGACCGTCGTTCGCGTCGAGCACGTCAATCCCGTGCAACTCGAGGTGTACAAGTGGCTCACCCACACACATCTTCGCGAGCAGGCGCGCACGCGACGGACCCGCGAGGGTGACGGACGTTCCGATGAACGGCAACCTCAGGCCGCGCGTGACTTGGACCGGAATTTCGAGCACGCCTGCGCCCCGTCGCCAATACGGCGTGCCCACGCGATAAGGACGTCGCGGCGCGAGAAGCACCTTTGGCGTATCGACAACCGAACGACTCACGCGACCACGAGCCCGAATCAAGCCCATCGCGGCCGCTTTTGCGGCGAAGTAAGCAGGACACGGGAAAACAGACGAGTCATACGCGACTCCGACGTCTTGAAGGACTGAGAACACCTCGTCGCTTACGGTGTAGCCCGGCGCGCGGAATCCGACGGGCGCGTAGCCGGTCGAAGCTTCGATAGACCTCGCGCCGTCGACGATTTGCCTCCGAATCTCTTCGCGCCCGAGCCGAACAAGATCGTAGCGATGATCCAGCGAATGATTGGCAATCTCGTGTCCGGTGCGCGCCGCCGCGCGCAGGCATGAGGCTGCCGCGGCTCGCTCCAGATCCTTCGCAATCGCAAAGAGCGTAAGGCGAAATTTTCCAGCATCCGCCAGCGCCATCAAGCGCTTCACGGCCGTGTCGTAGACCTGCGTAGCGGCCGTTTCCGGTGCCACACCGAGTCCGTGGATCTCAAAATAGTTCGGAATTTCGTCGAGGTCGACGCTGACAGAAGCAAGCCGCACGGGTTGCCCAGCCTAACGGCTCAATCGGACGATGTCTAAATGTCGATCACCACCGACGCATCCAAAAGCTGCCCAACAAAACGGAAAAGGCGGGCACACAACAGCGTTGTGCCCACCTTTCACTGAAGGACGGATAGTCCGCCCGCGACGACGCGGCGTATTAGGCGCCGATGGTCTTCGCGACTTCTTCTGCGAGGTTTTCGACCTTTTTCTCGATGCCTTCACCGAGGCCGAAACGAACGAACGATTTGATGGTCACGTCGCCGCCGAGCTTCTTCCCGAGCTCGCCGCGCAACTTATCAATCGTTCCAGCGCCCTGCTCCCACACGTTGTCTTGACCGAGAAGCGTCACCTCAGTGAACCACTTCGCGACCTTACCTTCGGTGATCTTCGCCCACGCAGCCTCCGGCTTTCCCTCCTCCTTCAGCTGCGCGTGGAAGATTTCTTTCTGCTTCGCGAGGTCGCTCTCGGGCACCTCGGTCTTGCTCACCACGAGTGGGCTCATGGCGGCGACTTGCATCGCGCAATTTTCGACGAACGCGCGGAAGTCCGCGTTCGACTTTGCGTCGACGTCTGCAGGCGCCTCGGCTTCGACAAGAACGGCGAGCTTGCCGCCCATGTGAACGTAAGAAGTCACGACGCCATTGGCGCTCTTTGCGGCCACCAAGTCGTAACGCCGCACCACAATGTTCTCACCGATACGGCCGACCATTTCCTGTCGCGTGAGGTCGATCGACTTGCCAGACCCCGGGTACGTTTCTGCTCCGATGTCTTTCCCGGCAACGCCAAGCGTTGCGGCCACTTGAACAACGTTTTGAACAAAGCCTTTGAAGTCCGCACCGCGGGCAACGAAGTCGGTCTGGCAGTTGACCTCGACGATGACTCCGGTCTTCCCGTCCGGGCTAACCCACGTCGCAACTTCACCTTCGGTTGCGATTTTTCCAGCTCGCGAAGCCGCTTTGACGAGCCCCTTCTTGAGGATTACGTCGACAGCCTTGTCGAGGTCGCCGTCTGCTTCCACAAGCGCATTCTTGCAGTCGGACATGCCGGCTGACGTACGCTCACGAAGCTCCTTGATCAGTGCGGGTGTGATCGAAGCCATTGAAATTCTCTGCTTTCCGCGCAAACGCGCGTGATTAGGTACGCGATAAAGCGCGGCGCGCAGCGCTGTTCAGGGAAGGTTAGTTGCCTGTCGGAGTTGCACTGACGGCGACGGCGGGGACAGCCTCCGACGCGACAGACGCGACAGGTCCGGCCGAAGCCTCGCCGGGACGAGGGCCTCGGTTACGTGCGTACTGCACGTCCGCCTGGGGTCGACCACCGCCACCGCCACCGCCACCGCCACCACGATGACCGCCGTCGTCGTCGCGGTTGCTGTTGTCTTTGCGTCGTTGCATTCCGTCGACGACGGCGTCTGCAATGCGCTGCGTGATCAAACGAATGGACCGGATCGCGTCATCGTTTCCGGGGATGCAATAGTCGACGACGTCGGGGTTGCAGTTCGTGTCGGTGATGGCGATGATCGGAATGCCGAGCTTCTTCGCCTCGCACACCGCAATGGTCTCCATTGCAGGGTCGATGATGAAAACGGCCGCGGGCAGCGAGGTCATGAGCTTCAAGCCGCCGACGTACTTCTCAAACCGCTCGCGCTCTTTCTCCAGGCGCGAGACCTCCTTCTTGGGGAGCTGGAGGTACGTACCGTCCTCCTTCATACGCTCGAGCTGGCGCATCCGATCAAGTCCTTGCTTGATGGTGCGGAAGTTCGTGAGCGTGCCCCCGAGCCAGCGGTTGATCACGTAGAAGGAGCCCGACCGGGTTGCCTCTTCTTGGCAGATCTCCTGGGCCTGGCGCTTCGTGCCAACCATGAGGATGTTTCCGCCGCGAGCCACGGTTTCGGTGACGAAGTTGAACGCGCGCTGAAAAAGGCGTGCCGTCTGGTCGAGGTCGATAATGTGGATTCCGTTGCGTGCGCCGTAGATGAACGGCTTCATCTTCGGGTTCCACCGCTTGGTCTGGTGACCGAAGTGGACGCCCGCGTCCAAGAGTGAGCGAAGGGGCAGAGGAAAGTCGAGTTTTCCCTGGTTCGCCGGGTTTGCTTGGGGAAGTTCCGCCTGCATGCTGCTCTGAATGCTTGACTGAGTCATGGTTCGACGCGCTCCATTTCGGTTGGACCTCCGCCTCCCTCCGAGGCCAGCAACCTGCCTGAAAATTCAGGAAAGTCGCACCGGACCTGCGGCTTGCGCGGGAAGCGTGTGAATTGCCCTCGGTCGTGCCCGATGCTCGAAAGTGAGCACAAGTCCGGACGAAGGAGCGTGCACCATAGTCTGGAGGCGTCGGACGTCAAGGCCTGGCTTAACTCTTGCCGGCGATGGGTTTTTGAGGGACGAGCCACCATGCTTTCGTCTCGGCCCGCGACGTTGCTCCTTACTTCTATCTTCCTCATCGCGGAAGCCGGATGCCCAACGCCCAAGGCACCGACCGGGCCGCCTCCGGAGTACGAAGAGCCGACCGTCGGGAGCGCCGTTCACGCGTCGGGCGCAAATGCAGGAAGCGATCCGGCACCGAGCTCGCTTTCCCCTGCCCCGTGACCTGGTACGCTGGCGCCCGTATGAACTTTGAGCTCAGTCGCCTTCGTCCGATTGCAAACCTCGCCGAGCTATCGCTTTCCCCTGCAGAGGAAGCAGCCTTCGCGGGCGACGTAGGCCGCATTCTTTCGTACATGACGGAGCTCGAAACTGTGGACACGACGGGCATCGTGGCGACGGCAAACATGGTCGAATGCGAGCTCGAATCGAAGCGGTCGGGCGACGGGTGGAGAGTCGACATCGTGGCGGAAGGGCTAGCGCACGACGACGCGCTCCGCGGCGCCCCGAGCGTCGAGTCGGAAGGTTTCGCCGTGCCGAGTTTCGTGGAGTAGCGAATGCTCGATGACGTTCTCCTCACCGCCTCTCGCGTACGAACGGGCGAAGTCAAGGCGCTCGACGTCGCGAAGCAAGCGCTCGCACGTATCGACGAGCGTAACGGCGAGCTCAACGCGTTTCTCACCGTCGCCCGGGAAGAGGTCCTCGAGCAGGCGCGTGGCGTGGACGCAAAGCGTGAGCGCGGCGAACCACTCGGCATCCTTGCCGGCGTGCCTATTGCGCTTAAAGATGCATTATGCATGCGAAACACGCGAACCACGGCCGGTTCCAAGATGCTCGCGCAGTGGGTGTCTCCGTACGACGCTACGGTGGTCGCGAGGCTTCGCCAGGCCGACGCGCTTCTGCCCGGCAAAACCAACATGGACGAGTTCGCGATGGGCTCATCGAATGAAAACTCGGCCTACGGTCCCGTCCGAAACCCTATCGATCCGTCACGAACGCCCGGCGGTTCGTCCGGCGGCAGCGCCGCGGCCGTGGCGTCGGGAATGACCCCTGCCGCACTCGGTAGCGATACGGGCGGGTCGATTCGCCAGCCAGCGGCGTTCACCGGCACCGTTGGCGTGAAGCCGACGTATGGCCGAGTCTCGCGTTTCGGACTGGTAGCGTTCGCGTCGAGCCTCGACCAAGTCGGCCCCTTTGCGACGACCGTGCGCGGCGCCGCGCGCGTTCTTTCCGTCATCTCGGGCCACGATGAGCGCGACATGTCGTCTCTGTGGGCGAAGGTCGACGACTTCGAGGCCGCGTGTGAAAACCGCGTCCGCGGACTACGGATTGGCGTGCCCGAAGAGTACTTCGCGAAGGGCCTCGATCCGGAAGTCGAAGCGAACGTTCGAGCTGCGATTCGGCGGCTTGAATCCGAAGGCTGCACCGTTGTGAACGTGCGGCTGCCTCACACGCGGCACGCGGTCGCGACGTATTACGTCCTCGCGACGGCGGAGGCTTCGAGCAACCTCGCGCGCTTCGACGGCGTTCGCTATGGGCTTCGCGTCGCGCCCGATCGCGACGCAGCGGGTTCGAACGTCGACAAGAGCCCGCTTCGTGCGATGTACGGCGCGACGCGGGATGCAGGGTTCGGGACGGAGGTGAAGCGGAGGATTTTGCTCGGTACCTATGTACTGTCGGCGGGCCACTTCGATGCCTTTTACCTAAAGGCGCAAAAAGTTCGCACATTGATTCGGCGCGACTTCGACGAAGCTTTTGCAGGACCGGAGGGCGTCGATGCCATTGTCTGCCCGACTGCGCCTACCCCCGCGTTCAAGCTTGGCGCGAAAACGGAGGATCCACTTTCCATGTATCTTGAAGATGTCTACACGCTTCCCGCAAGCCTCGCGGGACTTCCAGCCATGAGTGTACCCTGCACACCGACACGCGAGGGCTTGCCCGTGGGCCTGCAAATCATCGCGCCTACCCTGCGTGAAACGTCGATGTTTGCGATCGCGGCCGCGTGGGAGAGTGCACGACCTAGCGCTTCAGGTCAGGCGTGATCGTCGTCGAGCCATTCGCGCCTCAACACCTCGACGGGTTCGCAAAGCTCTTCGAGGGCTCGTCGTCTTCGTGCTTTTGCCGTTATTGGCATTTCGAGGGCACAAAGAACGAGTGGTTGGCGCGCGCCGTTGCCTGTCCCGAAGTCAACCTCGACGAACAGGTGGCTCGCCTGATCCGCGGCGACGTGACCGCGCGAGGGTTCGTCGCCATCGACCGCAGCGCGAGCGACGCCCTTATCGGATGGACGAAGGTAGCCCCACGCGCCGCCATGCCCAAGCTTGTCGGATTGCCCGTGTACAAGCGCCTTCCGTTCGAGCCCGCCACATGGTCGATAGGGTGCTTCTTGGTGCATCCAGCGGCTCGCGGGCGCGGCGTGGCTCGAGCGCTCGTCAGTGCCGCAGTCGAGCATGTTGGAGCCTGGGGAGCGAGGTTCTTAGAGGGCTATCCGCGTCGCGACGCCGCGCGGTTACACGACGAACAGGCTTGGCAGGGACCCGAGCGAGTGTTCGTCGAACTGGGCTTTACCCTCGTTCACGACGACGCCGCGTATCCCGTTTATCGAAAAGCTATCGCTCCCCCAAGTGATTAACCCCCCCGCCAGAATCACGCATCACGAATCGTGACTCGCCCACGCGTGCGACCTCAGAAGATCGCACGAAAGACCGCAAAAGATGGCCCGGTGAGTCTCCTCTCGGGTTGCGAACTTGCGTGCAGCCTGCACGACGGCGGCGACAGACATCGCTTCTCGGATGCGATGGATAACGTACTCCTCGGCTTCGCCGAATCGGAAAGCCTCAATGCGAACCGGAAGAGGCACGACGGGTACGATCGTGGCGCCTTCGAGAGGCGCGACAATGCCCTCAAGCTCCGTCGCACTGTAGTGCTGCCTCACCCCTCGCACGACGAGCTCGAAGGGGTCCATACCCAGCGGAAACGTCTCCTCGTGCGATCGCGCTCCGCGGACAAAGGCGACTTCACCCTTTCGCCACTGGAAGACCTCGAGGAACCGGTCCTGCGTCTGCTGACTTATCGCGCGAAAGAGCTCGATGGGGCGTAGCACTCCGAGTCCGCAGAGCGCGTCTCCGAGGCGACCCGCGTAGCGCGGAAGCATCGCGAGTCCCATCTCCACCTCCATCCGAAGCACTTGGCCTCGCGCCACGAGGTGCTCACCGAAGAGTTCGCGCTTGTCGGAGGAAACGACGAATTCCGGGACGCCCTCGACGATGTAGATCTTCTTTCTCTTCGCACCGTCTCTCAAATACAGCGCGCCCGTGTCTCGCCGCAACGCGAGCTGAAACATGCGCGCTGGAAGGAGTACGCGGTCAATGGCCCCGACCCCGTTGGCGGACGAGAACGCGCTCTCGTCCCACCGAAGCGCGGTGCTCGACACGAACCGCGAAAGTTCGTGGATGCTGGATGCTTCTCGAAATTCGCCCGCCTCGCGCGAGATCTGCGCGCGATGGTCGATGCCGCCCGTCACAAAGAGCTCGACGAGTCGCGGGTAGCTGAGTGGCCCTATCGTTGGGCTGCCGGGCATCCTCACGTGGTAGATAGACGGCGACACGTCGCGGTGGTCGCCTCGAATCGGCGGGATGCTCGACCCAGCACCCGCACCGTGTGCCCCGACCTTAGGCACGGAAGGATCATGGTGGGAACGCGACCAACCCTGTGAATCGTGGGAGCCCTGCTGTCCCGATGAATCCGGTGGGCGCGGCGGGCCCGTAGTCGCGCTGAGCCGTCGCATCGACGACTCCGCTCCCGGAATGCGTTCTCGCGCAGCGAGCGCCCCCAAGTTTGCCGTTTGGCGGATATTGCTCTCCTCCTCCGGCTCGTTCGGTCCGGTGTTTTGTACGAGACCCAACCGGTCGACCCAAGCCGCAAGCTTGGCCGGGCCCACCTGGAGCCGTCGGCGGCGTAGAATTTCCTCGATAGCTTCCGCAAACGCCGCAGCTGTCTGGAAACGGAGCGCGCGGTCCCGGGCGAGCGCGCGAAAGAGCAACGCACGGACGTCGTCAGGGATGCGCGTGCCGGCGCGGTCCACCACGCCGAGGTCGGCATCGCGGATCCGCATCAGCACCTCGATCTCGTTCGGGCCGGAGAAAAGCGGCCGCAGCATGACGAGCTCGGCGAGCACGATGCCCACGGTAAAAAGGTCGCTGCGCGCGTCGAGTTCGCGGCCCACTACCTGCTCGGGCGACATGTAGCCAAGCTTGCCTTTCAGCTGTCCCGCATCGGTCCGTCGCTCGATTTCCGCGGCTCGCGCGATACCAAAATCCGTCAGTTTCACGGCGCCATACCGGTCGATGAGGACGTTGCCGGGGGAAACGTCGCGGTGCACGAGATCGAGAGGTTTGCCCTCGTCGTCGCGCGCGCTGTGGGCGTAGTCGAGGCCACGGAGAACCCCCAAAGCGATGTAGAGAGCGGCCTCCAGCGGCACCTCATCCCCTCGGGTCGCCGCCGCACGGACGAGGCGCGCCGCCGTCGTGCCGTCGACGTATTCCATGGCCATGTAAAGCTCGCCGTCGTGCTCGCCGAAGTCGAACACTTGAACAATGTTCGGGTGAGCGAGACGCGCGCAGACGCGGGCTTCGTCGACAAACATGGCGACGAAATCGTGGTCCTGCGCGAGCTGCGGAAGGATTCGCTTCACCGCAACGACCTTTTGAAAGCCGTGCGGCCCGGCGCGGCGAGCGAGATAGACTTCGGCCATTCCGCCGGTCGCTATCCGCTGAAGTAACTCGTACGGACCGAGCATGAGCGGAGGCGGATGGATCGACGTGCTCATTCAGCGAAGAAAGCGTAGCGCATGCGGTTCATAAAGCGTAAGTCGTCGCTCAAGTTCCGCCTATGAGCTCAATTTCTACGGGTTCTTCGTCTCCGTTGGCCTCTCAGGCATCGCAAACCGACGCCGTAGTCGTGGTCGATAAGCCTCGGGGACCGACGAGCCATGACATCGTCGCCAAGATGCGGCGCGTGCTCCGCACGAAGCACGTGGGCCACTGTGGGACGCTCGACCCTATGGCGACGGGTGTGCTCGTGGTCGCTATCAATGATGGGACCAAGCTCGTTCCTTGGCTTACGGCTGAAGACAAGACGTACGAAGCGACGATTCGCCTCGGAGTGACGACGGATTCACTCGACGCTGACGGCAGAGAAACGGATTCAGTTCCCCTTTCGAACGCGCTTCGCGAGGCTCTCTTGCGCGTGTCTGAAGGTCCCCCGTGTCCCGACGTCATCGAAGTTATTTTAGCGGTCGAGCGCGCGCGCGTTTGGCAAATGCCGCCTTTGATTTCGGCGCTTCGGGTGAACGGCGAGCGCGCTCACACGGTCGCGAGGCGTGGCGAGGTGCCTGCGCTCGCCCTGCGCGCATGCGCCATTCGACGCCTAGAAGTCACGGGAGGGGGCGTGGATCCCGAGCCGCATCTTCGCCTCATCGTCGAGGTGACCAAGGGGTACTTCGTGAGAGCGCTCGCTCGGGACCTTGCCGAAGGGCTCGGAACGGTGGGACACCTCACGGCGCTGCGTCGCACGCGGTCAGGGGCGTTCACGATCGATGACGCCGTGACGCTCGAGCGAAGTCCCGACGAGCTTCGTGCCGCTCTCCTTCCCGTCGCGCGCGCCGCTGCTCGCGCCCTACCCGTCAGTGTCCTGACGCCGGAGGGCGTGCGCGCCGTCGGATTCGGCCAGCGACTCATGCCCGGCCAACTTCGCTCACCGCACGGCACTCCCTCGGCGTGGCTTGACCCGAGCGGTCGACTCGTTGCGATAGGAGAGGTCGACAGCGATGGGGGCGGCCGCGTGCTCCGGGGCTTCCCGCAGCACGAACAGCCGGAAAAACTGCGACCGGACGGGCCGACGACTACTTCCTGAGCGAAGCTTTTTCAGGCTTCTTCTTTTCCCTCGCGAGCTTCGCCTTCGCCTCGGCGGCTCTCGCCATGGGCCCCTTGGGAGCATTCGCCAAGTAGGCGGTGTACTCAGTGAGGGCCTCCGGAAAGCGACCGTCCTCGTGCATCCACGAGCCAAGCCAGTAGTGTGCTGGCGCAAACGTGGGCTCGCGTTTTGTGGCGATCGTGAGATCGGCGATAGCCGCGGTCTTGTCTTTTAGTGCATACTTGCAAAGTGCACGGTTCGTGCGAAAGTCGGCATTGTCGTTGAGTGCTATGGCCTTGTCGAATACTTGAATGCACTCCGCGGGCGCGCGCGCCGTCCGAAGCTCGAAGCCAATCGTTCCGAGTAAGGTAGGATCTTCTCCCGCGACCCGCTGCGCTTGCAAAAGCTGGGCGGTCGCTTGGTCGCCCTTTTTTGCTGCGCTAAGGTGCTGAGCGTACGCGAGATAGAACCTTGCGTCGTTGGGAGATAGCTTTAGAGCGTCCTCGAAAGCTTTGGTCGCCGCGTCAATAGCGTTAACGTCCCCCTTCCCATTTCCGGAAAGGGCGACCGCGAGATTAAGCTGCATGTCGGCGTTCTTCGCGTTCCGCGTAAGCGCTTTTCTCGACAATAAAATGGCGTCATCGAACTTCTTGTCTTCGATGAGGAGCGCGGTGAGGTTTTCGGCGGCCTCTTGAAGGTCGGGTTGAAGGCTAAGCGCGACATGGTAACTCTGTTGAGCGGCCGCCTTGTCCCCTGTCTTTTCCATGACAAGACCGAGGTAGTAGTGAGCCTCCGCGTGCTTCGGATTTTTAACGATGGCGGACTCAAACGAGGCGCGAGCCCGTGTCCAGTCACCGGCTTTGATTGCGCCGACGCCCTTTGTCACGTCGTCGCTCGTCGAAGCAACGCCGCTGCCAGATGTCGAGTCGTTCGAGCCCGAGCTTGCTGGTTGAACGACACCCGGCAACGCGTCGGCGGGCTGCCGTGAAGGCTTCGACGACGCGCCGCCGCACGCCACCAACGCACTCGCGAGAACCCCAGCGACACCGTGGCGGACGCCTGTATAAACCTGTCGCTTCATCTTTGCAGACCTCTTTCAAACAGCGCTTTTCAGAGACTCTGCAGGTTCGACTGACGCCGAAGCTAAACCCGTGCAAGCAGCCGGAATCACGGGCGAGGCGGCCTTGAGGAGGGCCTCACGAATGACCTTCGAGCGAGGCCCCGGCGCGACCTTCGAACCGTCCGCCTCGTTCACGTAGAATACGTCCGCAACCTTCGTGCCTTCGGTATTGATTTTCGACAGCGCGATGCTCAGCCCCAACTCGTGCATCGCGCGAGCAAGGCTGTAGAGCAAGCCGGGCCGGTCCTTCGCAAAAACTTCGACAACGGAGTGGCGTGGCGACGCTCGATGGTCGACCACAACCTCGCAAAGTACCGCGGGGCTGGGGCGCTCGCGCCACGGTGAAACCGTACCGATACGCTCGCGGAGGAGCTCGTCGGCCGACTGAACCCCGGTGCAAACACGTTCGAGATCGCGGAGGAGACGCGGCATGGCTTGCACCACGCCCTCGGCGCTGCCTCGCGCGTCTCTCACCCAAAAGAGGTCCACAGCCTCGGTCCCCTCGCCGTTACCCTCGCGAACACGTCGCGAGTAAACCTGCGCGCCGAGCACCTCAAAGCGACTCGCCGTGATCACGGCGGCGATGCGGGCGAGCAGACCCGGGCCGTCTTCCGCGACAATGCAAAGCTCACTCACCTCGGGATGCCGCGACGGCACGAGCGCGGCGTGAACCGCATGCGCCCCCTGCCGTGCTCGGTCGAGCGCCACCCGGGCGTGCGCGCAAATCGCCTCGGGAGCGTTGGCGAGAAGGTAGCGATCGGGCATCGACTCTAGGAACGCCTCGACGTCCGCGCGCTTGCTTTGCCAAATGGCAAACGTTGCGTCTTTTACGCGTTGAAGGCGAGCCACGTCGAACGCGTCGGCCCCGCCAAACGTCGCGTCTGCTGCGAAGTAGAGTTCGTCGAGCATTCGCGCTTTCCACGAGGTCATTGCGGTCGGCGAGGTCGTGGTGAGGTCGCACACCGTGAGCAGATAGAGATCGCGAAGGCCCTCGCGACCACGAAGATGCGCGCAGAAGTCGTGGGTCGTCGCAGGGTCGTCGAGGTCCCGACGCGTGGCCACGTGATACATCAGCAGGTGATCTCGGACGAGGGCGCGAACCTCGGCGGCATCGTCCGCGGACACGCCGAGCCGTGGGAGAATCGCATCGCAGAGAACGGCTCCTGTAACGGAGTGGTTCTTTCTGGAGCCACTCGCGTCCGGATACCCTTTGCCTACGTCGTGGAGCAACGTCGCGAGGAAGAGCGGACCCGGACGGACGATCTCAGCGGCCAGTCGACTGGCGAGCGGCCTGTCGCTTGCGTTTTCGCCTCGGCACAGCGCGCGGAGCGCATCGACCGCCGCGACCGAATGCACATCGACCGTATACACGTGATAAACGTCATGGTGGACGCGCCCCGTGACCGGAAGGAACTCCGGAATCATGGCGAGAAGCAAACCGACTTCGTGCAGCTCACCCGCGACCGAGCCGCGCTTGAGGGACACCTCGCGGACCGTGCAGAGCAAATCGACAAAAAGCCCTGCCGACTCGGCGTTTGCCCGCAACCTCGCGGCCCACTCGCTGTCCGCCGCAGCACGCGCGATCGCGTCGCGCGCGAACGGCAAAATGGGCGCCTTTTTCTGAACACAAGCGGCATAAGCGCGCAGGGCGAGCGCCGGGTCGGTGGCGAGCGCGGCCGGGTCGACCGTGACGTGGCCATCGAACAGGCGGACGCCCGCTCCTAAGTCGATTTCGATGGGCTTCGCGCGACGTCGTGTTGGTGTCGCGCGGAGCAAAAGCGTCTCCCGCGCGCGAGACACGACGCGGGCATGACCGAAGTAGACTTGCATAAAGCGCTCGGCCGCGGCGGCGCGTTGCTCCTGCTCATCGCCTTCGAGATCGCCACGCGGGGCGTCTGCGTAGCCCATCAAAACGGCGATCGACTCTTGCTGGTCAAACGTGAGGCGGTCGCTTTTTCTCCGCGCGTGGGCGTGAAGCCGATTGCGCACGCGCCACAAAAAGTCTTCGGCCCGCGCAATCTCATTCGCCTCGCGCGAGACGAGCACCCCAACCCGAACGAGCTCGGTCCACGGCCCTCCTTCGCTCGAGTCCGCGTTTTTGGTTCGATACCTCGCGCGCGCCGCCCAACGGCCGATGTCGAGGTCGCGGAGCCCCCCCGCACCGGCTTTCACCTCGGGCTCTAAGAGGTATAACGAGCTCCCAAAACGCGCGTGTCGCGCCACGGCCTCTTCCTCGAGTCGCGCGGCGAAAAGACCGAGCTCGCCCTCGCTGAAGAGCCCGGCGTACGCGCGCTCTTCAAGCTCGCTAAGGACCGACACGTCTCCCGCGAGGAACCGCAAATCAAGGAGCGATGTCGCCGTCGCGAGATCGCTTTGCGCGAGCTCGAGCGCGGATGTCGTATCGATCACCTGATGACCCACTTCGAGCCCCGCATCCCAAAGGGGATAGAGGAGCGCGTCGGCGAGGCGTGCGGCCGCGTCGCGTGACGCCGACCCCGGTCGTACGACCAACCGTACGTCGACGTCCGAACGAAGCGCGACCTCACCGCGCCCCAGGCTGCCGACCGCCGCAAGCGCGACGTTAGCTACCGGTCCTATGCGCTGTACAGCCCGTGCGTGAAGCTCACGGAGTAAGCCCGCGAGGAAGCTGCCGCGTGCGCGGCCGAGAGCCACGCCTTCGCCGCTTGACGTGCGGCTCGCGTTCGCGAGGATGACGTCAAGCGGCCCCCAGTGCCTCTGAACCAAGGACTTTAAGGTTTCGGCGTCGGCCGCGTGATGTCCCGCTGAGTCGCTCGCTATCGCGAGCTGGTTGACCGCATCCTCCGCCATTCCGAGGGAGCCTACCATCGGGCTCTTCCCATCCGCGCGACGTTCCCATACCGTCGTGGCGGAATTGGCCATCCCTCATCTCAGCTTTTCTGGGTATGGATGCCATCGGGCTCTCTCGCTCGCGGTTTGCGCGGTCGAGCCGGAGCGAAGGAGTTACCGAAAAACATGACGAAAAATCGCGTGGTCGTTGGATTCGTTTCAGCATCATTGATGCTCACGCTGAGCGCCGTCACGGGCTGTCACGCCGAGGCGAGACTCGGAAATCCCGAGGTCAAGGCGCCCGAGCCGCCGCCTCCGCCCGCTCCCCCGCCCGCTCCAGAGCCCGTCAAAGCGCCGGAGCCCGTCGTCGCCCCGAAAGCATTTGGCCGAGTTTCCGTGCAGGACAGTAAGATCGTTATCAGCGAGCAGATTCAGTTCGACCAAAACAAGGCGACCATCAAGCCGGAGTCGTTCGGCCTTGTCGAAGAGATCGCGAAGACGATTAAAGAGAACGAAAAAATTAAGAAGGTCTCCGTCGAAGGCCACACGTCGCTCGAAGGCGACGCTGCTGCGAACATGAAGCTTTCCCAGGACCGCGCGGCGTCGGTCATGAAGGCGCTTGTGGAGCGCGGCGTCGACGGAAAGCGCCTCGCCTCGAAGGGCTTTGGAGTCACCAAGCCTATCGGCGATAACGGAACCCCGGCCGGTCGCATCACGAACCGCCGCGTCGAGTTCCAAATCCTCGACAAGTAGTCGCTAGGCGCTCTTGCCTCGGGCTCGCCACGTCACGTGGTGTGCCCCGGGCGGCGGCGTAGAAGACGCCGATATGGCGTCGGTTTTCGTCCTGTTTGGTAGGTTTCAGCCTGCCAGCTCTTGGCGGTGGACAACCCCAATGGGCTCTTCGCGCATCAGCGCTTGAAATGAGACCGCCTTATCGACTACATCTCGGGCTCTCGCGAAGGTGGCGGAATTGGCAGACGCGCCGGATTCAGGTTCCGGTGGGGTAAATCCTGTAGGGGTTCAAGTCCCCTCCTTCGCACAGTGTCAACGTCCGAACGTCCGGGGGAGTGCCGCTCCCCCGGCACCCTCAAAAGCGACGCGTTCGGTTCGCTGCAGATGCAGATGCAAACGCACCCACGAGGTGTCAGCGAACATCAAGCGACTGGCGGTTTTGCTTGAGGGTGGTCGGCGTGCCAGGTGATTGAACGAACCACGCGGGGCGACGCACGCACGTGTTCGATTTTCTTTGGAAAGCCCAGAGCGAAGGCCGTGAAGTGCTCGTACCTGCATGCTAACTTTTCAGCGGATGTCATCTGCTTCGTCCGTGCCTTACGCCTCGTTCGAGGCCTATTTGGAGGCAGAAGACAAAAGCGATACTCGTCACGAGTGGCTCGACGGAAGGGTGTACGCGATGTCCCGCGGAACGCCGGAGCATGCCCGGCTCTCTGCCGCGATTGCGGGAGAACTCCGTGCCTCATTGAGAGGCGCGTGCGTGGTCTATGGCTCGGAGGCTATGCTTTATATCGCCGAGACGAAGTTCTCGACTTACGCGGACGCAATCGTCGTCTGCGGCCTCTTGGTCACTCATCGCGTAGCGCGGCTCGGTGAAGCCATTGTCAACCCGACGATGCTTGTCGAAGTGATGTCCGACTCGACGGAGAAATACGACAGAGGAGAGAAGTTTGCGCACTACATGAGAATGGCTTCGCTCGAGGTCTATGTGCTCGTGTCTCAAGACCAGCCGCGCATCGAGATCTTTAGACGGCCGGAGCGTGGTCATTGAGAGTTCGAAGCTGCGTGCGCGAGTGAGAGTTTCGTCGTCCATGGCCACTCGATAAGCGTAGACGCGGTCTACGGTTGATCGCGTCGCCTACAGACGAACGCGACGAACGCGGACCTAGTAAAGCGACGACGGCGCGGACGCCGACGCACGAGATACGGCGGGCCGCGTGGTCGCTCACTTGTTTTTCAAAAGCGGTCTCATCTGCTCGCACATGGCGAGGTAGACGGCTTCGTGGATTCCCGCGAGCGTGACGGCGTGAGATCGTAAGAGCTCGAAGTCCGACGCAGACCATCGTCTTGGTCGCTTCGTTGCTCCGCGCCTGTGAGCCGCGCCAAGGCACGCGCCGAAGGCTCGCACTACGGCCGGGAGCTCGGACGGTTTGAGTCGCCGGAGGTTGAGTTTGTCTTCTTGCGGAGCCAGTCGCCGTCCGAACATCGACCGGCCAGAGGTGTCGCCGCGGACTCGAAGTGTCGTGGAACCGAGCATCCGCGGCGCGCGCTCGACGCACGTACGGAAAGCTTTGCAAACGCGCTCGCCGGGCGTCATCGAGGGTCTCGCGACGAGCGCAGAAGCTGACGGGTCGGCTTCTTCTTTCAGGTCGAAGATCCATCCGCCGTCGGGCCCGCCTTTGCCTTTGACAAGCACCGCGAGACGTAGCGCCCCGAGGCTCCCAGTCCCCGCGATTCGCCACGCGGAGTCGACGATTTCGAGCGATCCTCCGCGGGGTCGCTCTTCCTCGGGAATGGATTCAAGGTAGCCCTTGAACGCCTCCGGCACGGCCGCGGCTACCGAACTAGGAAGCTCCGCGTAGCGCGCGCCGCGCACAAAGCGACGCGTGCCGCTCTTCAACAACTCGGTTCGGTCATCGAGCAGACTCGCCTTCGTGCGCGTGCGCACTTCCTCGAGCAGCGTCGCGATCGGCGCGGGTGGCGGACTTCGCGGAGGGGCCAACGCGCCTCCGAAGGCGCTCGAGCTCCAGGCGTCGAGTAAATCGTCGCACAGCTCGAGGGCGGTGAGGCCGGTAACGCCTGTCATACCGAGCTCGCGCCTACCGAGAAGAAGGCTCGTGGTGAGGCGCAGGACGTCGAACCTCCACGGTCCGACCACAGCATCGTCGAAGTCGTTGACGTCGAAACGTACCGCGAGCGACCCCTTGTCTCCCTTCGCGCTTGCGTCCGTCGCGGTGTCGTCGCCGCGTTTGCCGGTTTGGTAGGCCCCAAAGTTTTCGAGATGCATGTCGCCGACCGTCCAACCCACGCCTGCGGGACCGGTCGCGAGCTCCGGGCGTGCGGCGAGGATTTCGTAGAAGAGAGGCGCCGAGCCGCGCAAGCACGCGAGCGGCGACGCACTCATGCGTTTGAGCTTCTCTAAAAAGAGGTCGGGCGACCCACTCCGCTGCGCTCTCCCCCGATCGCGCTCGATTTGAGAGCGAGCAAGGATCTCCGGAAAAAGAGTCGCCTGCGCGCTCCGGCGACGAGGCGATGGCGTCGTTGACGCAATTGGGGGAGCCGGCTTTCTCACTTTACTCTTACGTTTACGCCGTCACGATCGGCTTGTGCATGTTCCTTGGATGCGCACACGACGTAGCCTGACAGTCTTGCGAAAAAGGGCGCGCGGCACATTTCAGCAGGAGCGAATCTCACCGTGGTTTGAACGCTCGGACAAGGTGCTGCGGGGGAAACGTGTCCCAGAATGGCCCGCTTCGGACTACCTCGAGCCCGAGTCGCCGAAGGGTGGCCGCGTAGCGCTCGGTGTTCGCAAGGTCCGAGATAAGAGCGGTCCCTCCCTTATCGAGGACGCGCGCAATCTCGGCGAGGGCTTCGTCTTGGCCTGCTTCGCTTGGAATATTGTGAATGCAGAGCATCGAAACGACGACGTCGAACGTGCGATCGCCGAATGACATCTTACGCGCGTCCTCACTCCTGATTTCGACGCGGTCCACCACGCGCTCGGCGCTTATGTTGACCATCGCGCGTGCGACGCTGTTGTTGGATAAATCATCTTGATTCCATATGTCGATGCCATATGCGCGGCCCGCGATCGCGCGCTTTGCGGCCCCGACCAGAAGCAAACCGGCGCCTGTACCGACGTCGAGGACACGCTCGTTACCGCGCCACGCAATCGTATCGAGCACGCGATCGCGGTGATGAAACTTCCCGACCTTGACGTAGCGAACGCCGAGGAGGCCCGTCACGAGTGCCAAGGCGCCAACGAAGGCAAGAGGCACGCTCGAAACGCGCCAGACGGCATTTTCGTGCATACTCGCTAACCCCAATGCGCCGAGGAGCGCGACACCACCGCCGCTCGAGAAACTGAGAATATATTTCCAACCATCCGCGCCGTAATCGAGGCGTGGTGAACACGAACTGCTCATTGTCTCATCGTGCCAGCTTCGGCTTCGGCATTCTTGAACAATTCGGCCAAAAGCGGATCCTTCCGAAAGCGGGCAGGCGTGAAGCCGAAGGAAGAGCCGAGCTCGCGCGTCATGTGGGCCTGGTCAGAGAACCCAAGGTTCGCGCTCACGGCGGCCGCGGCCTCACCGTTGATTAGACGGCACGACGCGGCGCGCGCGCGCTCAACGAGGCTCGCGGTCGAAACAATAGCGTCATCCGACCCTAACACGGCCGCACGAAGCCACCCTGCGCGCCCGCTCTGGTGCCTCTCTCGATGCCGCAATGCAGGAGTAGACGTCCACTTAGGACGGAACGAGGGCGTGCGCTCTTCCCTACCCGAGACTCCGTCAAGCGACGCGCTGGTCGCAGCGGCAAACTCTACCTGCGTTCCTTCGGACCCGGTCATGGTGACTCCAACTTTTTGCGTGCGTAACATTCGTAAAACGGAGAGTGATTGGTAACCTTCAACGCCTAGCCGCCGAATAGGGAATCGTGAAGGGCTAGGCATTGGCGGCTTGCGCCATCGAGCCGTCGAGTTTCTTCGCCACACTCGTCGAAAAATGTGGCCACTTGCGCCCACGGCCGATTGGCGACGTTCTTCCGCAGTCTTTCTTGAGACAGGGTACTTCCGTCGACCGTGAACACCACGGCTCTACCGCCTGCGACAAAGGGGCCGCATGAGCGCACTACGTTACCGCAGCGACTTTAACCCAGTGCCTAGCAAGGCGAACCACGTCGGCGGCGCTCGACGCACGCGCATCGTCGGCTTCAAGAAGCTCTCCCTCGATGCGATCAGTACCATCGCGACGAGGCGTAGGGCTCGCCTTTGCATCGACGGATGCCTTGTGGCTCAGTGCCGCCTTCTTCGCTAACGGCGTCGAAGCGTTACGTTTCGTCTTGGGCGTCATCACAGCGAACCTCCACTTCGTTATGCCCAGCGCCGACTGAGTCCGCGTAGGTCAACGCCGAACCATGCACCATTGATGCCGCCATCGCGTGGCTCGAGCGCTCACTCAACAGAGACGTGTCTCTCGGGGAGGCGATCGGCGAGCGGTAAGAATTGGTCGAGCGCAACCGCATCGGCGCGCGAGGCATGAGAATCGCGGTCGCGGCGAGGCGTCGGCATCGCTTTGGCCTGTCCGTGTTCTTTCTTCGAGAAGCAAGCTTCCTCGCGGAGCCCGACTTGTGCGAGAGGTACGCCGTGCCAGCTCTTCGAGGTTCGCTTACCTACTCACGCTTCTTTGTCGACGGCGAGGTCCCGGAGGACTTCCGAGAGAAGTACATGCGGGCCATCCGCCTCCGCGTCATTAAGCCACTCGTGGCCGACGAGGAGGACTTAGAGCGATCGGGGTGGAGCAAACTGGGCGAGCCGTTCGAGCTTGACTTGACGTACGACAATGTCTTTTACAATGAGTTCATCGTCCTCGGCCTCCGAACGGACCGCTGGCAAATCCCAGGGCCTATGCTCAAGGCCCGCGTGCGCGAGGCCGAGGCTGCGTACCTCGCGAAAAAGGGTCGAGAAAAACTCGGTCGCAAAGAGAAAGCCGACCTAAAGGAGTCGGTCGCACGCAAGCTGCGTAAAGAGCTCTCCCCAGTCACGCGCGTCGTGGACTTCACGTGGTCGTTGAACGAAGGCGTCGTGCGTTTCTTTACCCACTCCGAGAAAGCTGGAATCGGCATGACCGAACTCTTTCACAAGACATTCGGGCTCAGGCTTATCCAACAATCGCCTTACACGCTCGCGGAGCGCATCGGTCTCTCGAAGGCTCACGAGAGCGCGTGGCAGCAAATCGATGTCACCGTTTTGGCGAAGGAGTCGTAATGGATCGCTTCGAGTGCATTCAGCTTCGTCGGTTCGTTGGGCGCGAGTGGCTGCTCTGGCTCTGGTTCGAGAGCGAGGTGTTCGACGCGACGCTCACGACGAAAAAACACGGCGCTTTCGGGTTTTGGATCGAGGGTCGCCTCGTGCTCTCCGCCGGTCAAGAGACGACAACGATCAAGGGCACCATGCCGGGTCAACACCGCGAGGCGAAAGAGAGCCTGCTCCGCGGCAAAACGCCCGATCTCGCGTCGCTGCACTTGTCATGGGGAGGCCACGACGCGACGTTCACGCTCAAGGCCGAAGCCACAGCCATTGCGGGCCTCAAGTTACCCCGAAAGGAACCGGAGGACGCGAGCCCCACGGAGGGCGTGACCGAGCCAGCGCGTCGCCCGGCGAAGAAGAAGACCGCAGCCGCGTTCGCGGACGACGAGGCTCACGAGGACTTCTACGAACGGATGAGCGTGACGCAGGAAATTGAAGAAATCCTCGAAGCACTCTACCGAGACTTCTTGACGTTGCGCCTCGGGCCCGCGTGGAGTTCCCTCGTCGTTCCTGCGCTCGAAGCTTGGTCGACAGGCACCGACGTCGATGCCGACGTGTACGGGGCCGCGCGCAACAAAGCAGTCGCTTCGAAGAAGTGACGGCTAACGTCGCACCGTGACCGAGTGGGCCTCGAATTTCGCATCGAAGGCGCTTTCCGGTAGGTCAAGGCTCCAGAGCCCCTCGCGCACACACGCCTCTGCCCGCGCGTCACGCTTCGGGGAAAAAACGACTTCTCCGACGTCGACGACTTCATCGAGCGTCGACTCGAAGGTGACGCGAAGCTCTCGTGCGGAGCTCGGGCAAGCGCGCATGGCTTCGAGTACTTGCCTGTCGAGCCAAGCGCGCTTATCCACGGCGGCTCTCGCTGCGTGGCAAGTTACACACGATTGCCCGTAGAACGAGGCCGTTCTTCCAACTCCGTCGCCGAAGCCCCTCGGCTCGTTTTCCCGGTTCAACCCCTCAATGGACGGTCGCACGCCAGGCTCGATCGCGAGGTAGCTCGTAACGGGGGAGACGACGCCTCCGAGCATCGCGAGCCGACGTTGCTCAGGCTCTGAGAGCGTACTCCAGAAGTCAGAGCCAAACGTAAGAGCCGCGGCGAGCTTTCCACTTGCGGAGTCCGAGACAACCGACGCGCGGAAGGGTGCAGACCACAACTCGCCGCTGACGACGGCGCGCGGCGTCGGAGTCTCGACGACGGCGAAGTGTGTGAGTGCCTCTCCCTCGTCAAGCGAGGCTGGAGCGTCGAACGACGCGTCAAGCCCCTCGACGACGAGCTTGTCGATGCGCTTGGGGCGCGCCCACCCTTTATAGACCGTTCGCGCGGCATTATCCGTCAATGCGGCTGTCGAGCCCTGCCAAAATAGTCCTCCTGTTCGCCGCGGTAGCGTAGACCACTTGGAACTGTCATCGCGATTCAGCGCCGCTGGCCCTTCGGCGACGGTCGCGAGATGCAGCACCGCTCCGCTTTTCCATTCCAATTTGCCTAACAACTCCGCAGTAAGCTCGGTCCGGGCAAGCATATCGGTCACCATCACAACGCGACGCACGGACGCTGGACTCGCTTGCAGAATCGCGTCCGCCCGACGGAGAGCGTCGTCTAGGCGGCTTCCGTTCCGCAGATCAATCTCGAATGCGGCAAGCTTGGCGAGGGCACGTGCGACCGGCAATTTTAGGCCTAACGGCCACCTCACTTCGCGGTCAAACGTGAGAAAGTCTATCGTCGCGCCTGGCATGTGACCGAGGTAGGCGCGCACTGTCGCAAATCCCGCTTCCGCCGAATGGTTCGACTTTGAGCTATCGAAAAGCACGCCAACGTGTGCCTGAGCCGGGGCTTCTTTGAGATGAGGGGCGGCGGAGAATGTAGCTCGAACGAGGTAGCGGTCTTTTGCGAGCCACACCGAAGCAAGCCCACTTTCGATGACGGCGACGCCGCGTGGTCGCAGCTCGACAAGCATCGCTTGGCCTTTGCTCGGCACGATCGTGAAGGGCGCGCAGCTACGCCCGACGCTCGTGACGCCGTTCACCGAAAAAGTGCGCGCGCTCAATCATCTCGTAGCGTGTGGCCTCGACGGTGTCTGCCGCCGCCGCGGAGGAAGGCGCGAAAGCAAGTGCGCCAATCACGAACCATTGGACCCGTCCGGGATAAATAGGCATGAACCAAGGCTGACAGTGCGAGCCGCCTCTTGGTTCCCACGTTCCGCGAAACCCTAAAAGAACCTCCGACGCTCACCGTCTCGTTGCGTATTCGAGGTTGCGCGGTGGCACTCGTACCGGCAAACTAAACCCAAATGGCAGACGAGGGCCTTGTCTACACGGTCAAAGATCGCTCCTTTCTCCTTCCGATCTACAAAAACTTCTTCGTCACGCCGCTTCTTCCGTTCATTCCCGAGAGGGTTCACCCGAACGCCATTACGCACGTCGGACACGTCATCAACCTGCTTGGTGTCGTACTCCTTTTCATTTTCTTCCACGACTCGTCCCCAAGCAAGGTTCGCGCGGGTTTTGTCGCGGCAGCCTTTTGCCTACACGTCTATAACTGGTGCGACAACGCCGACGGCGCGCACGCTCGGCGCACGAACCGTGCCTCAGCGACGGGCGAGTGGCTCGACCACGGACTCGACATAATGAACACCACGTACATCGCATATGTTTCCGCGATCGCGATCGGCGCGCCGCAGGCTTGGTGGATAGCCATTGCGCTTGTCGTACCCGCCGGCTGCGCAGCAACGTACTGGGAGCAGGCAGAAACAGGCGTTCTCCACCTCGGAACACTCGGACAAATCGAATCGCTTTGCTTTCTCTCTGCCGTGCTGCTTGTCAGTGCGTGGGCAGGCGTCGATGTCTGGGAGCGCGTGCGCGTGGGCCCGTTTAGCGCGCGTCTTGCGATCATGAGTTTCGTGTGCGCGGGAGGAATAGTGACGATCATTCAAAACGTTGCGCGCGTACTTCAGGCTCGCGGGGTCAAGCGCATTCTGCGCATTGCGCCGCTCGTCTTTATCCAAAGTAGCACGTTGGTCGCTGCGCTTCTTGACGTCATCTCACCGCTTTGCGCGGTCGTGATTGGTACTTTCGCAAACATATTTTTCGGCGTCCGTAGCCTTGCAGTACGTACGGCGTCGGTACCTCCGACGATTGAGCTGCGCTTGGTCGTTTTTTGCGCCGCCCTGGTGTGCCTCATCGCGTGGCGGCTAGCGGGCGGTGACGTTGGCCCCGTGGTCGACGTCACCGCGTCGCTCGCGGCGCTCTTCGTCTTCGGTACTTCGGCCGCCAGAAACGCGCGCGACACGCATCGAGCCGTAGCAAGACTTGATAGTCATACGACCTACGCCGCGTCGGGCGCGCGAGCAAAGCCGATGCCGAATCCCATGGAGTAACGTGCGTTGACTTCACTTGAGGGGTGAAAGTGAATGTCGGCAAGCTCATCGCGATACGTGTAGGCGTCGACGCCGAACGGGCCGAAGTAGCCCTCTCGGAACAACGCGAAGGCTACCTGCTTCGCTTGCTCGGTTAATCGACTTACGACGTCGTTCGGGGCTGACGCGCGCGCTGTCGAGAGCCACGCACCGCGCGCGTCGCAACGCTGTTCCACGACAGCACCGAGCTCCAACGGGGCTCCCGCTCGCGAGAGCATTCCGTGAAGCCCGTATTCTTGTACGATGGCGACATTCGGCTCAATCTGAACACCGCCCTGTTCGAGAAGAGACCGTATGAAAGCTAAGTCGGCGTCGCCTATCGTGCGAGGCGAGACCACGCGCTGTCCCCTGCCCGACATTCCGAACGCGCTCTTGACGCGCCACGCGCCCCCGAGCGAAAAGGGCGGCGGCGCCGTCGCAAGCTTGACTCTTACACGCTCCAGACCGAGGACGAACGACGCTTCAGGCAAGTGGGGAAAGAACTCCGCGCAGAATGCACGGGAGTTGACTCGCCGGAGCACCTCAACAGGCGGATGCGGCGTAGCGGTCGCGCAGGCTTTTGCGAGCAACGCACGTGCATGCGGCGTTGGACAGAACGCGCGACCGACAAACCCTAGCGCACACCCCGGCTGCGACGACTCGTCGATGACGATGTCTCCTGGCGCGAGGAGCGTTCCCGCCAAGACAGGCGCGAACGTGCGCATCGCTTCACGCACACTTCGCCTTGGCGTGTATCCGGGGCCCATCGCGAGCTCGAGATCGGCGTCAAGATTCAGGACCCAGGCAAATCGATCGGTTGCCATGCCTCAAGCTCGTCAAGGAAAGACTTGGGAAATCCTGCGCGCTCGCGCGCTTCACGACGGAACGGACGACCACGCATCAGCAACGGAGAGAGCGGAGCCGGCAGCGCGGCCTTCCAGTTCTCGAAGGCTAAATGACCATTGAAATACTGAAACCAGCGCACGCCAAAGCGAACATGCGCGATCTCTTCGAGTCCGATGAGCTCCTGAACGCGCGCGCCCTCAACATCTCCCGCGTCACGAAATCGTGCGGAATACGAAGCCGTGTGCTCGAGATTGGCACTCTCGAAGCCTAAGCCCATAGTCGCGACAAACGAGGACGGAGAAACGCAGCTCGGAATACGCTCCCAAAACCAATCACGAACAGAGAACTCGCCAATCGCATGTCCTAACCGTTCGATTTCAGTCGCGTACATGCGCATGTGCCGCACCTCATCGAGGGCAATCCGGACGAGACCCGCGCGAAAGTCGACGGGCGACGAAGGAAACGCGAGCACGGCCCAAGCCATAAGTTCAGCCGCTTGGAGTTCGTGATGAAAAAACGTGTGCAGCGCCCGCGCGCGGCCGTGCACCGATTGAAGGCCACGCGTTTTTGCGGCCTTCGCGACCAGGCGAAGCTCGGGCGGCCGACCGGGCGCCATGAGGCGCCGAGCCGGCGGAAGGACCTCCCATGTGGTGGGCACTAGAGGCGGAGTCAGCTTCGCCTCGAGCGTTGACGACAAGATGTAGTCCCACGCCCATCGCTCGATCGTACCGGTAGTCGGCGCAGGCTCTGCTTCGTGCGCGAGTGTCATGACTTCACCGCTGCGGCTCGCGCCGCGGCTTCGCGCAGTTTGTCCTTCTTGCTTTTTCGTCGACCTTTGACGCCGCCCGCTACGTCCAGCGGCGCTGGCGGAGCGTTCTCGACAACGTCCAGCGGCGCTAGCGGAGCGTTCTCGACAGCGTCTAGCGGCGATGGCGAAGCGCTCTCGGCGCTCACCTCGCTCGGCTCGAACCCCGGGAGTCGTTCGCGTTCGAGGGACAAGTGATGTCGCTTTTCAATGAGGCGAAAGTGAGCCGCGGAATCCGCCGTGACAAAGCTAATCGCAGTGCCGGATTCGCCGGCGCGGCCCGTGCGTCCAACGCGGTGAACGTAGTCCACCGACGACCGCGGCAGGTCGTAGTTGATGACGGCGGGAAGCTGCGGAACGTCGATTCCCCGCGCGGCTACGTCGGTTGCGATGAGCAAGCGCGTTTGCTTGCTCTTGAAGTCAGCTAGGGCCTTCGTGCGTGCGCCTTGACTGAGGTCGCCGTGGAGAGCGGCCGCTTCAATTCCTGCGCGCTTGACCTTGTCAGCGACGTGTTCAGCGGCGTGACGACTCGACACAAAAACGAGGGCTTGAGACCACCCATGAACCTCGAGAAGGTGCCTAAGTAGCCGCGTTCGTTTGGCCGTGTCGACCTCGATCACGCGCTGCGTGATGACGCCACTTCGGAGCGTCTCGGCCGGGTCTGCCTCGATGCGCACGGGGGCGTCGAGGATCCGCGACGCGAGCGCGCAGACGTCCTCGGGAAACGTTGCAGAAAACAGTAGGTTTTGCCTACGCGGGAGCATGGCGAGGAGACGCGCGAGCTCGTCGCTGAAACCAAGCGAAAGGAGTTGGTCGGCCTCGTCGAGAACAAGAAGCTCGAGGTCGTCGAGGCGAAGTGCGTTGTCTGCCGCGAGGTCAAGAAGGCGGCCCGGCGTGGCGATGACGAGGTCCGCTCCTCCGCGAAGATCCATCCGCTGGGGGTTTTTCGAAACGCCGCCTACGACCACACACGTTTTGAGCGGCGCGGGCATCGCCCGACTGAATCGGCGTACGACTTCGCCAATCTGCATCGCGAGCTCGCGCGTCGGTACGACGATGAGCGCACGCACGCGCTGCCCGACCCCGCGTCGCCCCTCCCCGAGGATCTGAAGCATCGGCAGCACGAACGCGGCGGTCTTGCCAGATCCCGTTTTCGCCGACGCCCAAACATCGCGCCCCTGAAGAATGGCGGGGATCGCCGCAACTTGAATCGGCGTCGGACACGCGTACCCTTGCGCCTCGACGGCACGAAGCAGCGGTGCGGACAAGGAGAGCGAGGCAAAGGTCATGGGAAGTCGCCTAAGCAGCGAAGAACGGGGTCGTACTACGCGGCGGCGAACAAGTCTCGCACGGAGAGGCGGGCGTCGCATCCATCGGTCGCGCCGTCCTCCTTCTCGTACTCCTATGAAGCGCATCCACGCCAACGCTCGACGTCAACCGGTCGCGCGGCGCGCCTCGCGAGCGAGGTCGATGAGGAGGCGCTCCGTTCCAGGGGGACCGAGAAGCTGTATCGACCGCGGAAGTCCCTTTTTGAAATGGCCAAACGGGATAGCCAAGCCAGTGGCATCTGCCAAATTGCCGGGAATCGTGCACGAAAGGAGATGCGGGTAGGTATTCGAGCGCCCGACGCGCGGCGCCGGAAACACGCATACGGGCATCGCGATAAGGTGACCCCGGTCCCAAATCGCCTCGATTGCAGCTCTAATGGCGTGCGCTTTTCGAAGTGCGGCTCTCGGATTGCGATACAGCGTATAACGACCCAGTGTGATGAGCGCGAGAATCTCAGCCGTTGCCGGGTGGATGCGTGTGTCTCCCCACCTTCCGCGGAAGAGTACCCCTGAAATCACGGCTTGAAGTCCTTCCCTAAAGCCGAGAGTGTCGGCGGCAAGCAAATCGTCGAGGTGAGACGCCCATACCGCGTGAAAAACGTTGCGCGTATACGTCGTGCCGGGCAGCCCGTGAGACGTTTGTACGTCCGACGTCAATCGCGCGAGCGCGGGGCTGACATCACTTACAAAGGTAGGCCAGTCACCAAGTTTGTCGGGAGTCCAAATTCGCACCCCGCGAAAGGTGAATGGGCGGTTCGGTCCGGTTCGAAGAGGCGTCGCGGCATCGAGTACGCACGCCATCTGGTCGAGAGTCCGAGTCAACGGCCCCTGTCCGCATAGCCACGCGATGGCGGGCGGAATTTCTGGAAAAAAGCCTGTAATCGGCCACGTTTGGCTCGACAGTCGCAAGCCGAAGACGCCGCAGAACGCGGCAGGCAGCCGTATGCTCCCGCCAATGTCCGAACCCCAGTCGAACCCGACCATGCCGTCGGCGACCGCCGCGGCGGCACCCCCTGAACTACCGCCCGCGGTGCGCGAAAAATCGTGAGGATTGCGGGTTACACCGCCCACGTAGGAAGAGGCTTCGGGAGCGATCCCAAGGTCGCTTAGGTTGCTCTTGCCAACAAGCACGGCTCCTGCGGCCTCAAAGGCGAGATGGACCGACGAACTCGAGGTCGAAATCCGGGTTCGATAACGCGCGGAGCCCGACGTCGTCGCGAGGCCTTTCGTTTCCCATTCATCCTTTAGAGAATAAGGCACCCCGTGCAAAGGCGACCGCGGCGCCTCTTTCGCGAGGGCAGACGAATCACGAAGGGCGTCCTCGTGGCGCGTCGTGATGAGGGCATGAACGAGAGGGTTACGCGCTCGAATCCGTGCGACAGCAGCCTCGACGTTAAGGTCGAACGGAAGATTCATCGCGTGCCACTCTATCGAACTTCGCCGTGTCTTGCGGATCCCTCTCGAGCCGTGGCGGGCCGGAAGCCTCGCGCATCGCTTCGTGTGAAAAGCCAGGCGCCGAATCCGACGTGCGCGCTTCGCGCTCCAAATGGTAGGTTGGTCGCATGCTCGCGTTGCGGAGCCTTCGCGAGGTTGGGAGCGGCGCAATCCGTGGCTATTACTCCGAACGACACTGGCTCTACGCCGTCTTTTCGTCGGACGTACACGCTTATGCCCTTTGGGGAATGCTGGAGGTCGAGGAGCTACGAGGTTTACTCCGGTTTTGGAATGACTCTTTCAAAACAATGAAAGCCCACGCCATCTTGGCCGACGTTCGACATCTTACTTTTGTCAGCCCGCAGGCTTTCGCTTTGCTGCTCGACTACTTTCGTAGCAACGAAAATCAGTTACGCAAGATGGTCCTCGACTCATGTGTCGTGCATGACAGCACGCTCACGGGAGCGGTAGCTGCCGGCTTCTTTGGTATCACCGCCGCTCCCTTCCCTTTTTCTATGACGACGGACATGTCCGCGGCAGCACGCTCCTTGGGGCTAAGTACCTCTGACTTGTCGGAGTATGAAACCCGCCGGTGCGTCGTTCAGAGCGACGCGGATGTTGTTTCGCGTCTTCAACACATTCTCGAACACAACCTGCTTCATGTCGACAGCGCCCGCTTGGCCAAGCTACTCGGGTTTTCGGAGCGCAGTATGCAGCGAAAGTTGCGCGATCGAGGAACGTCGCTCTCCGAGCAAGTGAGTCACGCTCGAATAGAGCGGGCAAGGGCGATCCTCGAGACCACCGGCGCAAGCGTGACCGAGGTAGCTTTTGCCGTGGGCTTCCGAAGCCTCGAGCACTTTTCGAGGAGCTTTCGCGCGCGTTGCGGCATCGCGCTGTCGGCCTACCGGACAACCATCACGCGAAGCTCATCGAGCGATCCGAAACCTTGAACTCGACACGCTGGCGCGAGAACGCGTACGCCTGGCGGGCGTGGTCAAGCTCACTCCTCGGGCCTCTGGTACGCCGTGCGGATGTTCAATACGCGAATTTTCCTTTTACGAACGGCGTTTCTCAGCGCCCTCTCCACCTTCGGATCAGGATGCGTTCCATATACCTCACACGAAGAGTACTTAACGCATACCTACGTATCGATTCGTGAGGATTGCCCTTCAACAGACACCATCGAGGAGCGGGTAAAAAAACATCCCCTCGGCGACATCACAGATGTAACGAGTGTTGCGCGTGTGCCTTTTGCCGCGGAGACGTATTTGTTGGTATCGAGTGTCCCTCTCGAAGTCCATCGAGGCCCAGCGGGATACGGTGTGTCACGGCCCGAAGGCGACTGATTCACTGGAGACGGTACGAGCCCGTTGGCTTTCAGGAATCACAAGCGAAAGACGAATGGATACTCGAACCTTTGATCATGTTCCGTCGCCGGAGGCTCTCCGGTACGGCCTGAAGACGAGTACCCAGGTAACGTTACTTGCAAGTTGCGCCGACGGCATAGCGGTGGCCAGCGAGGGCCGTCCTCCGAGTGAGTCGTGCAGAGAAGCGGGAGAGTTTATCGAGTACGCGGAACCTGACTGGCCTAGCCGAAACGCGAGCACTGCGCTTGCTGTCCTCGAGGTCGCGGCTGTCGATGAACTGCCCGATTTGGCTGCTTGCTTCTATCGGGTGGGCTACGATGTCACGGTCCGTGAAGTGGGTTCGATCCCAGGCTTTGGCCTTTAATGTTCCAAAGCGCAGCGGCGATCTCCCGCGACATGGCCTCCTACGCCTGCCGTTGCGGCTGGCACGTCTCGCACGCGTAGATGGCGCGTGCACCGAGCGTCCACCGTCGCACGGTACCTTCACATTTCTCACAGGTGCGGCGGGCGTAAACGTGGAGTGCCTCTTCGCGCCGGAGTCGCCTGCCCTTCACGGCCGGTCGCGTCACGATTCGCTTTTCCTTGACCCCGCGGGCGAGGAGCTCGCGCGCGAGCTTCCACAAGGCGTTGAACTCGCGCTTCGCTAAGTTCTTCGCGGGCATCTCGGGGTGGATGCCGAGCATGAATAAAATCTCTGCGCGGTACACGTTTCCAAGCCCAGCGAAGATGCGCTGGTCAAGGAGGACCGCGCCTATCGGCCGAGCCGTTTTTTGGATGCGCTCCCAAGCAGGCTTCGGATTCGCAGCGTCCGCGAGAGGGTCGGCACCGAGGCGCGCAAGCAGCTCGTTTCTCGCGTCTTCGGCGATCACCTCGCAGCAGGTCGGGCCGCTCAGATCCCAGACGTACGCGTCGCTCACGAGTCGAAGGCGAAGCGCGCCTCGCGCCTCCGGCCCTGGCGCCTTCGAGCGACGAAAGCGCCCAAAAAGACCGAGGTGGATGTGCACCACGGCCGTCTCGAAGTGGAGAAACAAGTGCTTCCCGACCGCGCCGGTTTTGATAAGGCGCGTGCCCTGAAGCCTCGACGCGTCTTCGAAACGCCCTTGAGGCGAAGAAACGCTCAGGCTTTGACCCAAGAGATCCCGAGACAGGTCCTGGGCGAGCCGGTGGATGGTGTGCCCCTCAGGCATGCCACATCATGCCGGACTGCTTAGGGTCCGACGTCAATGGCGGGAAGTGCGTCTCCCATTTCCGTGAGCTTCAGGCCGCGGGAAGGCTTGTCCCCGAGTCCGAGCTTGCCGTTCGAGTTGTCTCCCCAACACTTGTACGCGCCGTCGTCGAGGCGAACGCAGGCGTGGGCCGAACCTACGGAAAGCTCGACGGCTGTGCGGTTCGTCCCGAGGCTGAGCGGCGTAAGTGCCGCGCCCATCTCGCCTGGTTTTGCGCCTCGTGGGAGTTTATCGCCGAGCCCGAGCTGACCGGACGTATTGAGTCCCCAACACTTCAGGTTCCCCGACTTCAGAAGCGCGCAAGCGAACCCGTTGCCGCCCGCAACTTTCACCGCGTAGGCCCCAGGGCCCAGGTCCGTCGTGCGGAGTTTGGCTCCCATGTCTTTCGGGTAGTCGCCCGAGGGATTGATGGAGCCCACGCCTAGCTGACCCGAAGTGTTCCTACCCCAACACTTGACCGAGCCTCCTTCGAGCGAAACGCATGTTGCGCCGGTGCCCACCGTCACGCCGAGAACGGTCCCGGGGCCGAGGTCGGCCGCGGTGAGCCCGGCGCCTAAGTGAGAGGGGCTTTTGCCGCGTGGCAGCGTGTCACCCAGGCCCAATTGTCCACTAATGTTCGCGCCGAGGCAGCGGACGCTCGCGTCGTCGAGCAGGAGGCATGTCGTGTCGCTCCCGGCGGCCAGACGAATCACCGTCCTGCCGGCTGGCAATGCGATCGGCAACAAGCCCGCCATGTCGCCCACCTTGTTGCCGCGTGTGACGTCATCGCCCTGCCCTAGCTGACCCGACGAATTCGCCCCCCAACATTTGGCGCTCGCGTCGTCGAGGATGACGCAGACGTGCGCACTGCCAGAAGCGATCGCCGTGGCCTTCCGACCTTCCCCGAGGTTTACTGCCGGCAGACCGTCGCCGAGGGGGCCTGCTGCACCACCGCGCGCGACGGCATCGTCCTGGCCCAACTGCCCGTCATCGTTGGCGCCCCAGCACTTTACGCTACCGTTGTCTAGCAGCGCGCACGTGTAGTCTCGCCCTAGCGCGAGCGCCGTTGCGGTTCGCGCTGCGCCTAAGTCTACCGCCACAAGGGCTGCGCCCATCTCGCCTGGAGCGTCGCCGGGGGATTCGAGGCTACTCATGCCGTTGCCGAGCTGTCCTGAGAAGTTCAGACCCCAGCACTTCACCCGACCGGCTTTGATAGCGCACGTGTGCTGTGAGCCCGTGAAAACAGTGGGTGGGGCGAGTGGAGCACCGGGGCCTTCGACGGCTACGGCTCCGTCACCGAGTGGGGCTCCGCCATCCGGCACCGTGACGCCCCCCTCAACGTCGACGTCGACGTCGACGACAGCTTCCCCGCGCCCACCGTCCGGTACGCCGGGCTGCGCGTCGCTGCTGCTGTCGCTCGAGGCGCAGTGCAGCAGCGCGCAGCTGAGGGAGACGAGAACCCCGGCCAAGTGAAGTCCGCGCCTGCTTTGTGGGGTCGAGAATCTTGAAAGAGCTCTGTAAGGCACGCCGAGTCCCTAGCAAGAGGTCAGCCGTGGCGCAATGTGCGCGACCCGAAGCGAGCTTCGCTTCCGTACCCCGCCTATTCAGAATCGGGCAGCGGTTCGAGTCGTACAAGCACCGATTGACCGCGGAAAACCTTTGCGTCGTACGGCTTGGCGGGGCCGAGCTTCCGGATAATCCACCCGGTGTATTGATTCAGAACACGGTCTTCTTCGTAGCGGCCTTGGATATCGACCTCACGAATGAGCGACTCGTCGAGCACAGTGTAGAGGCTCGTTTCGGGGAAAAGGTCTCCGAAAAGCTCGGGCTTGGGGTGCTTCTCCTTCGTAATAACCTCGAACGAGCCAATTTCCGGGGTCTTGCCGGGAACGCCCGTGTAGTACATGTGAATGACGTCTCCGATCGCGACGGCGCGCGACAAGTCGGAGATCACGCCCGTCTTTTCATGAACCGGCCGACAAAGAAGCCCGCGATTCGCGAGCATGACGGTGCCCGCTCGGTCCACTTGCTTCACGGTCGCCTTGTATGCCCATTCCATACTTCAGAGCATCGCATTGAGACGCCGCGCCCACAAGGCGTGTCGCTTTCTCATCGTAATGCCGCGGACTTCGCTACGGTGCGCCTGTGCAAGAGCTTACCCTCCACGAAACCCTCGCGGATACCGGAGACCTCTCGCGCACGCGGCTCCTGAACGATCGCGGAGACCTTTCCGTCGCATGTGATGGCGAGAGTGGCGCCGAACCAACGCGTCTCCCGCTGCCCGAGGGCGCACTCGAAGCGGTGATGAAACGGTACGGGAAACCTCTCGCGGAAGATCTCGATCATGGCAGCGTAGCGGAGCGCATGGATCTGAGCCACGGGCGACAGCTCGTACGTTTTCGCTTCATGCCGCGCTACGACGTCATCGCGCGCGATTACCTTGCCTTCTCTTCGCCGGGCGACGAGACGCTGTGCGAACTCGCTACCTCCGTGTCAGCTGCTTTGGTCCACCTCGCCCGGCGTCACGCCGCCTTCGTGTGATCGCGCGCCCGATGGCGCGTCGGAAACGGTCCTAGCGAAGCAAGCGCGTTGCTCATCTAAGGACCCGTGCGAGCGGGTCTACGGCGACACTGTGGGAAGTTTCCGGCTCGAGGCGGATCGGAAGATCAAGCTAACCTGAACTTTTCGGTCGTATTCGGTCGTAAACGGCGCGGCGCAGGCGTCCACGCGGACCCCTTGTTTGGTTTCGGAAGCCGGCGCAAAGTTTGCACTCCGCCTTAGTCCGGTCGCCCGGCCAACGATGAAAATTACCCTAGCGCTCATCCTCAGCGTAACAGCGGGCTTCTTTGCCTGCAGCGCCACAACTGGAGAATCAGGCTACGGGACTTCGGCGATTACAAAAGGCCTAAGCGATGACCGATCCTCGACGTCAACTCGTGGCTCCGCATCCGTCGGATTCCGAGTGGCCGCGGACGCGCTCGGTAGAGGAATCTTCCGACACGCGAGTGATGGCTCAGTTTTTGAGCCACGCGGAGCAAACGTAGACCGGCAAGTCTTAAATGGCTCTCTTTGGTGGCACTCCATGTTTGATTCAGGAAAGTACGATACTGGCCTCGCCTCTAGCAACTTGGCATGGCTGCAAAGTATGGGATACAACGTAAGTCGAGCATTCGTGAATGCTGACGAAAACGGAGCTGCAAAAGACGAGACTGCTTCGCACATTAACACTCAGTATCTCGCTAATCTGTTGTATTTCATAACGAACTAGCGCACGGAGAACATTAAAACAATCGTTACTCATCAATGGGTTTCTCCGAACCTGAAAGTTCGTACGCGTCTCAGGATAATGGCGTTGGTGGTGTCAATGGTCTCTATCTAATCCCTATGTACGTTCAGGGGAATGCTGCGTTTTTCAGCTCGTTAGCAAAAGCTGTAGTAGGCGCGGGCCTGGACGACACGGTTTTCGCCTACGATCTTGTCAATGAAGGCGAATTCGACATGAATGAGCCTCCACTTAGCCGGACCTCCGGGAGTTTCGTAGCGCCGAATGGTGCGGCCTACGACATGGCTTCCGTGAATGAAAAAAACGTCTAATGAATGACAATAAAGAAAACTGGATCAATACAGTAGGGGCCGCTATCAAGTCGATTCAGCCTGGAGCGCTTACGACTGCAAGTCTGTTTGCCGCGAATCTAGTTGAAGGCTCGGGCCGGCGCCCGTTCAAGCTTGCCGAAGTGGCAAGAAGTACCGTCAACTACTTGGACACTCACAACTATACCCAAACGCCTTCGGGGGTAGCGCTTGAACTTCAATCGCTCGGAATTTCGTCCTTGGCCTCCAAGAAACCGATCGTCATGGGCGAGTTCGGCGCTGAGAGTCGCCCTACGCGAGCAGCGTCAGCAGAGGTCCAGTCTTCCCACTTCAAGGCAAGCTGTGCTTACGGTTACAGCGGTTGGTTATGGTGGACGCTCGATACCGGACTTTACGGCAGCGAAGACACAATGTGGCGAGGCCTGATGCAGGACGACGGCGCAATGAACGGAAATTTCGCTTCGGTTTCGCCAACGAAGTTAAGTTGCGTCGTGAGTCTCCCTGCTGCCTACGAGCACGTGGCATGTTTCAATGAGACAGCCTATTTGCGCGAAAATCCGGACGTGTTAGACGCCGTGGAAACGGGAGCGATGGCAAGCGGCTATCAGCACTTTTTGCTCTACGGAAAGCAAGAAGGACGGAGCGGTTGCTCGAACTAAGAAGGCGCAATCACTTTGGCGCGTGGGTCGCCATCGAGACCGTGCGGGTAGGACTACGGGCACTGAAACCACGTGCCTACGAGCCGCGCGCGGACGTAGTGAACCGAAGCTATGGCACCCTTCACTGGTGGGGCTAACTTGAAATAGCAAGCTCGGTGCTTTACGACGGGCTGCGCGACCACTAGGGTCCTGGGCCCCATGATCGCGACTCCATCGCTCGGCGCTCTTCTCAACCTCGGTTCTGCGGAACTCAACAAGCTCCGTCTCGAAGACAAGCTTTCGCGCGACTTCACCGGCGCCACGCTCGTTCGCGTTTTTTGTGCGAACGCGAACCTCGAGGGCCTCGAGCTCACAGGGTCGGAGTGGGAGCGCTGCGAGCTTTCCAAGGTGGTCTTTCGAAACGCCGATTTGTCGAATGCCTACTTTCATGGCGGGCAACTCGAAGACTGCGACTTTACGGGGTCAAACCTCGAGGGCGCCTCCTTCGAGAAGGTCAAGCTCGCGCGATGTGACTTCACGGACGCACGGGGCCTCAAAGAGTTAGAACTCACCGACGTCATTCTGCGCGATGTCGTCGGACTCCCGGAGGAGGGCGACGACGAAGACGACGATAGCAACGCTGACGCGGAAGCCGAGTCGATCGTCCTGCTTCGCGATCTGCTGCCCAAAGGCTTCCGCCGCTTGCCTCTCGACGAGCTCCTCAAAGAGGCCGCGAAACACTTGGGCGTCGAGGTCGGAGTGCCAGGCAAGGAGACCGACGTTCAAGCGCTCGAGGCGGCGTTCGGCACGAAGTTTCCCGCCGACTATCGCGCGTTTCTCTTACGCTTCGGAGACCTAAAAGTGGTCGGGAGCAAATCGTATGCCTTCGGGGCTCTCGAGGTTTTCGGAATTGCAAGTCTCGCAAAGGCACACAAAGCCTACTTAGCTGAATTCAAGGATTGGGGGTTCAACCCTTCGTACCTCGACGAAAAGAGCTCTGACGAGACACCTCCTGAGGCGTCAGGGACGCTTGCGCAGCGGCGGAGTAAATTCCGCGACTCGCTCAAACTTGCCGATGTTCACGTCAAGCGATTCTTTGGCGACCTGCACGATGCGATGCGCGTTGCCTATCAGTTCTTAATACCGACGATCACGACGCCTGGCGAACTCCACCAGACGGTCGAATGCGTGGGTCCAGACGCGCTGATGTATACGGTCTCCATTAAGGACTGGACGGTCGAGCCCCCCAACGGAACGTTTACCTCGCGCTTACTCCAGCACCTCGAAAACGTGGTCATTGGAGAGCCGAAGGCCGAAACAAAAGCCGAGTAGGCGCGCGTAGGCTCTATCCCCGGCCGCCCCAGAAAGGCCAACGAACAGGACGTTGTGATGCGCTTCGCTAAGTCCAGCAAAAAAAACAGGTCGGGCTGCCCATGCACTCCGTAGCGTGGGCTTCAGGCCGCGTCGCCCGAGCCTTCCGTTAGAGAGGAAACGTCCGCCAGCTGTCCCGGAGGATAGCCGCGTCCACCTCAGCGTTCCGGGTCAGATACAGAGCCCTGCACCAAGAGCCATCGCCTGTCGGAAACTCTACCCATGCGGCTCCCGGAGGAACACGATCCGATGCGAGTAGAGCCCGCCAAATCGCGAGGTTCACATGCTGCTCGACAAGATACGCCAAAGGTGCGATCCGCCCGTGGCCCGGGCGATCCGACAAGTGGTCTCCGTGCTTGGCAATCCAGCGGTCACTGAGCCCAAGTTCGTCAACGGTGCGTAAGCCGGAATAGAACGGAACCGCTCCCGCTGCGCCGATCGAGATACTAACCCCGCTTTTATCACCGAAGATAACGCGAAGTCGTTCGCCTATCGCACGCCACCTTCCCGTTGTTAAATGTTCGGAAAGTCCGTGAATGGTTTCGATCGCATCCCCGTCGGGCAAGAACGGCTCATCGTAAGTATGATAGTGATAGAGCGCGGACTGTGCACATGTGGCGAGTGAAGCAACGTGGACGAGTGCAGGGAACCGATAGCTATTTGCGGCTGAAATGAGAAGCAGCGCGCTCAATGGCACGAGGGGTACCAAAATCGGAATTCCATAAAGTCACCGCCGACCCATACCAAGTATAAACACCACAGCACGCAGGTCGCGAGCATCGCGCCATCCAGGCCTTCCACAGAGCCGCCGCGTCCAAAGAGCGAAACCCAGGTACGACTTTTTGGCGTCAAAAGGACAGTCGCGCAGACAAGGAAGCACGGCCACGCGACACCGTATTGCGTGGTGTACGCGAAGAGATACTCGACGCCGCGAAAGCACGTTCGATTAAGCGTAAGCGGTACTTTTGCGTGAAACGTATTTGGCACGAGGTCGTGAAACAAATGCCATCTGAGTCCGACGAGAAAGCCCACACCGATCACGCCTAGCCCTACTTTCGCGCTCACGGGGCGCTCAGATGGGCCGGGCGTAGGAAACGCTGCGCATTCGTGCACTATTCTTGAATGTGGCGCCAGGCTTTAGCTACATGATGGATATGCACATCTTCGAGCGAGAAATGAGCGGCCGTCGCTACCGCGTCGCCGCCCAGTCGGTCTGGGATTCGGTGCTCGGGCGCTCGGTTGCGCGGCAGGCTGTGCTGGGTCCAGCGGACGCACCTCCGAAGTCGGACCTTGGCGAGACACGCACGATCGGGACTCGGTCCGTGGGCGATACCGGTGCGCTGCTCTGGGTTGCCGAGCAGCTGGATGTCATCGGACACATCGATCGCGCGTGCGCCGGTAGCGGGGCGAAGGACGGTCCCTCGATCGGGGAGATAGTGCTGAGCGTGGCGCTGCAGCGAGCTTGCTCGCCGGGCCCGAAGCGCGATCTCGCGGAGTTCCTCGACGGCAGTGTCGCCCGCGTTTCGTGTTTGCCGGCGTCGAAGTTCACGGGTCAGGCATTCTGTTAACGATCTCGTAAATCCGTAAGAATTTGTGCAGCGCGTGGCGTGCATGCTGCACGCAGAATGGGTCGGCACGGCGCTGGCCCATTCTGCGTCCTTTCATTCGGGACGCGTCTTCGTTCGCCTCTTTTTCCCTCGGA
>JANXOF010000091.1 GCA_025353725.1 Polyangiaceae bacterium | reverse complement strand
CGAACGACGCGAACGACGCGAACGACGCGAACGACGCGAACGACGCGAACGACGCGAACGACGCGAACGACGCGAACGACGCGAACGACGCGAACGACGCGAACGACGCGAACGACGCGAACGACGCGAACGACGAAAGTTTACACTCCTCATGACGCGCGGGTCCTCCCCCTAACCGACGGAAAACGCGTGGGAGCACGCGTCTGGTGGATCCGCCGATAGCCACCCACGTGTGCGACCCGCCCCCTGGATAGAGATTCACTTCGGTTTGGCCGACGGTTTCGAGGGAACGCTCCAGTGCCGCGGTGCGGCATAGCGCCTGCAAGCACGTCGTTTATGAAAACGACATCTCTCGTGCGTATGGCACCCATCGTTCTGCTCGCGATGCTCGGCATCGTCGTATGCTTCCTCGTCGCCTGCGGGCAGATGGAAGACAACAACGGCGCGTCGGACGATGAAATCTGTTCGAACGGACAGAGTGGATACGGTGGATACGGGGGATATGGCGGGTACGGAGGATATGGCTACGCCGATGCCGGTGGCTGCGCCCGTGCGGATGCGGGTAGAGCCGATGCCGCTCGCACGGACGCGGGCCCTCGTTAGCGCAACGAATTCGGGAGCGACGGTTTAGCGTAAGCGGGCTCTCAGGAAGGATGCGACGCGCTCACTCCCGGAGGCGACCGCCACCTCGAGCGCCGTCTCTCCCGCGACTTTGCGGCGTAGGTCGGCTCCGGCGACAACGAGGTCGACGGCTCGCCCGAGCGCGTCCGAGCGTGCCGCTTCGTGGAGCGGCGGTAACTGCCCGAACGACGGCACCATCCCGGCCTGGAAGAGAAGCTCCGCAGGCCGGTCGCGCCCATACCTTAGGGCGACGTCTAAGGCTGTTTCGCCGAGCGGTGTTCGCGCGTCCCGTAACGACTCCGTTCTCTTTACAAGCATTTCGGTCAACGGCCCGTTGTCGGCCGCTGCAGCGGCGTGAAGCGCCGTGAACCCACGCGCGTCGACCGCCGTCGGGTCGCCTCGCGCGTCGAGAAGCAGCCTTGCGAGTGAGGCGACCCGTGCCGGGTCGACGGCGCTAAGCGCGTGCAGCGGCGTCTGTCCAAACGCGTCCGCCGCGGTGGCCTCACCCCCAGCCGCCAAAAGCTCACGAACGGAGTCGAGAGATCCGCTGAGGACCGCATCCTGGAGCGCGGTGCGTTGGCGTGCGCCGGCTCGAAGCTCGAGAATCGAAGAGCCGCGCGCGGATTCCGGGGCGGCGGCGAGCAACACGGCAAGAGCGCCGGCGTGGCCTCGTCGAGCCGCGGCGTGGAGCGGGGTCGCGCCGTCGACGGCACGCACCGCGATCTGTGCGCCATGCGATAGGAGAATAGAAAGAACGTCGGCGTCGCCAAGGTTTGCGGCTTCGAGGATCGGAACGCGATGCGTAGCCTTGTCTTCGTCGACACTTCCGCCCTTTGCAATCGCGCTATCCACCGCGGCGCGGCCCTCGACCAAAGTTCGCGCAACGTCGACGTCTCGCCCCGCGCAGCCCACGAAAAAAACGATCGTGACGCCAAGCATGGTGAGTACGGCGCCTCGCACCCGCTTGATGAGAATCGACAAACGTTCACGAATGCGATCTCTGCGACGCGCGACGGCGTCAGACGCGAGCGCGAGGAACAGAACACCAAGAGCGAGCGCCAGTCCGAGCCTGCCCGCGGCCATGGACGACTCACGAACGCCACCGGGCACGGGTGGCATCAGCGGGGCAAGCGGCGGTTGAAAGGACGGATCGCCACGGCGCTTTACTTGCGCGACCACGTGAACGAGCGAGCGCAGAGCTCCGCCGAAGTCACCCACGTCGAGATAGCGACCCGTTTGCTCATAGGTCATCGCGCGGAATACCGCCGGATCACCGGCGACCGCGCACCCATCAAGGCTTATGCCCCAAACGCCAAGTTGGATAAGACACCCGCTGGAACTCGCGCGCGCATCTGGCGACTGAGGAAACGGACTGAGCCGCACTTCGACGGGTACATCCCAAGCGGCAAGGGTCGCGAGCATGTGCTCGGCGACATGTCGCTCGCGCCGCGTCGCCAGATGAGCGGGGTCTCCAATACTTCGAAGCGCATCCCGCGAGACAAGAGCGACCTCGCGAGCGGGCGGAATACCGCTTCGGAAGCGCACTTCGTAGACCACTTGCTTGGGCGCGGCGTTCCAGGTGGCCCGGATCGCCGGAAGCCACCGGTCGAACGGCGTCTCGAAGGTTCGAACCGCGCGAAGTTCGAGGTTGGGCGCGTCGGCCAGATGAAGGCGCGTTCGATAGTCTTCGAAGACGGGCAGTGTCGTGTCGTAGCCTTGAGGCAAGACGACCCATCGAACGTCCTGCGCCTGAAGCCACGAAGCGAGCCGGCCCGTCTCGAGCAGCGACGCCGTGCGCGGGTCGGAAAGGCCACCGAGGTCGAGGACGCGACGGCGGGCGACAAAGCCCGAACCGCCGATGTCAAAGCTCGCCACGTTGCCATCCGGGAGGTCGTTCAAAAAAGCTCCGACCGCCAGTTCCGTCGCCTGAATGTGCGCCACCGCGAGCGCGTTTGCCTCTCGGAAGGCAGACATCGCGGGTGCACCAAGCGCTATCCACGGGAAAAACGCGAAGCACGCCAAAAATGCGAAGGCGAGCGGGCGCCCGCTGCGTTGGAGGCCAACGATCGCGCCGAAAACGCGGAGAACGAAAAGAGAGCCGAGCGGCAACGTCGCCGTGAAAAGGAGCGGAACGAGAGGCTGATAACGCCCACCATGGCCAGGAGTCGGTAACAACAAAGCGTAGAGCGCGGCGTGAGAGGCCGCCCAAGCGAAGACAAGTCTAACTCCGTCGGCGGACACACCCGGTCGGCTCGCTGGCCTTCGAGGTCGAACGAGCACGAAGGCTCCGAATGCACAAATTCCGAGCGATAGCCAAACGACGCCGGAGCTCGATTCGATCGTGTAGCTCCCGAGTCGCGTCACCCAAAGATCCAAAAAGTCGAGCGCTTGCTCGCTTTTCGAGAGGCCCCCAGACATTTCAAGCCAAAGCCAGCGCCGCCCCGCGAGCGTGCTGGGCAGCATGTGTCCAGTCTTCGCGAGATTCGAGCCCACGTAGAGGAGAACCGCCAAAACCCATGGAAAAGCGAGCACCATCGCCTGCCGACGGCCTCTTCGAATCAGCACATAAAGTGTAAGCAGCGCGCCGAGCGGAACGGCATCCGGTCGCAAAAGTGCGAGGCCACCCGCGAAGAAGCCCGCGAGGCAGGAGCCGCGCAGCGTCGACCTTTCGGGAGTTGCCGCCCAGACGGCCGCCAGAGAGAGCGCGATAAAAGGCATCGCCTCCATGCCCGAACACGCGAACCAGAGAACGTTTGGCGAGGCGCTCGCAACGAGAGCGCTCGTGAACGAGAGGAGACGCCACGGGGCCTCCGCAAAATCGCCAGGACGGGCGCGCTCCAACAAAGCATAGAGCCACTGCCCGGCTCCCACGGCGCAAGCACTGTTGAAAATCAGGGCCCAAAGAGCGGGCTCCAAGTGAACCACCTTGAAGTTGACCGCGAGAAGCGCCGCCCACAGATAACTGGTGGCCGCAGCGCCGTGCTGGCCTGGCGTGTAGCCAAGCGTACCCGTCTCCGCGAAGGTCCTCGCGACCACCTGATGAATCCACGCGTCATCAAGCGGCAATCCGCGCCCGGGGCAAAACCACGCGATGGCCGCAAGCTGCAACGCTCCGAGAAGCAAGCACCGGACGACCGACATGGGCCTAACGAAAAACTTAGGGGCTCCGCGCTGTGCCATGAATCCAGGCGGCTAGCTTGCCAGAGTTCGACCGCGCTCTCTACACCCACCTGAGCCATTCTGACTCACTTACGCTATCGTCGGTGTACACCGCGACGCCTTGTACGGCCTCCGGAGTCCACTCGCGAGAGCGCCGCACGGCTCACGTGTGGCCCCGGCGCTCCAGCGTGCGCTCACGCACTTTGCGGAGGAGGTTGTCGCGATTACGGGCGGCTTTGCCCGTTCCCTTTCCAAACCTGAAAGCTTCCCCGTGCTAGACACCCGGGCTCAAGTGGAGCGAGGTTTCAACGCAGCTTTGACGCAATTTAAGCAGACCAGCGGTCCGCTCTTTGGTTTTGTCTTCGGCGTGACGATGGCGACCGCGGGGTTTGGGGTAGATTTCGTACTCGGCCGCGGGGCTTTCTGGGCCTATCCCCCTACCGACTTCAGCTCTCATCTGATCGGGTATCGCGCCTACGTAAACGACGCCTGGCATTGGCCACTGTTCGAAACCTCGACGCTCAATGTGCCAGTCGGCCTGAATCTGCTTTACATGGACGGGCTACCGTTGGTTGCTCTCTTTGCAAAGATTTTGCGACCGGTCGTACCGAGTTTTTTGCACACGGTTCGGGCCAATCCATTTGGGCTTTGGCTCGTGCTCTCGTACGGGCTGCAAGGAGCCTTCGGCGCACTCATCGTCCGACAAGCCAACGAACAGAAAATAAGCGCTCAAATCTGCGGGTCCGTTGTGGCGCTTTCAATGTCGTTTTTCATCCTGCGCTTCATTCACCCGGCGCTTAATTCGCACTTCTTGATTCTTGCGGCCATCTGGCTCTACTTGCGGACGGCGGAGCACCCATCACCGATACGAGCTTTGGCGCAGTGGAGCGCCCTCCTTGTCGCATCGCTGCTCATTCATCCCTATCTCTTCGCCATGGCGAGCGCCTTTTTTGCCGCCACCGCATGCACGTGGATCGGCGCGCGTCGCTTCGTCCGAGGCGGCTTACTTGTCCTAGGGGCTACGGCAACGGTCGCCGTAGCGATGACGCTGTCAGGCTTTCTCGGCGACAGGACACTCAGAGGCGGCGAGTGGGGATTTGGATACAAAGCGACAGATCTGGCATCGTTTTTCGTGCCTCAGTGGAGTCCGTTTTATCCGACACGGCGGCACGGCTTAGTGCTCGAAATGGCCAGTGATGAGCTGTCTGAAGGCTGGGCTTATGTCGGCGCAGGGGTCATCGGCCTGAGTATCCTCGTGGCAGCTGTCCAGCGCGGGCGAGCCGAATTCGTCCGCTCACTCCGACGTCATCCTGCGATAGCGCTCGTCCTCGCATGCATGACCCTTTTCGCACTCAGCAATCGTATTACAGTCGCCCATTTCGCACCTCACGAATTCGAGCTACCACCCGGAATTGGCTTTTTCACGAGGCAGTTTAGAGCCTCGGGGCGTTTCATTTGGCCACCGCTTTACGCGGGCTCGCTCTGGCTTGTCGTAGTCGGCTTTCGTGTACTTCGTCACACGGGCGCCATCGCCGCGGTGCCGCTCCTCGCGTTCGTGCAGTGGCTCGACGGCCTCGGCAATTTCGTCTTCGTACGCGCTCACACGGAGCGAGGGGAAATGCGTTACCTAGAATGGGACCGTTGGGCTCCTATCGTCGACGCGCACCGGACGGTAGACGTGACTCCCGCGTTTGAATGTCTCAAGTGGCCGCTCGTGTTAGCGTCAAAAGTCCACCTCGAGTTAGAGTTCATGGGCGCGTCGGCTGGATTAGGACTTACGAGCGTGCGAAGCTCGCGTGCGATTCCTGACTGCGGAATGTCCGCGCTCGCTCAAGGACGGCAAACAGACATTCCAGAGGACAGGTTAATTGTGCTCCTTGCGAAGGCCATTCCAGATTCACAGAGCGCCCATTTTGAGCGCCTCGGGCTCGCCTGCTATCGCTTCCAGTTTGGCATCGTGTGCTCGAAGCAATCCCTCCCGTGGCCGACAGGATTTACGCTCTATCACGCACCCATCGACTACGTGCCGGGAACGCGCGTAGACATCGGCTTAGGAGAGGCCAACGCGCGGCTCGGCCTGGGCTGGTCCTTCGGTGAGAACACGCATCGGTGGCAAGTCGGCCAAGCAGGGTTCATCTACCTTCGCCCAAACCGCGCTTTACGGCCCGGCGCTCGCCTCCATCTAGGGCTGGGTGGTGCGCTGCTGCCCACGCGACCAACGATGACGGTGAACGTCCTGATCAACGGTCTTCCCGCTTCGACGGTCACCGTCACCGACGGGGACGTCCATGACGTGAGTATCAAACTCCCAGCACGCGCAATCGGCGAACCCGTCGTCGAAATCGAGCTCCGGCCGTCGGACTTTCGGTCGCCGGCATCGGTCGGGCCGCCGGGCAGCGACACGCGAGAGCTGGGCGCGGTCATGACTTATCTGTCCATCGTCGACTGATTCATTCCATGCGCTGACGCGAACCGTCTGAATGGTTGACCTCGCCGTCCGCGAATGGCACCAAGGAGCGGTTCGTCTTCTCGCTGACCGCGTTTTCACCTTCGGAGTACGATGTTCGACGTAAAGCTGATGCGCCGTCTCGATAGCCAGGTCGGCAACCTGGCTTGCTCAATCCTCGCCGTGGCGAAGCGGTTCGGACTTCCGCGTGCCGACGCAGACGCTCCGATCCGGAAGATCGCCGTCGCGAAATTCTTCGGCATAGGCTCGCTGGTCGTCGCCTCGCCCGCGGTGGCGGCGCTCCGTGAGGCCTACCCAGAAGCCGAGATCAACTTCATCACGTTCAAATCGAACAAAGAGATTCTCGAGATTCTCGGGGTCTCCGACCACGGCTGGTACATCGATAACTCATCCCCGGCCGCCTTCGTAAAGTCTACTCTGCAGACGGCACGAGGGCTACACGCCACGGGGATCGATCTCCTCATTGACCTTGAGTTCTTCGCTAAATTTCCGCTCGTACTTGGTAGTCTGGCGAAAATTCCGCGCTTCGCAGGTTTCTGCCTAACACCCGAGCCGTGGCGCCGAAGCCTCCTCGACATCCCGGGCACTTATAATCATTACTTTCACACGAAGGACATTTTCCTTTCCCTCGTCTACCTGATGAAAACGCGAGACATTTACTATCTCGAATTCGAGGAGTTTCGCCAGCGGTACCAGTACCCTCGCGTCGTGGTCGACGCTGGCGCGCGAGATTTTGTACGCGCCCTTCTGGCGAAGCGTGGTGGAGGCGAAAGCACGCTTGTGGTTCTTAACCCGAATACATCACCGGACCTCGCGCCCGAAGTTCGAAAGTGGCCCGAGGCACGCTACGCGGAACTCGCGGTGGCAATCCTCGCCGAAAATCCAACGGCTTTCATTGCGGTCATTGGTGCAAAAGCAGAAAAGGCTTATGTCGAGCGCATCGTCGACTGCATCGGGAGCACGCGCGCAACCTCGCTTGCCGGTGACCTTTCGCTTCGCCAGCTTCTCGCGCTCTTCGAACAGGCGGACCTTGTTGTCACGAACGACAGCGGCCCGATGCACCTTGCGTGCTTGGTTGACGCCTCCGTCTTGGGACTTTTCTTCGCGGACACGCCAACCCTTTTCGCGCCGCTCACCGCACGCGCACGCGTAATCGCGCCGCCATTGTACTCCATGCCTATTTTCTCGGTCTACAACGGCAAAGACGTGGTGCAGGGGAAGAACGTCGAGGCGGTCGAGAATCGCATCGCGCAGTCTGTACCTGTAGAACAGGTACTCGCCGAGGTGCGTGCGATGCTCTCCGAACGCAGGAGCGCGAGCGCGCACCTGGGCAAGACGGTAGAAACGCCGTGAAGATGTTTAGCGGGGTTCGTACCCCTTCTCAGACGGCAACGTTCAGGGGTTCAAACGATTCAGCCTCAGCGAAAGGGAAGATGGGGGCGTCAGCCACGACAAGCCAAATCCGCCGCCTCCGGGTCGGCAGCTATTCCGCCGGCTGCGACATGCAACACGACTACAGGGTCGATGCGCAATTATCGGCGATTCATAGCTACAGTTTCCAAGGTGGTGTAAGCACCCTGCGCCAGGGCCTATGAACGACCGAATATTTAGCTGGCTGGACGCACATCGAAGGATGTTGGGCGCAGTCGTCATTCTTCACCAGTTCATTATTCACGCCGTCTTCATAGGAATGCCGTCATGGGATGGACTCACCTACCGGATTCCTCCCATCGTCGAACTCGCCCAGCACGGGCGATTCGGTCTCGAAAAGTACAACCAATGGGCCTTTGCCTCGTATGTGCCATTCATAAAACTCGCGCACGCGCCACTCGTTTACTTTTGTAAGCTACCGGGTGTTCTTGTCGCGTTTCCGCTTTTCATCCTCCCACTCTGCATCTTTGCCCTTTACTTATTTACCTTTGAACTGACAAGAAGCCGCAAGAGAGCGTTTTTCGCCGCAAGTAGCTACACCTGAGTCATCCCCTCAGCGTACACTGAAGATCTGCCTGAGCGCGGCATGACCGGAGAGGCTCTTTCCGAACTCGGTCATCAGCATGAGGAGACGGTCTTCGCGCATGTTGCGACTCGCGGAATACGAAAAAAACCTTGGTTGAAGAGCGACATCGTACAAGTTTTCACCGTGTTCGGATGCGCGCAGGAAAGAGCCATATGCGGGCTCTACTTGCGTAGCCTCACCCATGGAAAAACCTATATGCATCATGCAATAGACAAACCAGGGGACCGCTTAGCAATGACTCGTCAACCTCCATCGGCTCCGCTGTCAGAGCTGTCCGAGAGATTCGCGTCGGCGACTCCGTCCGCTGCGCCGTCGGCAGAGGCATCCGATCCCCCGCTTGGCGCGCCGCAAGTGCCTTCCCCCACTTCAGCTTGCCTCCCGCCCACTCCTTGACGAGTTTTTCGGTTGGGCAGAGCGTGTTTTCGAGCGCGTTCGTCAGATGCGCGGTCCCGTTGCAAACGCGTTTGGGTACGCCCTCTGCCAGCGCGCCGCGCTCTTTCGCTTTCTCGACGATGGTAGGTTTCGCCTGAAGAACAACGCCAGTGAGCGCGCTCCGCCAGTCATTGCTGTCGGGCGCAAAGCGTGGATGTTTTGCGGTTCGAACGTCCACGCGCAAGCGGCGGCCAACCTCTTTTCCCTCATCGCTTCGTGCATGCTGCACGATCCCGACCCCGAGTCTCACCTCGATGCAATGATTCGTATCGAGACGTATTGGCCGTGCGCTCGGTATCTCGAGCTCGCGCTGAAGTACTGGTTGCGAACGCGTGCTCGTCTCGACGCAAAGCAGCGCGATGCCGCTCGGCCCCATCACGGTGCCGCCCACGGAAGAACAGCCTGCGCCGGGCTAAGCCAACTTCCACGCTCGCGAGTCTCGGCCGTCACTGGCCCCACGTCGAGAACGTGTCTCCGTGCAGGGGATACGACGAAGTGACGGAAGTTCGTCAGTAGTTGCTGGAGTATTTTGCAGCGATGGTTTCGCGTTATGTTCGCGTGTAGTTCCTGCCAAACACGCTCGATGCGGTTCGCGTCGGGGCAATACGGCGTCAGGAAGTGCAGCCGGATGCGGTCGCCGAGCACGGCGAGCGTCCGCTTCGTGAGCTTGGCGCGATGGACGCCGTAGTTGTCGAGCACGACGTGTACGCGCCGGACCGCGCGATACTTCGAGGCGATCAGCCGGAGAAAGTAGCAAAACAAGGAGGCATTCTTGCGGTCCGCGCCGGTCGTGTGGAGACGGCCGGAGCGTACGTTGGGCGCACCCGCGAGGTAGAACTTCTTGTTCTTGCCCGGCGTCACGACGCGCCGCTGCTGGCCGCGCAACATCCAGTCCCGGCCGATCTTCGGGTTCAGGTGGATGTCGACCTCGTCGCCGTACAGCACGGGCTCCGCGGCGTCAGCTCGACCTTCGAGGCGCCGGACCTGAGCCAAAACGCGCGAGCGTTCGTAGCGCGGCCATGGGCTGAGCACGACCGCCTTCGCCATTCCGAGACGTGCGCCGATCTTCGCGAGGACGCGTCCGATCGTGCACGCCGCGACCGCGACGTATCGGTCGTGATGCATCTGCAGGCCGAGCAGCTCACGCGTCCAGGTCGGCCGCATCCAGCCGAAGTCCTGCGGCGTTCGCCGGAGCATCTGCACGACGCGGCGACGAAACCGTTCGTCGACCTTCGCCTCTTCATTATGTCGACGCGGGCCGAACAGCCCAATGCGCCCGTCCGTCGCAAACCGCGTCGCGGTCCGCACGACGGTGGACCTGGCGACGTCCAGACCGTTCGCCACCCGCACGCTGCTGTGCCCGAGCCCAAGTCGCGCAACGGCAAGGAATCGCATCGCCCTTGCGGGGTCGCCCGTCCGCCAACGATGCCGCATCAACTCGCGTCGCATCAGCCGGTTCATTCGCGGTATGATGTTCAAGCGCGGAGTCCCTCGATTCGGTGGTTTAGCGATTCCCGAACCAGACACCTGCCCCGCACATTTCCATTTATCTCAACAATCGTGACCGAGGTTCACGCTCGGTGTTTTAGCGCGAGCCGACTTCGTCACGAAGAGTCTGGCCAAAGCGCGTAGTGAACGCGCGCCGCGCAGCCTTGTTCACGTGGAGGACATCGAAGAAGTATTCGGGCTTCTCCAGGTCCGTGAATGCGTCAGCGTCGACGATCACAACGCTCGACGACGGCCTAAGAAAGTCGCGAATATCGGGCGCACCCGCTATGGGTAACAGCAAAGGCATATCGAACGGCCAGCGCGGCACCTGCACGAAGATTAGCTTTGTCTTCCGGTTCGCATATAGGTCCACAATGCGCGTGAACCAGTGCTTACGAAAGTCATGGTAGCGCTGCGTCCAGGTGCCGACGTGCTCGCGCGGCAACGCGTGCAGACGCGCTTCCGCTTCTGCACGGCGAAAGGCATCGAGGTGAGGGGGCGCGTAGACGATTTTCGCGTGTTCGCGATCGAGCTCCAGAGTGGTGAGGTCTCCTTCATAGCCGTCCCAGTCGTGAAGGAACGTGGGACCGGCCTTGTCGGCCCATTCGAGCTCTTCTCGCCGATCTTTGGGGTGTAGGATGAGATCTTGGAGGTCCAACGCATACAGGTGCGAGCTCATGACCGCCCCGACGATGACCCGCCCTCGCACGTTAGGCGCGGTGTACGAGCCGATGAGATCGATCCAATCGCGAGTGCTCAGCATTGGCGCGAGGCACTGCGCAACGTCTATCAGGTTCTCCGCGTCGGTTTCGAGGGGCGGTGACTTATACGTGTCGATCGGAAGGACGATAGCGGCATAACGATTGTGGTTCGGATCAATGTGATTCAAAAGGTAAAACCACATTTTTTCCGTCGTACCGCCGGACGACGCGAGTTGGATTTTTACGTTCGAGTCGCCGCTCTGCTCTTCGAACATCTTTTCAGAAAACGCAGCCTCGATCTTTGAATGACCGAGAATCAATACCTCGTTCTTTCCCGGTAGCGGGGTCTCGAGCCGCCACCGTGCCACGGCCGCGAAGTGTCCTGCCACGCTCTTCGTGGAGAGGATTCTTGAATAAGCGCCGGAGCGAAAGATGCTTGCGTCGAGAGCGAGGCATACGAGGCCAGAGAGGAGCACAAGCAGCCACGGCCGGCGCGTATGCACGAGCTCAGAACTGACCATAAATGAACTTTCCGCCTTCTTCGAGGGTGAGGGCCGCAAGAATGAAAAGACCAATGCCGTAGCGAACCCAGTTCGGAATGAGCCGCTCGACGAGCTCGCGTAGGCGCTTCGTTCCTGGCATGCCGAGGCCCGCGTAAAACGCGATGGCAGCGCAAACCTGGAGTGGGTCGACGACGTCGACGCGAATGTCTTTGAACGTCGCGGCGCCGGCGGAACGGAGTCCGATGAGGTTTGCGAGAAACGTCCAGGCACCCTCAATCGTGTTCGCCTGAAAGAAGATTTGCCCCAGTGCCTGCAGGATCTGCACGACGACAATGCCAATCACCACGCGCGCGGGCCGCAGCCACTTCGGGCGCCCAAACAGCTTGTCGCGACGCTTGAGAGAGAGGGTCGACACCGCAAGGAAGATTCCCTGCAAGACGCCGAACACGAGGTAACAGAGTGTGAACCCGTGCCAGACACCCACGAGCGTCATGTTGACGATTACGCTGACGACGAGGCCGATCTTGCCCCAACCGCGGGTCGCCATCCGCAGAGGGGTGAAGACGTAGTCGCCGAGCCAGCTCGTCAGGCTCATGTGCCAACGACGCCAATAGTCTTGCACGTTCGTGGCGGAGAACGGCGCGTCGAAGTTCGGAGGGCCTTCGATGCCGAAAAAGAGCCCGATTCCGAGAGCGATATTCGTGTAGCCCGCGAAGTCGGCGTAGAGTTGGGGCAGGTAAGTGAAGGCACACGCGGCGAGTACGGGCCGCGAATACACCTCGGGGTTTTTCGTGACGATGGCCGTGAACGAGCCGAGACGGTCGCCGATGACGAGCTTGAGGAGAAGCCCGTAGATGACGAGACGAAACGCCTTTTCAAACTGCTCGTTCGGGAGGGGCTCCAAACGCACCGCCTCGAGCTGCTTGAAGAACGACGCGGGTCGATGAATCGGACCGCTGAGGAGTTGCGCGCCAAAAGCCGAGTACGCCGCCAGTGCAATGGGACTTTGCTGGACGTACGACGGGTCCCAATACGTCTCGAGCACGTAGCTCGCGAGCTTGAACGTGTAGTACGAGAGTCCGAACGGGATGACGAAACCCGAGAGCGCCCCGGCCGCCTTGAACGCGACGAGCGGCCCTACTAGAAACACGAGGGTGATGCCGAGGAGCCGTGTGCGCTTGGAATCGTCCGCAGCTTCACCGGCGAGCCGCAGCCCCGCCCCCCACGCGATTCCGGTCACGACAGCGAGCCAGGCGAGCGCGGCAGGCGAGGCCGCTACGCAGTAGGTCGCCGACAGCACGACGAGCGTAAGTGGGCGCAGCCGCGGCGGAAGGACACGGTAAAAGACGACGGCCGCAAGTAGCCAGCCGTAAAAGGAGACCGATGTAAACGACACGCCGAGCGGGTGCTATCACGCCTTGCGGAACTGGTCGACCCGCGCTACCAAGGCCCGTGTTTACGGCTGACTCTTCGCACTTGGACTACCTCGCTCTCGTCAAGGAGCACCGCCGTCTCGCTCTCTCCCTCGCTGTCCCTCTCGCGCTTTCCCCTGATTCGGCGGGTGTTGCAACGCGTAGGGAGACAATCAAGGTCGCCGTGCTCGCTGAGTTCGCGTCGCAAAAGTATTGCGAGATTCTCCGAGTGCTGTTCGCGCGGAGCGGCTTTGACGCGAAGATCTACGAGGCCGAGTACGACACCGTGGAGCTCGAGACTCTGAACCCGACGTCGGGCCTCTACGCGTTCGAGGCCGACGTCGTGCTGATCGTTCCGTCGACAAACTCACTGCGGTATAAGTACTTTCAAGAAGCGGAAGGGCGCATCGACTTCGGAGATTTCATTGCCGCGCGCTTCGAGAGCGCTTGGAGGGCTATCGCGGCGCGTACCAAGGCGCAGGTCGTTCAGGGCAACTACGCGATGCCGTACGAGCGGCAGTTTGGCAATTTCGATTGGAAGGTGCCGAGTTCCTTTTACGCGCAGGTTCACCACCTCAACGGAAAGCTCGCCGAGCTCGCGCGCGGCACGAACGTGCTGATTGATGACATCGATAGCATCGCTTCGCACGTTGGCCGCGCTACCTGGTGCGAAGAGCGGCTCTGGACACTCGCGAAAGCGCTTTGCACACCACAACACCTTCCCCGTGTGGTCCAGAATGCGGTCGATGTCGTGCTCTCGACGCGCGGTCGCGGCATTAAGTGCCTCATTCTCGACCTCGATAACACCCTCTGGGGCGGCATCATCGGCGATGACGGCCTTGATGGCATCCAGATCGGGCCATTCGGCGACGGCGAGCCGTTCTACCGGTTGCAGCTGTTTCTTCGCGAGATGAAGCGCCGTGGCGTGATTCTCTGCGTGGCCAGCAAAAATACGCACGAAGTCGCCATTCGCGCTTTCCGCGAGCATCCGGAGATGGTGTTGCGTGAGGAAGACATTGCGGTGTTCATGGTAAATTGGGAGCCGAAGGTCGAGGGCATCAAGGCGATCAAGGAGGTCTTGAATATTGGCTTCGACTCCATCGCGTTCCTTGACGACAATCCGTTTGAGCGGAACATGGTTCGGCAGTACCTGCCGGAGGTCGTCGTCCCCGAGCTCCCGGAAGACGCCTCCGACTACGTGCGCGCGATTTCGGAGCTCAACTTGTTCGAGACCACCACCCTCACCGCGGAGGACGGAAAGCGTACAGCTCTCTATCAAGAGGAGGCGAAGCGAAAGCTCCTCGAGCGATCGTTTGCGAACGTCGACGAGTATCTTCGCTCGCTCGAGATGCAGATCACCATGGGCACGTTCGACTCGTTCCACCTGCCGCGCATCGCCCAGCTGATCCAGCGAAGCAACCAGTTCAATCTAACTACCCGCCGATGGGGCCTGGAGGAATGCGAGCGGCTGATGAATGCGGGGCCGGGCACCGTCCCGCTCTACGTAAAGCTTATAGACCGGTTCGGTGATTATGGCCTGATCTCCGTCGTCGTGATGCAGGTGGAAGGCTCGGACGCGATGCTACCCATGTGGCTCATGAGCTGTAGGGTCCTCTCCCGGGGTGTGGAACAGCACGTCATGAATCACGTCCTCGCGAATGCGAAGGCGCTAGGAGCGAGCCGTGTCGTCGGCGAATATGTGCCGAGCGCGAAGAACGCGATGGTGAAAGACTTCTATTCGAAGTACCGCTTTACCCAGATCGAAGGCGGCGAAAAAAGCCTTACTCACGACAGCACTTGGTGGGCCATGGACGTGGCGAGCTACGAGCCGAAAAAGACTTTGATTACGGAGACACCCTCATGAGCAACGTTCGCGAAGAGCTTACCACCGTGTTTCGTGACGTCTTCGATGACACGGCCCTTTCGCTTCGGGACGAGATGACGGCGAAAGACGTCGAAGGGTGGGATTCGCTCACCAACATCGATCTCGTCGTCGCGGTAGAGAAGCACTTCAAAATCAAGCTCACCACGCGCGACGTAGTCGCTTTGAAAAACGTGGGCGAGCTCATCGCTCTCGTCATGAAGAAACGCGGAGGCTGACGCGTCGCGCGGGCAAACGAACGTACTGGCGCGCGCCTGCGTGGGATGAGTGAAGAGCGTCTCAGTGGTCCGCACCGAGCTCGCGTGTGCTGGCGAGTTACGAAATTTCGCGAATTCTTTTAAGCAGTTGGTAAAAGTTCTGGCGACAGACCTCTTCTGGTCTTCGGCTGCGGCGCACATTCCCGCTGCGCGCGAGCCCGGTGCACGAGTTCAGGCTGCTTCACGTCCTCGATGACTTCGGCAGCGTTCGGCGCCTTCGTTTGCATAGCGCGAGGTAGACCGACTCGTGAAGGCCTGCGAGTGCGATGGCGTTTGCCCGCGCGATGAAGTCGAGCGTCAGCTCTGGCTTAGTCTTAAACGTCGTCGCCGTTGGAATGCGCACCTCCTTTCGCCGGGCCGGCGAGCCGTGCCAGGATTCAAGTAGATAGAGCTCGAAGTCGATCGGCACGTACTCGGTTCGCGACGCACAAGCTCACCGAAGTCTGGCAGTTCGCAACCTTGCCCGCGTAGCCGTTGTACTGCCGCTGCACACAGACCGAATGCGAGCTGTGCTCGAGGAAGCCGGTGTCGTCGATGAGCCAAGTCGTGACGAACTCGCGGCGCTCCATTGCGGCGATCGCATGCCGAGCCGCGACGGTACGCACGGCACGGTCGGACCAACGGCTCTGCGCCACGAAGTGAGGCAGGCGATCGTGGGCACGTTGCGCTTCACGGGGGTCGCCCCACGAGCGGGAAGCGACAGGTTCAACGCTCTTCCGTTCTCCGTCGCTCAAGAGCCCGGAACCATAGGCCGCCAAAGACTCGCGCGACTCGCTTCGCGGGAGATGGTGACCGATAGCCTCGAAGTAAGCCGTAAGCCTGCCGACTCCCCCGGCGTCCATCGTGAACTCCACGCGTGCACACTGCACGCGGCCGACCTCGATGGAAAGAGCCGATTCGCGGAGCCTCGTCGATGGACCCCACAAAGTGGGAAACAAACGACATTGGATTCCGGCCGAGCAACGACCGCGGCCGTAGAGCCTGCAGTAGTACTCGCTGCGTTCGTGCGCGGATGGCTCTGGTCGCCGATGTGGCCGCCGGTCGGTTTTTACGACTCGCGAAATCTCGGTGTCGGTTTCGTATTCTGGGTTGCCATTCTCGTGGCAGTGCCGTGCCTTCGCAGCCTGCAGCGTCGCTCCTGGCCACTGATTGGGATGCTCGCACGACTCTCACTGCTCTCGCGCGACTTTTGCCACCCTCGGTGGGCGTCGACGCTCCTCGTTGCGGTGATTCTCATCGTCGGCGTTGGGATGGCGGAGCTGTCTGTTTCGAGGCTCGGCCGGTTCGCGTTTCTGCCCTTGCTGCTCGTTCTCTTCGCGCACCGTTTGAGGCCGGAACTCGAGCTGAGCATGCTAAGCGCAACAGGCATCGGACCGCGGCTGAACGTTATGGCAAGCCCGTTTTTTATCCACGGACCTGGAGCGATCGACGCATGGCCGGATTTGAGGGCTCTTCTGATTATCGTGCAAGAGAAAGGAGTTGTGCTGCCCGTTTACGGCACTCACCTAAGCAACACCGTGCTCGAAACCATTCCGGGCGCGAAAGTCGACAAATACTGCGCGAAGCTCATAGAGATGGGGACGGAAGAGCGCGATGTGCTCGTCGTTGACGACTTCGAGTTTACGAAGGCATGCAACCGAGAGTGCCAACTCCATGATGGCCCTTATTGTCTTGCATATCGAATAAAGACACGTCCTCCAGACGCGAATTTCGTCCCGTGAGCGCTCAGTCAGCCGGAACTCCGAGTGGGACTCCCGAAGCGCAAAACGTCTGTCGACGCGCTTCACATCCACTACGGGCAGGCGGTGCAGATTGGACTGGCCTGCGTGGAGCCGAAGCAACCGCCCCGCGGCCGCCCGAAACCTTTTTGGGCACGCCTAACCCAGCGCTCATGCAACGCGCGACTTATGGACCCGTTTCGACTAAGCCTAAGAAAGAGACATGCTCGGCGTACCGAAGTCTGCGAAACCCACCATCATCACGAAGCTCGCCGGGATGCCCGTTGTGCACCGGGCCATCCGCACACTGCGATTGCAGGAAGTGGCGAAGGGTGCGCTTGGACTCGTGCCGCTGCGACGCAAGCTAAAGCGCTCTGGGTGCGAATACCGGGTGCGCCACCTCGAGAGCCTGTTGATGGCGGACGAAATCTTCTCGCGTGAAATCTACCGAGAGGCTTTCGAGAACAAGACTGTTCGGACGTTCGTCGATTTGGGAGCGAATGTCGGGTATTTCACGTTGTACGCTGCCGACTGTACGGGTCGTCGAGACCTCGTCGGACTCGCCGTGGACGCGAACGCCGCCTGTACGTCAGAAGTATCGTGGCATGTCTCCCAAAATGGCCTGAGCGGTACAAGAGTGCTCACCGGCGTCGCTGGGTATCCACCTGGCGTCGCGACTGCGACATTCTTCGTAAATCCCTCCAACGTTGCTTCGTCGGCTCAGCCTGCGCTGAATCCGGACGTACCGGCCAAAGGCGACAGCAAGGCTGTGACCGTTCCGGCCATCGACGTCGCGGCAGAATGGGTCAAGATTTCCGGAGGTCGCCGAATCGACCTACTCAAAGTCGACGTCGAGGGTTTCGAGTGTGACCTCATCCGCAACTCGGTTGAGCTCCTGGAGCTCACCGATCGACTCGTGCTCGAGTGGCACAAGTGGGTGACCTCACTCAGTGAGGTCGAGAGCCTCTTGAATGTTCGTGGCTTCCGGCGAACTACGATCATCAGCGAGGACCCGCACTGCGGGGTGGCTATCTTCGACCGCGCGTGATCGAGCTTTCGAGGCGGACCGGCCACTCACCGTCAAGAGCCTTCAGGATCTTAGAGACGCGCACAACTCTTCACTAGTGACGGCGACGGTTCCCGCGCGACTGACGGCGATACTCGCCGCATGAGTGGCTACAACGAGCGCCTCGTACATCTCCGTTTTCGCGGCAAGCGCGAGGCTCAACGCCCCCACGACCGTGTCGCCCGCGCCGGTCACATCAAAGACCGATCGTGCGACCGTCGGAAGGTGCAATGGAGCGCGGCCGCTCGAGAGCAACGTCATGCCTGCGGCGCCTCGCGTCACAAGAACTGACGCTCCGTTCAGGCTCGAAAGTAAGTCATTCCCCGCCGCAACGATCGCCACGCTTTCATTGCGCGTAGATTTGCCGGTCGCGACTTCGAATTCGAGCACGTTCGGTGTCAGAATCGTGGCGCCTGCGTACCGGGTAAAGTCACGACTTTTCGGGTCAACGATCAGCGGGATACCGTGTCTTCGCGACGCCTCGAGGCATTCTCGTATCACCGCCAGGGTGACTACGCCTTTCGCGTAATCGCTTATGACGAGGGCGTGCGCGCTGGACGCCAAAGCTTCGACGCGTGCAATCACGAGTGCCTCGCACTCCCTCTCGAGCGGATGACGCGACTCGACGTCGACGCGAACGATCTGTTGGGTGCGCGCCACGATCCGAAGCTTGTGTGTGGTAGGCCTTTGCAGAGAAGCTACGAGACCGTCAACGCCGACTCCTCCCGCTATCATAGCGGCCCGAAGCTGGTCCGCCTGCGCGTCGCCGCCGACAACACCGACGAGCGTGGCCTTGCCACCGAGACTTACGACGTTCGCCACCGCGTTCGCGGCCCCCCCGGGCATGAAACGCCGCTCTGTGAGGTCAACAATCGGAACGGGCGCTTCAGGCGACACGCGCGAAACCTCGCCGCGCATGTATTCGTCGAGCATCACGTCGCCAACCACCACGACATGCTTGTCGCGGAAGGAAGCAACCATCGATTCAACTTTCCGTGAGCTCAGCGCTACCACTCGGACTCCATGCATTTAAGAAGATCCAGCCAGCTCTCGCCACTGTAATCCGGCTGAGGCCTAGCGAGGGGCGCAGAGAATGCACTGCCCAGCCCGCCCGTTCGACACCCCGCGGCTCGCCCCGCTTCGACATCACTTGGCTTATCGCCAATCATGTAAGAGCTTGAACGTTCGATGCCTAACTCGCGCACCGCTCTATCGATCATCCCCGTGCGCGGCTTGCGGCATAGGCACCCCTCGTCCGGAAGGTGAAAGCAATAATACGCGCCGTCGAGCGGAACGCCTTCGCCAGCGAACATCGACTTCATGCGAGCATCGATGGCGACGTGCTCCTCCTTCGTAACGAGGCCGCGCGGAACTCCGGACTGGTTACTCACCACGACCAGCAATAATCCTCGATTGCGAAACGCAAGAAGGGCACGCAACGCGCCGGGCATCAGGCGCACTCGGCTCGCATCGGAGAGGTAACCGGGGTCCTCGATGAGGGTGCCGTCGCGGTCGAGAAAGACTGCAGCGGAAGGCATGAACTAGCCTCGGAGTCGCGACGCAATCGAAGACGTCGAGAGTCCCTCGACCATCGGCAAGAATTCGATACGCCCGCCATAAGCAGTCACTACCTCCGCCTCGGGAATAGGCGCGCCATGGGGTGGTGCATAGTCCGCTCCTTTGCAGTGAACGTCGGGCCTAAGTAGGCCCAACGCGGCTGCCGGAGTCGCCTCCGCAAACACCACCACGTGGTCAACAGCTTCCAGCGCGCTCAGAACAGCCACCCGCTGCGAAAGACTGTGAATCGGTCGACTCGGGCCCCTCACGCGGCGAACATGGGCGTCGTCGTTGACTCCTACGACCAAAATGTCACCAAGCCGTCGAGCGGCGGTAAGGCTCTCGACATGCCCAGCATGGAGGATATCGAAACATCCATTCGTCCAGACGACCGTGCGCCCTTGCGTACGATAGAGCTCTCGTAGCGGCAAAAGGTCGTTGAGCGTGGACTCCTTCGAGCCCGGTCGGCATGCGCGAACGGGTGGGGCGAGCCCACACAAGTCGGCTTCGACGATCATGCAGACGAGATGGCCGACCGCGATGTGAAGCTCCTGAATCCGAGCGGTCTCGCGGGTCGGAACGACGACTGCTGCGTCACAAAGAGTTGCAAAATCGACACCCGCCGCGCCGGTCAATCCGACAACCTTCATGCCCAATTCCCTCGCCGATCGAACCGCGCGAAGGATGCTCTCTGATTTCCCGCTGGTGCTGATCGCGAACGCGACGTCGCCCGGCCGACCAAGCGCGCGGAGCTGTCGATCGAACACGTGATCGTATCCGAAGTCGTTTGCAATCGCAGTAATGGCCGAGGTGTCGACCGTGAGTGCGATAGCCGCCAGCGGCTTGCGGTTGACGGTAAATCGACCCACGAGCTCGGCGGATATGTGCTGGGCATCCGCGGCGCTCCCGCCGTTCCCAAAGAGAAGAACTTTTCCCCCAGCGCCGAGGCATTCGGTCAGCGCGCCGGCGACCGCCCCGATGGCAGCGACGGTCGTTTCGTCCGTCGCCATCGTGGCTCGAAGTCTGGCGCCGTCGCGGAGCCCACTGGCAATCCAAGATGCTGCATCGAGGCTAATCATTGACGAGCCCCACGCTAGCACGTCGACGCAAGGACGAAGAACGAGCAAAACGCTCTGCGCGCGCTCCTGGACGGCGGAGCGAACGTCGACACCCAAACGATCGCATGATAGCTAGGCGCCCATGCAACTGACCGGAGTGGACCGTTCGACGCGTATCGGCGGTCCGAAGCGCGACGTCGCGCGGCACGCGACGGTTGGAGCGATGGTTGCGGCGATCGTAGGCTCGTTCGTTTACGTCGCTCCGAAGATGAGTCGAAACCCGCTTAGGGAGACAGCGGTTTGGTCGCTGCTCGTCGTCGTCTCGTTCGCGGGTTGGGGCTCGCTCATGCGCTTCGCAGTGGCCCGGAGGGATCGGGTGGACCTCGGTTTGCGGACGGTGTGGGGCGCGTCTGCCGTGTGCGCGTGCGGCGGCTTACTCGCTTCATTTTCCTTGATGAATCGGTCGGCTGCATTCGTCGTCGTCGAAGCAGGCTTGGCACTTGCCATCGGCGCCGTTATTTTGGAGCGAAGAGCGGTAAGTCTACGCGTACGAAAGCTCGCTCACGCGGCCCTTAGCGAACCCGGGCTCGCCGTGGCGAGCGCGATTGTCGGATGTATCTTTGCCATCCACTACCTCGGGGGAATCGCAGACAGCCACACAAACCCTTACGACGACGACATTGCCTATTTGTCGTTTGTGAGGCGAATGCTCGACACCGGTGCTGTCATCGAGCCATTCAGCCTACGCCGATTGTCCGCTCTCGGAGGTCAAACACTCTTCCTCGAGATCGTTGCTCTAAGAGCTGTACCAAGCCAGGCAAACACGTTTGATCGCAGCATATGCCTGCTCATGATCTCTCTGCTCATCGTCGGATATCGTTCAAAAGCCCGAAAAGTTCCGTGGTTCGTAGCCCTCGGCACCCTGTTTTTCCTGCTTTCCTTACCGAATTTGTCGATCAACACTGCGAGCTACTACTCCGGCGTCGCTTTCTTTCTCGGACTCTTTCGAACGGCAGTTTGGCTCGACCAACGCGAGCGACGGCCGTGGCAGAACGCATTGCCCCTCGCCAGCGTCGCGGCTGCAACATGCACACTTCGCCAAAACTACATCGTGGTCTCGGCAGTCACGGTGGTCGCCTTGTACGTATCGAAGTTCCTAACCTCTCGCGACTCACTCAAGTCACGCGCACGAACGCAAGGGGTCGAACCCGCCTTCGCTGCGCTTTTCACACTCGCGGCACTCGGCCCGTGGTTCGTGATGGCATGGCAATCCAATCGAACTTTTTTCTATCCGCTCATGGCTGGCACCGCCAATCCCGCGATGCAATTTCAAAGCGGGTCGTCGACGATACTGCGCGAACTCGGCCTTGAGCTTGGCACGCTGCTCGACGGGCTTCCCGTGAAACTGCTTGGCGTATTCCTCTTTGCCGCACTCCTTCTAAAGGACACGAGTTCTAGGCGTCCAACACACTCTTTTCTAATCGGCTCGGCGGCAGGTTTCGTCGCTCTGGTACACGGTCTTACGCAGGGCGATTCGTCGACGCTAGGTCGCTACGCAGCCGGTTTCCTCGTCGTGATACCGCTGGCCGTTATCCTCGTTACGTCAACGCAATGGAACGGGGATACGCGCTTCACGCGTTGCGCATTCGTCGCTGCGACGGCGTTTGTTGGCGTGGTGGCGACGTGGGCAGAGTCTCGCCCCCAGCTTCTCACCTTCTACTCCCGCGCGCTACGCAACATCGAGCAGCTCAACGCAAGCTTCCCGCGAGGTCCCGATACGGATCCGCCCGAAGTGTCGCTTTATCAGCAGCTGCAAGCCTCTGTACCCGTCGGCGCAAAGCTTGGAGTTTTGCTGGATGAGCCGTACCACTTCGATTTTTCGCGAAATCAAATTTCGAATCTCGACATGCCTGGCTACTCGAGCACAAAGCCAGGAATTCCGTACTTTCAGGGAAGCGAAGCGGTGGAGACGTACTTCCGGTCGCTCGGTATTCGTTACCTCGCTTACGTCAGCATCGGATATTCTCGTTATCACTACCGTCGAGATTATTGGGTGCAGGAGGTCGCGGATGAGCAAGAAGTTTGGCGAGCGCACGCTCCGTACGTCATCGACTTTCTCGATAATCTCACCTCGCTGGACAGCCGGCACCGGCGTGCATTCGCGAGCCGCGGGCTCGTCGTCGTCGACCTGGAGGAGCCGAGACGATGACGCGCTTTCGCCTCCGCTGGCATCTTGTTGCCGTCCTCCTCTTGCCCCTGCCGAGCTGCGCGAAGGCTAACGTGAGCGCAGACATGCAACGCGAGGTCGATGCTCGCGAGCAGCTCGGTCGAGCCGTCGCCGTCGACGCTGGGGCTTCGCGCGCGCTAGCTGTCGCGTCTCGCGCGGATGTGCTTTTCGAGGAAGGGTTTTCGAACGTCGAATACGACCCACCCGACGATTTTCGACACCACGCGTTCCGGTGGATGGGCCAGCGCGGTCACGTCCGCCTCAAGAGTCATGAACGGCGCCCAATGCGCCTTAGCGTAAAGGGATGGCTCAACGAGAAAGTGATTCGCGCAAAGGCTGTCGTTACGCTCTACATCAACGGGCGGCGCCTTGGTTCAAGCGGCGCCGTCGAGGACGGCCACTGGAGCCTCGAAACGGTCGTGCCAAGCAGCTCGCAGCGCACTGACGGATGGCTAGACCTTGTCGTTACCGTATCCGCCGTGGCCTTTCACTGGTCCGACGCACCAACGCTCCGGGTAGTCGTGGTGACGGGTCTAGAATGGCGTGATCCCGCGCTTGGTCCGTAGACCCGTGTCGTCGCTAAGCAAAGGCGCCTTTCTTCGAACGCTCGCGCGGCACCTTATGTCGGTGGCGCCCGCACTTGCCACGCTGGGTTGCGTGGCGGCGACACTTTCCGCGCTATTTTCGCTCACCTACGCAGTGCTTGGGCGCGACCAGGGGATCTTCCACTACGTGGCGTGGGCGCTTCGCAACGGAGAAAAAGCGTACCGTGACTTCCGCGAAATCAATGGGCCGCTCCCGCACGCGTGGAACGTTCTCATTCAGGCGCTCGCGGGCGAAGACGGGCACGCGTTTCGTGTGGTCGACACCTCCTTTGTGGTGCTCATCTACGCGGCGGCGGCGTCGACGCTTCCGCGCTGGGTCGGCGCGCGCGCCGCGTTCCGCGAGCACCAAGTCGCGCGCGTGGCGTGGGCCATGGCCGGAGTCGCTATCTTGGGGTCCCAATTCGCACGCTACGGCTGGTGGCACGCGAACCAGCGCGAGGGTTTTTACGCCGCGCTTCTTCTTGGCTCGCTCGCTCTTCAAGCCGCGGCTCACGACACACGCTCGCCCACGCGTGCGACGTGGCTTTTTGGAGTCGCGGCCACGCTCTCGTCTTTGACGTGGTTCGGCAAGCCTCCGTGCGTCGTTTTCGCGGTTCTTCAGCTTTTCGTTCTTCTTTTTGACCGCGCAAGCCTTGCCGTCTCGACGACGCGCGTTCTCCTCGCGAGCACGGTCGGAGCTCTCGTGTCGCTCGTCGCCATGCTCAGTTTCGTTGTCATTTACGAAGATGCCTCGTCCGCCATTCAAGTCCTATCGAAAGTCCCTCTTCTTCACCATACGATTTGGCATCGCTCGTTTATGGGCTGCTATCGGGCCTACGGTAACGCACCACAAATTGATTGGGCATTTGCGACAAGCGGCGGATTTATCGCGGCTTACTTTGTTCTCGACCTCCCACGCCGTTCGCTCCTCGCACTGGTGCTGCCGATAGGCGGTATGCTCGTCTTCGTCGGTCAAGGCAAAGCGTTCCCGTATCACCTCCACATGGTGACGCTCGGCACGTCCGTCGCACAGCTCGTCATCCTCGCAGGGCTCGCTCGGCGCGGACGCGCGCGAGCCGACGTCGTCACCCTCCTCACTGCCGCAGCGGCCACGGCGTTGGGCCTAAAGTGCCGACAAGACGCGCGCATGAGCGCGGCTGGCCGCTCCGACTGGGCGTCCGTCGGCAGTACTGCGGAAAAACGCAGTTCCGCCGAGTACCTCGCTCGTTTCCCATGGGGCGATTTCAGCATCGCGGATCTCCACCGCGCGGCCGCATTCGTCGCCGAGAACACGAAGCCGAGCGACCGAATCCAGACGTACGGTCTCGACCCTTACTTTCTCTTCCTCGCGCGGCGCCACACGGCCACACCCTTCATTTACAACTTTGAGTTGAACATCGACCAAGCGCTCGAGGGAGGCCCTGGCGCTCGGCTCGATGCCGCACAACGTCTCGCCCTTCAAGCCCATCGCGACGCTGCCGAGGCGACGATCCTCGCCCTTTCAGAGGTCACGCCCCCTGCCGCGTTCGTGTTCTTCGACAATGCCCCGTTCGGGCACCCTGCGGACGGCGAGAAAGACTTCGCGGACCATTGCCCAACGCTTTATCGCTGGGTAGACGACCGCTACGCCGCTACGGAGCGCCTCGGAACCATCCGCGTCCGTCTGCTTCGGCGTTAGCTGCCGATGCCCCATGTCTCGCCCGTGGCCCACGTCGCGTCGAGCAGTGAAAGCACAACATGCACCACCTCTTGCGGCGTGCCAAAGCGCCCGAGCTGCGAGCGCGTGGCCAAGCGATGCTGGCGAAGCGGATCTGCGTCGGCCTCGGGGTCGGCGACAATTCCCAGCTCCACAATGTTCACGCGGACGTCCGGCGCGAGCTCCACTGCGAGCGCGCGTAGCCCCGTCCGAACCGCACCTTTCGCTGTTAAATAAGCCACATGGTGCTCGTACGGCCGAGTCGTGCCCGCGTCCCCGAGGCCGACGATAGCGCCTTGCGCCTTCGCTAGGTCTCCTGCAAGCGCGTGGACCAAGAGCAGCGGCGCCACGGCGTGGACCGTGAACGTGCGCTCGAGATCTTCGCGGCGGAGCTCCTGAAACGGCGTCCGCGGGAACGGACCACACGCGAGCACAATGTCGTCGATCGACCCGCGCTCGGCGGTCGGCGGAACGGCCGCGCGAAGGCCCTCGACGATGCGCTCGACAGCATCGCGGTGCGTTAGGTCTGCACACACGAAAACCGCGGGCTTCGAGCCCGTGCTCGGCCGCGCGAGGGAGGCCGAGATCGCCTCGAGTTTGTTAGGGTCGCGGGCCGTCAGGACGACTTCGTCACCGCGGTCTGCGAGGGCCTCAGCGATAGCTACGCCCAGGCGACCCGTTGCACCCACCACGAGGACTCTGCGGCTCTTCCGAGCTGTCGCGCTCATGCCGCAGGGTATAGTCGAAACCGCGCGCGGACGGGGCCACAACCGATCCGTTTCTTCGACGACGTCCGATGGCGCGTGGCAAGCCTCGAGAACACGTGTAGAATAGAGAAGCCATGAGCGAGAAGGGCGTTGCCGACTCCGATCACGCCGATAGCGAGCATTCACAGTCGCACTCCCACTCCCATTTAAGTCACTCCCAAATCGTTCGCCTTTGGGCGACTTTCCGGTCGGGGAATGTAACTTATTGCCCTCGCGACGGCTTCGGTATGGCGCTCGCTGTCGACGGCGCTGCGAAAACGTATCGGCTCGTGTGCACTGAATGCGGTCTCGCATCGCCGTGGTTCGGGACCACCCCCTCAGGCCTCGTCTTCCGAAGCGCAGGCACGACGGTAGGCCCGAGCGGCGACCCTCACGGGTAACCGCCCGGCGAAGACACTTACTTCTTCATCATGGCCGCGCCGGCGTCGACGACGGCGGGCACGCTTGGGGCCGAGGGCATCGCGGGAAGGCCAGCCTCGGGGATTTCAACGGTGGGAACGGTCGGCGTGCCGGTCGCCTCGCCACCACACGCCACGAGTGACAGAGTCGCAACGGACGAAACGGCAAGAACAGTAGAAAGCATGAGGTTACGCATGCCGCGTACCCTACGCGGGCTTGTCACGTTGGGCCAAAAAGACCGACCCGAGAGTTCGACCACGCGAGAGCTTATCCAACTCGCGTGGCCGATCGCGGCCGCGATGCTCGGCGAGACGGCCATGGGTCTTGTCGATACCAAGCTCGTGGGCGGCCTCGGGCCGGGGGCGCTCGGCGGCGTCGGTATCGCGACGACGCTTATGTTTCTTGGCTACTCCGTCGTGTTCGGCATCCAGCGCGGCGTCAAAGTGCGGACAGCTCACGCCATCGGGCAGGGTCGCCCGCGCGACGGGTTTGTCTACGCGCGGGCCGGTGTCGTCATCGGGGCCGCACTTGGCGTCGTGATCATGCTGGCGTGCCGCGACGTCAGCCATGTCCTTCGCGCGCTCGGCACAGACCCCGCCATCGTGCCCTTCGCACGCGATTTTCTGGCAGCGGTCACGCTCGGTGCGCCGCAAACGTGCGCGCTCGCGGGTCTCATTCAACACAGGCAGGCGATAGGCGACAGTCGCACGCCGATGGTCGTGGGAATCACGGGTAATCTCTTCAACGCCGCACTCGCGTGGGGACTTATCTATGGACACTTCGGCTTTTCGGCGGTCGGCGTCCGCGGCGCCGGCTGGGCCACGGCGGCGACCGAGACGATCGAAGTCCTCGCGATGCTCACGCTGCTCGCACGAGCCGAGCGCGTCGCCCACATTACATCGCGCGATGTCCCTCCGCACCGGCCGCTCACCTTCCGCCAGGCCGCACGCGAAGTGGCCGACCTTGGCGTCCCTACAGGCCTTCAATTTGGCGCCGAAATGGTCGCTTTCACGGCCTTTACGGCGATTCTCGGCAGCATTGGGCAAGCCGAGATCGCCGCGCATCAAATCGCCTTTAGCGTCATCCGCGTCTCGTTTTTACCCGGTGTCGCTGTGGGCGAATCGGCAAGCGTGATGGTCGGGCAGGCGCTCGGTCGGCGAAACCTCGCCGAAGCCGACGCCGTGGCACGCAGTGCCATCAAGGTCGCCGTCGCGTTCATGGCGCTCTGCGGGTTGCTTTTCGCCGGATTCGGCGGAGGCCTCGCGTCGTTTTTCTCCGAGGACCCAGCCGTCATCAACGTCGCGCGTCGGTTACTGCTGATCGCCGCCCTGTTTCAAGTTCTCGACGCCGTGAACATCGTCCTCCGAGGCTCACTGCGCGGCGCGAAAGACGTGCGCGTCGCGGCCCTCATCGCTATCGGCGTCATCTGGACATGCATTCCGACCGCTGCGTACTTTTTAGGCGAACGCGCGGGTTTAGGCGCACTCGGCGGCTGGCTCGGATTCGTGGGCGAAACCACCCTCTCCTCGATTCTGCTCTGGATCCGTTGGACACGCGGATCATGGCGCAACGAATACCTAAGAAGTAGCGTTTAGGAGGTGGGGCGCCGGCGACGCGCGGCCCCCACGAAGGCGAGGCCGAGCGCGAAAAGGAACGCGGTCGAGGCGGTGCCCTTCGAGGTTGTGGTGCCGGCCGTCTTGCAGCCACAACCGCTCTCGGCGGCGACTGGCGCGGGGCCGTCGCTCTTCTCTACCAGTGCTCCGTTGGCGCCGATTTGAAACGTTTGCTCAGGCGAATCGGGGTCGTTCGAGATCACCTTGATGTCGGCTCGCGCGGCGGTATCGCTGTTCGGCGCAAACGATATTTTGAGTTCGTATTTGCCTTTCGGCGGGACCGTAACGCTTCCCGCAGGGACCTTGAACTGCGGGTCTGACGACGCAAAGGTCATCGTCGCCGCCATTTCGCCCGAGTTCTCGACGAATACCGACGACACCTTCGAGCTACCCCCTGCCGTCACATCCCCGAGATCAAGGCCTTTCGTGGGTGCATGAACGTTCGGAAGAGGGATATGCACCACCGTCGACGGGTACGTGACACTTGCGTTCGGTGTCGCGTAGGGCTTCGAGACGACGTCAAACGGGACATCCGAGGTCAGGCCGGTTTGAAACACTTTCGTGAGGGTAAGGAACGGCTGAATCTCCATGGATCCCGAGACACTCATTTCGCCCTCGACCTGCGCCGTGGTCTCGATGAAATCACCGTCGACCGCGTCGATCACGGCTTCACCCGCCAACGTCGTAATCGGAGACTTTGCCCCGCTGAGCGTAACCCTGGTCGTTCTGTACTGAAACGTAGGCCTGGTCGTCGCGCGCACCCCGAGGGTCCCCTCCAACGTGTTCCGGTCGACGAGACCCTCGAGCGGCTGTTCAAACAGCGTCGACCCCGCAAGGGAAGGCGCGTTCAGCTTCGTATCGACCGCCGCGAAACCCCACGGCGCAAACGTCTGGCGGCCCTTCGAATCGTAGTCGAACGAGGCGCCTGGAAGCTGATTCAGCAGATCGTTTGCGCTGAACGCATACTCCACGTTAAGGCCGAGGACGCCGAGCCGAACCTCGAGCGACGGCGTCAACGTGTGTCGCACGGTCACCGTCCCGTCCGTCTGCGAACCGTTCGCGGTCTTGAGGACAATCTTTTTATCCCCCGCCCAGCTCGCCTCGACCACCGCGCCTTTCGGCATGTCCACGCTGTAGAGCGGTCCGCCATCTTTCACCGGGTCGATCTTGATCAACGCTCGAACTGACGCGAACCCCGCGCCCAGAAAGCCGGTGTCGATCGTCGTGTCGAGGCTCCTCATGGAGTCAAACTTCAGCACCGAAGAGCCCGTCGACGCGTATGCGCTGTCCGCGTGGACTTCCGTCGTCACCAAGGTCGCGCTCGCGAGGCCGGCTAGGGTCACCATCGCAAAGCGGCTGAAACTACGAAGATTGCGCATCGTTCTTCTCCTTCGAGAGATTGCCCGGGTAGGCGTGCGTCTCTCACAGCACACACCATGCCTTGCGCACTGACGTCGGATTTAGGCTTTATTTTCGACAAATGTAGGCCATGTCAGCCTCTCGGCCCGCCGGACGGCGCATCGCTTGATCCAAGCGGGTGAAACAGACGATCCGGTGGACCGGGATCCGGCGCTACGCTGCCTTTCGTGTTGAGTGCCTCGTCGAAAGCGCAGAAACGGTGTCCCCAATGCGGCGCGGACTACGAGCCGACCGCAGCGTTCTGCGCCAAAGACGGCACGCGGCTCGAAACTACGCCCGGTGAAGTCGCCGCGGAAACGGACCCTTACATCGGCATGGTCATCTCCGGGGACATCCAGATTTTGGACGTCGCTGGTGTCGGGGCGATGGGACGCGTGTACCGTGCACACCAGCGCGGCGTCGATCGCAACGTCGCGGTGAAGATTTTGCACCGCGAGCTATCGGGCAATGCGCAGCTCGTCGCGCGGTTCAACCGCGAAGCCAAAATCGCGAGTCGCCTCCAGCACCCTCACGTCGTCGAGGTCTATCTCGCGGGGCAGCTTCCGGACCATGCACTCTACATCGTCATGGAGTACCTCGATGGCATGTCACTGGCCGCAGGGATCGAGGCCGCGGGAGGCGTCCTGCACACTGCTCGCGCGCTCTCGATTGCGCTTCAGATTTGCGACGCCGTGGGTGAGGGCCACGCGCGTGGAATCGTGCATCGGGATCTCAAACCCGAGAACGTGATGCTCGTGCGGCGCGCGGAGCTCGGCGATTGGGTCAAAGTCCTCGACTTCGGCATCGCAAAGTTTCATCTCGGCGACCCGTCGATGCAAACGATCGCAGGCCACGTTTTCGGCACAGCTCGCTACATCTCGCCCGAAGGCGCGCAAGGCACGACCGTCGGCCCCCCCGGCGACGTCTATTCCATCGCGACCATCGTCTACCAGATGCTCGCCGGGCGCACGCCGTTCGACGCCGAGCCTGTGGGCCTGCTGATCAAGCACATTCACGAGGCGCCGCCGCCGCTCTTGTCGTGGCCGCGCGCCGCGGACGTTCCTCCCGCGCTCGCAAAGCTCGTGATGGACAACCTCGCGAAAGATCCCGCCGACCGAGCCGCGAACGCGCGCGTATTCGGCGCGCAACTCGCCGCGGTGGCCAAAGAAGCCCACCTGACGATTTCCGAAGTCGACGTCCTCGCGCGACTAAGTAGCGCCGCCGAGAAACGCGTTCGAGCGCTCGACCCGACGCTCGACGACGCCGCAAGCGTAGCTCGCGCTCCTTCCCCGCCTGCGCTCACGCCGTCCCACAATGGCCAGCTCGGAACGTCGCCCGCGGCCGAGAGCGGCGTACGCGAACCACGAAACAAGCCGTTCGCCGTGATTTTGCTCGCGCTGCTCCTCTGCGCCGCCGTTGCGGGGCTCGCCATGCAATACGCGGCACGAAGGGGCGACGCCGACCACGACGCCTACATCAACAGAACGCGCGCCGCGCTCGCCGATAGCCGCTACGTCACGCCACCTGGCGACTGCGTGCGCGACCTTGTGGTGACCGGACTCAAACGATGGCCTAACGACGTGGATCTCTTGCAGCTTCGCTCGACAGCCTCGATGGAGCTCGTGACGCGTGCGATGGTCGCGCAAAACGGCGGCGACGTGGGCGGCGCGCGCGATCTCGCTAGGGACGCGACTCAGCTCGACCCGACCGACCACTCCGCCGCGCTACTCCTCAGCGAATACGACGACGACGTGAAGCAGTTCGGCGGTGACGCGGCGGTGACCACAGGGCGCGCGCGTGTGCTCTTTGACCCTCTCCCACTTACCCACGTGGGTCGCCGGGTCGAACTCACGGCTCACGTCACGCCGGGGACCGCGGGGCCCCGCACGAAAATCACGGAGCCGCGCATGACACTTTTCGACCACAGCGCCACGGTGGATGGCGTGTCGATCCCCGTTGTGTCCCAAGGCCAAGGCCTCTACCGCGGGACGTTTTCGCCCACCAAAGCCGGCAACTACGACGTCGTTTTCGAAGCCTCGATCGAGGGGCCGAAGCTGCGCGCCGTGCGTGAGCTGACCGTCGAACCCTGAGCTACTCGAGCCGTTTGGCGCAGCGAAATCCGACGCCGTGACTGCGCAGCGCAGGTTGGCTCTTGAAGCGGTACGTCGGACGCACCCACGCCGGATCGCTGCCGTTCCAAGCGCCGCCGCGGAGGACGCGCTCCGTGCCTGCCGAACCGCCAGGAGGGTCGGTCGCTGCTCCGGGCGCATAGTCGGCATACCAATCCGACGCCCACTCCCAAACATTCCCGACGACATCTTGCAGCCCGAACGGCGAAGCACCCTTCGGGAAAGAGCCTACCGGCGCCGTGGTTTCGAAGCCGTCGCTAGCCGCGTACATCGCAGAGACGTCTTCGTTGTGCTTTTTCCCCCACGCAAGACATTCTTTGCCGCAAGCGTTCAAGCGCGAACCATCGGTCGGAGGCTCGTCGCCCCACGGGTACTTGCGACCGTCTGAACCGCGGGTCGCAAACTCCCATTCGGCTTCGCTCGGAAGACGCTTACCCGAGGCTTTGCAAAACGTATTCGCGAGGTCCCAATCGACGCAATTGACCGGATACGTGCCGTGCGCTTCAGCGTCGCGGATCGTGCAAAGCGGATCGTAGATTTTCTTCTCGCGTGCCGTGATTCCAGGCCATTCGTTGTCCCGCGGCGCGCGCTTGCATTCGCCTTTATCACTACACGCCTTGTACTGATTGACCGTTACCTCGGTCGTATCGATGCAATAGGGGGAAAGCGAAACTTGATGCGCGGGGCGCTCCGACTCCTCGTCGCTCGGGTCGTCCGAGCCCATGAAAAACTTACCGCCCGGAATGGAGACCATCCCCTGCGGACAGGTAGGCGCGGGAGGGTTCGGGACGACGGCAACCACCGCAGCCGGCGTCGAACTCGCCTCGGGAGAAGGTGCGCGAGAGCGGACTCCACGCAGGGCAAAATTGGCGCCAAAACCGAGCGCCGCGACGAGAGCAAGGCCGCCTGCAACGGCCGCAGCCAGCGGCAACGCGCTTGCCGAGCGCGGAGCTACCACGGAGGGCGCGGCAAGAAGATAACGAGGGTCAGCCGTGATCATCGTCGATTGAATCGGTACAGCACCCCGGTTGTCGCCTGGCTGACTCGCGAAGCTCGGCGTGTAGGTCGAAACATCAGGCACGCCAGGCAACGACGGCGCAGACCCCGGGACAACGAAGCCTACGCCCGAGAGTCGGCTGGGAACGCCATGAACCGAGCGAATGGGGTCCATCGCAAGGGCTTGGCGGAGCGCGTCCCAAAACTCGCCCATCGAGCGAAAGCGCTCGTCAGGGGAAACGGCAAGCGCGCGCCGGAGAACGGCATCGAGTGCGTCGGAGGTCTCGACGCCGAATCTGCGCGGCGTGGGACGCCTCAAAGGGTCCATCGAACAGAACGCAAGCTGCGTAAGGTCGTCGCCACCGAGCGGCGACTGGTGGGTCATGAGCTCGGTAAAAATGAGCGCGAGTGCGAACACGTCCGTCCACGGCCCGGTCGCGCCGTAGGTGCGAGAAAACTGCTCCGGCGCGCCGTAGGACGGCGTGAACGACGAAACGACGCCTTGGGTCTGCTGAAATGACCCGGCCTCGCGCTGAACGTCTTGAACCACTTTTGCGATGCCAAAGTCCAAGATCTTAATCGTGTATTCTGCACTTGCGTCCCGAGCATTTCCAATCACGAAGAGGTTCGCGGGCTTCACGTCACGATGCGCAATCCCCTTCCGGTGTGCGAGCGCGAGCGCCTGCGCGGCAGGCTCGAGAATGAGCAAGGTCTCGAGTGCGCTGCGGGGAGGCATTCGAGCCGCCGTCTCGTCTGTAATCACTTGCTCGAGCGAACGGCCCTCGAGCCACTCGAGCACCATGTAAGGGTACGCCTGGCCGTCTTTCGTTCGGAGAACGCCGACGTCGCGCGCTTGGCAGATTGCGGCGGATCGCTCCGAGAGATCGGCGAGCAGCGCGCCTTCCTGGATAAAGCTTTTGATGAGCAGCGCTCGAGGTTCGGGGGCAAGGCCTCCCATCGCGCGAAACACTTTTATCGCTACGGGTCGCTGCCAAACCTTGTGCATCGCGCGATAAACCAGCGCGAAACCGCCCTCGCCGACCACGCGCTCGACGTCATACTTTTGCGCGACCGTCGTTCCGACGAGCGCGAGAGGGTCGGGAAAATCCATCGGCGCTTGCGAGCCTATCAAAGGCCGCGCCCGCGCACCCGCACTGCCTGCATGGTGCCGCGACTTAGAGTGTCAGAGCGACTTTGCGCACCGAAACCCGAACCCGTAGCTGCGCGCAGACTGCGCGACGTGAAAGCGGACGGAGGGACGCAACCAGGCTGTTTTTGAGCCGTTCCAAGCGCCGCCGCGGATCACGCGCGCGGTGCCTGAAAGCGGCCCTTTCGGGTCAGCCATGGTCGCGCTCGCGGCCCCCTGTTCGTAGTCGGCGTGAAAGTCGGCCACCCATTCCCACACGTTCCCAACGACGTCATAGATACCGTAACGAGACTTTCCCTCTGGAAAGCTGCCGACCGGTGCCGTGTTCGGATAGCCATCGTCTGCCGCGTACATGAGCGCCGGTGTGGTGTCGGGTTCGGGGTGGGCACGCTGCCAAGCGACGCATTCCTTCCCGCAGGCATTGAGGAGCTTGGCGCTCGGCGGGTCATCGCCCCAGGGATACGTTCGGCCATCAGGCCCTCGGGCCGCAAATTCCCACTCCGCCTCAGTGGGCAGCCTCGCGCCGCGCGCCTCGCAAGCTTCACGCGCCTGGTCCCAATCGACACAATTGACTGGATGCGTAGCCTTCGCGACCGGGTCGGTAATCGTACAAAGAGGGTCGTAAATTTTGCGCTGAACGTTAGTAATGCCGGGCCACACGTTCTCCTTCCCCGCTCGTCGGCAGGCCCCGCGATCGCTGCATTTTCTGTATTCCGCAACCGTGGTTTCGTAAGGGTCGAGACAATAGGGCGAGAGCTTGACCTTGTGCGCGGGGGCCTCGCGGTCGAGCACATCCGTCTCTTCGGATCCCATAAAGAACTCGCCTCCTGGAATCATCACCATGCCATCCGCGCAATCTTTTGGTGGGGATATGGCAGAGACAGGAGCCGAGGCGAACGGGACGGCTAGCGCCGAGCTTGGTAGGGGCGCCGTTCCCGCGGGTGTTACCTGACTTCCATCGCGTGCTTGTAGCGCGCGAACACCCACGGCACCGCCCACGGCAAGAGCCCCTACCGCCACCGCGACGACAACGAGCACCTTTGCGCGGCTCTTCCAAGCGCCGCGGGTATCCGGACTTGTCAATTGGCCCGAGGCGCCCGACACCGTCGACGCGCCCGATGTCAACGGCGGAGCGACGGCCAGCGCCGTCGTCGCCACGGCAGCGTCAGACGCAATGTCGTAGCGAGAGACGCTTGGCATCCGCGAGCTCGCCATGGACGTCAACCTGTCACCAATGACGGCCGAGCGAAGCGCATTCCAAAAGTCGGCCGCGTTTTGGAACCGCGCCTCGGGCTTCACGGCCACCGCTTTTGCGAAAATGGCTTCGACGTCGTCGGATATAGAAACGCCAAGCGTGCGAGGCGTCGGCCGCACCCGTTCGTCCGCCGACGCAACGGCGAGCTGCATAATTGTATCGCCGCTCATGGGTTCTTTACCCGAGGCAACCTCGGCCACGACGAGAGCAAGCGCGAACACATCCGTCCAAGGGCCCGTGGAACCGTACGACCGATTGAATTGCTCGGGCGCCCCATAGAGAGGCGTAAAGGACGTAATGTGACCCGCGGTTCTACCAAAGCCTAACTTCTGTGCATCTTGCACGACTTTGGCAATTCCGAAGTCGAGGAGCTTAACTCCCCCGAGGGACCCCTCGCTAAGGATAAAGATGTTCGCGGGCTTCACGTCGCGATGGGCAATGCCTTTCTTATGGGCAAGTGCGAGCGCTTCGCCTATCGGGTCGAGCCATCGGACAACGTCCTCGAGACTGCGGAGCGGAGCGTTCGCCGCGTGCTCCTTCGCCAACACGTCCTCGAGCGGCGCGCCCTCAAGCCACTCGAGAACCATGTAGGGGACGCTGTCGCCCTTCGCCGTAACGAGCATACCGATGTCGCGCGCCTGCACGATCGCCGTCGACCGCTCCGACAAATCTGCGAGAAGTGCTCCCTCTTGAATAAAGTCCTCGAGAAGCTTTTCGCGCTGCCCCTCGGCGACTTCGCCGAGCGCGGTGAAAACCTTCACGGCTACGGGTCGCTTCCACAAGAGGTGCTGCGCCCTATAAACGATCGCAAACCCGCCCTGACCGACGACGGACTCGAGCGCGTACTTGCCCGCAATCGTCGTGCCGAGAAGACCAAGCGAATCGAGGGCAGTCGTCACAGCCTCCTAAGCTACCAGGAGTCAGCTTTCGAAACTCGTCTCGACACGCGGGGCGTCTGGGGCGCCCTTTTCTGAGTGAAGCCAAGTTCGACGGAGCCAACGCATCGCTAAAAACCCCATTGAAGTGGACCGACGGGCAGTTGTTCTTGACAAGAGCGCCGAGATTTTAGATGTTCCGTCCCGCTTCAGCGCCCAGATAGCTCAGTTGGTAGAGCAGGGGATTGAAAATCCCCGTGTCGGCGGTTCAATTCCGTCTCTGGGCACCTCAGAGAGCTGCTTTTCCCCAGCGATACTGAAATCGACATCCCGACTGGGCACCGGATAAACCCTCTCGTTACCGAAGTCACCGCCCATGAGCAGCCCAGTGCAGAGTGCATCCTTCGCGCGGAAGGGTGGGTTCGGAGCCAAGCTCGGGGCAGACGGAGCGCTCGCCGGGACGGGGTCCTCAAGTAGACGCGTGAGCTGGCCGCCAATCGCAACCGCAATCGGCGCCTCAACGATGTGCGCAAGCTCGACCCCCAACGCCGTTCCGTAGACCCGCTCCGCTGTCCGCGTGGCTGAGCGTGTCGAACCGCACGGCGACTTGAACATCGCGACGCGTTGGGCGACGTCGCGCTCGACACCCTTCGCCGGTACGTGCACGCGCTCGGGGGCGAACTCGAACTCGTCGTGCTTAGCAAGGACGGCAGGCGCGTCGTTCTCCGTGACTTGTGCGCGGTGACAGAGGCAACGAAAGGTCCCGCGAGGCGCACCGGTACACGTTCACGATTCGAGCTCCCGAAGATGGGTCGGCCCAAAGCGGGTACGAAGCGCGTCGTTACCGTCGCGAAGACGGTGAAACACACCGACGCGTTTTGGAAGCGCATGACCAAGAAGGCGAAGTCTCGAGGTCTCACACTGCATGAGGCTA
>JANXOF010000068.1 GCA_025353725.1 Polyangiaceae bacterium | reverse complement strand
CACGGCGAGAGGCAGGTCGCCACCACGCGTGAGAGCGAAGGCGTAGCCCGTGAGGCTCTGACCGACAAAGGCCCAAATAAACGCCTTCGACGTCTGCGTCGTCAGCTTGAAAGAGGTCTCATCGGCATGAACAAGAAAGTCTTCCGTGAGAGCGGTAAAAAGCGAAGCTCGTAGCGGTTCAAACTTCTGTCCGGCGCGACGAAAAAGGTCATTGATCGTGCTTCGCGCCACGGGCATTCCGGTGCGCGCAAAGCTTTTCTCAAGCCGGCAATGCGGCGTGACCATAAGGCACTTCGAGACGACCAGGTGAGCCACGAAGCTCGAGCCGTACCGCGTTTTTTCGCTCCATCGCGGCGGCGCAGGGGCTGTGATGACGCAGCCTCCGCAGCGACAAGCGACAACCTCGCGGAGAACGACGAGACGCCTGCATTACCTGGGACATAAACGTAGCTCTCGCTCGGTTTACCCGTCCCGACGCTCCGAAAGGACGTTCCGTCACAGACCGGACACTTCTTAAGGGCCTCGGGAACCGGCTCAATTTTCTCTTCGGTAACGACCTTGTCGGCGCGCAGAAGCGCCTGCTGAAGACGGCTATCGGCAACTTCCGCGGGTGTACGTGGAGGCCGAGCAATCTTCGGCATCTTGCCCATCTTCTCGGAGCGCTTGGCAAAGGCTCGCATCACCACTTCGAGCTTCGCTTCGACGGTGGCGAGTTGGCACTTTACACGCCTATTTTCGACGGAACGAAGCATTGGATCACTGCGTACCCACTGCTTGCCATCGTCGCGGGTCGCGGATTTGACGTGGTGAGCACCGCGGTTGATTTGAACGCAACCACGTCGGCCGACAACGTAGGTGTAATACGCAGTGATTCGCCGAGCGTCATGTGCGTCGCGCGCTCGAGTGCGAGGTCGGGCGTCCCGAACACCGCGGAGAGATCCTCAGGCTCGGGAGCCTGGTGGTACGTGCCGTAGGTGGCATAAAACGATACGCGCGGCGTCACCTCCCATCGAGCTTTGAACCGCGGTGCGATGGCGGTCTCCAGGCGTGAGAAGCCCAAGCCCGGCGCGCGCCCGGCGCGAGGTGTGTTGCGGTCTCCTTCGATGAGAAACGCATCGGCCCGCACGCCGGGCGTTGCCGTGAGGGGACCAAACTTCACGCCAGCGTGGGCATAAGGGCCAACGTTGGTGATCGACGTTCGCCACGAATCGGCGGTGTAGTCCGAGCCTGGCGGTTGTCCGAAGACGTTGATGTCGCCTTCGCGGGGCGGCAGAGTAGGAGAACCCTCACGCTCGAGCGAAGAGAGGGAAGCAAGCGCGTCGATTCCCGTCGTCAACGAGAGCGCGGCGGCGAGCCTCGAGCGAAACGAAGCGCGGACGCCGTACTTCGGTCCGCTCGCCAGATCGGTCGGCATTCCGCTGGGACTGGAACCTTCTGCAACGATCGTCGTGAAATGCGCGTTACGTCTTCTCTCGGCTTCCGCCTTGACCGTTTGCGCTACCTATTCGCCCCTGCACGGCATCGACTCGAAGTGAACCGATGAGTGCAGCGCTCGCTCGCGTGCTCGATCCCGGAGAACTAGAGAACGCGCCGGCGCCACGCGGCCACCTTCAGGTAGACGTGGTCGCGTCGTGGCTCGCGGACGCGGCCGACGTTCAGATCATCGTGCCTGCACGGCTCACGTGTGCGCGCTGCGCAGGCGGTGACTGCGACGGATGCAGCCGGAACGGCGCCCTCCAGCTGACGGGCGACGACAACGCGCGTACGCTGCGACTCGCCCTGCCTCGCGGCGAAAGAAACGTCTGCGCGAAGCCCCTGCTCGTGCGCCTCGTTCGGCCATTCGACGATGAGCCCGCGCCCGCTCAGCTTTGGGTCGAGCTGCGACCGAGCGTCGCGGCAAGCACGTTCTGCCGCCGGGTCGCCACCGCCGCCCCGCCGCCATCGCGCGGCCCGCGCCGCCTCACCCTCGCTGTCGGCGGCCTGGTCGCTCTGCTCGCGGCGCTCGTCACCGCTCGCTTCCCGTTCCGACACCACCTGCTACGGCGGCAGGCGATCGTCGACGCGCCGGGCATCTTTGGAGACAGCATATTGCCCCGTAAAGAGCGGCGGCGAGCCCGACGTCGACGATCGAAGGAGATGGCGATTGCGGACACGCCATCCTCGCCTAAGCTCGGTAAAGATGTTCCCGTCCGATACCGAGGCCAAAGCGCGAGCCGTACAGCTCACGGTTCTTCGGCGTCTGGGGCCATCGGAGCGGGTGCGGCTCGCGGCCGAGATGAGCGAGGACGTGCGGCGGATCGCTTTCGAAGCGGAGCATCAGCGCCATCCTGAGCTTTCGGCCGCGGAGGCCCGGCAGGCCGTCCTCGACCGGATCTGGGGCGTCGAGCTCGCCGCAGCCGTGCGACGCACACGCGCTCGACGTTGATGGGCGGCGAAGTCAGCGGTCTCCTTGACCGCATAGCTCAGCTGCTCGAGGCCGCTCACATCCCCTTCATGGTCGCCGGCTCCTTCGCGAGCACCGCGCACGGTCTGCCGCGGAGCACCCAGGACCTCGACCTGGTTATCGATCCCCCGAGCGTGGCCGCGATCGAGGCGCTGCTCGCATCGATTCCAGCCGACCAGTACTACGTCGACGACAACGCCGCGCGAGACGCGCTGAGGTGTCGCTCGATGTTCAACGTGATCGACCTCGCATCGGGTTGGAAGGTCGATCTGATCCTTCGGAAGAACCGCGCGTTCAGTCGCGACGAGTTCGCGCGACGCATGAAGATGAACGTCCTCGGAGTACCGGTGTTCGTGGCGTCACCCGAGGACACGATCGTCGCGAAGCTCGAGTGGTCTAAGCTATCCGGCGGTTCCCAGCGGCAGCGACGTGACGTAGCCGGTATCGTCGCCACCGTCAGCGCCGCACTGGATCACGGCTACATCGAAGGTTGGGTTCGAGACCTGGAGTTGGCCGAAGAGTGGGACGCCGCGAAGTCGACCGAGACCTGAGTGCGCCTTCCGCGTGGACGCAGTAACCGCGCGCCTAGATTTGCGACCGGTACCGAATCCTAATTTCCAGCGTTGACCGTGTTAACTCCCTTCCAGCCAAGGATCAGATTGTCCGCTGTCATCAACACCGCCTCTTCCGCCACGCTTGTCGCAACAATAAACCTATCGGCCAGATCACCGTGAAATTGAGCTAACCCATGCAGCACGAATCGCTATTGATCGCAAGTTTAACCGTTAATCATGGGAAAAATGAGATCACGTATCAGCACGTCGTCGAGATCGGGAGCGGACCGAGGAAGCTCCGCAATCGGTAAGGCGCTTCGATCCCGGTAGACTTGACTGTAGCGCGAGCCAACGACCTCGAACGCGCTGTCTGCGAGCCGCCCCTCGGTGGTGATAAGCTCCGCCGCACTTCTTCGCGTTCTTCGAGCGACACTGTCTTCGCCGGGTCGTAGGCCGGTCCATCGGAACTGACTAGCAGCGCCGGTACTCCCTTATTGACCAGATCGTATCCGTGGGGCAACCCGGCGGGAATCGAAATAAAATCACCTGGGCCAAGTTCGATGTGCTTGCCACCTGCGAATAAGCGGACTCTGCCCTTTAAAACCATGAGACCGTGGCGCGCATCGGGATGCGTGTGCAGCGCCAGACGTCCGCGCATTTCGACCATATTCGTCCTCGATTCCTTCGATCGAAGGAGAGTCCGTACTCGAACAGATGGGGATTCGATATCAGGAGCTCGGTTTAGCGTATCTTTTTTTCGTGCGAGCACGAGTGTCGATACTGTCGTCGCGGAGCCGGTCCTCGCTCCTCCAGCGCACCCTGTCAGGAGGGCAAGAGAGGCAACGAGAGCGGTGGCGGTCTGAACGCGCTCTTCGAATCCATGCATGAGTTGAGCGCTCCTCGACGCTGTCGTAGGTCTAAGTTGCGGATCGCGTTACGTCCAAGGACGCATGGTCACTCATTGGTCGCTCTCGGTGACCAATCAGTCGACCGTCAGGTGAGCGGCGCCTCAGGAGGATCACTCAGTAGCGCGGCAAACATTGCGTAGGGCCGCGGCGATCTTCTTGAAGGACGAGTCCTCCTCGGGCGAACGTCGTTTCACGAGCGTCACGTCTCGCCGCCGCGAGCGCGCATCGAGCCCCTTTGGCTTCTTCAGCCTCTCGAGGGCATAACGCGCTTGAGCCGTCCGGTTGTGAAGAGCGGCCACGAAGGTCGGAATGAAGACGACCGCCACTCCGCGCCGCGCGAGATCGAGTCCGGTCTGCATCATGTCGGCGGCGTAGACAATCGTCCGGGCGCAGCGCTCTTCGGGCCAGCCATCGAGCCCGCGGAACGGACTGATACTTCCGCGGATCGGGATCGCTGGCGCGCAAAAGGGCAGGTCTTCAGCGCGCGTTTCAGCGAACATCTCGCGTCGACCGAAAATGCCCATCTCGAGCGTCGTCACGCGCAGGTATTCGACCGCCTCCCGCGGGATAGGCACGTACGTAATGCCGAGGTCGACCTCTCCGTGTGCGACAGCCTCCTCTATCGCCCCCGGCAGAGCCTCACGAATCGACACCCGGCATCCACGAAGCGAGCGGTCCATCACCTCGGCCATAAAGTACGTGGAACATGCTCTTCGAGAGACCGCTATGGGAGATGTGGAGTAACCGCGCTGCGTCGCGCATGCCCCCGGTCTCGGCGATGGCGCAAAACTGACGAAGGCGAGTGGTCCCCATAAGTGACCAATTTCATCTGGCGTTGGAGGAAATGTCTATGGGGAGATCGAAGCCCACTACCGCGAGGGCTACCTCGCGTGGCTCACTCGCCGCGCCAATAAAGGTAGTGGCGGCAGCCGGCGAGTTGAGGGGCGTCGAAGAACACGACGTTCCCCTCGCTGACTGCGTAATCCCATTCGCGACCCGGCGACAATGCGAGGAACTCCACGGTCGAAGAGAGCCAGATCGGTCGGCATTCCGCTGGGACTGGAACCTTCTGCAACGATCGTCGTGAAATGGTCTCCCCTGCACGGAGACACGTTCTCGACTTGGAGCCTGCGATGGCCGAGACTCGCGAGCGTGGAAGTTGGCTTAGCTCGCCGCAGGCTGTTGTTCCGCGGGCGGCACCGTGATGGAGCCGAGCGGCAACGTGAGCTGCTTCGGGTCGAGGCGAGCCCGCGTTCGCAACCAGTACCTTGGCGCGAGCTCGAGATACCGAGCGCGGGGCCAATACGGCACGATACGAATCATTGCCTCAAGGTAGGATTCGGGGTCGAGGTCGTGCAGAATGCACGACCCGAGGAGGGAAAAGAGGTTGGCCGCCGCTTGCGCGTGGACGCCCGATCCGCAAAACATCCACGCTTTGCGCCCGACGGCAATGACTCTCAACGCGCGCTCACTGGCGTTGTTTTCCAGGCGAAGCCTTCCATCGTCGAGAAAGCG
>JANXOF010000062.1 GCA_025353725.1 Polyangiaceae bacterium | reverse complement strand
TCGATGTCGGCCCATCGCATCCTGGGGCTGGAGCAGGTCCCAAGGGTTCGGCTGTTCGCCGATTAAAGCGGTACGCGAGCTGGGTTTAAAACGTCGTGAGACAGTTTGGTCCCTATCTGCCGTGGGCGAAGGATACTTGAGTGGAGCTGACCATAGTACGAGAGGACCTGGTTGGACGTACCCCTGGTGATCCGGTTGTTGCGCCAGCAGCATAGCCGGGTAGCTATGTACGGAACGGATAACCGCTGAAAGCATCTAAGCGGGAAGCCGGCCACAAGACAAGGTATCCCGGGCGCAAGCCCCTAAAGACCCCTCGTAGACCACGAGGTTGATAGGCCGGGTGTGGAAGTGCTGCAAGGCACGGAGCTAACCGGTACTAATAGGTCGTGAGACTTAACCCTATCTCTAGGGCAAACATTGAGAAAAGAGAGAAGCCACACGCGCTCGCTGTACTTCGGTACACGCCGCGGGTGGTTGCAAGATGTCACACGCAGGATTCGGGTCTCGAACCCGGTCTGCCGCTTCGGTAGAGTTATGTAGGATAAAACACGGATTTCGGTGCGGACGCGGAGCTCCCCTTTTTTGGAACTCGCCTGCTACCCACGGATTTCCGGTGATGATTTCGAAGAGGCCACACCCGATCCCATCTCGAACTCGGAAGTTAAGCTCCTCGGAGCCAATGGTACTGCACGGGTAGCCGTGTGGGAGAGTAGGACGTCGCCGGGATTTACTCAAAAAAGCCTGAGAGGTTATTCCTCTCAGGCTTTTTTTTTTGCCAAGTAACCCAAGCTGGTCACATACGGACGTCTAATCCACGCTCAGAAGGCGAAGCGACCGGCGGAAAGGTCGGCCTTGCTGACCTCCGTGACGCGGCTTTAGGCGGGAAGTGCTGCACTCAGCTCCGGGCGATGCGCACGGCGGCTCCGTACGCAAGAACCTCGGTTACACCCGTGGCAAATTCTGTTGCGTGATAGCGCCTGCCAAGCATGGCATGCGCGGTTAGCGACTCGGCGTGCTTCACGCCTATCTATGTAGGCCTCATGCCGAGCGGCTTCGCATACGTCGGCATATTCTTGTATATTCCCGCCCACGATTTGTTTAATTGCACCGACAATGCCCTGACCGATGGAGGGCGACCTGACGATGATTTCGCGAACAATGCCGAGGTATTCCGTGATGGTGTGTCCGGCAATTTCGTTGCCCGTTGTCACGACAACTCGAGCCGTTAGCTCTGCTCCTGCTCGGTAGAATCCTGCTGCGCCGAACGGTTGGCTCATGTGCGGCTCCTTCTGGACGTTGATGACTTTACTCATGATTTCGTAGGTCGGGCTCGTTTTGTGTGTCACGATCGTGATCGCCATTTGCGATCATGAGTGCTTCCTTCGCGAGTCGTGCGAAAAGTGGACCGAGAACAAGTCCCCACGAATCGAACGCCGCGAGTCCTCCGAAGATCGATAGGAGAAGCGCAAAGTTCGAGAGCTGCAGATTTCCAAATCGAGCGAACACTGGACGCATGACGTTGTCGACCGTGCCGATGACGAGGACTCCGACCGCTACCATAATAGCTGCCGCGCCTGTCTTTCCGGCCAGTGCGAGGCCAATGGCGACGGGCACCCAAACAAGTGCCGTGCCTATGGAGGGGAGTAGCGACGCTATGCACGTGAGCAGGCCGAGCACGAGCGCTCTCGGAACGCCAAGGGCGACGTACGAAACTGTTGCGACGATGCCCTGCGCAAGCCCCGTCAATCCGACGCCGACGAACAGACCACGGCCTGTCTCGTGGAACGCGGCCACCAGCCGACGCGTATGGCCCACCCGCAAGGGGGAGTGCTTCTCCAGCCATGCGTAGATGGCCCTCCCGTCAACCAGAAAGACGTAAAATGCATACACGAATACGAATAGCCCGAGCAAGGCGCCCAAAGCCGCTCCGGCGATCCCGGAGGCGAGTTTCGCCGCACCCGCCCCGTGTTCCCGCGCCAGCGCGAGCAGCTTTTGCGCTGACGCAAACGACCCCAGCGACGCCAAGACGTTGACACTTGACGGCTCTTCGTTTGCGGTAGAGGCGATCGCGAGGAACGCGCCTTTGGCGCCGCTCGACTGCATAACGGCGGAAGTCAGCTCTCCCGCGCCGCGAGCGAGCGAGAGTGTCACCCCGACGAGCGGTAGAAATACAGCCATGACGAACAGCACGACGAGCACGCCCGCTGCGCGTTGACGTCCGCGCGTCACCCTCGCCATTTTCGCGAGGAATGGCCTGACCATAACAGCAGCCCAAGCCGCTAACAGGAGTGACGGCCAAAGCGGCATAAACGTGGCGACTGCAAGGGCTACGAGGCCCAAGACGACCACGCGAAAAGCCAAGGCTTGTTGTTTTGGTAGGAGGATGGTCATGGAGCGGCAAAGCGTAGTCCGAGCTGCCTCGGGAGATCGCTTGCGTCGTCGAGAGGTTCGCCTTTCTTCCGGCGCGCTTCGACCCCAGACTCGGCGTCATGGGTTACGCTTCTTTACGCGAGTGCATCATCGACCTCGAGCGTGAGGGGCATCTCCTACGAATCAAAGAAGAGATTGACCCGTACCTCGAGGCCGCTGAGGTTCAACGTCGCGTTTTTGCCGTCGATGGTCCCGCTCTGCTCTTTGAGCGCGTACGAGGCTGTCGGTTTCCGCTGGTTTCAAACCTCTTCGGTAGCCGCGCGCGCGTCCACTTCATGTTTCGCGATGCGCTTGAAGGCGTCCGCTCGCTCGTCGACGCGAAGGTTGATCCGAAGGCATTTGCGCGGAACCTCGGTCGCGCGGTTCGCCTGCCCGGCGTCGCCGCGCACTTGCTTCCCCGACGCGTGACGCGCGGCGCCGTGCTGGACCACACACTCGCGCTCGGTGACTTGCCACAAATCACCTCGTGGCCTGAGGACGGCGGACCATTCATCACGCTTCCTCAGGTTTACTCCGAAGACCCGAACGCCCAAGGCCTTCGCCGTTCCAACCTCGGCATGTACCGCGTTCAGCTTGCAGGCAATGAGTACGTGCCTGGACGCGAAGTGGGGCTTCACTACCAGATTCACAGAGGGCTAGGCGTCCACCATGCTGCGGCGATCGCCCGCGGAGAGCGCCTCCCTGTCACTATTTTCGTCGGCGGTCCGCCTGCCATGACGGTTGCGGCGGTGATGCCGTTGCCAGAGGGCCTACCCGAGATCGCCTTCGCCGGAGCGCTCAACCGACGAAGCATCCGGATGGTGAGAGATGGGCAGGGACGGTACCTTCATGCCGACGCCGACTTTTGCATCCGCGGCAGTCTTGGCCCTTCGGAAACAAAACGGGAGGGGCCGTTCGGTGACCACCTCGGGTACTACGCACGAGCCCACGAGTTCCCAGTGCTGCGCGTCGAGGCCGTGTCGCATCGCGAGGGGGCTATCTGGCCTTTCACGGTCGTAGGTCGGCCCCCCCAAGAAGACACGCTCTTTGGCGAGCTCATTCACGAACTTACGGGTCCGCTCGTGCCGTCGGTCCTTCCCGGCGTACGCGCCGTTCACGCGGTCGACTGGGCGGGAGTGCACCCGTTGCTCTTTGCCATCGGGAGCGAACGATACGTGCCGTATGCAACGAATAAAGACCGGCCCATGGAGCTCCTTACGCAGGCCAATGCGATTCTTGGTCAGGGGCAAATGTCGCTCGCGAAGTATCTGTTCATTGTCTCGGACAACGACGCACCGGGGCTCGACATTCACGATGTCGGCGGGTTCCTTCGGCATGTTCTCGCCCGATTCGACCCCATGCGCGACCTTCACTTTCACACCCACACGACGATGGACACGCTCGACTATTCGGGGACCGGTCTAAACGAAGGCTCGAAAGTCGTCGTCGCGGCAAGAGGTCCTTCGCGGCGAACGCTCGAAACGCGTATCGCGAGCGACCTAACCCTCCCCGTCGGCTTCGAGGACGCCCGTATCGCGCTTCCCGGCGTTCTTGTTGTGCGTGCCCCGTCGTGGGCGAGCCCTCTGTCGACGGAGGACGCCGAGCGCTTTGTCGCGAGCTTCGCGAATACGCGCGCGCTTTCTGGCTTCCCGCTGGTTGTGCTTGTCGACGATGCTTCGTTCGCAGCCTTAAACCTCGCGAACTTTATTTGGGTAACGTTCACGCGCTCGAATCCAGCGACGGACATTTACGGAGTCGATGCCGTCGTGGCGCACAAGGCGTGGGGTTGCCGCGGCGCCTTGGTGATCGACGCACGAATCAAAACGCACCACGCACCGCCGCTCATTGAGGACCCTGTAGTGCGTTCACGGGTCGACGCGCTCGGCGTGCGCGGAGCCTCTCTCTACGGCGTTCTCTAGTTGGTGCGCCGTCGTCTAAAACGCTCACTTACTCCGTAGAGCGTGAAGGTGGTGGATCCGCCTACCCCTACCGAGTCCTGCGTCCCTCCGACTTTGTCGCGCAATCAAGCATGTTCGGACTCAAATGCAGCGGGCCGCGTTCTTGCTCCAAAGGTGCGCATGACTGCTTTTTGGAAGGTGCCCCTCGTCGCCATCGTGGCGGCTTCGATGTACTGCGTGGGCTGTGGAACCGCGCCCGTCGCGCCGGACCCCGCCGCATCGAGCGAGCAGGACTTAGGCGCGCTCGCCATCGCGGGGACTTACCCGCTCCTTGCCGGGGGAGAGGGGCTGGTCGCAGGAACCGGAATAACGGCGTGCTTCGCGTCCCTTGCATGCGGCGCCGTCGTCGTTACGGGGGTGGTTGTCGTTGGGGCGGTTTATTGGCTTACGGTTCGGCCTGCGGAAGTCGGCGAAACGCCTCAGGGTCGCATCGAGTTTCCGGCGTGGCTATCGGCGTCGACCTACTGTCCAAACGTTCCGCGCGCGGACTGGTTTCCTGTCCTCAACGCGCGCTATGAGCGGTGCATGGCGGCTTCGGGCGGAAGCGCCTGCGGTCCGAAAACCGTCGCAGACGCGGGCTCGCTCGTCGGTCGCCTCGCCAAATGCATCCAGTCAGGCGGTGGGAGCGGCTGTGGAACACCGGCGTGGGTGACCTCGAGTCTGCTCGCGAGTGACGCGATAGCGCCGATTCCCGAATGGGATCGTGAAAACCTAAATGAAGGAGCCGCGTCCGTCCTCACCTCGCTTGATTTGCTTCGCGTCGACCTCATTCCCGCCGTCGAATGTCGCGAAAAAAACGGTCGCGACGCGAAGTCTATCGAGAACGTTTGGGGTGCGGCGAAGCAACTTCGGTTTACCGCGCGTGGTAACGGTCCTCCGCTGTATACCGTGGTTCGGCGAGTTCTCGAGGATGCAGCCGCGATGCTCGACCAGCGCGACGGCGCGTGCGGTGGGCTCGAGGACCAAGCGCTAAGCGCGCTTAGGCGCACAGTGTGTGTGTTTTACAATATTATTCGCGATGTGCCCGCTCGCGATCCAACCGGCGCGGTGGCGAGCTCTCGCGCTGCGATGGAGGCGTTCTTTACCGCCGCAGGCTTCGAATGCCGGCCTTGATGTCAACGACAGATAGGCGCGTGTCGCGCGCGGCCTTAGGCTGGAACATGCAACGCTTGTCTACCCTCGTAGTGGTCACCCTTTGCGTAGTCGGCTGTGGTGGCAGCGCCGAGCCAGCAGGCGCGGGCTCGGACGCGGGGGCCGACCTCCCGGCCGCAAGTGATCCGACAGGGCCTACGGTTCCGGTAAGCGTAACAGCCGCCGCGCTGCTCGCAAAAGTGAAGGAATGTAAGCGGAAAGTGTCGAACTCGCCTTATGCCAGCGACGTAGGAAGGGTCTCAAACATCGATGTTTGTAGTCTCACGGGGGCAGTCTTTTGGAAGTCCGACCTTGACGTCGATTGCGACGGGAAGATGACCGCCGTTTGCAGTCGTTCGACAGACCCTTCGTTCCAATCACAGACCGCAGGCACAGATTCAAAAGGCTCTCCCCTCGACGCCTCGGTTGTCCCTTTTATCGTCGTTCCTGGCGTGAGTTCAAAATGGAATTACAAAGACGCAGAAATCGCGATGGGTAGCGTGGTCGCCGCTGTCTATAAGGGCAAAGTCGCATTCGGAATCGTGGGCGATGTGGGGCCCACGGCCATCGTGGGTGAAGCCTCGTACGCCATGGCCGCGCGTCTCGGAATCAACCCGAATCCGAAGACTGGCGGTACCTCAGAGGAGGTCGCGTATATCGTTTTCACGGGACCATCGGCGAAGGTGAAAAAGCTCGAGAATACGGCCGAGGCGGCGACGCTGGGCGGCGCGCTCGCCTCGCGGCTACTCCGCGAGGAATAAATCGTGCGTGAGGTCGCGCCGCCGCCTTTAAGCCTCGAGCTTGTCCGTGGTTAGCTTGGGCGCCCACTTCGAAGCTCGCTCGCGAAGAGTTCTACGAGGCGATTTTCCTGTTCGGTCAACGGAGGGTCCAGGTCTCGTCCGCCCGGAAGCGGGAAGGCTGGGCGCGCGGCTGATTTCACGTGAATCCGGAGCCACGCGTAGTCGACGTTCGCGAGCCTCCCGCACGTGCCCAGAGCGAGGGCTATGAGGTCTGGACCGACCGAGCGGCGCGGGCTTGGACGCACTACAAGTTTCGAGCCGTCAGGGAGGGTCGCTTCGAGTCCAGCGACGAGATGGTCGGCGGGGTCGGCGAAAACGCTCGCGCTTCCGACCGCTCCGCTCGCGAGCCAGTCAGCGACGGTTTTCGTGCTCGCGCGCTCGAGCGCCACGCCGAGTGTGAGTCCTCGCGCCTTCAAGGCAGCTTCCAACGCGCTGAGCGTTGTCGTTCCGACGACGCCTACCAGAAGACTTGGTTCGTCAATCGCAATAGCGAGGTCGCTCACGCGCGCACCGTCCGAGGGTGCGCATCGTTGAGAGTCGGCTTTGACGAAGTCCGCGGAAGAAGGTTACCGGGATTGAGAATGCCTTTCGGATCGAACGCACGCATGAGCGCGCGCACCGTGCTGACCCCACCCGTCCCGAGCTCATCGGCCATCCGCGGAGCCTTGGATCGACCGACGCCGTGGTGATGCGCGAGCGTTCCCCCGGCGTCGACAGCGGCTGCCATGGCAGCCTTCCAGGCTCGATCGTAGGTGAGCTCACACCGCGCGTCCCAGCCCTCTAGCCCCGCGATGCCGTCGCCCTTTGCAGCCGTTCCCGCGAAGGAAAAATAGATGCAGCAACCATCCGGATACGCGTGGCTCAGGTGCGCCATGACGAAGACGTGTTCGCCGAGTGCGCGCCTCACGCCGTCGTAGAGACCACGAAGTTTCGACCATGGGGCCGCAACCTCCATCGTGTCGGAGAAGAGACCGGCGGCAAAGACTGGGGCTTGGCGGTAGCTGGCTGAATAACGGTGTTGAAGCCACTGGCGCGCGGGGCCTTCTCCGGCGTAAGTGCCGCGCATTCGGCTCAAAATTGCCTTGGCTTGCTCCATGTCGCGTGACGGACCGTCATCAAAGCCCTCGAAGATCAAAACAAGCAGCGAGCCCCCCAAAACTTTGCTGCCAAACGCGCCTTCAAGAAGCTCATTGATCGTCCCTGGTCGTCGCAAGAGACTGCGAAGTGCCGTCGCTCCGAGGCCCGGCGCTGCCGCGGAATCCGCGCGGTCCTTCTCCACGGATCCGCGGCGCGCGAGCATCGCGTCGAACGGATCGTAGAGTCGTGAAATGGCGGGCCGAAGCCCCGCTTGGAACATCGCGCGCATAGCGTCCCAACCGTGCTCGGTGCTCGGAAACGAAAACCCGGCGAAGGCACGCACCGTAGGGTTTGGGTGAAGTCGGAGGGTCGCGCACGTCACCACGGCGAGCGTTCCCTCGCTCCCGATGACCAGCGGGATGAGATTCGGTCCGCTTGTGCGATGGTGGAGATGGACTACCTCGCCCGTGCCCGTCACGCATTCGAGCGCGAGGACCATGTCCTCGATCTTTCCGTACTTCCCCGAGCACTGCCCTGCGCTCCGAGCCGCGATCCAACCCCCGACCGTGCTGCAAAGAATGGATGACGGAAAGTGCCCGAGCGTGAGGCCGCGTCGGTTTAAATTCTCTTCGAGGGGCATCCCCATGTGGCCGGCCTCTACGTCGAGAGTGCGTCCCTCCGTATCGAGTGAGCGCCAGCGACTCAACCGCTTGAGGTCGATCACGACAATTCGTTCGTGGGGTAAGACTCCCGCGCACACACCGCTGCCAGCCCCAAAGGGAACGACGGGCGTTTCCGTGTCGTGCGCCCAGCGGACGATGCGCGCGACCTCTTCCGTCGATGTCGGCCAAACGATTCCCGCTGGGCGATGCTGCGCGACGTTGCCTGCGCGCACGGCGAGGTGGTGCCTCGGCCAAAGGTCGCGTGCGTAGGCGACCCGATCGGCGGCGTCTGCGCTTAGGCGAACTTCGGGAAAGGCGCGCGCGAGGCTTTCGAAGGGCTCGGACATCCCGCGCGAGGATAACGGATAAGCGTCCTCCTTGCGCCGATGTCCCTCAGCGCGCTAACTGGTCGCCCTATGGCTACTTTTCTCGAGGCGGTTGCAGCTGGACCGCTCGTCGTCGATGGCGCGATGGGGTCGCAGCTTTTTGAGCGCGGCGTACTCCACAACGCGTGCCTCGAAGAGCTCAACCTCACGCGGCCCGAGCTCATTCGGAAGGTTCACGAGGACTATGTTCGCGCTGGCGCGAACGTCATCGAGACCAACACGTTTGGCGCCAACGCGATGCGCCTCAACAAGCACGGCCTGTCGTCGAAGGTCGTGGCTCTCAATGAGGCCGGCGTACGCGTGGCCCGTGAAGCTGCCGGGACGAACGGAATGGTGGTTGGGGCCATGGGGCCGTCCGGTTACTTTCTCGGCGAAGCACTCTCGGACGACCTGGCAAAGGTTCGCGCGGCGCTCCGCCAGCAAGCGAGTGCTCTCGCGGGCGCAGGCGTCGATGCGATTCTCGTCGAGACGCTCCGTCAAACCAACGAGCTTCGCCTTGCCATCGAAAGTGCCGTGGAGGCTTCCGGCGGAAGCGTGCCCGTCATCGCCTCGGCGTCGGTCGACGAGCACGGCTTGATGGCGGATGGAACGACCTCGGCCGAAGTCGCACGCTTGATGCGGGAATGGGGAGCGAGCGCCGTCGGGGTGAACTGCTGTGATGGTCCGATGAACGTCCTCGAGGCCGTACAGACGATGATGGCTTCGGGGCTTCCCGTGTGGGCCGTACCGAACGCTGGGCTGCCTCGGCGAGTCGATGACCGCCTGCTTTACGTTTCAACGGCGGAGTACTTTGGTGTCTACGCGCGCCGGATGTACAAGCTCGGCGTTGCCTTCGTCGGCGGATGTTGCGGAACCACACCCGAGCACATCAAGCGGATCGCTGCGGCTGCTCGAATGATCGGCTCGTCGTCTGAAGCGAAGGCGGACGGAAAGAGCTCGCCGCCCGAGTCGAACTCGACAGCGAACTCGGACTCGAACTCGAATACGCCGCGCGGTAGCGACACGTTTCAAGCCTGGTCCGCAAATCCGCACGCGGAGCTTCCCGGCGCGGCCAAGTGCGAAGCGTTCGCCGACAGGAGTTCGCTCGCGAGCAAGATCGCGCGCGGCAAGTTTGTCGTTTCGGTCGAGGTAAATCCACCGGTTGGCCTGAATCTGGAGCGATCGCTCGCCGCCGCCACCATGCTGAAGCGCGGCGGCGTTGACGTCGTCAACATCGCGGACGGCGCGCGCGCGCAGGCTCGCATGGGTAACCTCGCGATGGCTGTCCGCGTGCAAGAGCAAGGCGTCGAAGCGATCCTCCACGTGTGTGGGCGCGACCGGAATCTGCTGGCGACGCTCGCGCATCTGCTCGCGGCTAACGAGCTCGGCGTGAAAAACCTTGTAGTTATCACGGGTGATCCGCCGAAAATGGGCGATTTCCCAGATGCTTCGGCGGTTTACGACCTCGACTCGATCGGTATTCTAAAGCTTGCCGCGCGTCTGAATCACGGCATCGACCCTGGCGGGAAGCCGCTCGGCTCGGGCACTCGTTTTGTCCTCGCGACGGGCGCAGAGCCGGCTGCGCTCAACTACGAGCGCGAGCTTGGGCGCCTCCGTCAAAAGAAGGACGCAGGCGCCGAGATCGTCATGACGCAACCCGTCTACGACCCTGTAGTGCTCGACAAGTTTCTCACTGACATCGCGCCGCTCGGGCTTCCCGTCCTCGTCGGACTCCTGCCACTCGCGAGTTATCGCAACGCCGAATTTCTACATAACGAGGTGCCTGGGATGCAGGTTCCCGAAAGCGTCCGCGAGCGGATGCGTAAGGCCGGCAGCGGTGCCGACGCTCGGAGGGAGGGGGTGGCCATCGCACGCGAGATGCTCGCGGCCGTTCGGTCGCGAGTCGCGGGTGCGTACGTGATGCCGCCTTTCGAGCGCTTTGACCTCGCTTTAGAGGTGATTGATGGTTTCACGGACGCCGACGTTCCGGAGCCCCTGCGGTCACCCGCACGAGCGTGATGACGAGCCTCGCGTCGACGCTTACCCTCGTCGCGACCATGCTCGCGTCGTCCACGTCTGGCGGTTGCGGGGGGTGCACGAAACGCGAGCCACCAGAGGGCGAGCCATGGTCATCGGAGTCGGTCGCTTCTGAGCCGCCCGCGCCAGCGGCGTTAGCCGTAAAAGAGGTGCTTCCGCGGTGTCGCCCCTCCGGCTCGCGCCTCGCGATCCCAGGCGAACGCGTCGTGCCCGGCGACGCTGCTATCGCGAATGATTCGCTCTTTTTGGGCATACTTAGGCGGGAGGGCAAGACGCGGGTGGCGAGCGTCGTGCGCGCGTCTCTCGACCTCACCCGCGTTCATGTGTTCGACCTCGGGTCGGCGCTCGGCGACGACCCACCGCCGTCGCCAAGAGTGCAGAATACAAAAATGTTTGTCGCGGCGTTCACACACGCCACGACGGGAGCCCGAACGGCCGCGAAGACGCGCATCCTCGAGGTTCTGCGCCTTGAGGCTGACGCGTTCATCAGCGAGGGAACGGTCGTCCAGCAAGCCGACGAGTCTTTCGCTTACGATGTCGCCTGGCCGTACACGGGTGCGGGAAAGCCAATCGTCGCATGGGACGAGGACGCCCCCGTTCGGCCCAACGCTTTCGCTTCCGATCGCGGCGTCGTGAAAGTGCAGGGGCTAGGTACCGGTGCACTTTCTCGGGTTCTGTCACCGGAGACGACCGACGCCGAGGCGCCCCGACTCCTGGCGCGTCCTGGCGGGTATTGGCTCGCGTGGCTCGCTCGGAGACCTGAAGCGGGCGAGGATGGAGGTTCGAGCCACCTGGCCGAAGCGCCAGGAGAGAATCGCGCGCACGGCTGGGTTGAGGTCGTTGCGCTCGATGCGAACGGGGAGGCCTCTTCTCCGGTGCGCCGGGTCTCGCCCGAACGGGGACATGCCGTATCATTCGACCTGGTGTCGGCGACGCCGCTTGTCGTTCTCGTTCAAGACGAAGCTGCGCACGCCGAAGGGGAAGGCGGGCGCGTGTATCGTTACGCGCTCGAGTCTGACAAGATGGCAGGCGGTGACTGGCTCGATGGCGGAGTCGGTCACGGTCTCGCCGAGGTGGTGGCGCGCGTCGGTGCCCAAGGTGCCGATAGCTCACGGCCCGGCTGGATTTTTTTCACGGATACCCAAGAGCGCGCCCATCTTGCCCCACTTGCGGCGTCGCTCTCTCTGTCAGGCGCCCCGTCCGCCGAGCCCGAACTGGATGGCGCGCGCGTCGTCGCGGCTGCAGTTCCTCCGTCGGTTTACGCTATCGGGGGCGTACCCGCTTCCCCGCGGGCTCTCGGGACGTCGGACCTTCCGAGTGACCGCGTCGAGCTCCGCCGCCTCGTTTGCCAGTGAATTGGAACCACCTGACTGAGCTCAAAAATAGGTCTATTTGCGGCGTCTGGTCACGGCACGCCACGTGCCTCTTCCCCCCCGCCATTCGTTCGACTAACTCTTTTCGTGTGCCGAAGCGACGAGTGAGAACGACAGTGTGCTTCCGAGAACGCACGCTGCTCGTACCTGCGAAAGGTCGCACGGATGTCAGGGCCTATAGCTCAATCGGTCAGAGCCCCCGGCTCATAACCGGGCTGTTCCTGGTTCGAATCCAGGTGGGCCTACGAGAGATTCTTTCGGTCGTCGAGAAAGAATCCAGAAACGGTTCCCGCGTGATGATCAGATCCGCATTTCCCGCAGAGGGATCCCCCAAGAGGAGAACGTCCGCCTCGTGAGTATTCGCCAGCAGATACCCCTTCTCGAAGAGCTTGCCCGGATCGACGACGAGATACGCCGCGTCGAAGAAGATCTGGGTGCACAAAAGGCAGGGCTCGCGTCGCTTCGCGGCGACGTCAGCACCCTGGAGAAAA
>JANXOF010000057.1 GCA_025353725.1 Polyangiaceae bacterium | reverse complement strand
ATGCTGCACGACCTCGACCCCGAGTCTTACCTCGAGGCGATGATTCGTGTCGTGCCGTATTGGCCGCGCGACCGGTATCTCGAGCTCGCGCCGAAGTACGGGTTCCGAACGCGGGCTCGCCTCGACGCGAAGCAGCTCGCGTTGCCGCTCGGCCCCATCACGGTGCCGCCCGCGGAACAACAGCCTGCGCCGAGCTAAGCCAACTTCCACGCTCGCGAGTCTCGGCGATCACGGGCTCCAAGTCGAGAACGTGTCTCCGTGCAGGGGATACGCACTTCAGACCGCCATTCTTCAAAGCATTGTTGACCTGCGCGAAGCAGACCGACGCTACGCTTCCACGCGACCTTCCTCGATGACCTCACCGATGCGTGTGCAACCTCGGGATCTTTTGGAGGGGAGTGGCGCGCTACTCGCCTCTGGCTCAAACAGCCTTGTTTGCGGTACGGGAGGAGGCTCGTCGCTTATCGCCTCGAGCGGGCCAGTCGCACTATCTCTCCTGTGTACGTCGGACCCGCCAAATGCAAGCGTCGGGTGTCCGGTGACTACCAACGAAGTTGCTTTGGACGGGGACGATGCGATCGCAACAGCGGGCGTTGTTCCGACGGCGGCAAAACTTTCTCTCGAGGAAGGTGGCGCGCCTTCTGGAAAGGAATGTCTAACTGCGTCAGCCACTACGAACTGGCTCGAGGGCGGCTTCAAGTGTGTTGAAGGCACGCTTTACGCGGCCAGCGCGACAGGCGCCACCATCCTTGTCACTGGAGTATCCGCTGGAGGCTTGGTGCTCGCACCGGTTACTGGCGGAGGGTCAGCAGCAGGTGCAGTCGTCGCAGACTGGGCGCTCATCACTGCGGCACTTGCCGCTGCCTACAAATCGGCAGAAGCCTTTACTCAGTGTGGCGCTGCGCTTTACGGCATCGCCTCCGCCGCGCTGGAGGGTCAAGCCATGCCAATGAGCGTACGAACGGGAAAGAAGGCAACGTCGAAGTCAACATCCACCGCGAAAGAGAGCACGTGTACTCCTTTACGACAGAAACAAATGCAAAAGCTCGTCGAAGATCAGTGCAAAACATTGCCGAGAGCGTGCTCGGACCTCAACTCGTGTGTCGAACTAAGAAGTTTCTGGCAACGGAATCAGCGTTGCGCGGGCGCTCGACAGAATATCAATAAATAGTGCTACGGCGGGGGCGATGACGGCCACCGGAATGCCGTTAAAGAGGCGTTTGAAGCAGAGCTTATATGTCGCGTCTTTTACAGAAACAACACGCAGTGCTAAAAAGAGGTTCTATAGAACGACGGTACCGCGTCCGAGCTCGATGATTGCGGCTTCGACGTGAATCCCGCCGTCAACTTCCACAGAGAGGCCGAGTCGCGAAGGGCGACCGACAGCGTATGCTTGGCTTAGCGCAGCTCGGAACGAAATTGGCTTGCCGGTCGCGAATATTCACCCGCCGAGGTTTGCGCACGCCGATCCAGTCGCTGGGTCTTCGAGAAGCTCGCCGCAAGAGGTGAAAAAGAAGCGCACCTCAATCGAGAAGCCGTTCGCGTGGCGCTCGCGCCTCGGGTTTGACGCCGCGCGCTTCGGCGCGGTCACGCGCCTCTTTGTGCAGACGGTGCTTCGGTTCTACACCCACCGCATGAAGAAGGCGTGGGGCCCGAGGCCAGAGCGGCGCTGTCGTCGCGCTGCAGCGTACAAGCTCGTATCTGCGCCTCAATCCTCACCTGCACGTTAGCTTTCTCGACGGGGTCTATCGAGCGCAGGGCGACGCGGTGTTCTTTCACGCGCTCCCGCACCTGTCGACACGCGAGTTCGGGGCTGTTCTCGAGAGCGCGGTGCGCCGCAGCGCTCGCTATCTCGCACCGCGAGGGCTTGTCCGCGGCCCGGGCGACAGCGACGTCCCCGACAACCGCAACGACATCGACGGTGAGCCTACGACGGCGCAGGGCCACGCGGCGCTCTGCGCGTCTGCCGCGTCCGGGCAGTCGCCGCCCGCTGGACTCGAGCTCCGCCGCAAGAAATAAAGCTTGGGCCGCTCGACGGCAAGCCGCTGCACTTCGATAAGTCGCTCTGCACAAGCCTCGACGGCTTCACCCTTCATGCCGCCACGCGGGACGCCCGGGCGCGCGAAGCGCTCCTCAAGTACGAGCTTCGGCCGCCCATCGCACAAGGGCGCGTGACGACGGGCCCCGACGGCCTCGTGCGCGTCGTGCTCAAGCACCCCTTTGCCGACGGCACGGTGGCGATCAAACTCGACCCGCTCTCGCTGCTCTCTCGACTGCCCCCGAGGCTCC
>JANXOF010000049.1 GCA_025353725.1 Polyangiaceae bacterium | reverse complement strand
CGCCGAGCACTGGAAGCACCTGCGCACGACGAATCCGATTGAATCGACGTTTGCGACGGTGAAGCTGCGTCAGCGTGTGACGAAGGGCGCCGGGCTCGCGCAAGGCGGGGCTCGCCATGGCGTTCCGCCTGCTGCTCCTCGCCGAGGCGAGCTGGCGTCGCCTCAACGTGCACCAACTCTTGCCGCTTGTCCGGGCGGGCGTGCAGTTTGTCGATGGCGTTCGCGTCGAACGCCCTGACGTGGCGCCGGATGCCACCATGATCAAGCAGCAGAGGAAAACCAAGAATCAACCACAGAAGGTCGCCGCTTAATCAGACCTCGATCCACAACTCTTGACCATATCTCCGCCCGCCCCCAATCACAGTAAGACAGCGCATGCGACGGAGCGTCGCTGGGCGCCCACGCCGCTCTACGCGGTAGGAACAACAGCCCTTCCCGAAGGCGACGCCTGCAGACGGCAGACACCACGGGCAGGTCGCAACCGTTATGGGTGAGTTCATGCGGGTCGGGAAGCTCAAACGGGTTCGGTTCGCCACGACGACTAACGTAAAGTCTTTCGAACGGACCCCACAGCTTCACGATAAGCCGCTCCCATGGCACGAAATCCCGTTCATGGGCGACCTGACCACGGCGGATGTCGCAGGCATGAAGGCCACTCTGTAGAAGTGAGAGCGTAATCGGAATCGTCACACTGGGTGCGTCGAGCAAGACCAAGATGCGGCAGATCGCCACGATCGCACCTCGCCGCCACAGGTTGCACCGCCCAGCATTATATTTTGAAGGCACAGAGCGTTGGCGCAGCGTTTGCTTTTCGAGGCAGGCTCAACCTCGAAGGGATTTTCTTATGTCTATTCTCGCTTGGATTGTTCTCGGACTCGTCTCCGGCTTCATCGCCAGTAAGATTGTCAACAAGACTGGCGAGGGAACTGTCATCGACATCGTTCTTGGCGTGGTCGGTGCGGTCGTCGGTGGCTTTCTCTTCAACCTGATTGGTGCTGCGGGTGTCACGGGCTTCAATGTCTGGAGTGCGTTTGTCGCGGTCATTGGTGCCATTGTGGTTCTTGCGGTCAAGCACGCCATCACGGGTCGCGGCCGGCTCAACGCTTAGGGGCCGAAAGAGCGTGCACATGAAAGCCACAGAACTGCTCAAGCGGCAACACGACGAAGTAAAAGCAATACTAAAGCTTCTTGAAAAGGCTAACGGTCAAACCAACGCCCTCCTCGAGAAGCTTGCTAACAACATCGCGGCACATATGGTGATCGAACAAGAGCTTTTTTATCCAGCGGTTCTTAAGGTTAAAGAAAGTCTGGTGCTAGAGGGTTATGAGGAGCACGCTGTAGCCCGCTTTGCGCTCAAACGCCTCATGAAGTCGAGTCCAGACGACCATACGTTCAAAGCAAAAGTGACCACGCTCAGAGAAATCCTCGAACATCACATGGAGGAGGAGGAAGACGAGCTCTTCCCGAGAGCCGATAAGGAGCTCGGCGAGAACTCCGAAGGGCTCGCCGAAGAAATGAAGGCGCTCTTTCAACAGACCGTCAAAGCGGGTTATGCACGCACTATCGGTCGCGGGGGTCCTGCGGTGACATCAGCCGTCGCTCCCGATGTCCACGTCGGGTAGTAGACTAAGCGATTAAGCCCGCACATCGCTCCGAATTCGATGTGCCGATGTGCGGGCATAGGCACGATCCGTCGAAGGCTCCTCTTCGCCAGGTGCGGAATGTGGGCGGGAAGCGTTATCGAGGTTTCGATCACTCGCGCACGAAGCTCACTCCACATCAAACTATGATAACGGGAGCGTGCGCCGGTTCGAGTCGAGATTCGACGCCGCGGTCATCCGTGCTTGATCGTAACAGAAACAGTCGCTCACTTCCCGGAGTGGCTGGAGTGTCCCCTTTGCATGTTACGCCCAACGGGGTGCGCGCCGCATTCGCTCGACGCACGCAATTCGGCCCTTTAACGGTAGCGAGGCGGACTGGACAGGCGAGTTTACCGGAGCGCATAACCTCCCGTCCATCGACGAAAGAGAGGCTTCTTGGCCTCAAAGGGTCAAGGAGCCGTACTTGATCGATAGTTTTTCGTGCTCGCGCGAATCGCGCGAACGCTTGAAAGCGGGCTGGCGCTACCTAAGCACGCTTCACTCTGTTCTACGCAAAGAACACAAATATTAACAGCCACGTTGTAATATTACCCATCAATCAGGCGAGTAGGCCGCATTTTAGCCAGCAACAATCCGACTCTATCGATACGTCATTACTGAATTTGGCGTATCACCCCTAAAAACAGTACCTAAGAGTTCTCTAAATAAAGAAAGTATGCCTAATTTTAATGCACAATCTTTCGTAAGCAGGCAACGACTCGATTAAAGCCACATCTCATTTTAACCTAGAGAAACATCCTATGACCGCACCGATCAGCATCAACACTCCCGGCAACGATCCAGTTAGCACCTCAGCGCCGGAGTCAAATACGGATAACGCGGCGCATGAAATAAAGGCCGTCGTCCTTGCCGGCGCCCACGACTTGGGCGATAGCGTAAAACGCTTTGCGACTAATGCGGTAGGAGAGACAAAGAAGGGCGCTGAGTCGCAGATTGATATGGGGAAGGCGCGAGTTGCTGAGGGTCTCGGAACTGTTGCGAACGCCCTTCGGAAAACCGGAGAGCAGCTCCGCGCGGAGAAAAATGATACGCTTACGAGCTACATCGACACCGTCGTACAGAAGATGGATGGGTTATCGCACTATATCGATGAGCAATCCCCGTCTGACATCGCGAGCGACGTGAAGGAATTTGCTCGACGTGAGCCGGCTCTCTTCTTCGGAGGTGCTCTACTTGTTGGTTTGATGGGAGGGCGTTTTCTCAAGAGCTCGCCACCCGCGCCGAATCGCGGTGGGCCATCTGGACGTTCGCGGGGTGAGAGGTCGCGCGCGTCTCTCGGTCAAGGGCGAGTTCAAGGCGATGGAAGCAAGCAAACTGGAGGTCGGTCTCGAGGCCCACAGGTCGAGCCGGCATCAGGTCAAGAAGCGCAACCGAAGGCGCGCGAGTCCCTTGAGGGCTCGAATTCAGACGCGCGCGACACGTCGCCGTCTAAGTCTTCGCGAGGTTCGCAGGACGGTAGCGGGTTGGGGAAAGCAGGCAGTTCAGCCACTACCAAGAGAGCCAGCGCGGCGACCACAGGCATGAACGTTAACGGGGAGACCGACAAGAAGAGCTTCGGGGCGATGTGATGCTGGCTCAGAAGACTGAGCCAACAGTCGGCGAACTTCTAGGTTCACTCGGTCACACAACAGCGTCGCTCGTTAAACAAGAGGTTCAGCTTGCGTCGACTGAATTCGTAAAAAAAGCGTCTATCGCTGCCCGCGCCGCCGGGATGATGGGAGTAGGAGGCGCCTTTTTGCAATTAGGAGGTCTCGTCCTGGCTTTCGCGCTTGTCGTCGGTGTCGGCACACTCATACCCGTTTGGCTCTCGGGAGCGGTACTCGGTAGCATTGCCACTCTTATCGGGGGGATTCTTTTTGCCAAAGGGCTCGGCGCGATACGGCGGCTCGACGCCGTTCCGCGTCAGACACTTCGAACGCTAAAAGATGACGCTGCGTGGGCAAAGGAGCAGGTGCGATGAAAGCGAGCGAAGAAACGTTCAACACGAATGCGGAGCAAGATGCCGAAACGGCGCGCTTGGTCGAGGGCATCGAAAAAACTCGGGCAGACATCTCGGGTGCGGTCGCGGCCTTAGAATCTCGTCTTAACCCAACGGAGCTTCGTGGAAAGCTTGAGGGAGAGCTCCAGCATGTCGAAGACAAGGTACGTCAAGTCGTTCGAGAGCAGCTAGCGGACGCAAAAGCGCTCGTCAAAGAGGAACTCGTCGAAGCGAAGACACTCCTACAGACTGAGATTAGCGAGGCGGAAGCCAAAGTTAAACAGGGTCTCAAGGTGGCTCGCGAGACGCTCAAGCACGATTTAGCAAACGAGCTCGAAGGAGCGGAGGCGCGAATTAGAAAAGGCGTCTTAGACGCAAAAGACGGGATTAAGTCTGAGCTACGAAGCGCCTTCACCGAGGCGAAAACAAGTGTCCGCGCCGCAACGTTAGGCAACCTCGAAAACCTCGCTACGAAAACTGGAGACATCATGAATGACACGCGCGATACGTTGATCGATACAATTCGCAGCAACCCCCTTCCGACCGCGCTTGCGGGCGTCGGAATTGCTTGGCTTCTGATGAACCGCAGCTCATCTGCGAAACATAACTTTAGCGGAGGTCGACGGTCCGCAGCATGGTCTCACGACGCCAACAGTCATGCTGGCTTCCAACCCTCTGACCGGTCGGCGGGGGACTTCGCTGGCGACATAGGCAACTCGTTGCGCCACGCGAAGGATATGGCAGGCGACTTCGCAGGCGGCGCTGCACATCGCGCAAGCGAGTGGGCGCATCAAGCGTCTGAATCAGCGGGCTCGTTCGCCCATCAGGCGTCGGATATCGTGGGCAGCGCGATTCAAGGTGCAGGCGACATGGCAAGCCGAGTGGCGTCTTTGAGCTCGGACGCGGCGACTACCCTTATGCACGGTGCGCGCGATGCATCATCGAGTGTTGTTCATGGCGCTGACGAAGCATCGGCCTACGTAGCGGCCGGCGTGCGAACGCAGGCGCGACGCGTAGAGCAGGGTTTTCAAACAACGCTCGAAGAGAACCCTCTGGCGCTTGGCGCCGCCGCAGCCCTCGTGGGCGCGGTCATCGGCTATGCGCTCCCACGTACTCACAAGGAAGACGAGTTGATGGGCTCAATGCGCGATGAGGTTCTTCAGCGCGCGGAAACGGCGACTCACGACGCCGCGGGCATGGTTGGCAAGTTCGCTGAGAAGTCGCTCGAGACAGCGAAGGGGCTGCTCAGCGATACGATCACTGGAAGTTCGGAAATGGCGAGCACCGGTCAGACTACCGCGACCAAGTAGCGCCGCGACGGTTATGATCCGTCGAGTCTATCGGCGTTGGGCGCGAGTCCGAGGCTTTCGCTCCGAGCTTCAGGGCGCGATTGAACAAGTAGGAGCATTCGTCAACTAAAGTGGACGGCGCTCGAAGCGCCGTCTGTCTTTGCGACCCTGTTGCCAGACTTCGCGCATGGAGGCGCGGATCGTTGCGGTTTTCACCGAAAAAGAGCCATCCTCTACGGCTTAGCCATGCTGTCGTGCCCGTTAGTCTTTCAGAGCGGGCTTCCCTAGGCACGACGCCATGGCTCGTCCGAGTGGTGGCGGAGAGCCAGCGCTGAACGCTACACGCGACTAACCTACGCGTGACAACGAGGCTTGATTAGCCATGCATGGCGACGCCTCCGAGAGCGCCATAACCGAAACACGACTGACGGTTACTTATCCGGCGAAAGGCGACACGATGGAGGCCTTTTACTGCAAGCAAGACTAATCATTGACGTATCTTGCGTGCGCGCGACGCGGTCGAAAACCGTAGGGCAACGCGACGACGAAGAGCATCTCCGTTAAGGCGAGCCCGTCCTAGACGTCCGGCAATCCCGCGTCGACCGACGGTCCCGGCTTCGGCTCGGTGACCGTCGGAGTCGAGCCCGTCGGCCCCGGCTTCGGCTCCGTGCCCGTCGGAAGCGCGCCCGACAGCGTCTCCGGTGGCCCGCCGTCCATCTTCTTCTCGTGCCGACCCTTGCGCGCGAGGCTCTCCGCCGTGTCAGGCCGTATGTTCGGTGTGCGCTCCACCTCCTCACCCTCCGAGTTCACGACCGAGCCCGCGCGTACCTTCGCGATCGAGAGCGCGGGCGGATCGACGACTTCGACGCCGTTGCCGTCGCGCCACTTGCCCTCCGCGATGTAAAACGTTCCCATCGTCCCACGCACCGAGGTCCACGGCGCGAAGCCAGCGCTCGCGGGCGGCACGACCCAGCGGCCCGTCTTCCATGCGTAGCGATCGCCCTGCCAGAGCCACTCGCCGTCAATCCACACGGAGTCGTTGCGTGGCGACGTCGGCACGACCTCCGACCGAGCTGGCGGCGGCGGATAGTCTGCTTGCTGCAGCGCCTCAGTAGGCTGCTGCGCGTACGTCGGCCGCGGCAGCCGTGCCGATCCGCAGGCGACGAGCGCCACCACCATCATGATTCCCACGCACTGCCGCCGCATCGCCTCGCGGATAGCATGACCCATACCAACGAGCACCTACAGACCTCGGCGAGGAGTCACGACGGAGCTGGTTCATTCTGCCATGCGACTGACCAGGCGTGGCGAAAGTGCGCCTCGGTCCCCCCAGAACGCGGTTGTGTCGCGCTTCGGCCCTGGTTCCGACCTTGCTATAGCGGGTCCACCCGGATGTTCCGTCGTCTCCTCTCCTCTTCCTTTCTCATCGGTTCGATGCTGGTGCTCGGTGGCTGCAAAACGGTGCCCGAAGGCCGCTCCGCGGTGAACGAGGTCCAGGTCCGCGGCGCCGACAAGCTCGACGAAGGCGAGATCAAGGACAAGATCGCGACCACCGAGTCGGCGAAGCTCCTCTTCCTCTTCCGCGGGTTGATCTTCGAGTACTCCCTGTTCGACCGCTTCGTCCTCCAGCGCGATCTCGCGCGCGTCGAGGCGTTCTACCGGTCCAAGGGCTACTATGACATCCACGCACGCGCCGGCCGCGTCTTCCACGTCGACGACAAGCACGTGCGCGTCGAGATCATCGTCGAGGAAGGCGAGGCCGTGCTGGTCGGTGAGGTCCACATCGACGGCCTGAAGGGGCTCCCGCTCGACGTCATCGCCGCCGCGAACAAGGCCGCGGCCGATGGCCTGGTCACGAACAAGCCGTTCGAGGAGGAGACCTTCACGAAGACCGAGGGCCTCGTCCGCCGCGCGCTCTCCGATCGCGGCTACGCGTACGCGAAGGTGAAGGTCGACGCGGCGGTCGACATCGTCGCGCACAAGACGGACATCGTGATCACCGTCACGCCTGGTATCCCGTGTACGTTCGGCGCGGTGACCATCGAGGGCCTCGGTGCCCTGCCCGACAAGCAGATCCGCAGAACCATCGACATTAAGCCCGGCACGCCCTACTCGGAGCAAGAGCTCGATGACGCCCAGCAGGCGCTGCTCGACCTCGGCATCTTCGCCTCCGTCGAGCTGAAGCCCGACATGCCCGAGACCGCGGAAGCGCCGAATCCGATGGCCTCTCCGGCGATCGCGATCCGCGTCACGCTCGAGCCGTCGCGGCTCCGCACGCTGCGCCTCGGCGGTGGTTTCGAGTTCGACTCGCTCAAGACCGACGTGCACGGCATCATCGGCTGGGAGAATAAAAACTTCCTGGGCGGCCTCCGCACGTTCAGCGTGCAGTTCCGGCCCGGAGTCGTCTTCTACCCGACGCGCGTGAGCAACCTCGTCGCGCCCACCCATCCATTGCCCGAGGAGCGTCTACGCCTCGAGTTCAAGCAGCCGAGCTCCATCGAGGCGCGCACCGCGTTCTTCGAGCGGCCGGAGTTCAACGTCTACCCCGTGCTCATCAACCCGAATGCGCCCAAGGACGCGCCGGTGCTCGGCTATGGCGAGTTTCGCAATGCGATAGGCCTCGAGCGATCGGTCTGGAAGTTCTTCGGATCGCTCTCCCACAACACGCAGGTCGCGTACCCGTTCATCTACTTGCCGCCTAAGGATCCGACGCTCTCGCTCGTCGTCATCTCCTATCCACAGCTCGACACCACCTTCGATTTTCGCGACGACAAAACGCATCCGCGCAAGGGCATCTATGTGTCGAACACGCTGCAGGTCGCGAGCGCGATCTTCGGGAGCGACGCCACTGACTTCAAGGTCCAGCCCGAGGTGCGCGGCTACGTCCCGATCCACAAAAAGCTCGTCTGGGCCACGCGCGCCGCAGGAGGCTTCATCGAGGCGCCGAACTATGGCGACGTGGTGACGAACGGCCCGAGCAGCGGCCTGAGACAGGGATCGGAGGCTCGGACCAAGGACTACCAGCTCAGCTACTTTCGCGGCTTCTTCTCCGGCGGCCCCAACTCGAACCGCGGCTACCCGTTGCGTGGGATCGGCCCGCAGGACATCGTTCCCTTCCTGACGCCCCAGAGCGAAGCCGGGAAGGTCGACACCGAGTGTACAGGCGATCCCACCACCGGGACGCCGCCTCCGCCGCGCTGCCGGACCCCCACCGGTGGCTTCACGCTGTGGGAGCTCTCTACGGAGCTCCGCTTCAACCTCACGGGGCCGCTCTCGGGAGCAGCCTTCTGCGACGCGAGCGACGTTTCGCCACAGGTGAACTCTCTCCGCTTCGGTCATCTCCATCTGTCCTGCGGCGTCGGAGGGCGCTACGACACTCCCGCGGGGCCGATAAGGCTCGACATCGGGTACCGGATCCCCGGCCTCCAAGTCATCGGCGGCCTCACCCCCGACGAGCGCGATCCCGATCTTCTTTTTGGCATCCCAATCGCAGTGAGCATTGGCATCGGAGAAGCTTATTGATGCCCGCATCACGAAAGAGTCGAGCCCGTCGGGTGTTGGGGGTGATCGGCGCGGTCGTCGGAACCACCGTCACGTTCATCGCGGCGACCGCGGCGGCGGCAGTGGTCCATCTCAATGCGCCCGCAACCCGCCGCTTCGTCACCACGCAGGTGAATGGGGTCCTCCAGAAGCTGTTTGCGGGGGACGTCGCCATCGAGCACCTTGGTGGGCTGAGCCTGCGGGGCATCGAGGGCTTGCGCTTCCGCGTCATGGACCCGACCGGCATGCAGGTCCTCTTCGTCGACGGCGCGCGGGTGCGGCTGCAAACCGTCGCCGCCGCGAGGTCCGCCCTGTTCGGAGAGGGCGACATCGTGATCCCGATCGATGTCGTCTCGATCGAGCACGTCGACGCGAACGTCGCGGGCGATGCCGCGGGCAACCTGCGCATCGCGAACGCCTTCGCAGAGCGAACGCCTACGCCCGCGAAGGATGCCGACCCGAAGGCGCGCGGGGTGCGCGTCGAAGCGCCGGTGGTCGCCCTTCGCAGCGGCTGGGTGCACGGGCAGGCGCCGGGCGCGCCGCACCTCGACAGCGAGCTCCACGAATTCGCAGCGCGCGCGCATTACGACGGCAAGCTGATTCAGGCGGACCTCGAGAAGGTCGACCTCGTGACGCACGGGCTCCCGCGGGGCGTCGATCCGCGCGGGCGGATCGTCGGTCAGTTTCGCATGCCCTCGGCGAGCGGCAAGGACATGAGCGTGATTGCCAGCTTCGACGGCGCGATCGCCGGCATCGCCACCAAGGCAGACGCGAAGATGGACGGCGGGCACTTGGACGTGGTGGTCGACGGCCGCGATCCTTTGGGCCGGGGGGTGCGCACCACCTTCGACGAGGTCTCGATCCAGGACGACGTGGCGCTGCACGCCGAGGCACACGGCGAGCTGCCGCGCCTCGGCGCGAAGGCTCACGTCGCGCTCGGCCACGGCAGCCTCGACCTCGATGGCGAGGTCGACATCGGCGACGCCACGAAGGTCGACGCGACGGTCGCGGTCCGGCACGTCGACCTGCACGGCATCCTCGCGACGCTCCCCGCCTCCGACGTCGGTCTCGACACCACAGCGCACGTGGTGATTGCCAAGAGCGGCGCGATCGACGGCACCATCGTCCTCGGTACGCAGCCCGGGCGCGTCGACGGCGTCGCGCTGCCCGTCGTCGCGGTGCGCGGCGCCTTCTCGAAGGAGACCGCACACGCCGAAGGCACCCTCACCGATGCGCGAGGCACCGCGAACTTCGCGGCTGACCTCCGCACGGTCCGGGGCGAGCGAATCGTCGAGGGCCGCCTCCACGGCGACGCGCCGGACCTGGGCCGCCTGCCGGACCTAGGCGCGCCCATGCGCGGCCGCGCGGTCGTCGATGCGATGAGCACCGTGAACCTCCGTACGAAGGCGCTCGCGGGCAACGTGCACGTCGTAGCCGGCGGTCTGGCCTATGGCGCGCAGACCGTCGACAACGCCACCGTGCTCGCTACCGTTGGCGGTACCCTTGATCGACCGTTGGTCGAGGTCGGCGTGCATGCGCGCGGCATCGCCTCGGGCGAGCAGAAGATCGACATCGCGGACGTGCGCGGGAAGGTCGAGGTCGGAACGGTCACCGTCATCCGCGAGGCTCACGTTGACGTAGAGCGCAACGGCAAGACAGTCTCCGTCTCGGCCGACCGCGTGCAGGTCGGCGGGCCGACGATGGCGGTGGAGGGCGCCACGGTCACCGGCCTCGGGGAGCCGCTGACGGCCGACTTCTCGCGCAGCGCGAACGAGATCCACGTGAAGCTCGACGGCCCCTCCATCGACCTCGCGCGCGTCGCAATCGTCGCCGGCCGGCCTGACGCCGTGCGCACCGGCACGATCGCCATCAAGGGAGACGTTTCGCTCCGCAACGACGGCGCGACCGGCGAGCTACACCTCGCCGCCGCCGACGTGTCGACGCCGCATATCCGCGGTGCGAAACTCGATCTCGACGCGCGGTTCACTGGTCGCACGCTCGACGTCACGACGGCCGGCGAGCTCGCCGACGCGGGGCGCATCGAACTCGCGGCGAACCAAGTGGTGATCGGCGGGCCCCCGTCGGACCTCACCTCCTGGAAGCGCGCCCACGGCCGCGCGACGTTCAACGCGAACCTCGACATCAAGAAGCTCGCGACGCTCGCGCCCAAGGGCTCGCTGCCTTTCAGCGAGCTCGGTGGACAGTTGGTCGTAGCCGGTGCGCTCCGCCGCGACAGCGCGAACGTCCCGCCCGAGGTGAGCCTCCACACCCACACGCGTGGGCTCGTGATCGCTGGGAAGGGGACGAAGGAGCCGGACCACGACACGCCGCACGTAAAGCGCGTCGAGGGCATCCAGCCGTGGCGCAGCGAGGGTATCGACGTCTCGTTCGACGCGCGGGTCGACGCCACCTCGGGCTCCGGCGAGGTCGCGTTCCACTCCGTCGATTCGAAGGGCACGCTCGTGGGTTTCGATGCCAAGTCGGACCTCCCCTACGCGCAGCTCGTGAACGACCCGACGAACGCGGTGGCTCTGCTCGAGAAGACGCCGTTCGTAGCGCGCCTGTTGATCCCCAAGCGCGCGCTCGCGGACTTCCCGCAGCTCGCGGGGACGCGCAACCTGCCCGGCACCGTCGAAGCGGAGATCGACATTCGCGGGACGGCCCTCGATCCAAAGGTCGCGCTCGTCGCCCACGGCCGCGACGTGCGCTCGCCCTCGCTCAGCACGAAGCTAACGGGCGACATCGACGTGAAGCTCGACTACGACGGGGAGAAGGGCGATCTGCTCGCGAAGGTCATCACGCAGGAGCACGAGGCCCTAGAGGTTGGCGCCCACGCCGACATCCGCGTGGGTGATCTCCTCCAGCCGAAGCCGGGCGAGCCGCTGCCGTGGGGTGGGTCTCTGCGCGTGAAGCTCGCGAAGTTCCCGCTCCAGACGCTCGCGCCCATCGCGGACCGCCGCATCCGCGGGAACGTCAGCGGCGAAGCAGTGCTCGAGGGCCTGCACAAGAACGCGGTGCTCGATGCGAAGCTCGCGTTCGAGGGCTTGAAGATTGGGCGGGCCAAGTACGAGAGCGGGAACGTGGTGGTGAAGACGAAGGACGGAAAGCTCACCGCGGGCGTGCGCCTCGATCAGACCGACGGTTTCCTCGACCTCCAGGCCGTGACCGGCCTCAGCTGGGGTGCAGCTCTCGTCCCTGCGCCCGATCCCAGCGTCGACACGCAGGCGCACCTCGAAGCCAAGGGCTTCCGCGCCGCCGCGCTCCTCCCGTTCGTGCAGGGTCAGCTCAACGAACTCGACGGACGGATCGACGCGAACGCCACAATCAAGGTCGGCCCCGGCTTCAAAGAGCCGACGATGGAGGGCAAGGTCGCGTACCACGACGGTACGCTCCAGCTCGCCGCGGTGGGCGAGGAGTACAAGAACGCGAAGCTGAACGTCTCGTTCTTGCCGGGTGGCGTTATTAAGGTCACCGACGTCTTCCTCAAGAGCACCGCGGGCGAGCTCACCGCCGACGCCGAGGTCACGACGCGCGGCCTGGCGCTCGCCTCCGCGACCGCGAACGTCAGCATCCCCAAGAAGCGCCCGCTCGACCTCGCTTTCCAGGGCCATGCCTTCGGCGCCGTGTCGGGCGCGGTGAAGGTTGTTGCGACGAACAGCGAAGACGGAAAGAACTTGAAGGTGGTCGTCGACGTGCCGACGCTCGATCTCGAGCTTCCGCAGAAGCTGAAGTCCGGCGTGCAGGCGCTCGAGGAGCCGAAGTCGAGCATCCGCGTGGGCGTCTTCCGTGACGCGAAGACGTTCGTGAAGCTCCCCCTCGACAAGGAAGATCTCGCGCCGGTGGTGGTCGCCACCGAGCCCGCCACCGCGATCGACGTCGACGTGCGCCTCGGCGAAATCACGGTCATCCAGGGCAGCGCCGTGAAGGTGCTCATGGGCGGCGCCCCGCACATCAAGGTGGCGGGCACCACGCAGGTGACGGGTAAGATCGAGGTCAAAGAGGGCAGCAAGGTCGACGTCCAGGGCAAGACGTTCCGCATCACGCGCGGCATCCTCACGTTCCAGCCCCAGGACGTGTCGAACCCGATCGTGGTCGCTACCGCCGAGTGGAGCGCCGACAACGGCACCCAGATCTACGCCGACTTCGTGGGCCCGGTGAAGACCGGCAAGGTCACGCTGCGCTCCGACCCCGCGATGCCGCGCAACGAGGTGCTCGCCATGATCCTCTTCGGCACCGCGGACGGCGCAAACCCCTCGCCCACCGGCTCCGCCGGCAACACCAACGGCACCACCAAGGCCGCGGCCAGCGTCGGCGGCGGCTTCGCGACCCAGGGCCTCACCGAGGGCCTCGACGACCTCACCGGCATCCAGGCCACCGCCAAGATCGACACCACACGCTCGGCCAACCCGGCCCCGCAGATCGAGTTCCAGATCGCCCGCCGCATGTCGCTCGCCTTCGAGCACGTGCTCGGCACCCCGCCCATCTCCCAGCCGGACATCAACCTCGCGACCGTCGACTGGCGCTTCAAGAAGAACTGGTCTCTCGAGACTACGTTCGGCGACAAGGGCCTCATCCAGACGAACGCGATCTGGCAGAAACGCTACTGACGTATCCGCACGGTTTTGGGACTAAGGGGGGGGGTTTGGATAGCCTGGCACGGCGACGATCGCGGTCTTCTTCTCGGCCATTCGCGGGCCAGATTGGTTTGGGAAAGGAATAAGGTCCAGCACGTGGCGCGTCGACTGCTTGGACGATCGCCTCGTCGTTCCACCCTGTTTAGTTCGGGTCCGGTGGGGGTAAGAAAAGGCGATGGTTGCGGAGGGCGGATGACGGTCCGCGCCGTCGTGACCGCCCCAGCGTCCATCGCTCGGCTGCTTAGCGCGCTGCGTCGCTCGCGCGACCCGCCCGTCGCGGCCTGAGCTCCGCCCGATGTTGCGCGACACGTAGCGCCTTGGCCGCGTTTTACCCAACGCTCGGCCTGACACATCCCTACGTCCAGTCAACGCGGAACTTTGGACCGCAACGCCTCCCGGGCCCCCTCGGCGCCACTACCTTGCGAGCCACAGGCCGCTAGCTTGCCCTACTCTCCGGCCGCCATCCCTCGCTGCGAGGACCGGCGCTGCTCGCTTCCAAACCATAACTCACTACCTTGGACTACTCTTCCTGCTTGCGGAGCACCCGACGCTTGGTTAGCGCTGCTTCGATGCGACACTCAGATTCTCGCTGCTCGCCATCGCCCCTGCATCAATTCGGTCGCCTAAAGGTCGAGTGTGATCCGTAGGGCCTCGTCGACGAGTTGCATCTCGCGCGCCGTGAGCGTTCCGATTCGTCCTGAGAGCCGAGTTTTATCGATCGAACGCAGTTGGTCCCCGAGGGCGCGGCCTTCCTTCGCGCCAAAACGGACGGCTGCTTCTCCTGGATAGAAAGCGGAAACGTTGCTCGTTACGGGCACAACGAGCACCCTCGAACCATGCGTATTGCATGCATCGTTGGACACGATCACCGCCGGACGCGTTTTCTGAATTTCGGATCCCACCGTCGGGTCGAGCCTCACCCAAAATATGTCACCCCGTCTCGGCGCAGCTCTCGGCTTCGCTCGATTGGACTTTTGGGCAGCGGTCATTCAGGCCAGTCCTCTCCCTCCGTGACGCTCCAGACCTCGCCTAGCGTGCCGCGCCACGACTCATTGGACGCCGCACGGTACGCAGCGTCGAGTTCCGCTCGAGTCGGCCGAAGCTTGGCACGGACGGCCTCTTCAATAAATGCGCTGATGCGCTTTCGAGGGAGCTCGTGCTTAAGTCGCGCGTACAAAGCCTCGTCCATTGTGATGCTAAGATGTGCGGCCATATCCTGCAGTCTATGCAGGATCAGACGGTTCGTAAAGGCGCCACGGACGATGACCCGTAATCGGCGCGCTCTTGGGTCGCGTCGAGCGCGCCGCGCTTTGCCGATCGAGACGCGGACCGGTACGGTGATGATCGCGATGAGCGGCTTTGAACTGTGCGCTAACGTTGCGTGGCTTGCGTCGTGCCATGGTCACTCCTTCGGCGCGCATCATGCTCACAAAAGTGTCCACTCAACCGGAGGAGCTCCAGTTCGCGCTCTTATGCGGCCCAGCTGTCGGGGCTCACCTCCTGCTGAATGGGCGTTGTCACGGAGCCCTCCGGCGCGGCGGGCTGAATAACGACCGGCGGCGTCATTGGCTTCGCGGCCGGCGTGACGACAGCACCCTTCGCCTTCGCGCGCGGACGGCGCTTTGCGATGCCAAGCTTGATCATTTGGTCGCGACGCGTGACGACGGTGCGCGCCATTTCGCTCCACGCCGTGACCCACGCGTGAATCTTTCTCAGCACCTCGGTGCGCTTCGCGTCGGCCTCTGCCAGGCGCGACGGATGCGCGGGCGCGACGGTCTGCACGGTGTCGACGAAGCCCTGGAGTTGCCTGATGGCCTCTTTGGTTACGCCCGTCTCCTCGAGCACAACGAGCGCGTCGTGATCCGCCTTACGGCTCGCTTTCCGCTCGGCGCCGTTTTCGAGCTGCTTACGGCGCTGGAGGAACGTGGAGACGTTCAGCACCGCTTCGGTGCCCGCGCCCGCGACAACGTCGTGGAACATGAACGCGGCTTGCTCGGGGAGTACGAGCTGCATCATGGCGCGCGCGCGGATGAGACCCGTGTCCTGCCATGCCTTGCACGAGGCGATGGCATCGGTGACCGGATCCAACGTCGAACCCGACGGGACCTTCGTGGCGGCCTTGAGCTCGTTGAGAAGCGACCAGGCTGCGTCGAGACGCTGGTCGGACCAGCCGAGTGGCGCGAACAGCGCGCGTATCACCGGGTCGGAGACGCCCTGGAGAAACGTGAGCATCCGCGCGGGCCCGAGCTTCAGCGTCTCGTCGGTGACGTCGCCCGCGGCCGTCGGAGCGATAGAGATGGATCGGAGCATGAGATTTGTTCCTCTTTTTCGGGGTGACGAAGCGCCAGTACGACGCTACTTCCCTTCTCGGCCGTCAGCGAATGGGGTTGCGCGAAAACGTCGCGCACGGCTGTTGGCGTTTTTCGACGTCCGAATTCGGAGCGAGAACCCGCGCGTGCAAACGATGAGGCCCAGTGCGCAACGCAAACGCTTACGGCTGAAGTTTGGAGCTTAAGGCTGAAGCTTGAAGCTTACGAATCAGGTCTCAGGCGTTCGGATCGGAGCGCGCTCGCACGCGGAGCGCCAAGAAGGCGTCCGCGGGAGAAACGTCCCCGCCTACGCGCGCTCGGCGAACGCCCACGGGCGAATTCGCGAACTCTGCGGCTCAGCGAGGAGGCTTAGCAGGCCGTTCGAGCGCGTTGCCGACGAGCGATGGCGGCCTTCGGTAGGGGCCGCAGGCCAACGCCGGCAGCACCCGTGCCAAAGATCCAGGAATCGAAGGGCCGCACAACGTCTCATCACCTCTGAGACGCGTTTCGGAAGCCCCAATGCCGGTCCGGAAGGGTTCTCCCCATGAAAGCGCGCGCTGCTGAACCAGACCGACCCGTTGTCGAACGTTTTCAACGTCTAGCACTACTCCATCAGTTTTATATGGGGATCATTGGGCGCACGAGCGCACGAGCGCACGAGCGCACGAGCTCGCGGACACGGACTCGGAGCGATAAAGCCAATCGCGATGAGCCGTCGTAGCGATGGCAGCGTCGGCTGCGACGAAGACGTCGCACGCCCTAGCTTTTTTCTGCTGCCACGCGTTGGTGCTGCACGAAGGCAAAAGCAATCATCGTGAGCACGGCATGATGGTGCAGTCCAAGCCATGAACGCCCTTCAAAGTGGTCTAGGCCGAGTTCCTCTTTCATCTGTTGATGTACGAGCTCGCACGACCAACGCGCCTTGATATCCCCGGCCAGAGCCTTGAGGGACGCGTGGTCGGGATGGTTCGTTAGATAGTATTTGACCTCGCCCGTTCGCCGGCGTTCCGCCACCAACCACGCTTCCTCGCCTGGGAGATGGATCCCGTTGCCTGCTTCGGCTCCGTCAGCCACACGAACGCGCGTCGCGACAAACTCGGCTTCCAGAGGTCCCTTGGTTCCCTTGCGCCACGACACTCGC
>JANXOF010000079.1 GCA_025353725.1 Polyangiaceae bacterium | reverse complement strand
GGCAATCTCGATAGCTGCGGAGAGGTTTGCCATCGAGCGCACATAGCGTGCAATGATCTTTTCGATCGGAACCGTGTGTCCGCCATTCATTACTCGTCCGGCAACGCGGGCCGCGTTGATGCGCGGGTCGCTCGTGCCAATAAAAAAGATGCGTAAAAAAAAGCCAGATCGGTCGGCATTCCGCTGGGGCTGGAACTTTCTGCAACGATCGTCGTGAATTGCGCGTTACGTCTTCTCTCGGCTTCCGCCTTGACCGTTTGCGCTACCTATTCGCAAAGTCGACCTACGAAGTTCACGCTCACGACGCTGCCGCGCAGGATGAGCAAGAAGCAGATCGTCCGCACGACCAAAGAGCGGTGGCGCACCGAGCGAGCGTACGAAGAGCTCAAGGGCGAGCTCGGCCTCGATCACTACGAGGGTCGTTCGTTCCCTGGTTGGAACCACCACGTCTCCGTAGTCCTTTGTTGCTACGCCTTCGTCGTCGCGGAACGCGTACGGCGTTTTCCCCCCTCGACGCGACGGGTTCGTCCATCCTGTTCGCTCGACCGCGCGGCCTGAACGCCACTTCGCAGACTCCTTCGCCACCACCCGACTCGCGATTGCTCGCGTTATCGCCGGGTGGCTTCCTCGATGTCCGCTCTGCTTACGAGCATCGGCCATCTCCACGCGCGATTCGAGGCCTCAAGCAGCCGCTCGTTCAGGCTGAACCTCCTGCAGTAGTGTTAGCGCCGTTTGGACTCGTTCGAAGTCTGCTTGCCAGTTAGGTCGCTTCGGGCGGAGTTTTCGAGAACGAAATTCGTCCTTTTGCCGGGCCGGCGAAGTTGGAGCTTTCGCACGTTGACGCACATGCGGCAGGTGCTATGCCTAGGGACCAGAGCGCGTGTATTCTGATATCACGCACTCGGGGAAGTCACGCTAACAAGGAGATTGTTCCAATGCTTTTTAGATTACAAAATATCGGTGTTTTGGCGTCCGCTGCGGTGACGGTCTTCGCGGGTTGTTCTTCGCCACAAGGAGCGGAGAGTCGCGAAGACTCTAGCTCGGTCGCGCACCTTTCCGAATCTGCGCCGGCTTCACTGCCTCGACAAGCCGTTGACTTCGGCAGGTTCAAAACCGTCCTTGGACCGGACCAAGTCGCGGAAGGGCCTCTTCAGGTCGTTTACGAGACAGAACGTGACTCAGACCCAAACGCGGTATGCCCACTCGGCCTGTCAGGCACGCGCGTTGTAAGTTACAAGGTGGATGACGGACCCGCACATATCGTTGACCTCCAAACTACCGGTCGACCCAGCATATTACGAGGGTTCGTGGATGTCCCTCACGGGCATCACCTCCAGTTTTGGGCGTCTACCGTGACCGTGACGGCCGCCGGCGGTAATACGACGACGTGCTTTGATTCGGACGGCGGAAGAAACTTTAGCTTTCCCATCGTCCCTGCGGCCACTGTTTCGCCTGGCACGGTGGCCTTCGCGACCGACAGCTTCGAACCCTTCTCCGCTTCCCCCGCGACGTTTCGATTTGCAGGTCACAAAGGCTGGAATGTGGCGCTGACTGCCATTGATGGCGACAGGCACACGTTTAGCGACGACGTCGTAGTCTCGAGCGTCGCGCTCTCCGACCCCGACGGAACTGCCATACCGCTCAGGACGACGACAACTTGGTCGGGTACCCTCCCCAAAGACGGCATTTACACCGCCACCGTTCGAGGAACGGCCAAGGCTGGCCTCACGCCATTACCCCGCATCCGATTTCGCTGGCTGCCAACGATAACGTGTCACGAGGGCGCGCACGAGTGCCCCAATCCGCTCCGCTGCGCGAAGGAGACCGTGCAGGAAAATTCGCCCTCAGGCCGGTGGGTCTGTCAATAAGCAGACTCGCGAAGCAACGCGTCGAGTCTACGCGTAAGGGGCGGTAGAACTCTAGCCACGCACCGAGCTCACGGCGTGGCGCAGTCGGTCGCGCAGCTGGTAGCGGTCTCCGCGCCGCTGCAAACGCCGTCGCCGCAGCTCGCGATGACGCCCTGGGCCGCAAACGCCTCCTTGTCGATGCACTTGTCGACGTTCGCCGGCCGGGTGACGCGCGACGTGACGAGAGCGGCGTTGGTGTCGAACTTGGCAATGCCGACGAGCTGGAGCGTTTTCTCGAGGCCCGTTCCGGAGCCGCCCAGGATGCTGGTGCGGTACGTTGCGAGCGCGGCGCTCACGGTGTTGTAATACGCGCTGCTTGTGTACGGCGCGGTCGCCGCGTCGCTGCCCGAGTAGTCAGGGACGACGACGCTGAACGGGAAGTGCGCGGGCGAGGTAATCGAGTTAGTAATGCTCGTCGTTGTGCACGACCCAAGGCCCGTAATGCAATCGGTCGAGCCGCCAAGGAGGTAGGTCTTGGCGCCGGCTAGAAGCGTCGCCGTTCCACTTAGGTAGTTCGACTTGTCGGTCGCGTCGAGGCAGGCGGCGAGCTTGCCGCCCGCGTATTGCTTGTCGAGCGAGAGGGTCGCGGCATCCGCGGGCGTCGTGCCGTTGCACGCATTGATGTGCGCGTCGTACTGTTGAATGAAAAGCGCGGCGGCGGCGGCGAGCGGATTGTAGTCGACCATGAACGCGGGCACCTTCGCGCCATTGTTCGTGTAGTAGGTCGAATAGGGTACCGGGGTGACATGGCCCATCATGGTGCCGCCGTCGGCGGTCTTGCGCACGAGCACGCTCCCCTGACTCGCCATGGTGCCCCACCACGTGAGCTGACTGCCCGAGCTCGTGACCACGGGGCGCGTCTGGTCGGCGGTCGTGTGGTCGTGGAAGCCGGGCTCTCCAGCGCCCCAACACTTCACGGTGCCGTCCGTGAGCCGGGCACAAACTCGGGCCCGACCGAATGCGACTTGCGCCACACCAGAGATTCCAACGACGGTGCCAGGTGCATATCGTGCTGTGGTGTCCCCGCTCCCAAGCTGACCGTCCGTATTGCCTCCCCAGCAGGTCAACGTACCGTCGGTCAGAGTTGCGCACGTAGTGGCCCCTGGAGCGATACGTGCCACCCCTGAGAGATTCTGAACGCTGACCGGCGTAAGGGCTGGGGTGGTCGTGCCGTTGCCCGTGTTCCCCCCCCAGCACTTCGCCATGCCCGACGTCAAACGAGCGCACGTGCTTCCTGCTCCGGCATAAATCTCCGCGACCCCCGAAAGGTTGGACACGGCCACCGGCGTCAATCTCGTCGTCGTCGTCCCGTCACCGAGCTGCCCGCCGCTGTTCCCTCCCCAGCACTTCGCGGTGCCGTCGGTCAACTGAGCACAACTATAGTAAACGCCGGTCGAGATCGCCGCGACGCCGGAAAGGCCCGTGACGAACACCGGCGTATTTCGTTGGAGGTACGTTCCATCCCCCACCCCGGACGCACCTTTCCCCCAGCACTTGACGGTACCCGCCGTCAACCGCGCGCAAGCAATACCATCACTTTGCGAAATGCTCGCGACCCCGGAGAGGCCGGAGACCGGTACGGGGGTCGTCCTTTGCGTCGTTGTTCCATCGCCCAGCTCGCCGTCCAAATTGTACCCCCAACACTTCACCGTGCCGCTCGTCAAGCGCGCGCAGGTCGACGCTTCGCCTGCAGAAATTTCAGCCACACCCGTGAGCCCCGAGACCGCCGCCGGCGTTGACCTTGTCACGAGGGTTCCGTCGCCGAGTTGCCCCGACGTGTTAACTCCCCAACACTTCACCGTGCCGTCCGAGATCAGCGCGCACACGTGCGACTTGCCCATGGCGATCTGCGTCGCCCCCGCCAAGCCAGGAACGCTGATGTTTGGCGCGTAAAGCCGACCGTCGCCAAGCTGCGCAAGGTCGTTCACTCCCCAGCAGACGACTTCACCGGTCGCGCGCCTCGCACAAGACTGAGCCGAACCGAGCGAGACTTTCAAGACGTTCGTTATGGCCGCGCTCGTCGTACCGTCGCTTCTGAGCTTGGCTACTACCGGGGTCGAACGGCTCCAGATCGGTCGGCATTCCGCTGGGGCTGGAACTTTCTGCAACGATCGTCGTGAATTGCGCGTTACGTCTTCTCTCGGCTTCCGCCTTGACCGTTTGCGCTACCTATTCGCTCTGTTTTTCACTTTACCCGCCAGTTCTAGATGCGGGGCCACGTCAATCTTCTTGCTCGCGCGGCGACATCACGTTGCCAAAAGTTGCCGCAATCCGCACGAACTACACCGAGCGCGATGTTCCAAACAGGAAACGCTTCGTTCTTCGGGCAGGCTTAGCGCGGCGCCGGGACAGCGCTATGCCTTGCGTCGGGTGTCGCCACGGAACGCGAGGCTCTCACGCTGGAACTCAGCGACGTAGCTCCAAGTGCGTGTGAAGCATCCCGTAGTCTCGTGAGACGTTTTCATTCTGCATCGACGTACCATAGAAAGATTTTTTGTCATGAGCCCCTTGTTCAAGTTCCTTCCAGTCGCCGTCTGTCTGATGTCGGGTTGTGCATCACAAATTGAAGAATCCGAATCTACTTCGGAAGCGGCCTATTCCAGGCACACCTTTGTCCTTTCCTGCGGGAGCACAAATTTCCCCTACCTTTCAATCAGTCGGCCGTCGTCTGTCGTCGGCTTACAGAGCGGCGTGTCTGGAAGAGTCAATTTGGACTGGTCAGACCATGTCACGCCTGGCTTTGCCTACGACCTCACGATTACGTCGCCGCGTGCCGGTACAGTTCGTTTCGAGGGGAGCAATGCAGACAAAAGTACTTCTTCCGTGGTCGAGGCAAAAGGCTTCTTTCTCGACTCGAACAGCGCGTCTTCCCGTGACGTTCTGGTCTCCTCCGTTGCCGTCCGCACTGGCAGCGTTAGTCGGGTATTCAGCAATTGCCGAGCAAACCAGGAGCTCTTAGCTTTCGTACGTTGATTTGAGTTCGTTGACGTTGAACGCTGGGTGCGTCACGGCGGCGCGCACCGTCATGCGGCCTGCGCACGCTGTGCAGCGCTTGACGGCCACGCCGAGTGCTGGCCGCAAGGGCGTGGGCCAATCGACGCGAGACAGCAGCGCGTAGAGTTCTCCGCCAAGGAGCCGCTCCCAGTACGCGACAGAGAGTAGGTTCGGGGCCACCGAAAGCGGTGGCCCGTCACGTTGTCCTTCGCCGTTTCGAGCGTGCATCGCTGCATCACCGCGAGAGCCATGGCCTCGCCCGCGCTGTACGACGGTGCCTTGTTCGAGGAGTCCGCCTCACGGAGGAGGCCGTGGCGCGAGAGCGGCTTCATCACACGCGCAAGACGTGCTGCAGCGTCTATCGCAGCGCCTGTCAAGAGGTGCGCAGTGCGGGCTCGAAGCGCAGTGAGCTGCCCTTGGCTTGTGCCTCGACGCAGATGCCATTCAGTCACAAGACGTCGAACGAGAGTCCGTACGCGATTCCCGCGTACGTGATTTGGCACGAAGGAGCACGCAAACCTCAGCTACTTGCCGGTCATTCGACGTTATCTCGTAGGCGCAGCGCGGCGCGCTCGACCCTAAAGTGCGCTGACCGAGTTGCCGTATGGCTCGCAAAAACATTGTTGCGAATGCTCGGTCATGAAAAGCCGAACCACCTCCAATCGACACACGCAGGCGCTTATGGTGGAGTTGTCGAGGATTCGGGCGGCATCGCGAGCCCGTGAAAGCGGCGCCGAGCGTCACCGCCCACGGGGAATGCGGCGAGGTAGGCAAGGTCAATATCATTGATGCCCATACCCTCCTGCGATGCCGCAAGCCTTCCACCGCTGGCCTCATACGTGCCTGCCCACGGATTTTTCACTCTCAGGAAAGTAATGCGAGCCTGGTCGCCAAGCGTAGCGGCAAGCGCTTCGGCCCTCGTTTCCTGCTGACCTGCGCGCAACGTTCCAAACCCGGGAACATCTTCAACTTCGTCATCGAAGATCAAGGACGCGTGTCCGTAAGGAATTGGCGAATCTGTCCCCGTACTTATCGCGCGGTAATGACCATTGGCGTCTGCGAACGAGTCGTCTGCCGACCACGAAAGATACATTGGTTTTCCATCGTTTAGCGTTCGCTGCATACGTCTCAGCAGTGGTTGGTTGTGGACGTTCGCTTCCTCGGAGTCCCCAGCTTCGTAGCTTAACCAGACCCATGCGTAACGACCGCGTCGTTGAAGGTACGCGGCGGGCGCCGCGGATATGCCTACGACGTCGAGCAGGCTCACGGGGGTGTCAACGTCGCGATCGACGACCAAGCTTTGCGGCGCGCGGATTCGTCCGCTTGGTGGCGATGCAGTCAGAGCCCGGCCTTCCACTCCAAAAGTTGCGGTCAAATCTGCTACGACGTCGGCCGACAACCCAAAAGCTTTTGATAATTCAGCGAAGACCACGGCGGGTTGTGCGCGAGCTTCGGCCGATGCGAGCGCGCCCGTGCGCAGCGAAAGGTTTACAGCGGCTCGAGCCTGTTGCTGTCGTTGTGACCGCGCCAGTGCCGCCTCTTCGGGTAGAAAGTCACCCTCATACATGAACCCGTACTCTTGAATAAGTTCGGCAGCCTCAAGGTAGCTTCCTGACGCGTCTATCATACCGGTTGCGTTGAGGCGCCCGCCCGCGGGCAGTCCCTGTATCTGCCTAAACCACCGCCAAAAAGACCAGTACGATTCAGACAAGTCGACGCTTTCCCCGGTCGCCCGCTTGTGAAGCGACTCCGCCCACGCCGCAGTCGTATAGAGCCAGCAATTGGGTACTGACTGACGCTTTACGGCGGTGGGCTCGATCGACGTGAGGTCTGCCGGGTCCACGGGATAGATCGCCTTTTGAGCCGACTCGCCGCTGCACCCTGTCCCCACGGAGCCGGCCAAAAGGCTGATGGCAAGAAGCCTGCGAAGCCTTCCAGACACGGTGAGTGGGAAGGGCGAATCGGAGATTGCATTCATCGCGTTTGGCCTAGCACACATGTAGGACGAAGCACGGGGGCGCGAGAAAGTCCGACGCCCGAGGCCGAAGATCCGTGGGTCGCGTCCGGAAGAACTGCCCTAGCGCAACGCCGCGAGAACGCGCTTCCACGCAGACGGCCAGAACCGGCGCGGGTGCCATGCGAGCGCGTGACGCTCTTTCAGAATGTGGCGCGGTTCGACGATCGCGAGCTCGAGGCGCTCGACGAAGGGCGCCGCAAATTCGATGCTGAGAACGGAGTAGCCCATGCCCCGTGCGACCATCTGCGCGAGGCCGTCCGTGTTGTTCGCGAAGTGACGTTCGGGGCGGCACACTGTCGCCAAATCCCATTGCGCGAGATAGCGGTGGGTGAGCGTATCTGCCGGGTTAAAGTCAACGATGCGCTCCGCGCCGACGATGTCCCTCGCACTTCGGGATTCCCACGCCTTCGGGACCACCATTACATAGGCCTCGTCGCGTAGTAGCCGTCGCGAGAGGGCGGGCGCAACGCGGTCCGGAGCGACCACGATAAAGTCGCACTCCATCCGCTTGAGCGCCTCGGCATCGCAGGCGACATCGTCGATTTGCCACTCTATCGTCGCTTCGAAATCGGCGGCCGCGATGGCCTCTGCAGACGCCGGCAATAGACGCGATCGCACGAGACTTGACGGCCCTCGGATGCGTATATGCGTGCACTCTACTCGCATCGAAACTCCGAGCCCTGCAAGCGTCGCCTGCTCGAGCGCGGCCATGTCTCGGCTTGCGCGAAGCAGCAACGCGCCTTGTTCGGTGATGACCATGCCGCGCGGTGTTCGGAAGAACAGCGAACACCGGAGGCTCTCTTCGAGGTTCGCAAGTCGCCGCGTCACGGCCGTTTGGGTGAGACCGAGCCGAGTCGACGCCGCTCTCATCGTGCCCTCCTCCGCGATTCGCAGGAACGCCTGGAGATCGGCTGAGAGCATCGCCACGCTACGAGCGTATGCGTTTTTCGCATCACGCTATGCAAAGAACTCATTTTATTTCATATGCCGGACGAGGCAGATGTCCTGCCTCCCCAACACCGGGGCCTACGCAAAGAAAGAAAACACCATGAAAGCCTCGTTCGCTACCGCCGCTTGCGCGCTTGCTCTTACGCTTGCCTCCTCAGCACACGCCGAGGGTGCGAGCGTACCCAAGGCGCAGGTTCACTTTTCGTTCGATGGAAATAGCGTGTTCGCGCAGCAGATCGCCGGACACCTGCCCGTCTGGTACTCGACGTTTACGCGCACCGGGTCGAGTGATGTGAAAGCGGCGCTCGTAGCAGCCCCGGGCGGAAACCTGCTTGTCACGTGCACCGAGCGGCTGACGTCACGCGGGCGCCTTCCCGATGCCCGATCGCTCGACGGGTGTTATCTGAACTCAGCACCTGCTGACGTCACGGGTCTTATCATCGTCGATATCGCGACGGTTTTCGGATGGTTTGCGACTGCCGAGGCCACGCCATGAACGATCGCCCGCGCCGACCGAGCCTGCGAGCCGCACACGGGCTTCCGTGTCTTGCGATACTCGCTCTTGCCACCTTGGGCGCGTGCTCGCCCCGACAAGTTGGCCCGGGGCGCGGGCACGTCGACTCGCTTCCGCACCGCGCGTCGTCGACGGCCACGGAGTCCGCCGCCGATGCGAATCGCTTCATGGCGGGAGTGGCTCTCGATCAACTCGACCCTGCACGCGAGAGCGGTCGTCCGCTTACATTTGTCTCGGCAGAATCGACCTTCGCGAGCGGCATACGCATTGAAAACCGTATTCGTACCGCGTCTTCCAAGCGATTCGACCTTTGGCTCATGCGCCAACGGCACGGTGACACGGATGCGAGGGACCCGTTCATGTGGTCGTTCGTAGCTATTGTGGTCGACAAGATCGTGCCCGAGGGGGCTCGTTTTCGCGCCCGCTATTTCGAGTTCGCGCGTTCCCCCATCTCGCCCGGCACGCAACCCGCACGCGCAGCTATGACGGCGCCTTGTCTCGGGTGCCATGCGAGCGGCCCGCGGCTGATTCGGCCGACACGCGGGACCCTGAACACCCTGACCGCGAGCGAGGCGAACATACTTGCATTGTACAATCAAACGATCCGCGGTTATGGCAACGTCGAAAATGTCACGGTCGAGGGCGTGATGCCACGCGTCGCTGCGGCCACTGAGCGCGCACCTCTCTCTTTACCGCGCTGCGCGGGATGTCACTTCGACGGAAGCCGCGTTCGCGCGCCTCTTTATCCGTGGCAGGCAAACACTATTGGCTTCATGGTCTCCGAGCACGAAAACGTTCGGCCGATGCCACCGCGTGGACCAAAGCTTTCGCTCGATGAACGAGCGGTGCTTGAGCGTTGGTCCGAGCCGAAGGGCAACGTCAGCAACCAGTGAAAGGGAGCGCGGAGCGTCGACATCCGCCCGCAGAGGTCGCAGGGCGTGCGACAGTTCGCTTTGCCATGATTGATCCTTTCGAGGCGCTTCGTCGCGACATTTCCGAGCTCGGGCACGTTCTGGGCGACACGCTTGTCGAACAAGAGGGGCCTTCGCTCCTCGAGCTCGAGGAGTCGATTCGCGCTTTCGCCAAACTGCGGAGAAAACGGAACCGCCGCGGCCCTTCCGCATTGAGCATGCGCGCGATCATCGAGACGCTCGATGCACCTGCGGCCGAACGCCTAGCCCGCGCCTTCACGCACTATTTTCAACTCGTCAACCTTGCGGAACAGCACCACCGCGCGAGGCGGCGACGTGACTACGCACGCGAACAGCGACCCCAACCCGGTTCGCTCGCGTTCGAGCTCACCCGGCTTGCCGCGACCGGCACGCGCTGCGAGTTCGATAGTCTTCTGGCTCGAGCGTCGGTAGAGCTCGTGTTCACGGCGCATCCGAGCGAAGCACAGAGGCGAACGGTACTCGATAAACACCAAAGCATCGCGCGCCTCCTCACGCGCCGTGACCGCAGTGAGCTGATACCCGAAGAGCGTACGCGTCTCGACGAATCGCTTCGCGAAGAAGTCGCATCGCTTTGGCAGACGGATGAAATTCGGAGTGAAAAGCCGCGCGTCGGCGACGAGGTGAAGAACACCCTGTTTTACCTCGAAGAAGTGCTTTTTCCGCTCGTCCCTTCGTTCTACGAAGCGTTTGAAAGGACAGCGAAAGCCGCGTTCGGTGAAGGGGAGCGTATCTCGTCGACGCTGCTTCGCTTCGGCTCGTGGGTCGGCGCCGACATGGACGGAAATCCGAACTCAGATCGGTCGGCATTCCGCTGGGGCTGGAACTTTCTGCAACGATCGTCGTGAATTGCGCGTTACGTCTTCTCTCGGCTTCCGCCTTGACCGTTTGCGCTACCTATTCGCCAGGTGGGCCGCTGTACTTATCTCAGTTGCAACACGCCGCCGAAGAGCCGAAGAAACGGGCCTTACCCGCCGTCAGCTCCGAGGAGCATGGTGAGAGCGCTCGGTCAATCGGATCATTCGGTTCACGTGTGCGCGCCATGCATTGACTCTTTGATGGGCACTCAATACGCGTCGGTTCGGCCAAACACCGCTTTTTCTCGGAGGTGACATGACGTCTCGCTATCTTCCTTTCGTCTTTTGCGTGGCCCTTGGGGTAGTGACCGTGGGTTTGGGTGAGGCAACCGGCTTTGCCGACGTTGCTCCGCCGCTGGAGTTCACGTTTGGGGTCACGACCGGTTGCGGCGAACGAAGCGCGTCCGCGGAAGAAATCATCGAAAAATTCTCTCTCGGAGTCCGGGAGCTCACGGCACTTTGCAACGCCGCGAACCGTGAGACGGCGGCAAGTGGGAGCATCGCGTGCCCGACGTCGACGTGCTTCGCGCAGCTTGTACCCGGAGGGGCACCTCCTCCAAACCTCACGGTCGACATTACGTACACGACCTCACTGTCGGGCAGCGTCTCCGGTATGTCGTCCGGCCCCATCGTCAGCGGAGGCTCCTCGTTCCCAACGAGCGGGGCCATTTCCGGCGGTGTCTATCCTTCCTCGGGATTCGGCGCATCCAGCGCCAACCAAGGTCTCGTGGTTCGGGTGGGCCTTGCGTTGCCGCTCGGCAGAGCGCCGGACAGCCTGACGTGCGTGAGTCCCATAAGCCAGGGGGTCCGCGACGCGCTCCTCCTTAAAATTATCGATGTTCACTCGCGCGGAAGTGCCGCGTGCGCCGGTCGATAACCGAGTTTCACGCACGACGCCGAACGCACACCCCCGCTCGGCTCTTGTGCGGACTTCCCTTTCTCTACGTCGTGTTCGGCGTTCCGCGCGCCAACGCGGAGGGGCGAGCCGAAGATCTTGGCCCTCCGCTTGTGTTTTCGTTTTCGGAGACGCACGAGTGCGTGGCGCGCGAGCGGCAAGCGAGCATCACCGCGCGTGAACTGGCGGTCGCGGCCCTCACTGACGCGTGCGAAACTCAAAACCAGAGTCTCCATGCCCAGGGGCTCCCGTCCTGCGCCCCCAACGAGTGTGTTTCGAGCTTGGTTTTTGGCGCCAGCTCCGAGGCCCAAAAAGTCAACGTGTCGGTCGCGATCGCGCCTAGAGCGGCCTCGTTCTCGGTTCAATTTGCGTTTCCCCTCGGCTCGCTCACGGGTACCACGCCGCGTTGGAGTGCACGCTGCGAGACGCCGTTCACGATGGCGGTGGAGCGTCGAGCGCAACTCGGTGACATCGACGACTTTTTCGCCGTTCTACTTGGTCAACGGCAATGCCGATCCCTTGACTAATTAGGTACGCGAACCGGGCACGTGGGTACGCGCACCGGGCAAGAGCTGAGCCGCCCTTCCCGCTCTCCCCGGCCTCGTGGGCGAGCCGTGCGCCGCCCCTCATATCCCACTCCGCGCTCCGAGCCGCGTATACCCCTGAGACTTGTTCACACGACGTTTACGGAAACGACGTGAAGCACCTGCGAGGTGGACGAATCCAACTCACCCAAGGGCCATCACATCGACTCCCCGAACTTGTCGCGCGTGCCGGTGCGAGGTTGACCTTGTAAACGACGGGGCGATAACGTTTTCTGACGATGACGCGATGGGGGTCCGTGCTGATGCTGCTCGGACCTACGGGCTGCGGGCTTCTCTATTCCGTAGACGGGCTGAGCGGCAGCGCGGAGTCCCCAAGTTTGGACCCGCCAGGTGAAACCGTTCCCAACGATGCCTCTCGCGTCGACGCCACGAGAGCGACATTGCCGGGTCGCCATGCGGACGGGGGCGGCGCGTGGTGCCTGCCTGCGTCGGACACCGTTTTCGTCCACGGTACGCAGGGTAATGACGAAAACGAAGGCACGTGCGAAAACCCAGTTCGCTCCGTGACTCGGGCAAATGAAATCGCAAACTCGCTCGGCCCGATTGCGATAATTCGGATCGCCGGAGGTACGGATCGAGCTCTGCTTCTTTACACTGCTCAGGCCACGGGAGAGGTATTCCCGATTCGATTTACCAAAGGCGGTCTAAGCGTCGTCGGTGACGGGGCCGATCTCGTGAGCATTCGGGGAAGTGGAAACGATGGCTTCGACGGCGAATGCGCCGTGCGCACCGACGCGAACATGGCCATCGAGGGAATCAATATCCGAGGAATGACCGACGACGGTATTCGCGTATCTTCCGGGCGTCTCACTCTCCGCCAATCGTCGGTTACCGATTCTCCCGGGCACGGCTTGGAAGTTGCCGGTGGAGACGTCATCATTACCGAATCAGCGTTATCCAGAAATGGACTCGGACTCGTTTCCAACTCTTACGGTATTCAAATCGAGCGATCGACAATCGCGGATTCGAAAGGCGCGGGCATGTTCCTTTATAACGAGGGGTACGTCGTTTCGCGTTCTACGAAATATTCACGAAACGGCATGTCAGGCATCGCCCTCGCTCACAACGCGAACCTCTCTTCTTCTGGTGACATTTTCGAGGGCAACCGCGACGGCCTAACGATGGGTGACCCCGCAAACAGCGGAACCGGTGCGGAGGTAACGGACTCGCAGTTTATCAATCACCTGCTTAGCGGCCTCAGCATGTCACACATGTTTAGGGTTAAACTTCGCGGCTGTACGATTGTGGGTAACAAGGGCAACGGAATTAACGTTGGGAATCCCCCGTACGCTGGCTCTTTCCTCGACCTTGGTTCCGCACAAGACCCTGGGCGAAACATTTTGCAGCGCGCCAGCGGCGGTAACGCAGGAGCTGGCGTATGCAACCAGTCGAGTCTGACAGTGAGTGCCTCGGGGAACCAATTCCGCAACTGTCCGGTCGGAACATCGCAGGCCTGCAGCGGTGGGGTGGATATCGTAGGTAAAGTTACAGCGTCGTGTCTGTAAGTCGCCGAAGTGCCGACTGCCTCGGTTTGAGGGAGAAAACCGAGGAACTCAAAAAGCCATGCATTTCGAGCTCGGAAACGGCTCTCCTCGTTAGGAAATGACGTTCACGCCTCTTTAGCCTGCGAATCGTCCTCCTGCCGCGCTCGGAGTACGAGTTCATTTGAACGGCTTATCCACGCGATGGCCATGAGAGACAGCGCTGCCAGGACGACACCACTCACGCGCTGCACGGGCGAGAACGCGGGTTCGTGGCCCAAAGCAACGAGGGGAGTCACTTGTACGCCGAAAAACGCGAAACGCGCGATCACCGACGGAATCACGCTGCCCGTCGCTGCGCGAATCCAGGCGAGTACCAATACGGTTGCCAAGATTGAGGCGATTTCGCGCGGCTGCGCTCCGCCAAGCAAAGTGTCATACGCGGCGGTCGCGACGATGACGGGCTCTGCACGCCGCCCGCGCTTCAATGACGTGAAGAGGGCTCCCCGAAAGAACAGCTCGTCGCACACCGGGATCACCACGACGACCGCGAGTATGAGCGCGAGCTTTTTACCTAGGCTTGGCGTGTCAAACACACGCGCGTAAGCCTCGAGCTCCACGACGGAGGGCGGAAAGCGTTTCGCAAGAACTCCGTCAAGCCACATCGATGCCGGCGATAATCCGGCGCCCACGACCAAGGCCAACATCACGACCGCGACTGGCACGCGGCGGAGCGCGAGCACGCGCCGAATCGGTGACTCGGGCGCGTGCACCCGCAGAATGGCAAACAAGATAGCCGAATAGGCGAGCACCTTGCTCAGGGCGACGGTGACGACGTCGACAAACGCGCCCGGGTGAGCGACGTCCGTGAGCGTGATGGCGACACCGACAAGCAGACCGACCAAAAGTGTCCACACGGCGGCGAGAAGAAACGAAAGCGGCTTCCCCTCCGCGCTGGTATCGTCGCTTCTCACACTGACGGCCCGGTTTCAGCCGCGCTTGCGCGTGGCGGCACGCTCGGAGCGGCGGGAGCGAGATGAGCTGAAACACCGCGCTTGACGACCATGTCGCGAGCCCACTTTGGGTCGGTCTCAAGGTGGTCGAGCGTAAAATGTAGGCCGCGGCTTTCGCGTCGAGCCATCGCGCATTCGACGACCAGCTGAGCCACGGTCGCAATGTTGCGCAGCTCCAGAAGGTCGCGTGTCACGAAGTAGGTCCAGTAATATTCGGCTATTTTCTCTTTTAGCAAAGCAATGCGGCGCGCGGCGCGCCTCAGTCGCTTATCGGTTCTAACAATACCGACGTAGTTCCACATGAGGCGTCTCAGCTCGTCCCAGTTTTGGGTAATGACAACTGCCTCGTCGCTCGGAACGGCACCGCCCACGTCCCAGTCCGGGACTTCGGGCCAAGGCGCTGTACGGTCGAGGCTCGCCAGTGCGAGGGCCGCTCGATGCGCGAAGACCATCCCCTCAAGCAACGAATTCGACGCGAGGCGGTTCGCCCCGTGCAGACCCGTGTGCGCGCATTCGCCGATGGCCCAAAGCCCTGGAATCGTGGTGCGACCGTCGAGGTCCGTAGTCACTCCGCCGCACAAGTAGTGGGCTGCGGGAACCACCGGTATGGGCTCTTTCGTAATGTCGATGCCGTATCCCATGCACTGCGCATAAATTCCCGGAAAGTGTTCTCGGACGAACTGCGGGTCTTTGTGCGTAATGTCGAGCAGAACGTGCTCGGCACCACTCCGCTTCATTTCATGGTCAATGGCGCGCGCGACAATATCACGCGGCGCGAGCTCGCAGCGGGCGTTGTGCTCCTTCATGAAGGCGGAACCGTCAAGGCGGCGCAAGATGGCTCCCTCGCCGCGTAACGCTTCTGAAATCAAAAAACTTTTCGCTTGTGGATGAAAAAGACACGTCGGGTGAAATTGATAAAATTCCATATTGGCGATTTCGGCCCCCGCGCGGAACGCCATCGCTACGCCATCGCCAGTCGCGACGTCGGGGTTCGTGGTGTAGAGGTAAACTTTCCCGGCGCCGCCACTGGCGAGCACGGTGGCACGCGCGAGGAGCGTTTCAACCTTTCCAGATCGGTCGGCATTCCGCTGGGGCTGGAACTTTCTGCAACGATCGTCGTGAATTGCGCGTTACGTCTTCTCTCGGCTTCCGCCTTGACCGTTTGCGCTACCTATTCGCAGCCTTCAGCGCTTCGTTCACGGTGGAGTTCGAAGGGTGTCAGGTTTCGATTTTAGAAATGTGAGTGTCGGCGGGCGGCGTTATAAGCCAACACCATAGAGGCTTATGCCGTAACTACCCCGTGCCGGATCCACCTGAGGCGCAAACCCAAGAGTTGGGACTCGTTTCGGCTTCTGCTTCTGGTGCGGCTCGACGTCATACGCAAGGGCCGCCGCGTCCGTGGCGCTCGCCGCTACCGCCCCGAGGAGCGCGCCGTAGGAGCCGTAGGTCAGACCATTCAGGCAAATGTCGAAGTCATCATGCCGTCGCGCTGGGCAGCGTGGCGAGATAAAGCCGCCTAAGAAAAAGCCGGCAGTGGGCAAGCCGATGCGGAGGCCAAGGCTCAATGCGGCCGCTCCCACTCTGCCGTGAGCAATGTGGACGACGGGAGCGCCTAGCGCGTACGTCCCTGCGCCGCCCAAGAGTAGACCTGCGACAGCAACGTCCGCTATCGCGCTCCCCCCGGCGCCGGTTGCTGAGGCTAACGCTATCCCGGTAGTAAGCGAGATCGCACTCGCACCGTCGACAGCCAGTACTTGGCCGCCGTACCACGTCCGCGCCGCCGCCTCTGCGGGTGAGGGTGCGGGTGCGGGTACGGGTGAGGGTGCGGGTGGAGGCTCGACGCGTGAGGCGCTCCCCTCGCCTTCGTCAGCTCGCGCAGCGTAGGGAAATACAACCGTCAGAGCGGATACAAGAATAAGTGTTCGATGCCGGAAAGTCGTCATAGTGCGGCTTTTAGCACCTGTCATGCCATCTCTAAGTAAGCGCGCTTTCACTCGTTACAAACGCATCCTGTGTGCAGCGCATTGCCCAACACGTGCAAGAAACTGCACACGTTGACGCACGCCAGCGGGCACGGCTAATCGAGGTCGTGGTCGCGAAGCTTGTTGTAGAGCGTCCGCCGACTTACGCCGAGAAGGCGTGCCGCCTGGGTGCGATTGTTTGAAGTGCGCTCCAAGGCCCGACTGATCACTTCCCGTTCGGCGGTACGCCGCCCAGCTTCGAGATCGAGAGCGATATTTTGGCCTGGGTCAAGATCGAGTTCGACCGACCGCTCCGCCAACTCAATAGGCGACGATAGCGCGTAACGTGGCGCGGCCCCCAGCTCTCGTTGTACATCCGAGGAAGCAATGGCTTCTCCGTTGGCAAAAACCACAAGCCGTTCGACCAGGCTTTGCAACTGTCGAACGTTTCCGGGCCACGGATGCGCTTCTAGAACGCCAAACGCTGACTCCTCAAAAGCGATGCGTGCTCGACCGTTCGTGCGCCCAAATTCGTTGCAAAAATATGTCGCGAGTCTTCGCACATCACCCGGCCGATCCCGCAAGGGTGGAACCCAAATAGGCAGCACGTTGAGGCGATAAAACAGGTCTTCTCTGAACGCCCCGTGAGCCACCATCAGCTCGAGATTTCGGTGAGTCGCGGCCACGAAACGCACGTCGACCCGAATCGGTTGCGTTCCACCCACCCGCTCAAACGTGCGCTCTTGGAGAACGCGCAACAGCTTCACTTGAACGGCCGGCGAGATGTCACCTATCTCGTCGAAAAAAAGAGTTCCCTTGTGAGCTAACTCGAACCGCCCGAGTTTGCGGGTACTCGCCCCCGTGAATGCGCCCTTCTCATAGCCGAACAGCTCGCTCTCGAGGAGCGCGTCAGGTAACGCGCCGCAATGCACGGTGATAAGCGGAGCGGAGCTTCGCGCGCTCGCCTCGTGCAGGGCTCGCACAACCAACTCCTTTCCCGTTCCCGTCTCCCCGCGCACGAGTACCGTGGCGGAACCCGACGCCGCCTTACGAAGAAGCGAGAGAACCTGGCGCATGGACGGTGAGCCTCCGAGGAGCTCGGCTGCGTTACGCCCGAGCGATGAATGAGGCGCTGCCGCCTCGTTCCTCCCTACCGACGACAAGAGCGCCTTCGACATGACAAAGAGAAGTTCTGCCTTATCGAATGGCTTAACGATAAAGTCGGTCGCTCCAGCCTTGATGGCCTCGACAGCAACGGCGACCGAACCGTGCGCCGTGAGGAGGACGACCGGGAGGCCGGGCCACTTCAGAGAGACCTCACGCAGAAGCATTAGTCCGTCCATGATCGGCATCTGCAAATACGTGAGGACTACATCGAACGGCTGGCGCTCCAGCGCTTCTATCGCCTGGCGCCCCGTGGTCACATGCACCGCGTCATGCCCGGCCTGCGCGAGAAGCACCACAAGCGTCTTACCTACAGCGCAGTCGTCATCGACGACCAAGAACGTTCCAGGCGCGTCACCCATCGCTTACAGTTTGCCGTTCATTTCAGGTGGCGCCAAGAGGCGCGCGCCACCGATTTTGTGCCTACGATAAGACCGAATCATGACAGTGCGTGACTGGTTGCACTTTTTCGCGGCGCTCGGCCACTCCGTCGTGGGGGTGCTTTGCCTGAGCCGACGGCGTCAAAGTCCGCTCTCGAGGCTCCTCGCACTCCTCTGCCTCGACCTCTTCGGCGTACACTTCGCAACCTTTGCGTTTCACTCGAGCCGTGCGGCAGTATGGGACTGGGCAGATGCGGTATTCACGGTGCTCTGCCCTCCGCTCGTGCTCCACTTCGTTGTCACGTTCGTTGGCGCCCGGCACCGGTACACGCGCTCCGTTTTCGCATGCTATGTGGGCTTTGGAGCGTTCGCGCTCGCGTCGTCGGCCTCGTTTTTACGTCCGCGTCGGTCCGCGTGGGTGGACTCTGCGTCATGGGCTTCTATCTTGTTGGTCGGATGGCTACCCGTTCTCGCTGGATGCCTTTCGTTACTCATTCGCCATCTCTTGGCGACGACGGACGTAGTCGAGAAAGCTCGCACGCGCACGGTTCTCTCCGCTATCGCACTTGGCGGCGCTCTCGGAACGACGGATCTGGCCGCTGGAGCGGGCATGGATATCCCCTACCTCGGGTCGCTCGGTACGCTTACGGGGGCACTTCTCATAGCTAGTGCTGTTTTTCGACTTGAGCTGTTCGATGACTCTCCTCCAAAGGAACTAGCGTTCTACGCGTTGACCCTGACCGCCGCGGCGGGCGCGTTTTATTCCGTCGTTATCGTGCGGTGGGGCGGAAACATGGCCGCTGTCACATTCGGAGGGTTGTCTCTTTTAGTCATCCTCTCCGCGGCTGCCCGCGAGTCGTTGGGCGCGAACCTCGCGCAACGTGAACGCGCGGCGCGCCTGACGAGCCTCGGTCGAGTTGCGGGACAAATGGCGCACGACATAAGAAATCCTCTCGCGGCGCTTCTTGGGTCCGCCCAGGCGCTTGAAGGAGACCTTAGTGGGGAAGACAGGCGCGCGCTCTCGGACCTTGTTATTGAACAAGCCCATCGCATTCGCGCGGTCGTTGAGTCGTACGAACGTTTTGGAAACGTAGAGCCCGTCGTCAGCCGCATAAAACTCAACGACATCGTAGAGCGCGTCGTCGCGGGGCTGAACGCGAGCGCCAACCCACGGTATGCATTCAGGACAGAACTTTCGAAAGCGCTCCCTGAGTGCGACCTCGACCCGGACTTGGTCGCGACCGCACTCGAAAACCTTGCGTCAAACGCAGTAGACGCCATGCCTGAGGGCGGAACGTGCAAGTTCGCTACGTGGCTTGAATACGCGAACGATGACGAACTCACCGTTGCCATAAGCGTCACGGACACCGGCATAGGGATGGACGTACGGCGCGCCGAGCGCGTGTTCGACGACTTTTTTACGACCAAGTCAAATGGCCGCGGGTTTGGCCTCGCCTTTGTCGAACGCGTCGCGCGGGCACACCGCGGGACGGTCTCAGTGAAAAGCTCCCCTGAGTGCGGAACTACCTTTGTCTTGAAGCTGCGAGGCACTGTCTGAAAGACTACCCTTGTATTCGGCGTCCACCGGAGCCGAGACTCCGGGATTTTCTTGGTGAGGAGTGCTCCCCCGGCCATACCGCGATCGACCCACGCGGTTCCTTTCCGCTCGGCGAGCCGTGACGGAGTAGTGAGCGCACGCAATGCCTGCATGCGGCCTGCTGTTCGGATGTGGCCGCGTCTCGAAGGGCGCGAGCAACGAGGAACGAGGAACGAGAGTGAGCAATTCGCGCCAGGCCGCGTAAGCCGCGCGGTGTTGTAACTAACTTTATCTTGAGTGCGCTAAAGTGAGAGTGGGCGTCTTCAAATTCCCTCAATAGGAGAAAGCGTGATCGACATTTCGCTCGTCGCCTGCCAACCCAGTTTTTCGTAAAGGGTTCGGCCTTTCGCCGTGGCATGAAGAACGAGATGCATAAGTCCTCGTCGCAGAGCTTCATCTGTAGCTTTCGCCATCAGTCGCCGGGCTAGCCCCTGTCGTCGGTGCTCTGACTCCACGTAAACATTTAGGATGTATCCTCGCTCGTCTTGCGCGGGGTGCGATGGGTGCGGCGGCCAGCCGATAACCATCATACCGAGACCCGCGACCAGGGCGCCTGCTGCCTCCACCACCCACCCGAAATAACTGCCGTCATCGAGACGCGGGCGAAGCCACCCGCGAAACGGCCCTGCCATCGCCGAGAGCAACTTCTCGGAGCGGCCCGAGTCCCGAAACATCTCCGCGCGATGGTGCACGATGAGGTCAAAGTCCGAGGGCACGATGGGACGGAGCGAGTACATGACGCTACGTGGGCGACTACCACGACGCGAGACCACGTAGTGCGGCGTTCGGCATCGCATCGAGTGCACACCTTGCCAGCAAACACAAAACGCATGGTTTTGCGCCGCCGGCAGGAATCGAGGAAGACGACGCGGGAGCATCATGTCGGAACGAAGAGTACTGACCGTCCTAGTCGGCTCCGTTGCCGCCCTGAGTGCGGGCTGCTCGGTATCGCGCAAGCCACATCAGGCTCGGACGCATGGAATGCTGGGCTTTGCGTCGTCGTCTGTCGCGCGCCCGCCAGTGGCTCCGATTCGTGAGGCCGTCGACACCTACTTCGGCAGAACGTACGTCGATCTGTATCGCTGGATGGAGACACCTGAGTCGCCCGAACCACGAAGTCGGCTGGCTGCTCAAAACGCGTACGCGCGCCTCTTGCTCGACCGCGTCCCCTTCGCGACGAAACTTGCGACGCGTGTGCAGCATCGCCGCGCTTTCGTATAAGTCTACTTCCCGACCTAACCGCCCGGCCGATGGTTCGGGTCAACTTGCTCGAATCCCGCAACATCGCGTACTTTGACTTCCGCGCTCCCGCTCCTGGCGTGGCTTTTCGGCTTCGAAGTCGCGAGCGAAATACAAGTTAGCTTCAAAATTCAAGAGGATTGGTATGCCCGTTATTGAGCTGGTTACTCTCATTCAAGCGCCAGTCGCACGGGTATTCGACCTTGCTAGGAGTGTCGAGGCGCACCAGATCGGTCGGTATTCCGCTGGGACTGGAACTTTCTGCAACGATCGTCGTGAATTGCGCGTTACGTCTTCTCTCGGCTTCCGCCTTGACCGTTTGCGCTACCTATTCGCCCTCTCGTGCACGGTTGGCGCTTGCCCTCAGGGTGTCGCGGCGGTTGGATTTTGATCCCCGTCGCATCCGTCGAAAGACAGAATGCCATCTCGCGTGCCTCCTTTGCACATGCGTCGACAATGCACCCCAACGTGGCGCCGACGTGCTCGGCATAGCGGCACATCGTACTGTCGTCGCAGCGAATGCCTTCGCTCGCGAGCTCTTGCACGAGCCGCGTAAACGGCATACCGAAACGAAACTTCTTCGTCAGAATGTGCGCCACCAGCGACGGCGCCAGCAGCCCGCTCGCCATGATTTCTTTCGGCAAGGCGGCCGTCACGAACCGAGGCGGCTCTCTCTCGGGCGTCACCTTGTACGTGACGCGCGCCATCACGATACGGACCGGACCTCCCGGGCGACGGCCAAGCTTGGAGCTCTCCTCGAACCCGATGCGCTCGGCGACGCCCTCGAGCGACGGGTCTTCAATCACGACACGCTCCTCGGGCATGTCTTCTTCGGCAAGATTGCGACGACCCGTGGGCGACTTGCTAGTGGGACGCTTTTTCTCACTTCCTCCTTTGTTTGTGCCTTCGGGCGTTCCGCTCGGAACGGCGGCGGCGGCGCCAAGCGCATCGCTAAGGTTATCGAGCTTCGCTTTCGTCTCCGCGAACTCGAGCTCGAGCTGCTCCGTGTCGATGCGCTCGGCTTGCGCCAGAAAGATGCGACGG
>JANXOF010000078.1 GCA_025353725.1 Polyangiaceae bacterium | reverse complement strand
GGCAATCTCGATAGCTGCGGAGAGGTTTGCCATCGAGCGCACATAGCGTGCAATGATCTTTTCGATCGGAACCGTGTGTCCGCCATTCATTACTCGTCCGGCAACGCGGGCCGCGTTGATGCGCGGGTCGCTCGTGCCAATGAAAAAGATGCGTAAAAAAAGCCGAACTCTTTCGCGCGGATCAGAAAGTCGACTTTGCCCGCGGTGGAGAAGACGGTCTCAAAGGCGATGCCTCGGCGCTGCGTCAAGAGCGCTTCGCGTCGCGCTTCCGTCCATCTTGCGGCGCTAAGTATAGCTTCGGGTGAGTTCCAGTCGCCGAATCGATCGCGAGCTACTTCATCCGGGTTTAAGTACTCAACCCCCTCGCTCCAGCGCTCCTCCCGCAGCCGCGCCGTCACGGTCGTTTTGCCTGACCCATTCGGCCTCGCGATAACGAGGAGTGAAGGCTTCACTTTGGATCCCTTGGTCCCGCGGCGCGTCGCTCGGTCAGGTCGCGAAGAACAATCGATCTCTCCGCGACGATTTTCGCTCGAATGCGTTGAAGCGCCTGTTCGTGCGCTTCGGTGACACCGGCAAACGCACGTGTCGAAAGACCGATGAGCTGCGCGTCCGTGGGCTCCACGTCGGGGTCGGCGAGGTTGATTTGGTCGCTCATGAGCGGATTCTACCTAAAAGCGCCTCTGATTGAGTCACGCGAGTCAAAAAGAGGTCGCGAACCGCCTCTGATTGAGTCACGCGAGTCGAAAAGAATTCGCGAACCGCCTCCGATTGAATCGGGCGAGTCGAACGAAGCTCGCGAACCGCCTCCGGCCGTTACGCGCGAATCAAACTAACGCTGGCGCTGCCCGAACCGATATTTCAGTAGCCTCGGCGGCACAGTGAGGGTGACGTTGTGACGCGCGAGCAAATCATAGAGGCTACGGGGTGGAAGCCAGATCGGTCGGTATTCCGCTGGGACTGGAACTTTCTGCAACGATCGTCGTGAATTGCGCGTTACGTCTTCTCTCGGCTTCCGCCTCGACCGTTTGCGCTACCTATTCGCCCCATTTGTGCCTGGGCGGACATTGCCCGGCGTAAACTGCTCAACCTGCGCCGAATACTGGCCAACGCTGAGCTCCGACGGAAAGCTTATTTTCTTCGAATCGGCGCGCGCTATCGAACCAGAGCGCGGCGCCTGCGGGAATGACCGTTCGCGCATTTGGTCAGCAAGTCGTGTGAATACATCTACCGACTTTGGATCGTTACGTATCGATAGCATTTTCGCGGTCGATGCAGGGTCGGTCGAGTCGTCGCCATATCTTCACCCCGGTGGCCGTTCGCTGTACTTTGTGTCTCTCGGGCGCCCCGGCGCGGGTGGGCAGGATATCTACGTTGCGACGCTCGACGCATTCGGATTGATAAGCGATGTTAGCGCTGTCTCGGCCGTCAACACGCCTGCGCAGGAGAACTTTCCGGTCATTAGCCTCGATGAGAAATCGCTTTTCTTCGCTCATGAGGACAGTGCAGGCCGCGATATATGGGTTTCACGTCGCCAGACCTCCACGGGTTCGTTCGGCCCGCCTCAAAAGGTGACTGAGGCGAGTTCACGCTACGACGATATACCCGCGTGGCTGAGCGACGATCAGTGCAGGCTTTATTTCACGAGCAACCGAAGCCAAACTGATTCCGGAGCTGTCGTCGATTATCGCCTTTGGGTTGCAGAACGCTAGCAGCCTGAGCATGCCGCAACCATGGGGTACAGTTGGGCAATGGACCCAAGTGACTTTGATGTCATTTTTCAAGCTTTAGAGGCAGCTCAGGTCCGATACCTGGTGGTAGGACGCGTCGCCGTTGTAATTCACGGACATCCGCGCGTCACGGCAGACATCGACTTGGTGATCTCGCTAGAATCAATGAATGCGCGACGAGCGATGCAAGCACGCGGCCTCTTAGGATATCGGCCGAGAGCTCCCGTTCTTATCGAGCAGTTTGCGAACGCCGGATATCGACAACAGTGGATTGAAGACAAGGGACTAACCGTGTTTTCCCTTGGGAGCAAAGAGCACCCGACAACTGAAATTAGCGACACTCATGTGCGCGCGGTATCTGCGCCAGGCGTCCCGCGATCCGCTTGGTCTCCTGTGCTACGGGACTCGCACAATGAAACTAATCATGATGGGTCTCGTAATCGCACTTGTCACAACAAACGCCGCGTGGCTGTACAAGTCTATGGATCATGGCGTGACGGACATGTACCAAACGCAAGTCTGCACCGAGCGTGAAGAGGCGCTCGCGCAGTCTCTTGCGATTGTTCGGCTAGCGAAGGGGCGCAAGGCTCGCGAAGAGATGGTGGGAGCCGCCCGCGCGGCACTTCCGCAGTTCGGCGAGCCGTTTGAAAAAGAAGGTTACGTGCATGTGGGTCGGCTGGCCCTTGCCTTCGATCCTAACGGCGCGTTCATTGATGTGCACTGAAGATGTGCACTGAACCACGAAGGGCTACATGATGGAGTGCCTGGCTTTTTCGATGTGATTCAAAACCTCACGGCGCCGACGCCAACGTCGATACCGTACTTTGCCCAGCTTCGCTGAGGGCTCGAAGCCGACGACGCTGATCACTCCATCCGACGACCTGGCCTCTACGAACTGCGCCCATCAACAGCACTGACGCGGCCAGCAAGCAAAGAACAACGGCGACAGGGGATGCTTCCACTCCGAATGTCCCGCCTGTGAGCGCATCGCTTCCGGTGACGTGTGAGTGCAACCACGACGACGAAACGGGTGTACCGGAAACGCGAACGCCGAAAAGACTTCCTTGCGCCCAGTTCCAGCCGAGGTGCAAACCCCAAACCAACCAGAGTCGTCGCGTATACATGTATGCAGCCGCTAATAGAAGTCCCGCTTCAATGGCTATTGCGGTGGCACCTATGGCTGTAGCGCCAGGATTCCCAAGGTGTAGAGCGCCGAATAGCATCGCCTGGATAATCATGGCCGCCCATGAACCTATCGATTCTTCCACTATCTTGAAGATAAGCGCGCGCATCAATAGCTCTTCAAACATCGCATGTGGTGCAAAGATGAAAAGACCACTAAGTAGTGCCCACCCCTGCCCCCCCTGCTCTACGTGATATGCGCCCCGCAATACCAAGATACCCATGGTGGCACTCAGAAGAGTCGTGCCGAGCGCAAACCCTGCAATCCACTCTATCCAACCGCCGCGAGGAGACAGCTCACGCGGACGACGACGCTCGATGACAAGCGCAAACCCAACGAGACTGAGGGCGAACGCAAGAGTCAACATAGGGGCAATGAGGGCGCGGATCCCGAGGCTCATCCCACGCCCGCAGAGTCCTTCCAAGACGACAGGGGGGATCAAGAACACCAGTCCAATCATCGCCCGGACGGGTGCGAATTGGACGACTCGCTGCCACGGTCGCGTTCGCAACGCGCGACTCCACAGGTCAGCGGCATTCGGATACCGAGTGCTCGCAGCGGCGGAGGGCCTAGCCGACTTCTCGACAGTCATACCGCCACCGTATAGCATGGGTCGCGCGCTTCTAGGCATCGATGACTGCTTTGGGCAGATCGACTTCAGCAGACTTCAGCGGAGAGGGCGGGGTTTGACCCCGCGTCGTCGACTCAGCCAAGCGGCTTGATTTGCCTTGGATCGTAAAATCGATCGGAGAAATGCCCTTGTCGTTGCAAGGCGTTTCTGGCGGCTCCTTTTCTTTCGGTCGCCCTCCAGCAAGGTCGCGGCAACCAGGCGGCAACAGCGGACCGGATTTTCCTAATCAACGATCTTTGGTGCCCAGAAGTCTGCTCAAGGCTGGTCCGACACCCGCAGCCGTTGCGGTGCGGACCATGCGGAATCCACTACGCACGGGAGGAATCCGACGGTGACCGTTCCGCGAATGTCGATCACTGGAAGAGACTTGGTGCCCCCGAGCCCGGCCCCGGCAAGGGCCGTATCAAGACCCGCCCTGGCCACCGCATTTTCTTCAATGTCCTTCTCGACGAAGGGGATTCCGCGTCGTGTGAGATAACTAGCCGCCGCATCGCAGGCTTTGCACCACGAGGCTCCGTAGATGATCACGGGCGTCCCGGCTGGTCGATTTTCAAGGAACCCAACATTCTTGGATCCACGTGTGCTGAACGAACCCTTGTCGATCTTTTCTTGGCAATTGCGGTGAAGGTCATCGATCTGCTTCGCGCTCAATTTCATGCTCGCGTGACACCCCGCGAGTACCACAAATCCGACGATCACGAAGAGCTGCGAACCCAAACCAACGTTTCGACGCACGCTCTCCCTTAGCAGTAGCCTGCGAGGGTTTTCACGGCGATCCGATGCCGACCGTTTTCGGCACGTCGGAAGCTGCAAGCCGCCGGGGATGGAACGTCCTCGGCACCTACGCCGATCACGGAGTGTCTGGCAGCCAAGAGCGCCGTTCAGAGCTGGACCGCCTAGTGAACGGTGCCCGCCGGCACCGTTTTGATGTCGTACTCGTGTGGTAGGCAGATAGGCTTTCCGATCGATGCGGGCGAGGGTGACGACATTGGACGAATGGGCGGCAGGTGGGTCGGCCTCACCAGCGACACCGAGGTATTCGACACCACGACGGTCCAAGGGAAGTTCCTTTTACACGTCGTCAGCGCCTTCAGAAAGTTCGAGCGTGGAGTCATCATTGAACGTACCAAGGCCGGTGTCCAAGCTGCCCGTCGGCGTGGCGTTGGGAGTTCCCCCGGTTTTGTGGACACTAATCCTAGAGATCAGTTGAGACGACGCCTGTAGCTCAGATCGGTCGGTATTCCGCTGGGGCTGGAACTTTCTGCAACGATCGTCGTGAATTGCGCGTTACGTCTTCTCTCGGCTTCCGCCTCGACCGTTTGCGCTACCTATTCGCTCCTCGAACAAGAATCAAGAAGGCACCTCATGCTATCCAAGTTTGCTGTCCTCACACTCGTTGCGGTTCCCTGCTTTACGGGATGTGCGGCCGAATCTACTGCCGATGTAGACGCTGATGTGAATTCGAGTG
>JANXOF010000065.1 GCA_025353725.1 Polyangiaceae bacterium | reverse complement strand
GCCCGCCGACAATCGCTTCGCCGATTTGCTGCCCGACCGCTGGAAGCCGCCACCAAAGCGGGCGACTCCCGTCAATTTCGCCGCCGCGTAGCAACAACTACGGCCCGATCCGTCGTTCAGGTCCAAGCCCGTACGGTTACGGCTCCGCGTCACGTAGTGGGGAAGTACGAGGCAGAAGGCGCGATGCGCGCGAGACGATCCTGTCACCATGAATCACTCCTCGACACATAACCCCCACGCCTTTCTTCGTGATGGTCACCAAATGAGCGCGTGGGGCGCGAGCGCGCTATGCATGCTTCGCGAGGCAGCCTCCACGTTTGCCGACCTTCGAGCGCGTTGCGACCCGTTCAAACGACCCGAAGTCCCAGCACTCTTATCACTTGGGTCCAGGACGGCGACTCCTTGTCGAGCACTCCGTCAAATACCTCGGACCACTCGCGATCGGAAAAGACGGCCGACGAGCTCAACGCGAGAGGCAAATCCGGGCGGCGACGGCGCACTTCCCGAGCCAGCGAAAATCCTGTCTGCGCGGAGCCATCGAAGCGCTCGTCGGTGATGACTCCCGAAAGTCGCTCAAGCAAACCAGGCGAGCGAGCGAGCGAGCCCGTCGAGAAAGGCTTCGGGTGACGCGAAGGCATGCGACGTCGCGCGTCCTTCGAACAAAGAGCGCCAGCTCCGCAGGAACACGCGCGAGTCATCGATGACGGCAACCTCGGGCAAGTGGGCGTCATCCGTGGCAACCGCGCGCTGATTCAAAGACTCTTCGAGCGCGGGGTCCAATTGTCGCTTCGCGGTGATTGCCGAGTGCGGCGCGAGCCAGCGCGCATGCAACGGAAGGGCTGCCCGCGTTTCGATCGACGCGCACGCCGGTCCAGCCGGCAACGTGAAGCGAAACTCGACGCCGCGCCCATCGCTTGGAGAACCGCAATCGATGCGTCCGCCGTGTCGTAAAACTACGCGATGTGCGATAGCGAGTCCGAGCCCGGTCCCGGAGCGCTTCCCACGCGTGTAGTGCATATTAAAAATCTGCGACTGGACGTTCGCAGGGAGCGCAGGCCCGTCATTTCCGACAATGAATTCGACGAAGTCCTGACCGTTCTCTTGGATGCTTCGCGTTCGAAACCAAAGGCGACCGCAGCCCATCATCGCCTCGAGTGCGTTCGCCACGATGTTGGCAAACACACGCTGCACGCGCGGAGGATCGACGAGCGCATCACGGTCGTGAGACAGCTCATAGGTAAGCGCGACATCGGCTCCAGGATGGATACGGAACGCTTCGGTGAGGCAGACCTCAATGATCCGTTCGGGCGGGACGGCTTCGACGTAGGGTGTCGCCTCGCGACCGAGCTCGATGACATCGGCCACCAGCGCGTTCACGCATGCGCTCGAGCGCTCGATCTCCGGAACTAACACCTCAAGCGTTCGCGCGAGTACCTCTGGGGTTGTCGCTGCCCTCAGCTGCGCAAGCACGCTCGAAAGAATGCTAAACGGACGCCTCACATCGTGCGCGAGCATCTGCACCGCGCCCGCTATCGCCGTTTCACGAGAGACGCGCTCGTTCTCGACTTTGAGGCGCAGGAGTTCGTTGATGCTCTCACTGATCAGCGACAAGACCGGCGCTATCGTGGGCAAAAGTCGTTCGACAGTCCGAACGCGCTCCTGGGGAAGCCCAAAAAAAAACGGCAAACCGCGAACCGACGCGGAGCTGCGGTGCCCCCAAGGCAATGGACGCGGGGACATCTCTGAGTTCCGCGGACGGACAATCGAAGTGGCGTCGAAGTAGGTCGAGCGCGCGCTCCTCGAATGCATGCAGACCTCCTTCGAAGCCGACGGGAAGAGCCTGCAGGGCACCGAGAATGACGGTCCCGAACAGCACGGGAGACTCTGACGTCGGCGCGTGTTTGAGCAAGCGCAGTGGCTTGGCGTGAGGACCAAGAATCGGCGTGCGCGACCGGGCGAGTTCGAGCACCCGGCCGTCAAGGGCGTTCCAAGCGTGGAAGGAGCGCGAACGTCGACGCTCATGAATGGCGCGCGTGATGTGATCACGTGCAGCGTCAAAGTCCTCCAAGGACAAAGCGATAATAGCCGCCGCGCGATAGAACTGCGAATTGATGACGGCATCGCTCGCGCACGGGTCGTGCGCCTCCACGACGGCGGCGAAGTGTCGTTTGACGAGATCGGAATAGCCGCGGAGCGCCATCGGGAGCAGCGGCATGACGTTCGCGAGGGGGCGGTAGCGAAGCAATGCGCCGCGCTCGTGCAGCAACTTGAGATGGGTGGAGAGCACCTCGGCCTTCGCGACGTCGCCCGTGTACGCGGCCGCATAAAGCGAGCTGACGACGAAGATCGTCGAGTAGTAGGGGTCGCGGGCAGCAAGGCGGCGCTGACAGCGCCCGATGATCGAGTCAAGCCGAGCGAGCTTGCCGCTCACGAGGGCCGTATACGGGAATGCCGCGAACACGATCGCCTCGGAAAAACGTGTCGGTGCATGCAGGAGACGCGCCCTTCGCTCAAACCAGTGCGCATGGATCACTCGGCATAGCGCGAAGCCGAGTCGGCGAAAGCCGGCGATCGCCAGAAGATGTCCCATCAGAAACAGAGCTGTCATCAGCGTGCCCGCCTGCGGTGTGCGCAGACTGAGGAGCGCAAGACGGCCGAGCGAGCGCCACGCCTCACGGTGATCGACCCAGAAGAAATGGCTGAACCGCGCATACCACCAGACAAGGGTGGCAAGCTCGTTCAAAGCGCTGTCCGGAGCGAGACGACGCAGGCCGCGCCCCATCTTCACCTCGACCAGGATGCATTCGGCGTCCACCAAGCTCGCGTACTCAGGGGCCATCCGCGGCGTGCCCTCGAGCGCCTGCCGGCATGCGTCTTCGGCGCCGGCAAGATCACCCGACCAGTGAAGCTCGAACGCCGCGCAAGCCAGCGCGGGCGCACCGAGCGCCCGAAGCGCGCCGACGTCCTGAGCCGCGTAGGCGTGAATCAACGCGTGACTCACGCCAGGGCCGCCTCCCAGGCTGAACGTACGAAATCGAGCCGTGAAAGTACGACGTGACCGGGCTTCGCGCACACCGTAAGAGCCTGACGTTTGCCGCGGCCCCAGAGAACGACCGTGGCCGACGAATCGGACGCCGGCGTGGGAATCATCTCAAAAAAGGATGGGTCGAGCCTCAAAGCCCACGGCATTGTGGCCACGTCACCGACCGAAGAAAAGGTCACGGCGACCTCCGACCGGCGAAGGAGCTCGGGTCTTCGCAGCGCGACGGCACGCACGCGGTCCGACTCACGGAGGAGCGTGTCGCGCCATGACCCGCGCGGCGCTTCACAGAGCGACACAAGCGCATCGCGCGCGAACTCCAGGATGACGAGGCTGTTGCCAGGGTACGACGACGCGTCGATCACGCTCGGGTCGTCCTTGGCCACGACGACCGCCGTGCGTGCGCTGCCCGGTAGCGCTAACGCGCCCATGATGGCTCCAACGCAGCGCTGCGTCATCGTGCGCGGCGTTGGCGTGGCACGTCCCGTGTCAGGAGCAGCGCGACCCACGTCGACCGCAAAGTGGTGGTATTCGAACTCCCCCGCGCGTCCGCGACGGTACCAGGGGCCGCCCGAGCGCGGTTCGGGAAGCGGCAGCCAGCGGGCGAAAAGGTACATGCCGCCGAAGGCGTCCGCGGCGGCATGGGAGACGACGAGCGACGCCGTCCGTTCGACGCCTTTGGTGACGAATTCGAGGCGCGCGCCGAGGCGAGCGCAGGCCGCTTCGAGCTCGGGCGGAATCGGCGCGGGCGCGTCATCGCCGAGCGCCGTACGAAACACGCAAAGCGAGCATTCGAGCTGCTTCGCGAGACAATTACGCTGCCGAAAGAGCTTTGCAGGTTCCATGGTACCGATTCACAAATTGTCGTTTACTTTCGACGATCGAGGTCGCGCTCTTCCAAAAGAATTTTTTCATCCCCTCGCTCGTGTCGATGCGCTGCGCATCGCATGGAAGGCCAAGCTCCGCTCGGAAGAATTCTGCAATGGCCGCACCGTTGAAATGTCGAGCAAATATCGCATTCACTTCGCGCGCGATCCGGTCGAACGTCGCCAGTTCGATCACGCCGTCGATGCCGATGAGTGCCTTGAAAAACCCGTACGAAAATTTCGTGTGGCGCTCTTCGTCATCCATAATTCGTGCGTCGAGATCGTGATGCGGATTCACGCTCAGCGCGGCCTTGCGGTAGCGAAGCGCGCCCAGGCTAATCCCCTCCAAAAGCGCTTGGAGCGCGAACATTTTAAGCGTCGTGTTCGGGAGATTTCGCACGTAAGCCGCGAAAGGCACGTCGTAGCCGCTCCCCTTCAGCGGACGGAACCGCAATAGCTCACGGTAACGCTCTACGTGCTCTTGTTCTTCGTCGATTTGCCGCGCCACCATGCGTCGAAACGCGGGCCCCGCGTTATCGAATGCGTAGAGCTCCTCGAGCAGCGGCACGATACACATCTCGCCGATGTACGTCTCATTCACAAGATAGAGCCACTCCGCTTCGGGCGAAACGTCGGTAGCCATTCGATAAGCAAATTCGATGGTGCGCATGAAACCTTTCCTTTGTCACTGCAGTGCCCCTTCGAATGCGGCGCCCATCAGGTCAATTCGCTCCATGTTGATCATATGACCGAGCGACTCGACCTCATCGTGATCAGCGTCGGGACAGATGGAGGCGAGCGCGCGGTTGTGTTGCGGACCGAGAATTTGATCCTCCGCGCCGCCAACGAACTTCGCCTCTTTGGGGTCGAGCCGGGCAAAGTAACGATGTGCAGGACATGAACGGAGCGCGTTCATCTGCCGAAAAAATGCACGCCCGGACTGCTTGTTTTCGCCCAAAGCCCGGTAAGAAAAATACGCACGCGCAGTCGCGGGATGAGCCTTCAAGAAAGCAGCGCCAAAAAAAGGCGCGAGTACCCGTTCGAAGTCTTCAACGACGCCGCGACGCGCTGTTGCCCAGTGTTCGAGCAAGATGTCGGGGATCGCCGGAAGGTCCTCCGTGTTCGGGGTCGTGACGAAGAAATGGAAGCGGCACTGCGCCGGAAGTCGACTTCGAAACTCGGTCGCGATGATCGCGAGGATCATCCCGCCCATACTCATTCCGCACAGCCTGAGGGGCTCGCTCGATGTCCCTAAGGTCGCTCGGAGGGTACGAACGTGAAGCTCCGCCACTTCCTCGAGCGTGTACTCCCGCTCCAACGTGATTCCATCGCCAACTTCTGGATTTTCGAGCCCGACGACGCCGTCGAAGGTTGGCAATTCGCGGGCGGCCATCGCGAGCCCTGGAATCATGAATCCGCGGCGCTGCATCAAAGCCTACTCATAGAACCGGGCTTTGAAATCCGGACCCCAAGCGGCGGGCTTCCGCGTCGCTTTCGAGACGCATACCAACGTCAGCTCGCACGTCGCCGCGAGCGAACCGTCGGCCTTCTGGAGCTCGCATCGCACGGAGCAGTCGACGTCTCCAAATTCGCGTACCTGGGACGAGATGGTGAACACTTCGTCACCGGCTACGGCCTTACAAAACGTCATGTCGGCTCGTTGGGTCACGAAGATGAATGGCAACTTGCCGATCGCCGCAAGGTCGAGTCCGACGTCGGCCCGAAGTGCCTCAAAGCGATGCTCGAGAAAAAACGTCAGGTAATGAACGGTGTTCATGTGCCCGAATGGATCGAGCATCAAGAACGAAGCGCGGTGCGTCGTTCGCGACGTCTTCGGTGTGAGTTGCATGGAGCCTTTGATTTGAGAGCGAATGAAAGTGCGAACGGCGCCTGCTATAGCGGCCTCCACCCAGTCGCGCAACGTGGTGAACGAGAGGACCTAAAGCAAAGCACGCCGCGTGCCCGCGCGACCGTGGGCGAAGTTCCGATGAAAAGCGCTAGTTCGCAAAGTGGTTCGGACGAATTCGTCCGGTCGCTGGCCGAATCCGACCGAAGGCGCTCCGTGCGGGCGGGGCCATCCCGCGGCGCGCGCGCGACGTAACCTCATGCCCTTGACGCTACGCGAAGGGTGAATCACTAGCCAGCACGTGACGTCGCTGAGCAAAGCCACGGAGACACCGAGCACGGGAGTGTCGTTCGATACGGGGTTCGCGCTAACGTTACTCGCCGAAGAGCTGGCTCACACGCTGAGCACACCCATTGCATTCCTCCGTGGGCTAGCGCGCCAAATCGAGACCGGTGGGACGCTAGACCCCGAGGACGCGAGCATTCTCGGGGAAGAAGCGGTCCGGCTCCGTCGCCTCTTGACTGCTCTCCGAGCCCTAAGGCCCCCACCGCTCGTCGACGCTAATGTAGACGTCTATGGCGCGCTCGAACGCGCGCGCCTCGCTCATGAAAACGCGATAGCCTCCCGCGCGCTTCATTTCACGGTCGGTGTGAGCGCGCCGGCAGCGCTTCACGTGAGGGTCGATGAACGGGCTTTGTGCTTTGTCTTGCGAGTGATGGTCGGCGCTCTCGTGCTCCGAGCCACGCCGGGTTCTTCTGGGCGGATGGCGGTGTCACAGGACTTCATGGGGACGTGCATTCGCATCGAGGTCTCCGTTCCGCTGCCGCTCGCGAACGACATTTTCGTAGCCGGCCAAAGCTCTCTCTCCGCGTTCGATAGCGTCCACCTCGATTTGGCAGTTGCGCGGCGGATGGCGTCGGCCATGGGCGCAACGCTTGTTCAAGAGCGCATCGACCGAGACAACAAATCGTCCACCGTAGCGGACGGCGAAGCCCACATCGCACTGGTTTGCACCGTGTACCCGCGACGGAGTTCCACGTAGCGGTCCTTGACCGACGACAGCTCGAGCGCTACGAGCCACCTTCGAAACGAGAACGAGCGCGAAGCGTCACGCATGAAAGGACTGGACTTTGAGCATCCTCGTTGTCGACGACCAGCGCAGTGCGCGGCGCAGTCTGGTGCGTATTGTTTCGCAGCGCGACACGGATGTACGCGAGGCCGCGTCTCTCGAAGAAGCACGAGCGCTGTTCGCCCAGCAGGCCTTCGATATCGTACTCATCGACGTTCGCCTTGATGAGGATCCTGCAAACCGCGACGGCCTGACGTTGCTCCGCGAGGTGCGCGAGCGCCCAGGCGTCATTCCAATCGTCGTCACCGGCGCGCACGAGATGGACGAGGTTCGCGCCGCGATGCGCCTCGGTGCGTACGCGTACATTCTGAAAGACGAGCTCAGTGAAGAGCTCGTTTTGCCGATGCTGGATAGCGTACGGGCGCAGCAACAGCTCGAACAGGAGGTCGTTGAGCTAAGGGCGCGACGCGGCCCTACCGCGTGTATGGATATCGTGGGAGTCAGTCCTTCCATTCAGCGTATGCGCGAACGTATCGCACGCGTCGCGCTCTCGGATCGCCCCGTCCTCGTCACTGGCCCGACGGGCGCTGGCAAAGAGCTCGTGGTTCGCGCCATCCATAGGCAGGGACCGCATCCGGAGGCACCCCTCCTCGACCTCAATTGTGGAGCGTTCCCTCCGGCGCTCATTGAGTCTCAGCTTTTCGGCCACGAGCGCGGCGCGTTTACGGGGGCCGATCGACGACACGACGGTTTTTTTACGGCCGTCACGAATGGGACGCTTTTTCTCGACGAGATCGGCGAGCTTCCGCTCGACTTGCAGGCCAAGTTGCTGCGCGTTCTCGAGTCGGGGACCTACCGCCCCGTCGGCTCTGGCGCCGCGAAGCGGTTCCTTGGACGCGTCGTCGCGGCGACGCACGCAAACCTCGAAGCGCGCGTCCAGATGGGTCAATTTCGCGAGGACCTCTTCTATCGACTGAACGTGCTCGACGTACAGGTCCCCTCGCTCGAAGAGCGCCGTGACGACATTCCGGCACTTGCGGCGCACTTCGCGGCGACGCAAAAGCGAACCTTACGGTTCACTGCGGACGCACTCGAGGCGCTCGCGAACGCACGCTGGCCGGGAAATGTCCGTCAGCTCCGCAACCTCGTCGACAGGCTTGCCGTCTTCGCGCCGGAGGGTCCTATCACGCCCGAGGTGATAGCCTCGCTCTCCGGGGCAAGGGGACGAGAAGACGGCTCTGACCTCGCGCGTTTGGTTCGCGAACTCTTGGCGCGTCCCGAAGCCGACAAGCTCGAGTTGGCCACGAACGCCCTCATCGACGAGGCGATCCGCATCGCTGACGGCAACAAGACCGCTGCCGCGCGCCTGCTTGGCGTGCACCGCAAAGTGGTTGAGCGCCGACTCGGCCGCCCGACGGGCAACAACGCTTGCGCCGACGCCTGACGCCTGACGCCTGACGCGATAGGCTCGCTCGCGCCACGTCGTGACCGCGCCGCTTTGGACGCTTGCGACCACTGCGCGGACGAGATCGTCCGCGTTCCCGTGCAGGCACATCCACACGCGGATCTAAGGCTGTCGCGAACGGCTTATTTTTAGACGATCCGTCGAAGACAGCGCCCACTTTCATGGGTGGCACGTGCCTCGCAGCGAGCGCTCTGTACGGCGCGCGAGGGGTCGTCACGACAACGCTCTTCGCCGCCACGATCGCAATTACCTCGTCGAAAATAGGCATTTACTATGCGTCTTTATCATCTCACCGCGCTCTGCTTCGCGGGCGCCTCGATACTCGCGTCAGCTCCAGCGAACGCTTACCCCGTCGATCCCGCGAAGGTACCGGTCAACGTGGGTCAGAGCCCCGCGGCCGATCACAACTTCACGTTGGCTTACGACTCTGCAGACCCATCCATCGTCTATTACGCTCCGAAGGGGGGCCGTGTCGCGATCATGAACGGCCTTCCACTCGTGGGATTCGCGACCCTTGCATCCGGCGAAGGGTTTCTCAATGCCCAGTTCGAATTCGGAGTTTTCGGACCCGAAAAACAGGCTCTCTTCGATTCAATTCAGACAGCTGGCTACCACCCCGTTCCCTTTCCCTACACGAAGACGGCCATTGTTCCCGTCACGCCGGGTATCGATCCCGAAACCGGTAAACGATTCTGCGAAACGATCACCGATCCCGCGACGGGCGAGGTCAGCGAAGAGTGCGATGATTCGCTCTACAGCGCCGTGATGTACTCGCGAAAGGGTCCCGCGCTTGGTGAATACGTCGCGCTCTCGGCGTCCCTCACGAAGTTCGGAGCCGCCGTCATGGGCCAGATGCTTCGCGGCGGCAACGCTTTGCAAATCAATATGGACGCCGAATACTATAAAGCAGGGACGGCCTTCACCGCCGTCGTGACTGTCAATTACTCGAAGCTGTTCGAGCAGTTTCACGCGTACGCGGCATACCACGATGGTATTTGCACCGACATCCAGCTCGAGGCTTTCTGGAAGAACGAGGGCCTGTGCTTCGACAAGCCCGCGAGCGAGTGCGCCGTCACGATCGATTTTACCGACGCACGCGGCATGAAGATCAACAACGTCACGATTGATCCCGACAATGCCGATCAGCAAAAGGAGCTCCTCCAAGCCATCGATCGCCTACGCGACAAGCTGCAGGCCGAGATGCTCACCCCGCTTGGCCCTCAGCTCGGACCGCTCGATACGTCGAAGCCTTCCTTCGGATTCAAGCTCAATGCGTCGTACGAACGTCAGAACGTCCAAAAACATGCGCAGTTCACTTTCAAAAGCCCTAACGGCGTCAACGTCGGCCGCACGACGATTCCGGCCGGGATCGCGTGCGTGCTCATCTCACCGCAAGGCGACGTGAGCCGCAACACGGGCGGCGATTGCGGAAGTTACTGGACCGGTAGTCTAGGCTTCGCCGAGATCCTCGCCAAGCAGCTGCAGCACTAAGGCGTCCGGTCCCGTTCTGTCCCGAAACGGCTCGCGCAACGTTTCGGGACGGGAACGATCGCGTCGTGCGTACGATTCGTATCGGTCCTTGACCAGGCGCGCACCGCGCGTCGTGTCTCGCATCCTTCATTTCAATTCTCAGCTCGTATGCATCCTTCTAATAGGGAGTCACGTCATGAAATTTCATTGGATACTTGCCGTTGCCGCTGAATCCGCGATGCTCGCTCTTTCGAGCCCGGCCTCCGCAGCCGAGCTGTCGTTCGTCACGACCCGTGACGCGGTATACTGGCGCTCGCCATCGAACGCAGACGTCGTGCAGTGGTTTCCTCGCCTCAAAACGACGTTGACTCCGGTGCTACCGTCGCCTCCTGGCGTCGAGCGTTGGCGCGCAGCCGTCGTGCTCAATAAGCCGATTCATCCCGATGTCGCCGCGCTCAATCCGAGCTGGGCCCGCAAGGTGCTCGTGCCGTTCGTAGTTACACCGACGAAAGAGTGCTCGCTTACCCGCGACCCTTCGATGCACTTCGTGACGCAGGAGGTCTTTGCAAGCGGACGCGACGTGGGAGCCGCGGACGCATCGCCAGTTTGCGCGTTCACTCTCCGCCTTCCCACCGAGAATGCCGAAGCTGCGCTTGCTTTGATGCAGGCCAGCGCCAACGCGGAGACGCTGATCATGCGGTCGATTCGTCTGACCGTTCCGACAGTTCAGTCGGTCGGGTGGTCGGAGTTGCAGAGCCCTCTTGCGCTGCTCCTTGCTGGCGCGGCTCCGGTGACGCACGATGAAGCTCTTTTTCTTGTCGGCGTTGTGAGCGGACAGAACGCCGACGTCGCAAGCGCCCTCAAGGCTGCTGGACCCGCGGCTCGCTACACCTTCGGAGAGCAAGCCGTTCGGACGCTCTTTTCGGGAAATGCCGATGGCCTGGTCCTCGAAGGTCAAGCCGTTGGCGGCGCGTACGACCTCGCCGGTCCTGAGGTCGTTTATGATCTTTGACGCGAAGTTGCGGGGAGCGACGGTCGCGTCGCTGGCGATGGCACTCGCATCGCTGAGCCTCGCGTGCTCAGGACTGGACGCGGTAGGTCCCTCGACGACCAATCCCACGGCGACGGGCCGCACCGAGGGCGATGCGGGCCTCGAGGCAGCGGCGCCCGCGGATGCGCTTTGCGACGTACTCGCGGCGCGCACGGAGATTCCTCAGAGCGCTAAAGCTTTCGAGCTTGGGTTCGCGGGCACGCAGGTGTGGGCCGGCCTTTCGGGTCCCGATCTCCTACGCCTTTATCGCCGATGCAAAGCGCCATGAAACGGGCGCGGTTCGCCTCTGCGTTCGTGATCTGCATCCTCATCACGCTCGCAGCGCCCTGCCTCGCGGCACAGGTGGTCGTGACGCCGACCGTTCGCCTTTATAATCCCGACCGATCTGTCGCAGGATTCGGCTCCAACGAGCCGGGGCTCTATTTCTTGATTGCCTCGAAGTGGACCTTGGCCAAGCTACCGAACGCCGTCACACTCCTCGACCTTGGAGCCGGGCAATACGACCTCCGGCTCACACTTTCCCCGAGCTACGCAAGCGCTGTCCCCTTGGTCAGCGAGATTCGTGCCGTGGAGCCAAGGGCGCTTTTCTTCCCACTACCGTCGCGCCTCGATGAGGTCTCTCTCTCTTTGCCTGAGGCGCTGGCAAGGCCCGTGGCGCAGCTCGCCCCCGAAGGTGGGGTCGCTACGCCGATAGCCGTATACTACCGCCTCCGCCTCGACGAAGCAGGGCTCTCCGCGCTGCGGCAGCTCGCTCGGGGAGGCGTAACGCTTCAAGGAGCCGTGACGTACTCGTTTGCCGCCAACGGGACCGACGAGCAAACGACGGCGCCGCTTTCTGTCCATCTGCCGACCGGGGCGCTCGATCTTGGGGTAGCCCCGCCGGCGACGAGCCCTACCGCCTGGCTCGAGGACATCCTCCATAGCGCCGTTCTGGATGCGCCTGGAGCGCTCGACGGTGTCTACGATTTGGGACAAGGTTTCGGCGTCACGCTCGAGCGCACGCGCGTGCGCGGCGATCTCCGAGACGGCACGTACAACCTCGCCCGCGTCGCGAACGCTATTCGGCTATCGCCCACGCAGGAGAACGTGCTCGAAGGGCAGATAGCGATTCACGTCCGTGAGTTGTCGCTCGATCTCTCGCTCTCTTACAGCGCACGGCTCGCCATGACGTTGGACCTCGACACCGTGCGCGTCACGGTGGACTCTCTCTCGATAGGGCGCGCCGCGCTCGATGGGCATTCTTCGCCCTTCTACGGCGAGCTTCTTAGCCGGCTGACGCGCGAGCAAGCGCTCTTGACGAAGCTCTCAAATGCGCTCACGAGAGAGCTTCAGGCGCGAATCCTCTCAAAAACACTTTTTGGTATTAATGATTTGCCATGAGCACACCTTTAGATTCGATATCTTCTCGGCGCATGCGCTGGGGCTACACCGTTGCTCTCCCGCTCTTCGTCGTGATCGCGGGGTCTTTGGGGGCGTTCGCGTGGCGACGCGCCGACGTTAGACACCGGGAGCCGTCGCCGCCCTTAATCGCAGGAACTCAAGATTCGGAAAGTGCCATTCGCCGGGCTGCGATCGAACGATTTGGCGCGTCCGTGGCGAAGCTCGTCATCGACGGCAAGGAGATCACTCCCGACGAGTCAGTGGCGACGGACATCAAAGTCGATATCTTCAAAAAATCTTTGGCCCGGAGAGAGCAAGAACGCGACCCAGCGTTTCGCGCGAAGGCGGAAATGGAACTCCGACTGCGGCAGCCCGTCGTCGTGACGATCACATGGGACGATCTGTCCGGCAGTGAGCAGCTCGAGTTCGACATGAAGGACTCCCGCTCATGCCCCGATCTCGCCGGCGCCGCGCGAGACATCTCCGCGAAGGACATCGCGAAGTTTCCGTGCCTGCACGTGCCCGTCCTCCAAAATCGATGGGATGATGGGGCGTCGCTCCATGCGACGTTTACGCGGCTCGACGAGGAAGATCCGAAGTGGGCGAAAATGGTCGCCGGGGTCATGGTGGAGCTCGCAGCCGATCGCTTCGCCGCGAATGCGAGGCTGTGAGGGCACTCGTCGCTGGCCTGCTTTTTACAACAGCGGGCGCGTTCCTCGCGGCGCCGCCTATCGCGGTTCGCGCTGTCGACCATGCGCCGCCCATTCCGCCTGCCGCCGTGGCACCGCCTACGAGCACGCTCGCGGAGCTCGGCTGCGACGGCTGCCACATGTCGAGCGACGCATCGATCCCCGCGGTTTTTTCGATGTACCAAGTCTTCACGTCCACGAAGCTTGACGACTTCGCGTGCGCCGCGTGCCACGTCAACAACGTGCTCGGCGTAGCCGCGCGCCCCGTCGCTTCGTGGCTGCCGCTCTCTGACGGCGCCGCGGCCCGGATTGCGCGCTCGCACCCGTACGTCACGACTCCCGCCTTGGATGCCCCGCTCGAGAACAAAGCCGGAACGCCGCGCACGTGGTCCATTCAACGGTTTTCCTCTTGTGGGGCTCAGCACTTCCTCGTGAGCCCCGTGCCTCGGCGAAGGCGCCGGACCGAATCGATGTTTCCCCTACCGCGCGAGCGCATCGAGAGGCTGCTCGCTGTCAGTGGTCTCGAGGCATGCAGTGACGACGCTCCTCACGATGCCTCCGATGTGAACGAAGGACAAAGGCTATTTTCGAAGCATTGCGTGGGATGCCACGGTGCCTTGGCGGCGGCTCCGCTCCTGCGCCTCGGCTTTCCGCTCCTTGCGCGGACGTACTTCGGAGGGCGCGTTCGGTCCGGCTCCGCGGGTAAGCTCGCGCCGGCGTTGGGGCTCGCTTGGCGTACCGAAGGAGCGCGCGCCGTGCGCGTGCGTGATGCCGTAGCCGCGGCCACGACGATGCCTGCCTTCGCGAACTTGAGCGACGCTGAGGTCGACAAGCTGTACGCTTACGTGTCGGTGGATAGCTCGGACCTTGCGCCGCTGCCGAGGCCCTCCGCGCCTCCGCCGCACGACGTATGGCCAACCGCTTTGGGGCTCGCTGTTTTTCGCGCCGTGCAGCGCGACGTTTTCGACGGCTCATGCCGCCACTGCCACGATGCCCGTCCGTCGTCGCAGATGGCGCTCGAGCGAGTCCTGGGGCGTTCATCAAAGATTGTCTTTCCGTCTTCAAACATGCATAATACATCTGATAGTGCGCTGCGAGCGGTCCTATCACCGGGCCCGGGTTGCAGCGAGAGCGAGCTCGTCAAGCGTCTGCGACAGCGCCAACGTGAGTGGAGCGGCGCCGCGCAGCCGGGCGAGTTCCCAGGGATGCCGATGACCTTGCCTCCGCTGCCCGACGATGCCGTACGACGGGCGGACGCGTGGACTCGCCAAGGATGTCCGTCCGACGAAGGCCCTTTATGCATTCCCTGCGGCTGAGTCCGTGCCCGGGCCTCCGCGGTAAGTCAGGCGACGCCCATTGTCCGCCGCGAGGAGATCATTCGAAACCCTTCGCGCGGTCCCGCAAGGTTTTCCATACGCGACTTTAGAACGCAGACCGATGGGATTCGTATCGATTCGCCCTGCGCGATCTCCGTGGATGCTGACGGGCGTGCCAATCCATGACAGGACGACGACAACCTGCGCGAAGGGAACAAGCCTTGAACGATGCCGACCGCGAGAGTCTGGAGACGCGCGTGCTGGTCCTTGCCTCCACGGATGAGGACACGGAGCGAACGTGCGCGATTCTCGCCCAGGCCGAAATCGCGTGCGCGGGCTGCGCCGACCAGCGAGCACCACTGCCCAGGCCGCGGTGCGCCTTGGAACAGCTCAGATCGGTCGGTATTCCGCTGGGACTGGAACCTTCTGCAACGTTCGTCGTGAAATGCGGGTTACGTCTTTTCTCGGCTTTCGCCTTGACCGGTTGCGCTACCTATTCGCTTCACGACGCGGGCCAGAAGGGTCATCACATCTCTGTTCCATCGGTCGTGAGGGCCGGCAGCGTTGCCGCGCCCGAGCCGTGACCCGCACGCCCATAAGCGCACACGGTAATCGGCGCCCGCGGAAGTGGAGACGGCGTGCACAAAGGTTCATCCAAAGCGGAAATCATATGCAAAACCGATAACCGGTTGGCGTCGAATCCGTACAGGTGATGCGCGGGCCGATGCGCCCCTTACGACAATCCAAATCGGTTACGCAGGTCTCCTGATTGGACGAATCGGAGACGTCGTAGTTTTGACAAGCGGGCGTATCGTCCGGGTATCAGGTCTGGCGGCTACACACCATCTGCTGGCGAATAGGTAGCGCAAGCGGTCAAGGCGAAAGCCGAGAGAAGACGTAACGCACGTTTCACGACGGTGGACGGAGAAGGTTCCAGTCCCAGCGGAACGCCGACCAATCTGGCTCGCTGACGCAACTACCAACGTTGCGATCCCAGCAATCTTTGTAAAATCTATGGTCATCATTCCTTTGACTGCGGATTAGCATCAAAGATTATGTGTGCAAGTGAAGGTATGCGACTTACCCGTGAGCGCCTGATGGAAAAGAAGCGGATCGGGCCGCACGTCCCCGATGCTCGAGAGAAATACCTTAGGCTCTTGCGCAAACGGGGCGAGGTCACGAGGCCGCTGCACGAGGTCGTCGAAATCGTTACCCCTTGTTTTCGAACGCCATACAATGCAGCCGGTATTGCATTTCGCTGCGAAGCGAGGCGCTGCGAAACGAGAGCGGCCGCGCTCAGGGAATCCTCGCGCAGCGAAAGCCGACACTGTGTTGGTGGTATACAGGCGCAGCGTAGTTGCGCATTGAGGCGACCACGTTCGACATAGCACTGCCGTAACTACCCCCTCGAATCGCCCGGGAGGACGTTTGCGTGAAGCTTCCGCAATCCACGCATGGCGTTGGATAGACTTGATACCAATCCGCATTCCATTCCCACGCATTGCCGCTCAAGTCCGCGTGACTCCATCTCCCGTCACCTTGCGGTGCACTGCCGACCTTGATGACGGTCCCCGCGCAGCCTGCATAGTTGGCATGTCCACAATCCACCGTGGTCGACGTCGGAGGGTCTTTTGACCACGGGTAGACGCGTTGCTCATCGCCCCCTGAAGCCGCGTAGTTCCATTCCGCTTCACTCGGCAGAAAGCCCCCGTCCCAAATGCAAAACGCCGCCGCCTCAAACCACGTTTCACACACAATCGGGCGCTCCTCATTTACGCCAGGCGTACCGCTCCATGTTTGGTACGTCGACTCGCACGAAAGTTTCTCCGTCCACACGGCTTGCGATTTTGCCAAGTTGCTATTCCACGTACTCTCCCACCCAGGCTCTTCAACATTCGAGCTGCCTTGCGAAAGTCCTTTGCCACCGTTCAGATGACTGTGTTTCCCCGAGCCGTCAGCGGGCACCCAACCCGCCGACGAAGCCGCCACGAACTTGCGGAATCGACCCACCGTTGTCTCGAACAGGTCCAGGCGAAAGCTACTTACCGTCGCAGGGGCGCTTGTGTCCTTGTCGCTCACGCCGTCGTAGCTACGATAATACGTACCCCCAGGCACAAGCGGGCTTGCGCAGCAGCTCTCGTTGCGAACAGGGCCACAGTTTGAGAGGCCAGGGCCGCCCGCATCGCCCCCGCAACTGGGAGGCAACGCCCCGACGACGCTGCCGTCCAGCGGACCTGGCACGTCGCCGCCGTCAGAAAGAAAGCTCGCGTCACGTGGGTCACGTGCTTCGGGGAGTCCACCCTCGCCAAGCGCAGCGCCGTCGTCAGGGCCGTCGTCCAAAGGCAGCTCGTGGATGCCCAAGATGCCCGCGCATGCCAACCCAAAAAAAGCCGCAACGACGCAACCCAACACCGCTGCCATCCCGCGTCCGCCCATCTTCAGCGTGTGCACCGACGTCCAAGGTCCGAATCGCTCTGGGGGGGGCGCGCGAAGGCGCGCCCGTACGAACAACCCAAAGCGTCGCGTCGACCATCACCCGATTGCACATCAACGGGACACTGCTCGGTGCTGTTTTCCGGTAGCCCCATCGATTCGTGAAAAATCCGACGAGTACGGCCTGCGTCAGCGTGTTGCTTACGCCGTAGGCCGCAAGCGAGAGGCCTAGGATTCTGGGGCTCCACTCGAACCGCGCGGTTCCCCAGAACGCCCACACGGCGGGATACACGGCCGAGCCGAGGAAGAGCACGAACAGGGCAAGGACGACGGTTCGCACGTTCTTGCCGCCGCGGATGTTTGCTCTCGCGCCGAAGGAATGGATCTGCGAGGGCACTAGCGGCCGCCGCTTTTCCTTCGGATGCGTTTCCGTGAGAAACACGAGGCCGTACAAGAAGTTCGCGAGCGAGAGGCCGCCCGCGAAAAAGAAGGGAACGCGCGGCCCGAAGCCGCCGAGAAGTCCGCCGAGGGCCGGGCCGACGACAAAGCCCACGCCAAAGGCGGCGCCGAGCATTCCGAACGCTTTACCGCGTTCTTCGGGCGGGGTGACGTCCGCGATGTACGCGTTCGCGATGGTGAATGAGGCGCCGAAGGTGCCGGCGATGATGCGCCCAACGAACAGCCAGAGGATCGTCGGCGCGAGTGCCGTGAGCTCGTCATCGATGCCGAGACCGAGCACCCCCAGGAGCAGCAATGGCCGACGCCCGAACGCATCGGAGAGGCCGCCGATGACGGGCGCGCAGAAAAACTGGATCGTCGCATACGCAAAGAAAAGCTAGCCCCCGTAGACCGACGCGTGGGCGGCGTCGGCCCCCGTCAGCTCCCGCAAGAGGGCTGGGAGGATCGGCATGATGAGGCCGAGGCCAACCATGTCGAGCAAGACGGTGAACCACACGGACGCAAAGCTTAGCGAGTGCTCGGCGCCAGGCAACGCGACCGGCCCAGGCGATGTCGACTAAGAAATCCCGTGAAACGGAGCCAGTCTCAGGTCTCTTGGACTGCAAAGCTCGAAGGAGGATCGGAGGCGGTGGGTGCTAGCGCGCTCAAGATGCGGCCGTGACACGGCACCACCTGTCGCAAGGTTTAGCCAGGTTGCGCGGGCGTCTGAGCGCGGCGAAACATTCTGCGTTGTCAACCGGGTCGGTTAACAAAAACGTACATACTCGGCCTGGCGACCCCCTTAGCGCCTACTAGTCTACATGTAATCAGGGTTTACCGAGCCTGCGCATCTGTCGATACGCACTGCGTTTTCCCCAAAGTTTCATTCTACGAAAGGTCAATTCAAGTGAAACATGTATTCCGCCGTGCATCCGTTATCCCAATTTTTGCGGGACTAATCGCGACTTCCATCGGATGTAGTTCAAGCACGACAAGCATCGACTCGAACGAGACTGAAATTGAAAGCTTCGCCGACCGGTTTAACGGAGTTTGGTCAACGTCAACGCCTGGCCGTGATGACGACCTCACCACGATCAAAATTCAGGCAAACGCTAGTGGCACGGGCGTCTACAGGGCTACGTTTCAGACCTGTAGCAAAGATACAATTGGTCGCTGCGTTGCACCTCTAACTACTCGGAATGAGACAGGTAAAGTGCAGCTGGCTGGCTCACCAACCAACGCGCAAATCGCGCTTTTTCCTCAAATACCTAGTGCAGCTTCCGCAAAAGTTTACCAAATTACCGCGACCCAAGACGCGCTCGTCGGATCTGGTCGAAAACTGGTACTCAAGCTCGCATCGATTTCCGAAGCGCAAGCTCAGACACTCGACTTCGAGCGCTCCTCTTCAGGTACTTTAATTGTTCCCCCTCCTTCTCGAACGCATAGCCCATTCTGTGCTCTCGCTTGGGATGAAACAGCTTCAAGCTTGCGTATGACGCCTGACGCAAGGCTTGGGAAGTGCGCTATGCCAGCTCCCATACCGTGCACGGGAGTGCAGATTCCTGGAAAGTACGCGACGCTCGCAGAAGCAATTCAGAAAGAAAAGTCTGGCACGCTTTGCGTCCACAGAGGGACTTACGACCTGAGCCAGTTCGACATTGATATACACCTGCGCATCGTAGGCGTAGACCCAGGGGAGGTAATCATTCGGTCACCACTGGAAATACAGGCGGCTTATAGATATAAAGACATACGGTTCGAGCACCTCATTTTTGACAAAAAAGTACGACTCATAACCACGGGCAACGCCGGCTATTGTGAAGATCATATCGAATTTGACGGAGTTGCTTTCTCTCGCGGTCTCGAACTTGAGGGCACCCAAGATAACTGCAAGTCTTTTGTTACGGCGTCAAACTCGTATTTTATATCGAACGCCATACGAATGTTGGACGGTTTTGTTGGGGCAGCCACGGTCGAGAGCAGCACCTTTGGTCCGGGCGAGGTCGGTGTGCTCGTGGCAGGCTATTCTGCGCTGATTGAGATTCGCAACACTATCGTTTCGGGCTACACGACAGCGGTAATCGAACAATACCAAGCTGGCCGCTACACCAACGATCTGTTTTATAATAACAAGGCGAACTGGGGTCCTCTTGGGCAACCCGACATTTCTCGACTTAGCTCCTTGCCGGCCGTAAATCCCGAATTCGAGCCAGGTTACCCGCCTTCCCCAAGCCACTGGGAGGCTGTTTCACATCGCTCCTCGAACTCACCCGGATCCGACTTTTGGGGTCGCCCTCGGCGGCAAGGCGAAGTCGGTTGCGTCGCACGAGCTGATTAGCACGAATTGTAAGAGGTTGACCTTGAAGTCGCGAACGCGACCGCCATCGCATTGCCCGCTTCTCTCGGACTTGAGTTTGGGCTCGTACCGCGCACTACCACCGTCCCAGGCCTGGTCCGGGCCATTCTGGAAAATGGCACACCCCAGAAGTAGCCGCGGTCAGGTACCCGACAACGCTGCAGGGACTCCGGAAGCGAGGCTTGCGGAGGGGCATGCGTGTCCACATCCGCCGCCGCGCTGTGGCCGAGCTACGGACGGAGGAGACCCGAGCTCACGGCGCTGCACATCGTGGTGCGTGAGCACCTCGAGACCTTCCTCTTGAGCGAGCAACGGTTGCTTCAGGTGACAATCATGAATATCTGAGGCCTGGCGGTTAAACATCGCAATCGCTGAGTGCACGCTTCGGGTAGGCTTCTTGGCATGCGAGTTCTTGTGGCGGGCATTGCGACGGCATCCTTCCTCACCGCGCTCACGGCCTGCTCTCTTTTAGTCTCGCTCGACGGGCTCGCGGGCAATTCAGTTTCGCCAAACGACCCGGTGGCGTCTCCCGTAGTGGAAGCATCCGCGCCCGAAGTCCGTATCGGCATCACCCCCGCAAGCGTCACGCTTGACCCGGGCGAAAACATGCAGTTTACAGTGAATGTCACCCCTGCGAGCACGGTCACGTGGAGCGTGAAAGAGGGCGCAACGGGTGGCACTGTGAACGCAAGCGGCCTTTACACGGCTCCCTATGCGGCGGGTACCTTTCATGTGCTTGTCGCAACCCAAGGCGGCCCGAACGCCGTCGCTACGGTCACCATCCCACCCTCGATTAAGGTACTTGCAGGGCGCACTGATGGCAACGTCGACGGCGCCGGGACAGCCGCGCGCTTCCGTCAACCGAGCGGCTGCGCCGTCGACGCCGTCGGCAATGTCTACGTGAGCGATCGTGTGGGTCAGACTCTGCGCAAGATCTCCGCGGCCGGGGTCGTCTCTACGCTCGCAGGCACGCCAGATGTCGCCGGCAGCGACAATGGGACGGGCCGAGCGGCGAAATTCAACCAGCCGAGCGGAAGCGCCGTGGATGCCGCAGGCAACGTCTACCTCGCAGACATCGGTAGCCACACCGTCCGCAAGGTTACGCATTTAGGTGTAGTTTCCACGTTTGTGGGCACCCCGGGCGTCGCAGGCAAAGCCGACGGAGTTGGAGCGGACGCGCAATTTGTCAACCCCGTGAGCGTGGCCATCGACAGCGCCGGGACCCTCTACGTGGCCGATTACAGCAACCACACGATTCGCGCGATAACCCCCGCAGGCGTCGTCTCAACGCTCGCGGGAACGCCAGGCGTCCGCGGCAGCGCGAACGGCACGGGGGCAAACGCGCAGTTTTCAAATCCCGACGGAATCGCCGTCGACGCCAATGGCAATGTGTACGTCGCCGATGAAAGCAACCACACGATCCGAAAGGTTACGCCAGCCGGCGTCGTCACCACAATCGCAGGAACGCCAGGCGTCACGGGCAACGCGGATGGCAGCGGTGCGGCGGCAAAGTTTTACGTCCCATCAAGCGTCGCGGTTGACGCGGCAGGCAATGTCTACGTCAGCGATTTCGGCAACAATGCGATCCGCAAAGTCACTCTTGCAGGCGACGTCACCACGTTCGCAGGAGCCCTCGGGCGCGCGCAAGTCGACGGCGCGCAAGCCGGGTTTGCGCAGCCTCACAACGTCTGCGCGGATGGCCTGGGCAATCTTTTCGTCGCCGAATACGAGGGCAACACGGTGCGCAAGATAACGCCCGATGGCATCACGACGACGCTCGCTGGGCTTGCGATATACGGCGATGCGAATGGTGATGGCGAAGCCGCAAGCTTTCGCTATCTCAGCAGCATCGGGGTCGATGGCGCAGGCAACGCGTTCGTGTCGGATTACAGCGCATCCGTCATCCGCAAAATCACGCCGAGCGGCGCCGTGACCACCTTTGCGGGCATGAAAAATGTCGGTGGCTACGAAAACGGCGCAGCCGTCGTCGCGCGCTTTAGCTCGCCCGAGGGTCTTGCCGTCGACCAGGCCTCAAACGTGTACGTCGCGGATTCTTACAACAATGTGGTGCGGAAAATATCGCCCGCCGGTGAGGTCTCGACCGTGGCGGGCCTGGCGGGCAACCGCGTAAGCCGCGACGGAGCGGGCGCGAACGCGCGCTTCAACTACCTGAGCGGTATCGCGGTCGACCCGGTCACCCACACACTCTACGTTTCTGAACTCTACGACCAGACTGTGCGGGCCATCACGGCAGGCGGCGTCGTCACCACGATTGCAGGCCAAAAAGGCGTGGCAGGCTTCGCGGACGGAGCAGGAGCGGTCGCGAGTTTCAGCGGCCCGCGGGGCATCACCGTCGATGCAGCCGGCAATGTGGTCGTAGCTGACGCAGGCAATCAGACGATCCGACGCATCGACAAGAACGGCGCTGTCACGACAATAGGCGGCGCGCCCGGCTTGGTGGGTCACACCGATGGCACGGCGTCCCTTTTCTGGGCTCCGTTCGCAATGGCGGCGGACGCCAAAGGCAACGTGTTTGTCGGCGAGTATGGAAATCGCGATGTGCGACGAATGACCGCGACGGACGTCTCCACGCTCGCAGGCAGCCCCAAAAAAGGCGAGTTCACGGCGCTGGGGGCCCTTCCCGGCACGCTCCGCAGCATCACGGGCGTTGCGGTGCAGCCCTCCGGCCCCCTTCTCGTCACCACGCGGTATGCGGTTTACCGCATCGTGGGCGCATTCTAACGGGCAAGATTCACGCAATTGCCTCACTCCCTTCGTGAGACGGATGCATCGCCTCTTCACGCTGCTACGCATGAGAGACTGGCTTTTGGTCGAAGCGCTGGACGACACGCACGCGCTTCTGGACGAGCGGAGCGACGTCGCAGCCGTTTGCATCTCGCGAGGCTCGCGCTTAATCTACGTGACGAAGCAAGGGCGCTCCGATATCGGCACCGCTCGGTGACACTCGAAGAGCGGTAATCAAACCGTGGAATAAGGTATCGTGCCTACATGCGTTTTTCGCACACCATGCTTAGCGTCGGCAACCTCGACGTCTCCAAAAAATTCTACGTCGATGCACTCGGGATGAAGGTGCTGCGTGAAAGTGAATGCCCCGAAAGGGATTCACGCTTTGCTTTGTCGGCTATGCCGACGAACGGGAAAAAGCCGTCATCGAACTTACAGACAATTGGGGACGCAGCGAGTACACGATAGGCGACGCTTTTGGACACGTGGCGATAGGCACCGATGACATCTACGCGGTGTGCGCTCGGGTGCGCTCGCTGGGCTACCGAGTCACGCGCGAGCCTGGTCCTATGAAGCACGGCACGACGGTCATCGCGTTCGTCGAGGACCCCACGGGTTACGAGATAGAGCTCATCGAGCGGAAGTGAATCGGCGCGCGCCAAGCCCCTAGCGACGCAGCGACTCGCGCACACGGCGGGCTTCGAGGGCAAACGTATAGCCCTCAAATGCGTCTTTCATCGTGACGGACTCCCGGTGGCGCGCGGCACGCACTTTGGTGCGAAACTGCAAATAGCGAGCGCCGTCGAGCCCAAGCAGCAACGCGACCACGGCAGGCTCGCGCGGAGCATCAAGCCTACCGATGAGGCCCGCGGCTGAGGCGAGAACGCGTTTCACGAGCACGTCGCACGCGAGCACCGCGTTGACGGCGTCAGCTGCCGCCATCAACGCTTCGGCCTGCCGCACGCTTTCGCGCTCTACTTCAGGCCACAAATCAGCCATCGAAAACCCACTCCCTGTCCGCGACGCACCCGGTAGGGCGCGGGCCTCCGACATGATTTCTGATACCTACCGGCCTAAGGCAAGCCCGCGCGCTTGTTCCTCGAGCTCCCGTAAGGCGCTTGCAATGCCGTCTTCAGGGAGCAAGCTCGGACTGCCCGGCGCTGGACCCTCGCTGCAAACATGGCTTGATTCAATCGTCTTTGGGTCGCTATCGTAACTTTGGAGCACAAGCCGCGTGATTTGCCAGCCATCGGGCGGCGTCGGCCATGTTGGGCGTGGTATCCGGAATCGATTCCGTGCGTTTTGCATATTTGTGTTTCATTGAGGTGAGCGCACGCAGCTCGTACGCGCTGAACTCAACGCTTGCGGGTGCATCGGATCGTGTTCGCGCGAGAACGCGGAGTCGTTCGATTCGCGCGGTGGTCACGACGGTCAAGATCGCCCACTTAATGACGCGTTCCGCCGAGCGGAGTTGCGACTCTTCAACGCGGCGAGTGCCGGACTTCCAGACGCGATGGAGCTCTTCGAGTCACCCCACTTCTGAACGACCCTACGACGCCGCCCGACTTGCCGGCTTACCGATGAGACCGTGCATCCTGCAGCCAAAAAAAAGAACGATGCGGGCACGCACGACGTCCCGATGGGGCACTGGTTTGGGAGCGCGTTCGTCCTTGAAGAAGAGCGCGTTGCGCCTCCGAGAGGTCGATTGGTCTCGGCGTTCGATTCACACCGCGCTCCGGCTCAAACCATCGCGAGCTGGGCCAAGTTTTTGCGGACCACCCTCCTCCGGAGAGATGTACTCGATCGCGGATTCCGTGCCGGCCACCTCGCCATGCGCAGGGAGAGCTGCAAACGAGTGCCGCTCGGTACCGTGGCGCTTGCGTCACTCAGGCCTGCGTGACGCTCAGCAATTCCGTGTGCAAGAAGGGAGCAGCTGCGGTAAGCCAGGGTCCATGACGTCGTCCAGCCAGCCCGTGGATGCTTCCGGAAAGCGGATTACCACCAACGCCCACCTGATTTCGTGGGTCGCCGAAATGAGCGCTCTCACCAAACCCGAACGCATCGTGTGGTGCGACGGGTCTGAGGAGGAGAAACAGCGACTCACGGCGGAGGCGGTGGAGCAAAACATCCTCGAGCCGCTAAACCCCGAGAAGCTGCCCGGTTGCTACCTGCATCGCTCGAATCCGAACGACGTGGCGCGCGTCGAGAACCTCACGTTTATCTGCACCCCCACGAAGGAGGAGGCCGGGCCAACCAACAACTGGATGGCGCCGACCGACGCCTACGCCAAAGTCGGTACCCTGTTTGACGGCTCGATGAAGGGCCGAACGATGTACGTCGTCCCGTACATCATGGGCCCGAAGGGCTCGAAGATGTCAAAGGTCGGCGTCGAGCTGACGGACAGCATCTACGTCGTGTTGAACCAGCGCATCATGACGCGCATGGGCGCCGTCGCCCTCGACATGCTCGGCAGCTCGAACGACTTCAACCGCGGGCTTCACTCGGTGCTCGATTGCAACCCCGACCGCCGGTACATCTGCCACTTCCCGCAAGACAACACGATTTGGAGCATCGGTTCGGGCTACGGCGGGAATGTGTTGCTCGGGAAAAAATGCCTCGCGCTTCGAATTGGCAGCTATCTCGGCAAAAAGGAGGGCTGGCTCGCCGAGCACATGCTCATTCTCGGCGTCGAAAGCCCCGAGGGCGAAATGACGTACGTGGCCGCGGCGTTCCCGAGCGCGTGCGGCAAAACCAACTTCGCGATGATGATCCCGCCGAAGCGGTTCAAGGGCTGGAAAATCTGGACGGTCGGCGACGATATCGCGTGGATGCGTGTCGGTACCGACGGGCGCCTCTACGCCGTAAACCCCGAAAACGGGTACTTCGGCGTCGCGCCAGGCACGAGCTACGAGTCAAACCCAAATGCGATGAAGACCGTGATGAAGGACACCATCTTCACGAACGTCGCTCGCACGCCCGATGGCGACGTATGGTGGGAGGGTAAAGACGGCCCCATTCCTGCCGAAGTCACCGACTGGAAGGGCAATCCTTGGACGCCGCAGTCGACCGAGAAGGCCGCCCACCCGAATTCGCGCTTTACCGCGCCCGCGAAGAATAACCCTTGGCTCTCAAAGTTTTCGGACGATCCGGACGGCGTGCCGATCAGCGCGATTATCCTCGGCGGACGCAGGGCGACCACCGTGCCGCTCGTCATGCAGGCCTTTAACTGGTTGAACGGCGTCTTCTTCGGTGCGACGCTCGGTTCGGAAACGACGGCAGCGGCCACTGGCAAGGTGGGAATCGTGCGCCGCGACCCGTTCGCGATGCTTCCGTTCTGCGGCTACAACATGGGCGAGTACTTCCAGCATTGGCTCGCGATGCAATCGCAGATTACCAATCCCCCCAAGATTTTCTTGGTCAACTGGTTCCGCAAAAGCAAAGACGGCAAATTCCTTTGGCCAGGCTTCGGCGAGAACATGCGCGTCCTGAAGTGGATTGTCGACCGCGCGCGGCTACGCGTCGGCGGCCAAGAAACCGTCTTCGGCTGGGTGCCGAAAGCAGGCGATCTTGATTTGTCCGGCCTCGACATTTCCCACGAGCAAGTCGACGAAGCGACGCACATCGACCTCGATGAATGGGAAACCGAAGTTCAGTCGTACGGCGAGTTTTTCGACAGTCTAGGGCCCGCCATGCCGCGCGCGCTCAAGCTCCATCGCGAGCTTCTTCTCGCGCGCATCGAGGCCGTCAAGGGCGGCCACGGCTAATGCCCTAGAGCCCGTGCCCTAGGGCCCGTGACCAGAGCTCGTCACCAGAGGCCGGAGCGGTTCAGCCAAACCGGCGCGATTTCCAGTGAGCGGCGGACTGCCCGACAGAGGGAAGAATTTGCCGTCGCCTCAGTACTACGCACTATGCGGTCCTCCGTCACTCTCGCTCTTTTCGCAACCACCGTGCTCGGCGCCTGCGCCTCTTTCACCGTGCATGATGACCCACCGGTCGGGCAGGTCGTGAGCGCCGCGCAACTGAGTGCACGCTTTCTGACGGCCTCCGGTGGAGGGTCAGAGGAAGAGTCGCGCAGCTATTATCGGCGAATCCTCGGGGGGGAATCGCGCCCGACACGTTCAATCTCGAGGCGTGGAAGGCCCGGGCTTTCGGAGCAGAACCCACGGCCCGCGCCTTTTATCGAAATGCGAATGAACTCGGTTTTTGGCGCGACATGACCTGCACCCAAGTCGTCGGTCGCGACCAAGGGGGATGCGCTGTCACAAACTTTCGCGATGAGGGCGACCCTACGGCCCGTGTCGCGAACGTGGGGACGGTGGCGATGGACATTAGCCGGGACGGAGTCACACAGTTCTACGCTTTTGGCACTACCGGAGCGCTGATTCCCAACGTCCCCCTCGACTCCGAGGGACCAAAGAGCGTGCCCCATGTTTGCGTAACTTGCCACGCTGGGTCGACCAGCAAAATCGGCGTTCAAACGGATTTGGGGAGCGTTTTCCGCGAATTCGAACCGTCCGTGTTGGATGCACCTTCCACGCGAACTCGGCCCGAGCTCGACACCTCGCTATTTTTCCTCAACCAAATTGTCACGGCGGCAAATGGAAAGGTAAAAACCTTTGCTGAGGGCGGCCCGCCCTCAGCAGATCACGCCGCAGCCGCTCAGCTCGCCTACCTGAACGGTATGTACGCCTCGGTCTTCCCGCCGCGGGCGTTCGACATCCACGCCGAAGAGCGAATCACTTCCTCGTGGCGTGCGGGCAGCGGGGCGGAATTGATTGCAAAGCGCACCCTTTGGACTCAAGTGGTGAACCCTGCAACTTTTTTGATACTTGAGAGTGGGACGGGCAATCTTGGGCGGAGCGTTCGCTTGCCCAGTCGCCGCCAGCGCTCGAGGGTGCAGCCGCAGCGAAGCTTGGGAATCGCGTGATTCTGTTCGGAGGTGAGCAACGGCTTGTCCTCAGCCGATTCGTCAATGACACGTGGGAGTGGGATGGCGCGGCTTGGTCACTCCGAAGCTCTGCGGGGTCGCCTGCGCCGCGTTACGACGCGGCGATGGCTTCCTTCGACGACCGGCTCATACTCTTCGGTGGATACGACGGGCCGAATAGCTACTACTCCGACACGTGGGAGTGGAATGGTCAGTCATGGTCGCAGAAAGGTCGCCAACCCGAGTATCGCGAGGGCGTCGAACCAGGCAATCGATACGGCTCGGCAATGGCAGGGCGGGGGGGTCGAATCCTTCTCTTCGGAGGGTTTGGCTTTCCTCCCGGCCGACCCCACGACGAACCCACTTTTCTCTCGGATACTTGGGAATGGGACGGAAATTCCTGGTTGAAAAAATCGGTCCCGTCTTCGCCCCCAGCCCGCACTGGCGGAATGATGACAGCCCTGGGCCAGAAAATCATTCTTGTCGGCGGCCGTGATAGCAACGGCGAGCTAAACGACATGTGGCAATGGGATGGCACGGCATGGTCGTCGCTGCCGGCCACCCCTTTTGCGCGCTCCCGAGGCGCAATGGGTGTAGTCGGAGACAAGCTCGTCATGTTCGGCGGATACCAAAACGGTTACCGCGGAGATACGTGGGAATGGGACGGCCAATCCTGGTCCCAACGCCTCACCGCTACAGCACCGAGAGCGCGATCTGGTAGTTTCCTGCTCCCGATGCCCTAAATGGAGGCCCTACCGGCGTAAGTATCCGAAGAGTCACGGGCTCGCGAGAAGTTGTTGGGCTCGCGCTGTCCCTATTTTTACGGCCTCTTCGTGACTTTCCTTAATTTTCACTTTTGCGACATCTCCGGAAAAGACGATGTAGATAACCTCGTTCGAGGTGCCACCTCGTCTCGGGTCAGGATTGATGCCTAAACGCTTGGCCATCGCGTAAGACGCCTCCCCCAAAATGGCCTTGGGCCCAATATCGCCAACAATCCCGTACTCGACCTTCCCGTTATAAAGGACCGCAGCGACGCTCCCTAAGCCTATACCGGAGGCTTGATAGCTCCACTTCGAGCTCACTCCGGGGACGACGATAAAAGGTAGTGTGGCGGCGTCGAGCGGGGAACCTTTAGAATCGACAGCAGCTGTTTCAGACTGGTAATCCGGATCGGCCGTTACATTGCAGACGCTACTTCGTTTGCCGTCGCAATCTACGTCGAGGTCGGATTTGAAGAAGACGGCACCAGGCAAAGCGCACACATCAACGTTCGAGGGCTCGCCTACATCGTTGGCATACGGCGCGGTCGAGAGCTTTTTCGCGCAAGCTTTGACCTTTGCGAGCAAAGCACTTGACGTCACGGTCACAGCCGCGGCTTCGCCCGCCGGAGCGGCTGCGGACGTGTCGTCTCCCGGCGTCCCACTCGAGCGCGCGTCCGGCGAAACGCCTGACGTCGGCGCAGGCTCACGCGTCGCCTGACGGATGGAAGGGTCGGTCTGATTCGGAGCCGCGGTCACATCGTCGACGTTGGATTCTGCCGACTCACTAGCCGCACACGCGAGGGTCAACGCACTCGATAGCGCAAGAAAACAGGTCATTCGTAGTACGAGACCGACGCTCGCGGCCTTCCCCGCCCTCACCTCGTACGCGCGGCACGCCCGCGAAGCGTCGCGGTTATCACGCGGCAGGTCGCGATCAAGAGTCCTAGAAGCAAGCTTTGTGTTCATAGCGATCGCAGGGAGCAATTCGCAGGCCGCACGATGGCTCGGAATCGCGCCCACGAGTCTTGGAACGCGCCCACGATAAGGCTACTTTGTCGGGCTATGACGGACAGTATCGAGTCTCACCAGAAGGAAGTGGGTCGCTTCCCTCCCCCTCCCGCATTCTCGGCGGCAGCACGCATAGCCTCACACGCGGCGTATGCCGAAAAGCATGCGAAGTCGCTCGAAGATCCCGAGTCGTTCTGGCGTGAGGAAACGCAAGACCTTGTGTTTCGTACGCGCTTTCGCGAAGGCGCTTTTGAAGAGTGGAAGTTGCCACACGCGAAGTTTTTTGGTGGAGCTACGCTCAATGTGAGCGAGAGCTGCCTCGATCGCCACCTGACCACGAGCGCGCGCACGCGAGCCGCGATTGTGTGGGAGGGAGAGCCTGGCGACACGCGTACGCTCACCTACTTCGAATTGCATCGTGAGGTGGTTCGCTTGTCGGCTGCACTTGCCGACCTCGGCGTACGAGCGGGCGATCGCGTGGCCATCTACATGGGCATGGTGCCAGAGGCGGCCATCGCGATGCTCGCCTGCGCGCGGCTTGGCGCCACACACTCGGTGATTTTCGGCGGATTCAGCTCGGAAGCGCTTCGCGATCGAATCAACGATTGCAGCGCCAAGGTCTTGCTCACACAGGACGGCGCGTGGCGTCGCGGGCATGTGATTCCGCTCAAGCAAATGGCTGACATCGCCCTCGAGAAGACGCCGACGATCGAACACGTTGTCGTCGTGAAGCGCGTCGGCACTTCACACGCGGTCGCCAAAATGCACGAAGGTCGCGACGTGTGGTGGGAGGACCTCCTCGCGCGTACGCCGAGCCCTGGCGCCCGCGAGCTTGCCACCACGCCGCCCGCCTTTGACGCCGAGCACCCGCTTTTTATCCTTTATACCTCAGGCTCCACGGGCAAGCCCAAAGGCGTCCTGCATACCAGCGCGGGCTACCTCGCATCCGTGCACGTTACATCGAAGTACGTATTCGATCTCAAGGAGTCGGATCTCTACTGGTGTACCGCCGACGTGGGTTGGGTAACAGGGCACAGCTATATCGTTTACGGACCGCTTTCGTGCGGTGCGTCGTGCTTTATGTACGAGGGCGCCCCGAACGCGCCCGACTGGGGACGATTTTGGAGCCTCATCGAGAAGCACGGAGTCACCATTCTCTATACGGCTCCCACAGCGATTCGCGCGTTCATTCGCGCCGGAGACGGGTGGCCGCAAAAGCATAATCTCCAAAGCTTGCGCCTCCTCGGCTCGGTCGGTGAGCCGATTAATCCCGAGGCATGGCTTTGGTACCATCGCGTGGTGGGGGCGGGGCGCTGCCCCATTGTCGACACGTGGTGGCAGACCGAAACGGGCTCGATCTTGCTCACGACATTGCCTGGCGCATGCTTCTCGAAGCCCGGTGCGACGGGCTTACCGATGTTCGGCGTCGACATCGCGGTCGTGAAAGACCATGGCGAAGAATGCAAGCCGAACGAGGGAGGCAAGCTCGTGATCCGCCGGCCGTGGCCCTCGATGGCGCGCACACTTTGGAACGACGGACCGCGCTTTCACGAGGCATACTTTAGTCAGATAGAGGGCGTGTACTTTACCGGCGATGGCGCGCGCCGCGACGAAGACGGGTACTTTTGGGTCGTAGGCCGCATTGACGACGTGCTCAACGTCGCCGGACATCGCATCGGCACGGCAGAAATCGAAAGCGCCTTGGTCAGCCACGGCTCCGTGGCTGAAGCCGCAGCCGTAGGCCGCCCCGATGCACTAAAGGGCCAAGCGCTTGTCGTGTTCGTTACGCTGAAAACGGGCATCACCAGCGATCGAACGCTCAAGGAGTCGCTCGCTCATCACATCGATAAAGAGATTGGTAAGTTCGCCCGGCCGGACGAAATACGCTTCACGGATGCACTGCCTAAAACGCGGTCTGGAAAGATTATGCGTCGCCTTCTCAAAGAGGTCGCGTCAGGCACGGAGAGCCGAGGCGACACGTCGACACTCGAGGACCTCTCGGTCCTCGCGAAACTGCGCGCCGACGACGAATAGCGGCGTCTCAGCCACGAAATTCGCGCAATGCCGTGCGTCGTCGGAGACGTTCCGGCTTCAACGGAACAGGCGCGCGAGCGGCGCCGGGATTTCGTCGCTCGCGTTAGCATTCAGAAGGAGCGGCCCGAGCGGCGCGGTGGAAAGCGTATGCCAATAGAGGACAGCCCCCGGAGCTTCCCGACGCGCGCACGCAAGCGCGCACGCAAAGGCTTTGGCCGTATACGTCACGTCAAGCGTCACTCCCTCGCGTGCCGCATCAGCCGCCGCTTGGGTTCCTTCGTCTGAAGCGTGGCCGTAACCGCGGCCCATCCACCCCCCCTCGACGTCGATGCGTTGTGCGGCTCGGAGGGCTGCCGCGACCGATAATCCGATGGCCGTCGCAGTCTTCTGAGCGAGGCGACGGCTCAAGTGACGAAGGACCGACGTGGGGGGAGAGACAGCGACACCGAGGACGCGCGTCCTCAAGCCGGCCTCCTCGAACCCGACTGCGAGCCCCGCCGCGGTGCCCCCTGAGCCCATCGCAACGACGACGACCTGAGGCTCGGGAAGCTTTCCTGCACGCACCTGTGCCGCGAGCTCGCGCGCGGCCAGCACGAAGCCGAGCGAGCCTGTGACATTCGAGCCACCTAGTGGGATGAAGTAAGCGTCGCCGATAAGGTGAGGCGCGAGGTATGCGGGCGCGAGGCTCCAGGCCGGACACGGGTGAGGGCGCAAACCGTGCGCTAACGACACGCGCAGATTCAAAAGCGCGTGCGGCGCGCTCGGCTGCGGGACAAGAACGGCGTCAACAGTGAATCCCTCGCGCGCACCGAAGATTGCCGTGGCGACCACTTGATGACTCCCCGCGGCGCCGACCGTCACGAGACGCGAACGGCCCGCGGAACGCGCAGCTTTCAGGAGGAACTCGAGCTTTCGGACTTTGTTTCCGCCATAAAGTTCGGACGAGAGGTCGTCGCGCTTTATCCAGAGGCCCATACGCGCGAGCCACTCCACCGGCGTTGGCGAGTGCGAGTCACCCGCGCGAAGGGCGAGTCGAGGAGGGAGCTTGGCCACCTGTGACACGTCCGGTAACCGTAGGCGTTCGGTGAACGAAAATCGCAGTAGAAAGCAGGCGAGTATCTCGTTTGGAAAACGTGACGGACGGAAGCGCAAGCCTCACGTTTGCCCACACGTTACTTAACCCAACTGCCCGCGCGAAGGACTTTTACCGCTGTGACTAGGCTCATTGAAGCCACGCCGCCCGCGACTGCAGAGCGTAAACGCGACTAGCCGCCGTTATGCCGGTAGCGACCGCGCGGCCTTTTGGCTCACGCCGCAAACGTGCGCGCGGCAGCGTCTCTAGGCGGCGATGTGGGCTAAGCGCAGCCCACAAATTCAGGATACGGCGCCGAGAAGGGAGTGATAACTTCAAGCGATGCGCTTAGCGAGGTTCGGACTATTTTGCATTCCAGTCTTCGTCGTGACCGCCCTTGCTTGTTCAGGGAGTGATCCTCGTCCGACGGCCGCCCAACAAGGAGATGGGGTGGGAGGGCGCCTATCGGACGGAGGCAGCGGAGGCGGCGGGAATGATGCGAATGCTGGGGACGCTTTAGCCCCTGGCGACCCTGCCGACATTGCCCACGCGTCGACCCTCTGCGGCACGACAGCGTGCGGTATCATGGGCATCAAAAAGTCTGGATTTCAGGAACTCGCGGACGTCTCGTTTATCGTAAAAGACAGCGCGGGAAAGCCACTTTCGGGCATAGATGTGAAATTCGAGCTTGAGTCTCCGCCGCAGGGTACCGAGTTTCTAGGCGATTTCGCGGACGGTGGTGGCGCGCCGGGCAGTTCGAGTGTGACCATAAAGACAGACGCCACCGGCAAAGCGACGGCGCGCGTCCAGTCGGGCGTCACGCTCGGAGTGTTCGTGGTGAAGGCCTCTGTGAGTGCGAGCCTGCAGGCCAAAAGCCCGGCTATTGGTGTCCGTGGCGTTACGCCGGCCAATCGCGGCTTCACGTTGCAATGCAATCTCAAGAACTTAGCTGCCTATGCCGACGCACTACCGCCACGTCCACTAAAGAACCTTTGCACGGCGACTCTCATTGACCGCTTCAACAATCCAGTCGGCAAAGCCACGACCGTCAACTTGAAGGTCGAAGCGGGAGCCATTCCGAGTAGCGTGCAGTCTACCGCGTTTACCGCTACGGGAACCAATGCGGACGAAGGCAAGTCGACCGTCGAATTTAGTACTGTTGGAAAGTGGCCAGCTGACGACGTACAACCCATCGGCAACGAACCTTTCGCCGGGTCCCTCAATCAGCGCGACGGGCTCGTGACTGTGCTTGCCTACGTCGCGGGCGAAGAGTCGTTCGACGATAACAACTCCAACGGGCAGTGGGACGAGGGGGAAAACTTCATCGACCAGGGTGAACCGTTTGTCGACAACAACGACAACAACATCTGGGATCCAGGGGAGTTCTTTGCCGACGTTGCGCCGTCGAACAACAAGTACGACCCACCAAACTCCAGATGGGACAAGCAAACCACGATCTGGACGTCTACATATATTCTTTACAGTGGAGTCATGACAAGGTCACTCGTCACACAACCAATCACCGTGCCCGTGGGCACAGACGTCGAGGTGAACGCCTACTTTTCCGACGATCGGTTCAACCCCCCACAATCAGGAGACGCCACCACGTTTAGCTTCGCGAAAGGAGGGGGTCGCGGGAATGCCACGGCGTTCCCTGAGAGGATCCTGGATGGCTACGGGTTCTCGCTCACGCGCTCTCTGTACAACGCGGATAGCCCGGGCGGCCCATGCAATGCTGCACTGCCGCGCTGCGTGTGGCTTACGAACTTTACCTTCGGCCCGAGGTACGCCTGGGGCGGAAAGCTTAAGTTGACAGGCGGTGGTCCGGGATCATCTCAACAGGTTCAAGCACTAACCTTCGGTGCAAGCGTGCTTGGCACCAGGGTTGACCACACTTACTACGCGACGTTCGAGTAGCCGGTCGGCCAGTTCAGTCGCCGTTCGCCACCCGCAGATTAACGATGTTTGAACCACGCTCTGCTGTTGAAGAGCCGCGAGCATCGGAGGACACGACTGTCGAGTCGTTAGCGGGATGGTTCAGTGCCTCGGAGCGACGCCCATAAAGGTACCTTCCCGTGCGCGCGACTTCGCCACCGAGGAGCGGGTTATCGAGGTCCAATCGGACGAGGTCGACCTCGGTGCTTGTGACCTCTGAAAGAAGCGAAGCCATCGTGAGTTCGTCCGACAAAGACAAGTCCGATTTCAGCAAATGCCAATATCGAAGTCGCTAGCGGCGCTCTTACGGCCAGTGGCCTGTGATCCGAAAGCACCACGAGCCAGACGGGTTGCGCGGCCAAAACCGCACTCAGTCTTTCCCATTGCGCTGGTGACCGACTCATCAGTCGAGGCTACTAATCCGCGCGATGGGGCGTCGAATCCAGCGCGCGTGTTAGAGCCGCTGGGCGCACGCGAAGGTGACTCCGAGCACGCTGGCGCATCAGCGCGCGTTCAACGGACGTGGTACGATCGCTTTATGTCGTCGGTCGCGCCGAATCGATTCACCGAGAGCGAGTTTTTGGCGCTCGAGCGTGGGAGCGATCGAAAACACGAGTTCGTCGACGGCGTGATCGTCGCCATGGCAGGGGCTCGTCCCGCCCACAATATTCTCGCGGCAAACGTTACAGCGTCCCTCGTGTTGCTCGCGCGCGGGCGCGCTTGCGCGACGATGACAAGTGACCAGCGCGTATACGTTCCAACAACTCGGCTTTACTGCTATCCGGATGTTATCGTGGCATGCGGAGAGCGTCGCTACGACGATGGCGACCCGCCTTCGTTGCTCAATCCAACAATTCTTGTCGAGGTAACCTCCGAATCCACCGAGGACTTCGATCGCGGCACGAAGTTTCTCCACTATCAGGCGATCGCAGAGCTCCGCGAGTACGTCATCGTTTCCCACAGAGAGCGCAGAATCGACCTCTTTCGGCGCGAGGGTGACGGTCAGTGGCATCTCACGACCCTCACGAAACACGGCTCATCCGTCGATCTGGCCGCCCTCGGCGGCGCCATCAGCCTTTCAGAAGTGTACAACGGCGTGTCACTCGAGGAGGGCCTCTCAACGAATCGCTAGGGCCGCGAGCCGCGCGGTCGCTGCGTTTGGCTGAGCCCTTTGTCTCGGCCTGTGCCGGCGCCACGCGCCTTGCCTAGCTTTGCCTGGTGGTCGGCCGTCGGCACGAGCGGCCGAAACATTTCGGAAACGCGGCCCGTGCGAAAGAACCGTGACGAGTGATTTCACCCTTGGAATGTTGCAGGGGCTGGAGTCTCATCGCGGACCGCGCACATGAAGAAAATTGAGGCCATCATCAAGCCGTTCAAGCTGGACGAGGTCAAAGACGCTCTCAGCGAAATCGGCGTGCAGGGCATGACCGTCACCGAAGTCAAAGGCTTCGGTCGAACGGGCGGCAAAAAAGAGGTCTATCGAGGTTCCGCATACGTCGTGGATTTCGTGCCCAAAGTCAGGCTCGAAATCGTCGTCCCCGACGAACTCGTGCACGACGTACTCGAGGCCATCGAGAAGAGCGCGAAGACGGGACGCATCGGCGACGGAAAGATCTTCGTCAGCCCGATTGAAGAAGTGGTCCGCATTCGCACGGGCGAGCGCGGCAAAGACGCCATTTGAAAGACGAACAGGAAGAATCCATGAAGCCCAAGGAAGTCATAGAGCTCGCTACGAAAAACGACGTGAAATTCGTCGACCTCAAGTTCATCGATTTTCCAGGCGTGTGGCAACACACGACGATCCCTGTCGCGCGCCTCGACGAAGTACTTTTCGAAGACGGCATTGCGTTTGACGGTTCGTCCGTGCGCGGGTGGCAGCCGATCAACGCCTCCGATATGATCATGATTCCCGACCCGACGTCGGCCAAGCTCGACCCGTTTTTCGCTCACTCAACACTGTCACTCACGTGCTCCGTTTACGACCCGATTACGAAACAGCCGTACTCTCGCGACCCTCGCCATATCGCGAAAAAAGCCGAGGCTTACCTTCGCCAAACGGGCATCGCAGATACATCGTTCATGGGACCCGAAGCCGAATTTTTCGTCTTCGACGATGTTCGATTCGACCACTCGAAGCCGAACGAGGGCTATTACTACCTCGACAGCGTCGAGGGCGCGTGGAACTCAGGGCGCGAAGAGTTCCCCAACCTCGGCTACAAGACACGCCACAAGGAGGGCTACTTCCCCGTTCCGCCCACCGACACGCTCGCGAATCTTCGCATGGAGATGATGCTTGCCCTTCAGGCTTCGGGCATCGAGGTCGAGGTTGGTCACCACGAGGTTGCGACGGGCGGGCAGTGCGAGATCGGCATGAAGTTCAATCGCCTTCTCCCGTGCGGCGACCAACTCATGTGGTTCAAGTACGTCGTGAAAAATATTGCGCGTAAACACGGTAAGAGCGCGACGTTCATGCCGAAGCCGCTCTTCGGTGACAACGGGTCGGGCATGCACGTCCATCAGTCGCTGTGGAAGGAAGGCAAGCCGCTTTTTGGCGGCGACGGCTACGCGGGGCTCTCGCAGCTCGCGCTCCACTACATTGGCGGGATTATCAAGCACGCGAAATCGCTCGCGGCTTTCACGAACCCCACGACCAACAGCTATCGCCGGCTCGTGCCGGGGTTCGAGGCTCCCGTCAACCTCGCCTACTCCAGTCGAAATCGATCGGCGTCCGTGCGTATCCCGATTACGGGGCCCAACCCGAAGACGCGGCGGATCGAGGTTCGGTTCCCCGACCCAAGCTGCAATCCGTATTTGGCGTTCAGCGCGATGTTGCTTGCAGGCCTCGACGGCATTCAAAACAAGATCGACCCGGGCGACCCGCTCGACAAAGACATCTACGCGCTCAGCCCCGAAGAGCTAAAAGATGTCCCGCACATGCCGGGAAGCCTCGAAGACGCGCTCGACAACCTCGAGCGCGATCACGATTTTCTCCTCCGCGGCGACGTGTTCACGAAGGACGCCATCAGCGAATGGCTCGACTTCAAGCGCACAAAAGAGCTAAACCCGATCCGCATGCGCCCAACGCCGCATGAGTTCTTCCTCTACTACGATATCTAAGATCGTCTTCGAGGCTGGAGTATGCTGCGCCGCATGAAGGTGCGCGCAGCCGTCGCTTACGAACCGAGCAGGCCTCTTGTCGTCGAAGAAGTCGAACTCGAGGGGCCCAAAGCAGGCGAAGTTCTCGTTCAGCTAAAAGCCACGGGGATCTGCCACACGGACGACTTCACGCTCTCAGGCGCGGACCCGGAAGGTCTTTTTCCCGTCATCTTGGGCCACGAGGGAGCAGGCGTCGTCGTCGACGTCGGAGCGGGTGTGACGTCGCTCTCCGTAGGCGACCACGTCATCCCGCTCTACACGCCCGAGTGCCGAGAGTGCAAGTCGTGTTTGAGCCGAAAGACGAACCTCTGTACGGCCATTCGAGCGACTCAAGGCAAGGGCGTGATGCCCGACGGAACGAGCCGGTTTTCGATGCGCGTAGGCGGTAAGCCGATTCACCATTATATGGGCTGCTCTACGTTTGCAAACTACACGGTAATGCCCGCGATAGCGCTCGCGAAAATTCGGCCCGACGCGCCTTTCGAAAAGGTCTGCTACGTCGGCTGCGGCGTCACGACCGGGATTGGTGCCGTGATTTACACGGCCAAGGTCGAACCAGGTGCGAGCGTGGTGGTGTTCGGCCTCGGCGGCATTGGGTTGAACGTCGTTCAAGGCGCACGCATCGCCGGAGCGGACATGATTGTCGGTGTCGATATCAACCCCGCGCGCGAACCGCTCGCGCGAACGCTCGGGATGACCCACTTCGTGAATCCGAAGGACGTTCAAGGAGATCTGGTCGCGCATCTTGTCGAACTCACGAAGGGCGGCGCCGACTACTCCTTCGAGTGCGTCGGGAACACGACACTCATGCGCCAGGCACTCGAGTGCTGCCACCGTGGCTGGGGCGTGAGCGTGGTGATCGGCGTCGCCGGGAGCGGTCAAGAGATCGCAACGCGCCCCTTCCAACTCGTGACGGGTCGAGTCTGGAAGGGGTCGGCCTTCGGTGGCGCGCGCGGCCGATCCGACGTACCGAAGATCGTCGACTGGTATATGGATAAGAAAATCGATATCGACTCGATGATTACCCACGTTTTACCGCTCGATCGAATCAACGAAGGGTTCGACCTCATGCGCGCGGGTAAGTCGATCCGAACGGTCATTACCTACGACTGACGGACCTACGACGTACGGGCGCACCACGCGGCTCGCAAGATGATGCGTAACCATGGTCTCAGCGCGAGGTCCGGGCTTAGCCCGGTGCGCGTTATTTCGCACGGTTTTCGGCAGGGCCACGCCACTCAATTGCCTGGCCTCGAGCATGCTCCAACACAATAGAGGAGGAAACGCCCTATCGATAAATCGCATCGATAGGGATGTTACTTCCATGAATTTCGATAGATTCTCCGGAGCCCTTTACTTCGAATGACCAACCACGCGCCGCGCGGCGACGGACCTCGATTCGAGGTTCGTCTTGGGAGACGAGCACGTACTCCTCGAGCGAATCGAGCTGCTGAAAGCTGACGAAACGTTGATATGACGCCGTTCTGATAGCGCCTACGTCGTGCACCCCGTTGCGCACGGTCGGACAAACGACGATACCAAGCCCATGTTTAGCAAAAGTCAAACCGCGACATTTTCGCTTCCGAGCCCGCAAAACGAGGAAGTCTACGTTCAACGCGTCAACCTGAACCAAACGAGCCAGTGTCTCTTGCGCTCCCCCCCGAGAGCGCCGACGTACTGAATCTAGGTGACCGCGGAGCTCCGCTTGTCAGCTTTCGCGACGCGCTTCACCGGCTTTTTGGCAGAGGTGCCGCCGTTCGCGCGCGTCGAGCGAGTCACGCGACCGTTGACGCCGTGGGAACCGTTCGTTCCGTTCGTGTCTGCACCTTTGGCGACCACGGTTCCCTTTACTTTGCCTGTCGATCCAAGGAGGTCGTCGGCCATCGCCGCGGCTCGGCTGACCTTCTCCCACGAGAACTCGCTCCGGCCGAAGTGACCGTACGCGGACGTCGCGTGGTACTGCGGCGCGAGCAACCCGAGCTCATCGATGAGCGCCTTGGGCCGCATGTCGAAGTGCTGCTCGACGTACTTTTGAAGCTTCTCGTCCGCCACTTTACCGGTGCCAAACGTATTGACGTAGATGCCGACGGGGCGCGCGACGCCAATCGCGTAGGCGACTTGCACTTCGCATCGTTTTGCGAGGCCGGCAGCCACGATGTTTTTCGCGACGAACCGCGCATAGTAGCATGCCGAGCGATCGACTTTCGACGGGTCTTTGCCGCTGAACGCGCCTCCGCCATGACGACCCATGCCGCCGTAGGTGTCGACAATAATCTTTCGACCCGTTAGCCCGCAGTCGCCCTGAGGACCGCCGACGACAAAGCGACCGGTCGGGTTTACGTGGAACTTGGTGTTCTTGTCGATAAGCTTCTTCGGCATCACCTTGGTGATGACAAGGTCGACAATCGCTTCGCGAAGCGCCTTGTACTTGACGGTCTCATCGTGCTGAGTCGAGACGACAATGGCATCGCAGCGAACCGGAATGTCATTCTCGTATTCGAGAGTGACTTGGGTTTTGCCGTCGGGCCTCAGGAACTTCACCTTGCCGGACTTGCGGATGGCGGCAAGCTGGCGCGCGAGCTGATGAGCGTAGTCGATCGGCGCCGGCATAAGGTTTGAGGTTTCGTCGGTGGCGTAGCCGAACATGAGCCCCTGGTCGCCAGCGCCCTGCTCCTTGTGCATGCCGACGCCCTCGGTGACTCCTTGCGAGATGTCCGGGCTCTGCTTGTCGACCGCTACGAGGACAGCGCAGGTGTTGCCATCAAAGCCGACAGCGGAGTTGTTGTAGCCAATGTCGAGTACCGCGCGCCGTACGACGGCCGGGAAGTCGATAATAGCGTTCGTCGTAATTTCGCCCGCAAGGACGACCATACCGGTCTTAGCGAGCGACTCACACGCGACGCGCGACTTCGGGTCCTGTTCGAGGACCGCGTCGAGCACCGCGTCCGAAATCGCATCACAGAGCTTGTCCGGGTGACCCTCGGTGACGGATTCCGATGTGAATTGGTAACGTGCCATTCGCGACTCCTGAAAAAAGGATTTCGAGTCGCCCGCATAGCGCGCCGACGCGCCAGCGGAAAGATCTATCGGTCTCGTTCCACGACTCGAACGTGCCTTCGGAAACGCGGCGGAATGAGCGATAAGCGCAGCGAGCGAGCCGAAATTAGCTCTTGGGCTTCGTGTGATCCCACGGCTCGACGCGACCGAGAGGCGCCGGCGGTAAGCTGGACAAGCGTGGCGCCACGACACTTGGGCGCACGGCGAGCTCGACCTCTGCACCTGGAAGCGCCGCTATGGCGAGCGTCGCGACCGGGCTGAAAACGAGTGGCTCCATGGGACCACCCACCTGGTCGTAGAAACGTGCCGTTACCCGACGGCTGCGGTCCGCGCCGAGATCATCAAAGACTTTCCGCCACGTGCGCCCCTCGCGGATCGCGCCGACGAAGTCTTCCGCCGTTGGAAAGGAAACGGTGTGACGAAGCAAGGTATGACGCACTAACGCGAGCCCGCCGTTCTCGAAGGTCGTTGCAAGGACCTCGCGGCCCGCCTCAATGCGAGGTGGCGGCGTGGCGGCCTCGGGCTCGAGCTCGCCTAGCGCACGCGCGAGGATTTCGAACGGATCCAGGTCGTCCGGTGGGCCGAAGGTGAGCACGCCAACTTTGCCGTCAGGGGCGAGCGCCGAGGCCCAGCTGCGCAGGACGTCACCGCGTTCATGCTGCGTGAGTGTCCAAAGACCAAACGCACATACAATGGCGCTCCAGCCTCCTTCGCCCACATCCGCGGGCGCGGCTTGCTCACAGAGGACGCCAGGAAAGCCGGCTGTCTTAACTTGCTCCTGGCAGATGTGAACCATGTCCGCGTTCGGGTCGGTCGCCCTGACGCGCCCGCGATCACCCACGGCGCGCGCTACAGCGAGGACCTCTGCGCCAGGCCCGCACTTTGCGACCAAAACGCGCTGGCCCTGAACGAGCGCCAGTTCGCGAACAAGATCGAGGTGATACGGGACAAAGCGGGGAACCCACTCTTCAATATAGCGCCTTGCGGCTCGGTCGAATGGGGTCGCCATACGGTCGAGTATAACCGACCTTGCGGCACTTCGGAACCGACAGCGGCTGACAGTCCGCGCGCGGTCGACTAGGGTGCCGGTCTCGCATGAACGACCTCGCGCTCCGAAGGACTTCGCTCCACGACCGCCACGTCGCCGCGGGGGCGCGCATGGTGCCCTTTACCGGCTTCGAGATGCCCGTGCAGTACACCGGCATCGTCGACGAGCATCAGGCCGTCCGGACCGCCGCGGGTCTGTTTGATGTTTCTCACATGGGCGAGCTCGAAATGCGCGGCGCCTATGCCGCCCAGGTCGTCGACTACCTCATCACCAACGACGCTTCGCGTCTCGTTGACGGTCAAGCGCTTTACACCGCGTGCTGTAACGAAGCGGGCGCAATCCTCGACGATCTCATCGTCTATCGCGCCGCCCAGGACCGGTGGCTTATCGTTTGCAACGCGTCGAATCATGCGAAAATAAAGGCTATTTTTGAGGCTGCAGCCAAAGATCATTGCGAGTTCGAGGACCTGACCGACGCGACGGCCCTCCTTGCTCTTCAAGGACCTAAGGCGTTCGACGTGCTCGCACTTGCCGGTGGCGACGGGCCAAACCTAAGCACTTTAAAGGCTTTCCACTTCCGCGAAGCGATCGTCGCTGGCGTACGCTGCACGGTCGCGCGAACCGGGTACACCGGAGAGGACGGCGTCGAGATTTTTTGCGCTTGGAACGATGCGCCGGCACTCTGGGACAAGCTCCTCGAAGTCGGGCAGCCGCTCGGCCTCAAGCCAGCAGGCCTTGGTGCGCGTGACACGCTACGCCTCGAGTCTCGACTCTCGCTCTACGGCAACGACATTGACGAAACGACGAACCCAATCGAGGCCGGATTGAGCTGGGTCGTGAAGTTCGATAAGGCCATGTTTGTCGGGAAGGCGGCTCTCGAAGCCGTCAAGTCGCAACCACTCACCCGAAGGTTGGTCGGGTTTGAGGTTACCGGCCGCGGGATTGCGCGCCACGGGTATGTGCTCCGCGACACCTCGGGCCACGAAGTAGGTCTCTGCACGAGCGGTAGCCCGGGTCCTACCGTGGGCAAGAACATCGGACTCGGTTATTTGCCGGCGGCTATGTCCGCCGTCGGTACGAAATTTTTCGTCGACTGCCGTGGAAAAAACGTCGACGCCGTGGTCACGAAAACCCCCTTCTACAAGCGAAGCTGAAAGAGAACGAACGTCATGACCATTCCCGCAGGCCTGAGATTCACGAAAGACCACGAGTGGGTCAAGCTCGACGCCGAAGCGAAACGTGTCACCGTCGGAATCACGGCCTTCGCGGTCGAACAGCTCGGTGACATTACGCTCGTCAACTTGGACGTGAAGGTCGGCGACCGTGTCGCGGCGGGCAAAGCCTTCGGGACCATTGAAAGCGTCAAAACATTGAGCGACCTCTACGCGCCCGTAGGCGGCACGATCGTCGCGATAAACAAGGAACTCGACGCGAAACCCGAGGCCGTCAACGAGGACCCCTACGGATCGGGATGGATGGTCGTTGTCGAGACTTCCGAGGTGGCCGCACTCGAGCAACTCTTCGACGCGAAAGCCTACGAAGAACACGTCAAGTCTTCGGCACACTGACCGTCACGAACGCCTCGTCATTGACGTGCCGACGAGCCGAGGAGGCAACGACGGGCCTAAGCGAAACGCTTAGCAAAACCGACATAGGGACCTACGTGGATCTCATTCCTTGCCGGCTGGGCACAGTGAGCGACCGCGCAAAGCGGAAGTCATCCCCGATTCGCACGACTCTAAGGTAGCGTTCTAAGAGTGCATTTGCGCGGCCACTTAAACGTTATCGGAGTGCTCGCGTTTTCGGCCCGCGGGGTAATCGCCTGTGGCTTTGGTGCACCCGGGGAAAACGGCTTGGCTTCGCGCGGTACCGACGCAAGCACGGACGGGGCAAGTTTCGGACGAGAGCTCCCGCCGCCGAGCCCCGACGGAGCCATCGCGAGCGACTCCGACGCTTCCGGACACGACGGCGCCACGGGCGGCCGCGACGCGGGGTACGAAGCGATGACTGACGCGAGCGATGCCGGCGGCGCGCCGAACTTACACCCTCAAGGAACGTTCGAGAACGGCACCTGCGACCCGTGGGGAAGCTTTCAGGGCAGCGTCCACGCGAGCGACGTCGGACACAGCGGCGGAGGTTCGTGCGAGGTTTGCACGTTGCCCACGACCGTGGATCGTTTCACGGCGGATGACAACGGCGCCCCTGGCCCCTCGGTGGCGGGCGCAACTTACCACGCCGAAGGATGGGCTCGTACTTCGCCGGGGAAAGCGCCACCTGGACTCGTCGACCTCAACCTTCGCAATGTTACCCCAGAGCCCATCGAGCAGACGCGGTCAGCACAAAGCTTGGTGAACGATGTTTGGCAACGCTTCGAGACGACGCTCGCCGTCACGAAGCCGAACGGCAGGATCGGCGTTTACATCTCAGGGGAGCACCGACCAAACGCGTGCTTCCTCATTGACGACGTCGTCCTGAGCCGCGTCCAGTAGGGCGGATAGCCCTCGTGATCGGGGCCGCGGCTTGCTACTCGGATTCGAGCTCGACGCGGTTACGGCCTGCGCGCTTCGCCCGATAGAGCGCGGCGTCGGCGCGTGAAACGACGTTATCGGCGGCGTACGCGTTTCTTTCGTCAGCGGCGGCCACGCCCGCGCTGAACGTAATGTGGCGTAGCTCGCTCTTTGGACCGAGGCGAAGCGGCTTGGTGGCGAGGGTCACGCGAAGCCGGTTGGCAACGATGCGCGCGGCCATGCCCGTAGTCCCTCGAAGGAGCAGCACGAACTCCTCGCCGCCGTAGCGACACGGGACGTCGTCTTCCCGAAGTTGAGCCTGAATCAGCTCGGCAAGATGCCGAAGTACGCAGTCGCCGTCCTCGTGACCGTACGTATCGTTGACGAGCTTGAAGTAGTCGAGATCGAGCATCACCACCGAGAACGGACCCTTGTGCCGCTTCGCGTGTGCGACCTCCTCCTTCAAGCGACGTTCGAAGTAACGCCGGTTGAACAGACCCGTGAGCGCGTCATGAGCGGCGTGTTCGAGTGCAAACTGCAGCTTATTTTTGAGTTCTCGCTGCGTACGCGATCGCTCGCAGACGGCGCGCACTTTTGCGCACAAGAGAAGACTCGAAAACGGTTTGGCGAGGTGATCTGTCGCGCCGTGCTCCACCATCTTGAGCATCTCGGTTTCGGTCGGATTACCAAAGGTGAGCAACATGACAGGGATCGACGCCGTCTCGGGATTCGCTCGGAGCCGCGCGAGGACGTCCCAAGAATCGGTGCCCGGCATCGCGAGGTCGAGCATGATGCAGTCGAGCGTGGTCGCTTTTTCGTGGGCCATCTCAAGCGCGCGAACGCCGCTATCGGCCTGCGTGACGCGCATGCCGAGGGTCATCATGTGTTGGATGACGGCTCGGCGCGCGGACTCCTCGTCGTCGACGACCAAAATCTCGCCAGGGGCAATCGGGAGAACGGAGATGAGCGAGTCGCGAACGCTCACGTGAGTCAGCTTACCTCATCCAACTTCGTGTTGTTGGTCGTCGTGCATTGGGGTTGCACGCCCCCGGTGATGACCAGGAGAGCGCCGCCGAGGATGAGCGCACCGCCAAAAAACGCCGCTATCCTCAAACTTTCGCCCATGAATGCGGCGGCAAGGAGCACCGCAACAAAGGGTTCGAGGAGCGTCAGAACCGAGGCGCGGCTGGCCGCAATTCGCCGGATGCCCCACACGAACAGCAGCCCGCCGAGCGTTCCCGGCCCTAACGCGCCTAAGACCACCGTCGAAAGCGCGTGCGCGGAGACCTCCGCGTACGCACCGGGAGCGACGAGCGCGACAAGCAACGGTGCGGCGACGAGTCCGTGGAAAAACATCATCTCGCTGCCGGAAAACGCCCGCGCGAGTCGCTTGTTGACGAGCACATTCGCGGCATAGAAAAACGCGCTTCCTGTCCCAAGTGCCGCTCCGAGGAGGTCGCCGCGACTAAGGCCCGCCCGCCATGGCTCGAGCAACAGGACAAGTCCCGCGAAGGCGATGGCGATGGCCACGAAGGTGCGCGCACGCACTCGTTCGCGAAGCACGAGCGGCGCTGCAAATGCGACCAGAATGGGCGCGAGGTAGTGCGTGAGGACGGCGATAGCGACGGTCGTGCGCTGAACGGCGCCGAAGAAGAGAACGGTGTTGAGCGCGTCACTCACCCCGAGCGCGGCGATAGCTGCCCACTCCGCGAGCGTGGGTCTCACGTCTAAGCGATCCCGCAGCATGAGTGGCAGGCTCGCGAGGGTGATGACCGTCATCAGCACCGCCGACTGAAGCGACGCCGACATCGGCGCATGCCGCAAAATGAGCGGCCACGTCCCCCACGACATCGCGGCCATCGCGACGAGCGCATACCCAACCGCTCGACTTCGCGCCGCGTGTTCGGGGCTTGTGAGGTTGGAAGCCACCACAACCCTCACGCCGGCTCGGCGAGTCCCTGAAGTTTCACCAGTGTCGTGAGCGCCTCGAGAGGCGTCATGCGATTGAGGTCGAGTCCGCGAAGAAGCGCGACGGCGGCATCGACGGCCTTCGGTGCCACCTCCAAAGGCCGTTCGACGGGTTCGCGGGGAACGAGAGCCGCACGCTGTTCACACGCCGCGACGCCGCCGTCAAAAAGGGCAAGCTGCGGAACGCGTTTGGTGCGGGCGGGCTTTTCGATGCTCGCCTTTGAAGCTGACCCTCGTTCGAGCGATACGAGAATTTCGCGCGCGCGCACGAGGACGGGCTCGGGAACCCCGGCGAGCTTCGCGCACGCGACGCCGTAGCTTTGCGAGGCCGCCCCGCGCTGCACCTTGTGAAAGAACACGATGGTGCCCTCGTGCTCGCGCGCACTTACGCTGTAGTTTGCGGCTCCTGTACAGGTCGAGGCGAGGTCGGTAAGTTCGTGGTAGTGCGTCGCGAAAAGCGCACGACACCCCACCACATCGTGGAGGTGCTCGGCCACGGCCCAGGCGATCGAGAGCCCGTCGTACGTGCTCGTACCGCGACCGATTTCGTCGAGAATGACGAGCGACCGACGCGTCGCCCTTCGCATAATCGTCGCGGTTTCCTTCATCTCCACCATGAACGTGCTCTCGCCGCGCGCGAGGTTGTCGCTCGCGCCTACGCGCGTCAGCACGCGGTCGACGACGCCGATTTTCGCGCGACGAGCCGGGACGAACGATCCGGTTTGGGCGAGCACGACGGCGAGCGCTACCTGACGCATAAACGTGGACTTTCCAGCCATATTCGGACCCGTGACGATCCATAGGCGCGCCGCGGTGGTGCCAGGCACCTCCGTGCTGGCGTCGAGAGCCACGTCGTTCGGCACGAAGCGACCCGCCGCAGCAAGGCGCTCCACCACGGGGTGCCGCGCGTCTTCGAGAATAAGCTCGCTGGAGTTATCCACGTCGGGACGCGTGTAGTCGTCGCGGTGGGCGAGTTCGGCGAGAGCGCTTGCCACGTCGAGCATCGCGAGCTTTGACGCAACGTCGCGCAGGCGACCCGTGTACTCCGCAAGCGTCTTGACGAGCGCCGTGAACAGCTCGGCCTCCCGTGACGCAAGCCGTTCTTCGGCGTGCGCGAGCTTGTCCGCGAGAGCGTCGAGCTCATCGCACGTGAAGCGCTCCCCCGCCGCTATCGTTTGCTTCCGGCGCCAGGTCGCGGGTGCTTTTGCCAGGTGCGTACGCGTCACTTCGACATACCACCCGAAGACACGTGTATAGCGCAATTTTAGACTTGGGATCTGCGCCTCTTCGCGTAGTCTTCCCTCGAGCTCGACGATGAACCGCTGGCCGTCGCGGGTGAGCGTTCGGGCCTCGTCGAGCTCGGGGTCGAACCCGTCGCGAAACACGCCGCCATCGGCCGCACGCACGGGAGGGTCATCGACGAGCGCCGCTTTGAGGTGCGCATGGATGTCCTCGGCGCGGTCGAGGAGTTCAGCTCCCGCAGACGCGCCGGCGAGGCACTCCGGCAGCTCCATCGAGGATCTCACACCCGGATCACGACAGGTCGCGAGGGCGGCGTCGAGACCCGGAAGTTCAGCGAGCGAGGTACGAAGCGCGAGGAGCTCGCGCGGGCCCACGCGATCGACGGCGAGCTTCACGGAGAGTCGCTCCAGATCGGACACGCGGTCGAGACGCGCACGAACCTCGGCCCGCAGGCCCGGCTGCGTCACGAACAGCTCTACGCCGTCGAGGCGGCGACGGATCTCCGCGACGTCCGTGCGCGGCGCGAGCAAACGGCGGCGGAGCAAACGCGCGCCAGGCGACGTACGCGTCATGTCAATCTGCGAAAGAAGAGAGCCTGCGCCGCGGCCACTTTCGCCGTCTATCGTTCGTACGAGCTCGAGATGGCGCTGCGCCGCGTCGTCGAGGACCAGCGTTTCACCGAGTTCGTAGGTCACGAGCCTCGTTATCGGAAGCTTGCGCCCAGGCTCGCACTCACGCGCGAGGGCGATGCAACGCGACGCGGCAACAAGGGCGAGATCACTCGCGCCGCTGCGACGCGCTTCGCCCGCACCCAGAGCATCATCGAGCGACGCCCGTGCGCTCACCGCATCAAGCGTGGCGGTCTCGATGAGGCGCACGGCAACGCGTGGCAACGCGACGCGAATGGCCTCGAGCATCGACCCCGCGAAGCTACCGCCCAACACCTCGCGTGGGTCGAGTCGGACGACTTCAGAGAGCGCCGACGCCTCGCTGTCCGCGTCGCACGCGCAGAGCTCACCGGTCGAAAAGTCCAGCGCGGCGACGCCCACGCGGCCCGTCGCGGCGTCGACATCGACCGCTACGAGAAACAAGTTCGTACGCGCGTCGAGTCCAGCGTCGTCGTACGCAATCGACGGCGTCGCCACGCGCACGACCTCGCGGGGGACAATGCCCTTTACGGTTGCCGGGTCGGCCATCTGCTCGCAAACGGCTACTTTAAAGCCCTGATCGAGAAGGCGCTGCACGTACCCGGCACCCGCATGATGAGGCACGCCCGCCATCGGGATCGGGTCTTCGGCGCCTTTGTTTCGACTCGTCAGCGTCAGGTCGAGCGCCGTCGCGGCGACGACCGCATCATTGAAGAAGAGCTCGTAGAAGTCGCCCATCCTGAAGAACAGAAGAGCGTCAGGGTGAGCGGCTTTGGCGGCAAGGTACTGCCGCATCACCGGCGTTTCTGCTCCCGTTGCCTTTGCCACGGCTGCGGTCTGTCAGAAGTAAGGAGCGCGCGCAACCGTCACGGTGCGGAGATCGATCAGCACAAGTCCTTGCGACGCCGCGTCGACTACGGCGATTTGACCGAGCGCTTCGATGTAGCGCATCGATTGCGGGTTGACCGAAGCCGACGCTCCGCCGATGGCCACGGAGAGCGCTCGAAACTGGCCGCCGGTCGCGAACGCATACTGCGTGTCACGAAGCGGAACCGACCCGCTCGTCCCGCTCGTGAGGAAGAAGCTGAGCATCGGGTTGCGCACGCCGAGCACGCTGTTTCGCTCGACAGAGGTAATCCCATTCGGCAACAGCGGCGCACGACCGTTGAGCAGAGCTTCGCGTGAGTCACAGGACGCCACGCAGCGACCCGCCGCGTCAGCCGCCATGTGGCTGAAAAAGCCCACGCCCGAACCTCCATTGACGGCCGTTCCGACCACAGACCAAAGCTGCCCCGTGCGCACGCGGAAGCGTGCCTGACCATGGAAACAGCACTGAGCCAGCTTCAGGTCGCGCGCGTTGGTCGGGTCTTTGTACACGACCTCGCGCCGCTTTGTAGCCACCTGCGACGGAACCGTAGGGCTGCTCGCTCCAACTGGGCCACTAGGATTGGGCGATGCGAGGTCGCGCGTGAAGTAACGCCCAAGGACGACCTTGTCGTCATAGGCCTCGAGAATGGGGAAATCGCGCTGAGTGTTCTGGTCCGCCGCCGCGCCAAACGTCTTTTGACAGGCACTTTGGCGCTGACTTCCGGTCGCGAGTTGGGGGTCCCAACACGCTTGCGCGACGTCCCAATAAGGGTCGCCCTCCGGAAGGATCTCTTCCGTCAATTGGACATAATCGGTAATCAGGCCCAGGTCCGAAGGCGGAGCCACGCCCCTCCCGACGAGCGCACTCTTGATCCTGCTCGCGCGCTCGGTCCCCTGCGCCCAGTCTTCGACGCCTTTCGCGCAGAAGCGGCCGGTCGGCTGGGAAAGAACGAGCGAAGCGTAGTCGTCGTTCGACCCAAAAACGCCCGACGCGCCGTCGAACCCTGGCACGACGCCCTCCCACGTAATCCGCCAATCTTGGTCGATGTGAGCTTGGGGCACCTCACGGGCGAGGTTCGGAAACGACAACCGTGGCGTGTTTCCATTGGCCGCGCCGGTCTGCGGCAAGAGGACTCCGTTTGACGTGACCGTCGGGATTGTCTGAAGGCGAGGAAGGAGATTTCCCGTCCGCGCGTCGTCTCTCACGAGGACCTCGGAGCGCAGTGAGTGCGGAGCGCTCATCGGGAAAAAGCCCTCGTTCGTCACCGATAGGGCTCCCGTGATCGGCGCGTGATACGGGTCGAGGTCGGACGCCGACGACGCGAGTGGCTGCGCGGGGGTAACGTCGGAGGTCGCCGCACTCATGTCGACCGGGCGACGGCACGGGGCGTCCCAGTCGTCGACATTGATCGTGATGACCTGCCCGTTCGCGAGCGTGGCGAACGCGAAGACGCCGCGTAGACGACGAGGGCCGATCAGCTGATCGACGTCCGTGGAGTCGGCGCGATAGTAGAATCCGAGATCCGCTTGCGGGCTGGCGTCGACGTTCGCGTTCGGATTGCAAAGCAACCCCGATGCCGCACTCGGCAGGCGTGACCCGTTCACCTTGGTAAGCGGTACATCGTGCCGCGCAAAGGCAATGGCTACGACGGGCGAATTGAACGCAATTCGGTCAGACGGCTGAAACGGATTAAGCTCCGGAAAAGGACGCCGTTCGGGCGTGCGTGCGCGCGTCTCCAGATTCGGAGCGCTGACGTCATAGACCATGATCGAGCCGTCGCTCTGGTCAACCGCGTAAAGAAAGCGCTTATAATCGCGCGTTGGCGGCGAAATTGCGAGCGACTGAACCTTCACGCGACGACCCGGGTCCGTCACGCTGGTCGCAAGCAGTGGCGGAAGCTCTCGCGGCTGACCGGGTGTCGACATGTCGAGCACATGGATGAACGGCAACGCCTCGTCCGCGATGTAGAGCGTCTGCTCATCACGGACGACCGAGACGAGCCGCGGCGGGTCAAGCGGACCGAGCTCAAACGGGACCGAGCCTGCGTCACGTTTGGCCTCTTCGTCGAGACCGGAGTCCAAGGCGGGCGCGCACGCACCGCCGTCAGGCGCCTCACCCGTTTCCAAGCCACCCTCGGCGCCGCAACAGGGGGCAGCGGCACAGCGCGCCGCGCTCGCCGGGCGGCTGCACGAGAGGTCAACGCCACCGTCGACATACGGAACGCCCCGGTCCCAGCGTTGGCCTGGCACGAACGACGTCGGTACCCCCTCCGCACCTTCAAGTTCGACGGCCGACAGGATCGGACACTCTGCGAGGGATCCCGGCTGTAGGACCGGTCCGACGGAAACAGACGTGTCGCTGCCGTAGTCAGGTTGGCCGTCTTTGCGTCGTAGCCCGCCGCGCACGAAGGGCCGCGGGTCGAGCGCAACAACCTTCGCCGAGTGACGACGGTCCCCCGGGAGCACGACGACGATTTCGTAATCCGGCGGGTCGGCGTTCGACGACCCGCTTGTGCCGCCGGTCACGGCCGTACTGGATCGCGGGACGATCGTGATGGATCCGGGGTTTTGGGGCAGCGCACAGACGGGCCACGAGGCGAGCGATGCGGGCTCGGAATCGTGCGGGAAACCGTCTGTGTCGCCAAGGATGCGGCGCGTTGGGATCCCGTAAATCGCGGGCTTGTTCGTCTCCGCAGAGCTCACGAACACCATTTTCCCATCCGGCGCCGTGGCAATGTCGGTCGGGAGCGCGCCCACAGGAATAAAGTTGACCCCGGGAATCGCGCGGCTTTGGTCGACGAGCGTCCCCGCCGACAGGTCAACGACGGCGAGCTCGCCGCGCGTCGTTTGGGTCACGAGAGCGAAGAGTTGCTTCTGAAACGAGCCGCCCGCCAGCGTCGGGGCCACGGGAGCGCACTCGCCTTGTGGTCTCCCGAGTGGCTCACGAGCCTCGAGAAACCCGTTGGGCACGGCGTCGTAGAGCTGGACGCAGGCTACATCCATCCGTTGCGCACGCTCGAATGTCCGCACTGGAACGCTCGTCGGGGTCTGCGAACACGCCAAGAACGCGCCGGAGGCGGCCATCGAAACGACGACCGGGACGGTCGCGAAGGCGACCGTGCACCGAGCCGCGCGACGCATGCGCCACAGGCGAGAAACGAAACCGACGGTGGAGCAGGGCACGGACACCATCAAGACCCCTTCGGAGCGACCGGGCGCCCGAGCGTGAAAACGATGCGCTCGAACGTGGCGCGGTCAGCCTGAGCGTTGTCCAGGTCGATAAGCTGCACGAACGAGTTCGTGAAGCTTGCCACGTAGGCGAAGCGAAAACGCCTTAGATTGCGACCTGGCTCGCGAGGGTCGAGAGGAACTTGCGCGTGCACCGCAACGTCCTCGAACGTGAACGGGTCGAACGCCATGGCATTGGGCCCAAGTCCGACACGAATGACGTTCTCGATCTGCCCCGCATCTGGATCGTACACAAAGACGGTGGCCGAGTCGGAACACACGACAAAAACGCGAAGAGCGTAGGCGCCGTCCCGTTCCACCACGGGCGCAAGAAACACTCTCGTCGGCCCGGCCGAGAGAGGGACGATCCGCTGTATTGAGATTCGATCCGGGTCGTACGTGTCAAAGCCAGCCTCCTGACCTGGGACATTCGCCTGACCCGAGGCCGTCGTCGGGCCGCCCCCGCCGACCTCACCGATGATCAGCGAAGCCGGTGAACGGTTCGCCATAAACACACGCGCGGGTCGACGCGCGCACGCGAGCACATCGCGCGCGACGTCCGACGCCGTGCGGCCTTTGCTAGCGTCGGCAGGCTGCACTTTTGATTTGCACAAAAGACGAGGTGTCGGGTCGATGGCGACGCCGCGCGAATCGTTTCCGCTCGCGCCGATGGCGACCGAATAACCGGCCTCGCGGTCGAGGAAAGGTCGACGAAGCGACGAGCTTATGCCACCGAATTCGTCCGGATATTGACGAAGCAAGCTGAGCTCGGGGAAGGAACGGCTGCTCTGCAAAAACGCGTTGCGAGGAAACGGAAGGCCCGTCCGGACCGCGTCTCGATCGTGAGGAACCGCAACCGCACCGATTCCGCCGAACGGAACGCCATCGAGCACGAATTGAAGGGAGGGCGGCGGCGCCACATCGCGCGCGCCCGCCTGCTCTGGCCCGGCCGACGAGGAAGACGCTCCGGGATCCGCCGATGCCTCGCTTTGCTGACGATCGAGTCCCGTCGAAAACAGGCTTGTTTTCGTCTCGTTTTGGTGGGTGACGATGAGCGAAGTGCCGTCCTCGCCGATGGCCAAGCCGAAGGGCTCGCCGGGCATCTTCAAGTGCCGCGTGTTGCCTGGTTCATCGGGGTTCGAGCCCGCAGCGTGAGCACCGTCGCAACGACCCGTGCTGTCGCGACCGCACTGGATGATGAACGGACCGTACGCTGCGGCCGGGTCGCTTGGTGCGACAGACTCAGGGCCGTCTCGCTCGACGCTTGCCCAGGTCAGTGAAGCGTTGCCTCGGACAGGTGAAAAAAGTCGATCTATCCGGCGTGTGCCGAAAGGCAAGCAGCCGGGAGCCGCGGTGCCGCTCGCGGGCGTCGGGCAGGACAAGGGTTCATCCGGTCGTCGCGGAGCGTCTGTCGCGAGCCGCGAAGGTGACGCGGAGAGAAGAAGGTCGGTGGCGAGTGCCCCGATAATCGCAGCATCACGCGCGTAGAAGCTCGAGCGGACGGGGGGCGCGCACGTCTCCCCGAGCGGTGCGAGCGAACGACCGGGGCAGCCGCTCGCGTCTCGCTCGAGACTTTCACGGTCAAGAATCGGGACGTTTGGGCTGCGGGGGTCGGTGATCAGGTCGAGCGCGTGGCGACGAATCAGCGCAAGGTCGTACGACTGGAGAGTGCCGCCGTTGTACTGAAGGTCGAAGTCCGAATTGACAGCGTAAAGAACGGACCCTCCGGCGGAGACCTGCAATCCGACGGGGAAATAAAAATCTTGTAGAGGCGGTGGCGTACCGTCGCCGGTCGCGTAGCAATTGAGCAAGGCCACGGCGACGGCGAAACCGAACCCTATGCGGCGTACGAAAGCCGGGGTAGCCGCGACCCCGGAAGGGGCGCCAGGCTCAAGCGAGGGCCGTCGTAGCGACCGTTTGGCGATTCGACTGGCCATTCGGCGCGCAGCCTAGTGTGCGACGTCCGCGGAACGCAATAGGTTACCTCGAGCGCGGCCGCAGGTGCAGCGGCACAAAAGGCGTCGATGCAATGAGGATGAGAACCGAAAGGGTCGCCTATAGCTCGAGGATGAACACCCCGCGTTGACCGTCCTCGCTTTCCTCGCGCCGCGGCAACGGAGGAGGCGCGGAAGAGGGCGAGATTGGGAGTTCGAGCTGGGGCTGCTCGTACTGCCTTTTCTCTCGCTCTTCCCGCTGACGGATCTGCTCAATGATAAACGGAGGCAGCATCGATTCCTCCCGACGAGAAAGCTGACGTTCACTACTCGCTAAGCCCCAACAGCTCTCCCGTTGAGGCTAGCAATACGACCTGATGGGTCAAGTCGCCGCGAAAAGTGTGGAGTGTTGAGCCTGGAACGCACCATGCGCTCCACGCTCCACGCACCGTAAGTCGACTCATCGTGGAGCCGGCCATCGGTGATAGATTTGAAGATACAGATGGGCAAGGAACCCGCGCACGACAATCGTGTCCAACGCGCCGTCCGTCGCGCCGTATGCGGGCTCCGTCGGTTGACGGCATGCGTCAAGCGTTCGCCTGTTGGGCCACGGGCTTTCGTAGGCGTAACCCTTCGGAGATGCACGGTATTTGCCTTGTTTCTTGGACTTCAAGCCACCGTGACGCGTAGTCAGGCGGCGCCTTTTGACCTCGCGAACAGCGATTGGGAGGGGTGCGCAGAGCTGGTCCGTCTCGCCCGATCGGAGCTCGATTCACACCGTGTGGTTGCCTCGGCGCAGATAGACTTTCGAGAGCTCAAGCCTGAGGACGGCCTCCTTCTCCTTCATCCCGAGACGAACCTCGATGTCGAGGAGCTGTCGAAATTCATGCGCGCGGGAGGCCGCGTCACCCTGTTCGATGACTTCGGCCGCGGCGACGCGCTGCTTTGGCACTTCGCCATGAGTCGCGTTCCGATTCCCGCGCATCCCGTTGAGTTCCTCCGCGGGAATCCCCAGTTCGCGCTCGCGGAGCCGGCAAGCGCACACCCCGTCGTGAAAGACGTCACGCGCGTCGTCACGAATCACCCGACCGGGCTCGCGCATCCCGACCTGTCGCCGGTGCTCAAGATTCGGGGTGGCACCGACGGCTTAGGTCACGCCGAAGGAGAGATCGCCGTAGCGGTGGCCGGTGCCGTCGGCGAAGGTCGACTTCTTTCGGTAGGCGATCCGTCGATCGTCATGAACTCCATGTTGCGCTACGGCGGCAATCAAGCGTTTGCTCGTGGCGTGATTCGCTACACGGTCGAACGCGACGCGTCGAGCAAGGGTGGTGGAAGACTTTTCATCGCGGCGGGAGACATAAAACAAAGGGGGGCGTTCGGCGGCAACTCCTCTGCCTTGACCGATGCGATAAGGCAGCTGCGGGACGCTTTGGACGCGACAAAACGAGAGGGTGTCTCCCCCACTCTCGCGTACGTGTTCGCTTGCATCCTTGGGCTCGGCCTCCTCGTTTGGGTGGGCCTGCGGGCCGGGCGACTCCACAAGCCCATCACGCCGCGCTTTGTCCGAAGCCTTCCGACGGTGGCTCAAGGCGGCATCGCAGGCCACGCAGCAGTCCTTGCAGCGCGGGAAACGCCTCGCTTACTGGCCGTCCTGGAACTGAAGAGCGCGCTCGAAGAACAACTCGCGTCGCAGCTCGGGCTTGCCGTCGTGCCAGGGCCCAACGACCTCCTCGCAGAAGTTTCGCGCCGCGGGCTTTTGGACAGTGAAGGCATGGTCACGTTGCGCCGCGTGCTGCTCCGCATGGTAAGCGTTGAGTCGATGCTTGTTTCGCAGCGCAGCGGAGGAACCGTCACGCCGATCCGCGACCACGAAGTGCTGACACTCGCCCGTACAGTGGCTCGTCTTGTCGAAACTTCCGCGGACGCGCGGCTCGCTCTTCCAGGAAGCGTGTCAGGCAACGCGTCGGTCGACGCGCGACGATGATGCCTCGGGAGCCTTTTGTGTCGCCGTCCGGCCCCAGCGATCGCGCTGAAAACTCCGAGTCACCGAGCGCCGCGGACGAGATTGCGTCGGCGAAGGAGCGCATCGAACAGGTACGTCGCGAGGTTCAAAAAACGTACATAGGTTCGGCGCGCGCGCTCGAGATGATCCTCGTGTCGCTGCTTGCGCGTGGTCACGTGCTGCTCGAAGGAGTTCCCGGTGTCGCCAAAACGACACTCGTAAAAGCGTTCGCGACGGCCCTCGGTTGCTCGTCGCGTCGTATCCAGTTTACGCCCGATTTGCTGCCCGCCGACATTACGGGAACCTACGTCTTGTCGCCGCGGGACGGCACGTTCAGCCTCCGTGCCGGACCGATTTTTGCGAACGTCGTGCTCGCCGACGAGATCAATCGCGCGCCGGCGAAGACGCAGTCCGCACTGCTCGAGGCGATGCAAGAAAGACAAGTCACGATCGAGGGTGACAGGTTCGAGCTTCCCCTTCCCTTCCTCGTCCTCGCGACGCAAAACCCCATCGACCTCGAAGGCACCTATCCGCTTCCCGAGGCGCAGATTGACCGCTTTCTTGTTCGCGTCGTGATGGGTTACCCAACCGCCCGCGAAGAGGCACAGATGCTCCGGACGCACGGAAAGACGCCTCCGACGCTCGTAGCCGTACTCAACGCGTCGGATGTCGCGTACCTGCAGGACACGACGATGCGCGTTTACGTCGACGACGATCTCCACGACTACGCCGTATCGCTGACGAGCTTTACGCGCACGCACCCAAAGGTCGCCCTCGGCGCAAGCCCGCGAGCGACGCTTGGACTCATGCAGGCCAGCAAGGCGCACGCCGTCCTCGCGAGCCGCACCTTTGTCGTACCGGACGATATGCGCGCGGTCGCCGTGGCCGTGCTGGCACACCGGCTCGTGCTCGTCCCAGACGTCGACAGCGACGCCCGCGAGCGCGACGCCATCATCGAAGAGGCCCTCGCAAAAGTAAGCTACCGACGCGGCGTTCGCTCCGTCTGATTCGCTTCCTCGGAAAGCGACCTCGAACCGATGCAGCTCCATCCGACGCGCGCGACGTTCCAAGTCGCCCTCGCGGGTGCCGCTCTGGTCGCCTTTGGAATTGCGACGAAGCTCGGCCCGGCGATCGCTTTCGGCGGCGGCATTCTTCTGGCCGTGACGCTGGGCCGATCCGTCGCGCGTGTGGCCGTGACACGCATCCGCGGCTCCGGCTTCGAGATGGTCTGGAGCACAACGCAGCGTGTGACAACCACCACGTGCGGTCGCGAAATCGTCATGCAGGCTGAGCTGCGAAACCGAGGAGAGGCCGACGCACGCGGCCTCCACGTCCGCGCCGTGGCCTCCAGCATGCTCGACGTAAGCATCTCGCCCTCAACGCTCCTGCTGCCGGCCGCGTCGAGGGTAACGTTCGAGGTCCGGATACGCGCAAAGCGCGTGGGACGATGGGGCCTTCACGGAATCGCACTCGAAGTCCGCGGGACGCCGCTCGGCGGCGATGGCTTGTACGAAGTGCCGCTGATGTTCGCGAACCCACATGGCGTCGAGGTTCTGCCCCGATCGCTTTTTGCGATGGTGCAAACGGCGCGCGGCGGTAGGGCACGGCGCGGTGCAGAAGCGGGTCGACCGTCCTCACTCGCGGGCGACGGAGAGCCGTTGAAGGAGCTCCGCGAACACGTCCCTGGCGACCCTTTCAAGCGCATCGCGTGGAAGGCCAGCGCGCGACGCGGAAAGCTCCTCGTTCGGGAAATGGAGCGCGAGGATCGCGACGTTGCGTGGCTCGTGCTCGATGCCTCCGTCGAGCTCTGGGCGGGGCCGCTCGGCCGAGCGCCGCTCGATACGGCGATCGACGACCTAAGCCGCGTCGCGGCCAAGCACCTCGCGAACGGCGACGCGGTAGGCCTCGTCGTGTTTGCCTCGCGCACCCGCACGTGGCTCGCGCCGGGTGCGGGTGCGGCGCAAGCTTCGAAAATTGCCGCCGCACTGGCGAGCGCGGCTAGCACGGTCGACAGCGACAGGTGTGAGTTCGACGAAACTGAGCTCGCGCTACGCGTAGCGGAACATTTGCGGCCGCTCGACCCGCGGGCACTCGCGGACGTACCACGCGGCGATCTTGATGGCCTTTCCCTTCGGGCAGAGGCCATGCGCTCTCGCGCGCCCTTCGCGCCGCGCCTACCCGTGTCCGTCACCGCGCGCGAACAGAGGTTTCGTCATTATCTTGCGTCGTTCGGAGTGGAGGTTGCACCGCGCATCGACGGCGAGCGAGCCCACGCCGAAGCGCACCTCACTGTGGTGCTCGACCGCCTGACGCGCGAAAAAGACCGAAAAAAGAGAGCGAGTCTCGTTCACCTGTGGGCACCTGCCGCCTTCGGCGTCCACGGGCTCGCCGCCGCAAAGGTTCGTAAGCTCAAGTCAAGGCGCGTCGAGGTTCGGTGGACACTTCCCGCGTTCGACTTCAGTCACTCGCCGGCTCGCGCTGACCGTGCGCCTGACGAGCCAGCGAAAACGGTCGAAGACGTCGTTCTTGACGCTGTCCGCATCCGCGTGCGCGCCTCGCAGGACCGCGACGTGCGCACCCTTCGAGCGCTCGGCATACGCGGGCGCGTGATGACGGAACGGCGACCACAAATTGAAGCGTGAGACGACATGCTGAGACTCCAGCTCGCTTTCTCATCCGTCCGCGTCCTCGGCGTAGAACGAGGTAGGGTGCACTATGCCCTCGCTCGGATTAGCTCGCTCCCCGCACTTAGGCCCGTGCCGAGTACAGAGCAGACGCGCACGCGCCATGGTGAAACGAAGCCGCGAGAGCGCGTCGAGGGCAACGTGAGCGACGCGCGAGCGGTCCTCAAGCGACGCGGGCTTGCGCCGAAAAAGAGCTTCGGCCAAAACTTTCTTGTTACGCCCCACACGGTGGAGGCGATCGCAGCGGCGTGCGTGCCCGCTTCGGAGCTCGGGAGGGCGCGCGTACTGGAGCTCGGGGCGGGCACCGGCGTGCTCACGCGAGCGCTCGCAGCTCGTGCGCGTTCGGTGGTAGCCGTCGAGCGCGATCGCGATCTCGTGCCCGTACTTGAAGAAGAACTCAGCGATTTGCTGGGTGTTACGGATCCCGCCGATCCGAGCCAGCGCCGCGTCCGCATCCTCGAGGGAGACGCGCAGACGATCGACCCGCGCGAGCTCTTAGGACCTGCAGATCCGGAGTCACCGCGCGTGCTTTGCGGGAATTTGCCGTACCAGATCACGGGCCGACTGCTTGAACGGGCGGTGCACAACGCCGACGACGTCGAGCGCGTCGTGTTCATGGTACAGCTCGAGGTGGCCGACCGCCTCGCGGCCGCGCCCGGGTCAAAAACCTACGGTGCGCTCACCGTGTTCACGCGCGCGGCGTTTCGCGCAGTAAAGCTCTTTTCAGTAGGCCCTGGCTCGTTTCATCCTCCGCCGGACGTGACGAGCGCTGTCATCCGGCTCGAACCCGAGCGCCCGCGACGCGCGCTCGAGACGGAGCTTTTTCGAGCGCTTGTCAAGGGCGCGTTCGCGATGCGTCGAAAAACGCTCCGCAACGCGTGGCGCCACGTCGCGCCGATGGATAGGCTCGGCGCCGCTGCCGAACGCAGTGGCATTTCGCTCGACGCACGAGGCGAGACGCTCGACGTCGACAAGTTCGCGGCGATGGCGGCTGCGCTCGAGGCCTAGCTTACCGGCTTGCCGACCGCGCCGAGTTCTCCAAACTCACGAAAGAGCCGACTCAATGGCGTTGATGACCTCCGGTGCGTCGGGCTGGGTTTTGGGCGAAAAGCGATTTTTCACCTCGCCGTCGCGTCCGACGAGGAATTTTTCGAAGTTCCAACCAATGTCGGAACCGCCGCCAGCGGAACTGCCGATCAGAAATTGATAGAGTGGACTTCGTTTGGCTCCGTTGACGTCCTGCTTACCAAGGAGTGGAAAGTCGACGCCGTACGTTGACGCGCAAAACGAAGCGATTTCCGCCTCGGTGCCCGGCTCCTGCCCGAGAAACTGATTGCAAGGTACACCCGCGACGACGAGACCTCGCGCGCGGTACGTGGCGTAGAGGCTGACAAGGCCCTCGTACTGTGGCGTGAGCCCACAGCGACTTGCCACGTTGACGAAAAGCACGACCTTGCCTTCAAGCTCTTCGGACGGAAGAGGCGTTCCGTCGAGGCGCGTAAACGGAATACTCGAGAGCGTCGACGGCCCCCCCTCGGGCGCTTTGCCATAGACGGCGCGGTTTACGGCAGACGAGGCAGCTTCCACGACTTTTTTAAACATGACGACAACTCCTTGCGGCGTGAAGGGTGGGTGTAGCACCAGCTTCGCGTGGTCGCCGCAAGTGAAGTCGGGGCATCGCTTGGGAATTGGTGAACGCCCGCGAACGGCTCAGCCTACTTCTCACCCGCTGAAAGAGTACGGTCAAGCCGTACTTCTTGTAACGGCTTGACCGTACTTTCTACGATGATAGATTGAAGCCGTGAAAACCACGGTATTGCTCGGCGATTCCCTGTTTGAACGTGCGCAACGTGCGACGAAGCAGCGCGGCATCACGATGCGCGAGCTCGTCGAGGAGGGGCTGCGGGCGGTGTTGGCGCAGCCGCGCGCTCCGCATTACCGAATGCCAGATTTCGCCGTCGGGCGTGGGGGTGACCACTTCCCGCTTACGGGCATGAGCTGGGGCGACCTGCGGGCGACCATCTACGGCGACGACGAGTGAAAGCTGTCGACACGAACATTCTCGTCTACGCCCATCGTCGAGAAGCCCCACGCCACGCCGAGTCGCGTGCGCAAGTTAGCGCGCTTGCCGAGTCGCGCGCGCCGTGGGCTATCGCCTGGCCGTGCCTCAGCGAGTTTTACTCGGTTGTGACCAACACTAAAATTTGGAAAGGCCGTGCATCCTCCCCAGCTGAAGCACTAGGTCAAATCAGTGCATGGTGCAACTCACCAACCCTTGAGTTACTCAGCGAGGTCGACACTTCGCTTGAGTTATTCGCGAGTCTCTTGATGACTGCGCAAGTGAAGGGCGCCGTGGTGCACGACGCACGCATCGTCGCCATCTGTCTCGCGCATGGCGTACGCGCGCTGATCACTGCGGACCGCGACTTCTCGCGCTTTCCGCAGCTCGCCTACGAGTGCCCTTGGTAAACATATCCCCGCCACGCGAACACGTGGTCCGGGACGAATATGGTGAGCGACGAACTCATTGACCTCGATTCTTCGCAGGCCTTTCGACCCATGGCGGGTGCTCCCGTCTTCGGTGCTGAATTTATTTGACGTCGGCGTTTCGGGGCGGAACCAGGAAGAGCACGCTTCGGCGATCGAGTGCCAAGTTGCCTTGCACCGCAACGACATCGACGAAAGCGTTGAAAAATTGCGGACCGAGATTCGGCGGAACGGACAGGTTCATCGCGGGAATGACCTCGAAGCACACGGGAGTTCCGGCCTTTAAATCCACGAACTTCTCGTTGATTCCGTCGCCGTCCGCGTCTTTCGCGCGGGCCGCGGGGCAACCATTTTTCGGGTCGCCCTCTGCCATCGCGCGCAAGGCTTTGATGAACTTGGTGGCGTCGACTCCGTTCGCGTTCGTGGGGTCGTTCACGGCTTTCGCCGTTACGTCAAACGAACTGCCGATGGCAATCGCTTCGATGGCTTTGACGATACCGCTGCTAACGCCGTTGCCCCCCTCGGACAAAAAGTTTAAGCGACAGGTGCCGCCAGGCCCCGAGGGCGTGCGCCCTACACCTTTCTTACCCGTGCAGCACTTGCCTACGGCGCACCCCGAAACGGTACCGAACGCGGCCGCGTCGACGTGGCTTCCCGTGGCGTCTGAGAGCTCGTCGGCTTGAGCTTCAATCGGATCGGAAAACCCCTCGGCAATGTTCACGAATCTTGCTTTCGTGTCTGCGAATGCATTTTTTAGCGTTGCGAGCGTCGCGAGCCCTGAGGGGTCGTGCCAATTCGCGTCGCTAAGATTAACAAGAACGGGCACCGACCCACGCCGGAAGTCGACACCGCCAAACGAGCCCAGAGTGGCATTGATGTGCGGCTCTATGCCTGTATTCTCCCGCCCCGTCAGCGCGAACTCCATCGCGGCAATCGAGGCCTCCGGAAAATCCCCGCCGCCCGCGGCTTTGAGTGGCGCAACCCCCGCCTGCGCGAGGGCCAAGCTGGTTGTGACCACTTGATTCACTTTGACGACCCAGTCGTCGCCATAATCTCGGTAATCGACGACGGCGAGACCGACGTTCGGGATGGCGCTTTGAAGTTGCGCCATCAGCGTCCCTTCGAGGGCGCTTTTGAGCTTCGCGATGGCGTTGGTCATCGACGACGTCGTGTCGACGACGAACGCGACATCCGCCTGTTTGATCGATGTACTAAACGCGAGCACGTCACTCTTGGGAGACGAAGTTTCGCCATAAGGCACGACGAAAAAGAAATCGCGTTGCGCGCCCGTTTTGCGCAGCTGGACGACGGTGAGCGTACCGAACGCGGTACCGTTTGAGCTCTCGGCCTGCACCGACGTGCTTTTGGCCCGCACGCCGGCCGCGAGCGCGCTGGCGGTCGTGAACGTCGCGCCGCGAAAAGTACCGAGCGACGGGTCTTGCAGCGTAAACGTCGCGCTTGGCGTGACGTCGCGCCCAGCGCTGAGCACCGTGAAGGCCTGCACTCCCGGGGTCGCGGGAGAGGTGGCAAGGTCGATTACGACGGTCGTGTTCTTGGGAACGAGGACAACGTTTCCTCCAACGTTGACCCCGAAGTCCCCGGACGGACTCGAGGGGCCGTCGCCCGTGGGCTCTGTCGGCGACGTCTGCTTGTCGTCGTCGTACGCCGATCGCTTTCCGGAGGACCCACAACCGGGCGCGACGATGATGAAAAGCGCGAACCCACAACCGAAGGCGCGGACTCGGAACCGTCTCTGAATCCCCATAGCAAATCCCCTCCAGGCTGACCTAGGCGACCCTGTCAAGCGCGGTCAGATTGGGTCATGCCCGCCGTAAAATGCGTTTCAATTGCATCTCACCAGCGAATCTCGGCGATCGCTCAATGTTCGTAGGGCGCTCCTAGGTCCTTCAAGGCTCGAAGCGCGTCGCGGCGATTCGGATCGTTGGACGAAGCGAAATCAAGGAACGTCCGATACGACTCCACCGCCGCGGGCTTCTGTCCCGACTTCCGTTGAGCCTCGCCGGCCTCGAACGCGGCGCGACCAAGCCAACCGGGCCTGGGAAGTGCCTTTCTGCCCTCGACAACGGCCGAAGCGAGATGCTTCGCCGCGTCGGCGGTACGGTTTTTTTCGAGCAAGAGCACGCCGTAGCGGAAATGCCAAATAGGCACGCGATCATCGCCGGCAATGGCCTTTGACCATTCGGCCATCGCGGAGGCGACATCGTTCTTTTGTTCGAAGGCTTCGGCGAGCGCCGCGTGCGCCTCGTGGCGCGAAGGCTTCAATTCGAGTGCGTGTTTCAAGTCCACGAGCGCGTCGTTGACCGCGCCTTCGCGGAGCAAAACAATGCCTCGCTGCCAGTAGCCATCCGCCAGCAGGCGGTCGAGTGTCAACGCCTTTTCGACGTGCGTACGCGCGAGACCAAGCTGAGCGGGCACGGACTCGTTCGCGGCCCAAGCGACGTAAAGGTGGAACTCGGCCTTGTTCGGGTCGAGCTCGACAGCACGTTTCAGGTAACGCATCGCGGCGGCCGACTCGAGCCCTCCCTGCTTTAGGTACGCGCGCCCGATGTAGTGATTGGCCTCGGCACTGTTGGGGCGCAGGTCTTTGACTTTATTGAGCAGCGGCAAGGCTTTTTCGACTTCGCCGATCGACACGTACGCCGCGCCCACGCGCATCATGAGGTCGACGTCCTTCGGCTGTTTGGCGAGAGCGCTATTGAATTGCTCGAGCGCTTTGGAAAGGTCATTCGACTTCTCGAACAGCAATCCGCGCTCGAGGGCGATATTTGGATATTCCTTGTCGACCGCCACAATCTGGTCGAACTCTTTCGCGGCTTGGTCCATACGATTCATCCGCCGGTACGTCACGCCGAGCCGGAACCGCGTTCCGAGATCGGTCGGACTTTTCCGGAGCGCCGATTCGTAGTGACCCAGCGCTTCGTCGAAGTGTCCTTGCGTGGCCGCGACGTCACCGAACGCGCGCTGAAGAATCGCAGTGTCCGCGAGTTTGACGCGCGCTTGGTCGAGGGTGGCTTGAGCGTCGGAGGGCCGGCCTTGCGACGCGAGAAAGGCCGCATTGGCGGCGAAGGCCAAAATAGCGTTCGGATCTTGCGGATCCGCAAGTTCGACCGCCTCGCCGTAGAGCTTCTCGGCGACGGCTTTGTTGCCGAGCGCCTCTTCCGCCCTCGCGAGCCAAAGCGCCAGCGCCATGTCCTTCGGCACGCGCGTTCGCGCCGCGGTGATTTGGGCTTTGGCGTCTGCGAGGCGCTCGAGTGCAATTTTCGTTTTCGCCGCGCCCACAACAGAAGCCAAGCCTGTCGGGTCTTTTTGGACCGCCTCGTCAAAGCGCGTGAGCGCCTCGGTGTATCGACCGTCGGCGTAGAGCACTTCGCCTTGACCGACGAGCGCCGTCACGTTGCGCGGGTCGACACTGACAGCCTCGTCGAACGCCGCGCGCGCGTCGCCGGCTCGGTCGAGTGCAAGCATGATCCATCCTCGCGCGGCGGCCGCCGTCGAGATCTCGTTGGCGGCTTCGCTTTTACGCGCGACCGGGTCGAGTACCACGGCAAGGTCCTTCAGTGCGCTCTCGGGGTTTCGTTCGAGCTCCATCGAAAGCACCGCGCGGAGGCTGCGTGCTCCGGCATGGTTGGGCGACGCCGTGAGCGTCGCGTCGACGGCCTCTTTCGCGTTGCTCAGAGCCTTCGTTGCGTAGAGCGCACGCGCGAGCCCAAACTGTGCGCGCGCGCCGGGACCTGCTTTCGCGGCATCCCCGAAGGCTTGTAGGGCGGCGGGGTAGTCGCGCTCTGCGAGCGCAAGCTCCCCGCGCAGAAGGGCAAGGTCGAGACGAAGTCCCTCATTAACCGCCGCACTAGCCGCGGCGGACGCGGCCGGCCTCGCCGCAGCCGCCTCACCGGTGGCGGCCATTTGAGCGGCCATGGCCGCGACAAAGAAGGGCTCCGTGCTCCCCGGTGGAACGTCGGAGAGGAACGTTTTCGCCCGCGCCACGCGCGTCGCGTCGCTTCCGAATCGAACTTGGTTGGCGAACTCGACATAGGCCGCATACGCGGCGAGCGGCCGGTTCCGTGGGGAGCGCCGGCGAAGCTCTGCGAGCTCGTCGGCGGCTTGCTGTGCGGACGCGTAAGTGTCCGCGCCAAGCTTCACGCGAGCCGCGTCGGCCGATCGAACCGCATCTCGCCCGTAATCGCCCGCGTGAAGCTTATCGCTAATGGAGACGTAACCAAACGCGCCGAGCGGGGTAAATTGCAATGCCGCTCCGCCAACGACGACGAGCGCGACGAGCGCCGCGAGAATTTTCGGTGCCCTTGCGATGGGCGCCTCCGGTTCCGTCACCCGCGCGCGTGCGCTCGCGCTCGTTGCCGGTCCCTGGGGTGCGCCGTCGTCGAGCGAAGCTTCTTGGAACATTGAGCCTGCGCTGGTCGCCGGCGGCGGCCCCACGACCTGCCCACCACTCGTGTCTCCGCCAAGGTCAACCTCGCCGAAGCCCAAGGCCGTGTGCGGTTCTGGCTTGTGTTCGCCGGTGGCGCGGCGTCCCGCACTTGCAGGTCCTCCGGCCGCAGAGGGCTCAGGCGGGAGGTCCAGCGCACCGAAGCTCAAGGCGTCGGCCGAGGCGGACGTACTGGAGAAGTTTTCTCCAAACAGCGCGCCGGCTCCGACCGAGGGGAGGTCAAGCTCTCCAAAGGCAAGCGGAGCCGGAAGCGCACCCATCCGATTCGGTAGCAATCGGTCGTCCGACACGGGCACAGGCATGTGCGCTTGCTCGCCCGCAGGCAATGGCAAGTCGTTTTGAACGCTCGGAAGGTCGATTTCTCCGAAGCCACCAAAGGGGGTCGAAGGCGGCGGTGGTGCCACGTTTTGTCGTCCCGACGCAACCTTCGGGAGGCCTTGACCTCCGAGCCGGGGCAAGTCGTTTGGAACCTCTGCGCGTCCCTTCGCTGTGGGCAGGTCGAACGACCCGAAGCCCCCAGCGGAACGCTTCGACGAAGACGGAGCCGCGGCCACGGACGGAGGCCGTGATGGAAGCGCGGGGAGATCGAGGGAGCCAAAAGCTCCTGCGCCTGACGACCGTGAACCGCCGAGGGCGGGCAAGTCGACGTCAAACGTGAACGCCGGAGGCGCCACTTTTGGCGGTGAAGGGTTCGGCTGCGACGGCTTCGGCGCGACGCGACGACTTCGATCAACGGCGGCGGGCAGGCCGACGTCACTCGCGAGCGCAGGCAAGTCGAGGTCGTCGAGCCCAGGCAACGCGAAGGGAGACGGAGAGGGCGGCGCGGGCGCGGGAGGCGCGACCGGTGCAGCCGCGAGACCGGCGCGGGCAGCGACCTTGGGTACGGGAGCCTTCACGGCCGGAAGCGCCAGGAAGTCGTCGTCCAATCCGTCTAAACCGAAGCCAAACTCCAGCGGTGGCGCTGGCGGTGGCGGGACCGCCGCTGCCATCGGCTGAGCGGCGGGCTTCGCGGCCTTTTGAGGGACCGCGTTAAACGCACCGACGCCGACCATCGTTTGCTTCATTTGCGGTCGAGCCACTGGAGCCCCGCCCACGGCAGGCGGCGCGGATCCCTTTAAAGGGTCGGTGACGAGAAACGTATGCCCACACTTCGGGCATCTCATCTTGAGGCCAGCAAGAGGAACGCGGCGTTCGTCGACCTGATAGGGAGCCTTGCAGGACTCGCACTCGACTTTGAGCATGCCTTGCCGAGGCTATCACAGCGGCGAAACACACGAAGAAAGCCTCTCGACCCAGTGAAACTCGGCAATTCAAGCACAAACGATGGAGACCGCGGAGGTCTTACATCCCCTCTACGGACGGGGACGGGGACGGGGACGGGGACAGGGACGGAGAGACGTACGGGCGCGCAGGCGCTTGCTTGGATGGCCATCGGCGCCGTGCTCTTTGCGTTGATGAATTTTTTCGCGCGCCTCGCGAGCGCTTCCACCTCGTGGACGACCGTGGCCGCGGCCCGCGCTCTTGTCGGCGCTCTTGTTGCGTTCGGAGTCGGCCGAGCACGTGGCGTGTCGCTTGCCGCGGTCGATCGCCGTGCCGTGTTCTGGCGAAGCGTGTTTGGAACGGCCGCGATGGGCGTGACCTTTTACGCGCTCTCTTCGCGCACGCTTCCGCTCGCCGACACGGTCACTCTCATGAATTTGACGCCGCTTTTTTTGGTCGTCCTGGCGCCTCTCGTGTTGGGCGAACGGACCACGCCCGCCATCGGCGTCGGCCTTCTCGTTTCACTCGGTGGCGTCCTTGCGATTTTGCACCCGAGCTTCGCGTGGCAGGAAGGAGCCGCCACGACCGGGCCGAGTGCGAGCGCGACCGCCGCGTTTGCCGTGCTCAGCGCGTTCCTCGGCTCCATCGCGATGATGATGCTTCGGCGTGCGGGCCGAACCGAGAGCGCGGAGTCGATAGCGTTCCATTTTTCGCTGTTCGCGGCGGTCGTGATGGGCGGCCTTTCGCTCTTCGATTTCCGCATGCCGACGCTGCGCGACGCGGGGTTTATGATGGCGGCCGGTGTGTGTGCCGGCTTTGGCCAACTCGCACTCACGCTTGCGTATTCGCTCGAGCGCGCGGCACGCGTCAGCGCGATGGGCTACCTCGCGGTCGTGGCGAGCGCCCTTCTCGGGAGCGCAGTTCTCGGTGAACGGCCCACGCTTGGCGCGCTGGCCGGCATGGGGCTGGTTATCGCGGGCGGGCTTGTCGTGACGTTCGTACGCGAACCACGAGACGAGTAGAGTGCGCACGTGATCGACCCTCACCTTCCCTACTCCGAACAGCTTCGTCGCCGCGCCGATCGTTTGGGCACCATGTGCGTCCACGCCGGCGAGTCACCGGGTGCCGACGGCGCCCTCGACCCCGCGATCGTCATGTCGAGCGCCTTCGCGTTCACGAGTGCCGAACACGCCGCACGGGCCTTTCGCGGCGAGGACGACGACACGTGGATTTACGGCCGCTGGGGCAACCCGACGGTCCGCGCGCTCGAGCACAAGCTGGCCGCGCTCGAGGGCGCGGAGGCCGCGTGTGCGACGTCAAGCGGAATGGCCGCTATCGCAGGCGTTTTGCTCGCGAACTGCGAAGCCGGAGACCACATCGTCGCGCCGCGCTCGATGTACGCGGAGAGCGCGCGCCTCTTGCGTGAACGTCTGCCGAAGCTCGGGATCACGACGACGTTCGTCGAGCGATCGCGCGAGGCGTACGCGGAGGCGGTCACGGAAAAAACGCGCCTTTTTTACGTCGAAACACCGTCGAATCCGACGCTCGGGATCGTCGATATTCAAGCGATCGTCGAGCTCGCACGCTCGCTCGAAACCGGCGCGTGTGGCGCGCGCGGTCGTCCGCGTGTCATCGTCGACGGAACGTTCGCGACGCCCTTCGCGCAAACGCCTCTGGCGCTCGGCGCGGACCTCGTCATGCATTCGATGACCAAGGGCCTGAGCGGGCACGGAGACGTGATCGGCGGCGCCGTGATGGGTTCTCGGGCGCTCGTCGACGCCGCGCAGGAGGCTATTGTCAAAGGGTTTGGCGGCGTACTCGCTCCGCTGTCGGCGTGGCTCGTCGCGCGTGGCCTTCGGACCTTCGCGCTTAGGCAAGAACGAGCCTGTGCGACGGCGGCCGAACTCGCGGCGGCCCTTGCGGCGCACGCGCGGGTGGCCGTCGTGCATCATCCGTCGCTCGCGTCGCATCCCGGACACGCGCTCGCGCAGCGGCAGATGCACGCGTACGGCGCAGTTCTTTCGTTCGAGCTGCGCGCAGAAGCCGGAGTCGACGCGGTAGACCAAGGGCGGAAAGTGCTGGAGGCGCTCCGCGTCGCCACGCACGCGGTGAGCCTCGGTGACGTGCGAACGCTGGTGGTGCACCCGGCCTCGACGACGCATTCCACGATGCCGGCAGAAACGAGACGCCTTGGCGGCATCACCGACGGCCTGTTTCGCGTGAGTTGCGGGCTCGAGTCCTCGGGTGACTTACGGGCCGACTTCGATCAAGCCCTTGAGCGCTGAGCCCTCCATGCTTTACGTGGCAGAGACCTCCCTGCTGAATCTTGCACAAAAAAACTCGACTTATCGCTGAGGGCAGCGCCTGTCGCGCTTCAGCGCGAGACGTACGGAATCGAGATCCACACTTCGCATCAAAGCGAGCTGTTCGACAGCGCCCTCGGGAAGCGGGAGACCCATCGCGTCGCAGAGGTCGACAATGCCTATGCGCAACGCCTCCTCGCGGCCTTCCTCTCGAACCGCTTCGAACGCAGGGTGTCCCTTCGCGCGAAGAGCAAGAAGTACCGCATCGTCGGCGAAAGCGGCCCGCAGGAGCGCCGATGTAGGGAGCGGACGCACGAAGCAAGGGTCGTCAATCACCTCGAGCGGAGTCGCGGACCAACCGTCGGTTTCACGCGACCACTCGAGGAGTTTTTGTTGTTTCGTTCCTAGGCAAAATATTCGGCGGACGCCACGCTTTGCAAGTTCTCGCGCTTTGGTGGTCTGCACCGCGAGCGCCTGCTCGTTTACGACCTCAAACGCGAGCTGCTCGAGCCGACGCCCGCCCGTAACGGTGTCTCGTTCGGACTCGAAGACGCTCGCATCAGGCGCAAAGTCGTTATCCTTGCTCGTACGCGTAAGCATGTCGACCGCGACGCTGAACCCTCCCTTGACGTGCGCGCGGAGGACGTAGGCGAGGTCCGCGTGCGGCACCGCGTGTTTCTCATCCGATGGTGGCGACAGAACGAGCCTTCCCTCGACGATTTCGGCTCGCGACTCGGGGGCCACGATTCGGTCGTCGACGCGAATTCCGCGGGCGGGAAACGAACGAGACGTCATCGCTCGATTCTAGCTCTCTGCGAGAGGTTGCCAACCTCGGCGTGAGCAGCCAACGGGCGGATGGGGTCGCCATCGAACGCGCGTGCCACTCGGCGCGACTCGGCGGCTCGTGATGGGGGGGTTTAACCACGGCGTTCGGTCCTGAGCGTAGGCTTGCAGCGGAAGCGTGATGACCACCACGTGACAGGCGATGCGCTTGCCCCGGCGACGGCGCGGCGCGCGTATCCGGCGTGTCGCGCCGCCGCGCCGGGGAAGCTCCACGCGCCCGAGGTCGCACGGTTCGCGCTCGATGCCGCGAAGCATCTCGACGCGCGGGTGGAGCAACTCATCGCGCGCACCTATGCGCCCGGGCGAGGGCGCGCATTTTGGATTCACGACCCGAAGCCACGTCGGATTTTCGCGTTGCCGTTTCGCGATCGCGTGGTTCAGCACATGCTCATCGCGGCGACGCTGCCCGCGCTGGAGCGCTGGTTCGCGCCCCAGAGCTATGCGTGCAGGCCTGGCAAAGGCACACACCGTTGCCTCCGGCGCGCGGTAGCTCTTACGCGCGTAAAGAAGTTTGTGCTGCGGGTCGACGTGCGGAAGTTCTTTCCGTCGATTGACCACGCCATTCTTCGCGCGCTACGCGAAAAGCGAACGCCGCCGCGGTGGCGCTGGCTCCGTGACGTCATTCTCGACGCGCCTGCGGAGACCGAGGCCGTCGCGTGGCACTTTCCGGGGGATGACCTTTTCGCGCCTCTCGTTCGGCCGCACGGACTGCCCATTGGCTCGTTGACGTCGCAAATATGGGCGAATGCCTTTCTCACTCCCACAGACCATACGCTCGCGTCGCATCTCGGCTTAGGCACGTTTGTTCGCTATTGCGACGATTTGCTCGTGTTCGACGACGACCCCGAGCGCTTGAGAGACGCGCTCAAAGCGATTGAAGCGTGCGCGCACGCCATGCGCTTACGCTTTCACCCGGACAAGACGCGGCTGCACGGCACGAGCGACCCGGTCGCGTTCCTCGGATTCGTCTTGCGACGAGTGGGCGATGGCGTGCGCGTGCATGTGCGGGCAGAGAACACGCGACGCTTTAGGCAAAAAATGGCCGAGACGCACGCGCTGTACGAAGCGGGGGTGATAGAGCCCGAAGAGGTGACGGCACGCGTACGGGCATGGCTCGCCCACACGCGCCACGGGCATACGCAGGCTCTGTGCGAGCGAGAGCTCGCAAAGCTTTCGTTCGTGCGGGGCTAAACGAACGCGCAAAAAAGTCCTGGCGCCGGTCGGGCGCGCAAAAAAAGTCTCGCCCCCGGCCACGTGCGTTCTGGAAGGCCAAACGCGCAGAGGCGGCTCGGGAAGCGGGGGGCCCAGCGCGTACGCGATGGGCACTGTTCGTGGTCTCAGGCGCATGACGCGCTCTTGATCACCCGGACGGGCGGGGTGGACTGTGGAGCGCCGCGCTCGCGCCGTCCGCGGCGAACCGTAGTTCGATACGGAGTAGCGCTCCGGTTAGTTTAGCACTCCGACGAAGTAGTCGATGCTGTTACCAAAGCACGGGCACAAGGTTGGACTCTGCGATTTTTCGGTCTTTCGTCACGAGCTTGGCTCTCAAATCTAAAGCGGTAGCGACCACAAGGCGATCGGCGGGGTCGCCGTGAAGCTTGTCGCCCAGAAGTCCCGCCTCCACCGCGATGGCGTCACTCACTGGCACCATGCGGATACGCGGCGCTGACGTGAGCGCTCGAATCGCCGAGCGCGGCGCGCGCGTGAACGTGAGTCGACCTTTGGCGACCAGCATGCACACTTCCCACGCGCTAATCGCTGACACAAAGAGCTCTTCCTCGTTGTCCAACGCGAGCAAAGTTCTCGCATGAAACTTTGAGCGATTCGCGCACCACCAAACCCAGGCGTGCGTGTCGAGAACCATCACGTGGCGGCGTCCCACGCGTCGCCGATGGGCGAAACAAGGTCCCCTTCGAAAGCGATAAGGCCCTCGAGAGGTGCGGTCTCACTTTCCTCGAACGGAACAAGCTTGGCGACCGGCCGACCGCGCTTCGTAATCACCAACTCGCCTTTCGTGGCGACCTCGTCGATAAGCCTGAGACATTTGGCTTTAAACTCGCCCGCCGGAATCTTTCGTGCCGCGATAACCATGGTCGTAAGTCTATGGTCATAAGCGGTCCGACGCCACTGCTTTTGCACCTGATTTAGAGCGGCAACCGCGTGGCGCGGAGTCGACTAGGCTGCGTGGCATGAGTAGTCTCGTGGTCGTCGGCGCGCGCCAGCACAACCTGCGAAACGTGAGCGTGACGCTCCCGCGCGGGAAGCTCATCGTGATTACGGGACCGAGCGGCTCGGGCAAGTCGTCGCTCGCGTTCGATACTATTTATGCGGAAGGGCAACGTCGCTACGTCGAGTCGCTCAGCGCCTACGCTCGGCAGTTTCTCGAGCAGCTCGCGAAGCCCGACGTCGACCGCATTGACGGCCTTTCGCCCGCTATCGCCATCGAGCAACGGCCGCTGTCGAAGTCGCCGCGTTCGACCGTGGGAACCGTGACCGAGATCGCCGACTACCTGCGCCTACTTTTCGCTCGGGTGGGCATTCCACATTGCCCGAAGTGCGGTAAACGAATCGAGGCGCAGAGCGTGCAGCAGATGGTCGACCGCGTGCTCGCCATGCCCGAGGGCTCGCGTCTCAGCGTCCTTGCGCCTGTCGCGCGCGCACGACAAGGAGCTCTCGGCCCCGAGCTCGAGCAACTTCGCCGCGATGGCTTCGTCCGCGCTCGGGTCGACGGCGTCATCGTCGACCTTGGAGACGTGCTGCGCATCGACGCGTCCAAGGCTCATGATCTCGACGTCGTCGTCGACCGGCTCGTCGTCAAAGAGGGAATCAAAAGCCGGTTGACCGACAGCGTCGAGCTCGCCCTAAAGGTCGGTGAGGGACGGCTCTTGATAGCCCCCGAGAGCGCGGATCCCTTTGCTCTCTCGGAGCGGTTTTCATGCATGGATTGCGGCGTCACGCTGCCACGTATCGAGCCGCGCATGTTTTCGTTCAATGGCCCGTACGGCGCGTGCCCGGCGTGCGACGGCCTTGGCGCACGCACCGTGATTGACCCTGCGCGCGTGATCGGTGACCCAGCACGAACCTTGCGCGAAGGCGTCGTCTTGGCATGGGGTTTTCGAGCGTCTGTAGCTCTCGCAACCGAGCTGAATCGCGCCGTCGAGGCGCTCGGCGTGAACCCTGACGTCGCTTGGGCAAATCTCGACGATGCGACGAAACAGGCGATTGTCCTCGGCGAACCCCTGACACCAAGCAAAGCACGCGGCAAGCGAAAGCCCTACGTCGGCATGGTTCCGCGTCTCGAGACGCGACTCGGCAATCAAGACCGCGCGCGCGCCGAAAGCGAAGACGACGAGCCGGACGAAGATGAGGGCGCCATCGCGGACGACGAGCTAGGTCGATTTGTCGCCGTACGCACATGCTCGGCGTGTGGCGGCCGTCGGCTTCGACCCGAGGCGCTCGCGGTGCACGTCGGAGAGCACGACATCACCGAGCTCGGCGGCATGCCGCTCGAATCGCTTTCTGTTTTTTTATCGAAGCTCGGGACGGACGGTGCGTCGGCGCGTGAGCACGCGACGTTTACGACGCGCGAACACGCGGTGGCGGCTCCACTCGTCGTCGCGATAACGGCGCGTCTTGGCTTTCTCATCGACGTGGGGCTCGATTACCTCTCTCTCGACCGAAGCGCGCAAACACTCTCGAGCGGTGAGGGCCAGCGCATCCGTCTCGCGACCCAAATCGGCGCGGCTCTGGTCGGCGTGCTCTATGTCCTCGATGAGCCGTCTGTCGGCCTTCACGCCCGCGATAACGAGCGCCTGCTAAGCGCGCAAGCAGGGCTTCGCGATCTAGGCAATACCGTGATTGTCGTCGAACACGATCGCGAGGCCATCATGGCCGCCGACTACGTCGTAGACATGGGACCGGGCGCCGGCATCCACGGGGGAACGATCGTCGCCGAGGGAACGCCCGCGGACCTTATGAACAACCCCGCGTCGATCACGGGACCGTGGCTCGCGGGTCGGAAACAAATGGCTCACCCAGACGTGCGAAAGGCGAAGTCGGCAGATGTCGTGCGCATTGTCGGCGCGCGCGCGAACAACCTAAGAAACATTTCCGTCGACATACCGGCAGGGCTTTTTACGTGCTTTACGGGTGTATCGGGGAGTGGCAAATCGAGCATCATCGTGGACACGTTACTCCCCGCTGCGCGCGCGAAACTCTATTCGTCCACCGCGCAGATTGGCGCGTGCGACGCCGTCTTGGGCCTTGAGGCGCTGGACAAAGTCGTCTCCATCGACCAAGCGCCCCTTGGTCGGTCGCCGCGCTCAAACCCCGCCACGTATACGGGCGTGTTCGCGCTTCTGCGTGAGCTCTACACGGCGTTGCCAGAGGCGCGCGCGCGCGGCTACAAGCCGGGTCGGTTCTCGTTCAACGTCAAAGGCGGTCGTTGCGAGGCGTGCCGTGGCGACGGTCTCCTCCGCATCGAAATGCATTTTTTGCCGGATATCTTCGTGACGTGTGAGACATGCGGAGGCAAGCGCTACAACCGTGAGACGCTCGAGGTGAAATACCGCGGACTCTCCATCGCCGAAGCGCTCGAGATGACGGTGGAGCAAGCGCGAGACATCTTCGACGTCATTCCGCGGGTGCGCGAAAGGCTCGATGCGCTAAAGCGCGTAGGTCTCGGGTACCTCACGCTTGGCCAAGCCGCCACGACGCTTTCCGGAGGCGAGGCGCAACGCGTCAAGCTCGCCCGAGAGCTGGCGCGGAGAGCAACAGGCAGCACGCTTTACGTTCTCGATGAACCGACGACAGGGCTTCACTTTACCGATATCGAGCCGCTCCTCGCGTCCCTCCTCGACCTCCGCTGTCAAGGCAATACGGTCGTCGTGATTGAACACAATCTCGACGTGATTGCGTGCGCCGACTGGGTTATTGACCTTGGCCCCGACGGCGGGAACAAGGGAGGCACCGTCATCGCAGAGGGCACACCCGAGACCATCGCTGACACACCCGGCTCCCACACCGGTTACTACCTAAAAGCGGTTCTCGCGCGGCATCGAGAATTCTCAGCGATCGCGAAATCGAAGGCCGCCGAGCGAGGCGCGTAAGTTGAACAGCTTTCGGCCGGAGTGGTAAGCTTAATAATGCTCCGTTTCATCTTAATCACCTCTCGCTAGGGGACCACGCCTAGCCATGCGCGCGCCATACGCGGAACTACGTAGGGCGCTCGGCTCGTGGCATCGCGTGGCCCACCGTCGCGTGTTGGCGTGCGTCTCCCTCAGGCGCCGCGTGCTTCGCTCTGTTCGAGCGCTCGACTGGAGCGCTCGACTGGAGCGCTCGAGGCCGGCGTTACCTCCACGCTGGGCCCCCGCCTGGCTCTTCGGACGTAGGACTAATTTACTATGCGCGTAACTCAAGCCACGGGAGGGTCAGCGAGTGCGGCCCCTTGTGCGCCAAGCCATACGGGGCGCACAACGGGTTTGCTTGCAGCCTAGGTGTAATCCTTCTCCATGCGCTCTTGGTCCTCTTTGCAACGGATGCAGAGCGTCGTTTCCGGGCGTGCCTCGAGGCGCTTGACCGAGATTTCTTCGCTGCACTCCTCGCACGTTCCGAACGTGCCATCCTCAATCTGACGAAGCGCCTTTTCGATCTTGTCGAGGAAGCCCTTCTCGCGACCGCGAAGCCGGAACGTGAACGATTGGAGGTACTCGCTCGACGCGAGGTCCATTTCGTCGGGGAGGTCATTGGAGTCGAGCGCCATGTCCTCTTCGAGGGTCTGCTTCGCCTTCTTTACGATCTCGTCGCGCTTCTCGGTGAGCAGCGTCTTGAACTTCTTGAGCTGAACCTTGTTCATTCGACTGCCTCGTCCGCCTTCTTCGTAACTCGAGAGCTTTGCCGCCCAAGAGCGTAACTACCTTCGTTCGGGCGGAGGACCTTAAACATCGCGCCCCTTTAGGTCAACGCCGGAAAGCGGAAGTTTTGCATTCGCCCCAAAAGGGGGGCTGGCGCCCCCATGCGATGGCGACATCGACCCGCATGTTCAAACCGACAGGAGCCACGTAAAGGCTCCTCGGGCTACGCATCGACGCGCGGAACGCGAGGAGCACGACAAAGAAGGCCGTGTGGCGAGCCGTCGTTGACCGATATCGAGTCGTAAAGATAGCCTCAGCTCGTTTTCGTCTGCCCGGACCCCGCGAACGAACGAACGGAGTAAGCGATTGGCGCGTTTTCGACTGACACTCACTGCAAAAGTCTTCATCGCTGTCGTCGTCGTGGGTGCCGCCGGCAGCATTCTCGCTCTCAATCCTGGGCTCTTTGGCAAAATTGCGCCCACGGCGCCGCAGCTGTCATCGAACGTTCCGCCCGTCGCGAAGCTCCCCGACGAGGGCGCGGGCGCCGGGTTTCCGACCATTACCGACGCGCCTGCGGGATGCGCGAATCTTCCCGAGGTGCGCTTCTATCACTGGGCGTGGAACGCGCAGATGGGGATGATGCTCGCCGCCGGCGGAAAGCAAGCCGTCGCGGGCAGTATGGCGTGCGCTCACGGCGTCAACCTGAAGCTCGTACGCGAAGACAACAACGACACACTCCAAAGCCTGCTCGTCGCGTTCGGCGAAGGCCTGAAAAAAGGCCAAGCGCAGCCGAAAGACGGCGCGCACTTTACCGCAGTCATGGGCGACGGGTCGGCTCAGTTTCTCAAAGGATTGAACGACAAATTAGGCAAGCTCGGTCCCGACTACCAAGCCGTGATCGTGGGCTCTGCAGGCTACAGTCGCGGTGAAGACAAGTTCATGGGCCCTGCCGCGTGGAAGGCCAATCCGCAGGCCGCGCGAGGTGGACTTGTCGCGGGAGTGTTACGCGACGGCGACTGGAATATCGCTCTCAAGTGGCTTGGGGATAACAAGATTCCAAACAACCCCGACGAGTCGACGTACGACCCGGACGCCCTCAACTGGGTAAACGCCAGCGACTTCGTCGATGCCGCGCAAAAGTACGTAAGCGGGTTTTGTGCCGAGCTAAAAAACACGAAGACTGGCGTGAAAGAAAAACACTGCGTCGACGGCGTAGTGACGTGGACCCCCGGCGACGTGACGGCGTCGGAGCAAAAAGGCGGACTTGTTTCTATCGTATCGACGAAGGAATACCGCTCTCAAATGCCGAACGTGATTATCGGCAACAAGAAATGGATGGAGGCGAATCGGCCGACCGTCGAGGGCATGCTCGCGGCGTTCTTCGAGGCAGGGGATGCCATCAAGAAGAGCGACGAGTCCCTAAGGCGCGCCGCAGCTGTCAGTGCGTTCGTCTACAAAGAAAAAGACGCCGCGTACTGGCATAAGTACTTCAGCGTGGTCGTGCAGAAAGACAAGAAGGGCGTCGACGTCGAGTTGGGCGGCTCGTCGGTCAATAACCTCGCCGACAACCTCCAGCTCTTCGGGCTAGTCCCGGGATCGACCAACGCGTTCGCCGTGACTTATACGGTCTTCGCCAACGTCGTCAAATCGCAGTACCCAAGCCTGTTTCCGTCGTTCCAGGCGGCTGAGCAAATCCAAGATTTGTCTTACCTGAAAAGTCTACAGGCCAAAGGAACAACGTCAGTCGCCGATATGCCGAAGTTCTCGGCAGACCAAAAAGTTGCGAGCGTCGTGAGTCGACGGGCGTGGGATATCCAGTTCACGACGGGAAGCGCAGAGTTCAGTCCCGCCACGACTGGCGAGCTCAAAAAGCTACTGAACGATCTGGTCGTCGCGAGCGGCACGATCGTCGAAATTCACGGACATACCGACAACGCCGGCGCCGCCGATGCAAACTTGAAGTTGTCTGAAGACCGAGCGTTTGCCGTGAAGACCTGGCTCGAAAAAAACGCTCCCTCGAGCTTCCCTGAGGGCCGCGTGAAGGTCGTCGCCCACGGGCAGGCCGAACCCGTCGCGCCTAACTCCTCCGTCGACGGTCGCGCGAAGAACCGCCGCGTGGTCATCGTTCTCGGCACGTAGCCGCCGGCTCGCGTACGACCCCATGGCAAAGCTCTCGGAGGCCTTCCTTCCCAATCGAACTCTCGACCGTAAAACCACGGGTTTTATCGTCGTATTCTGGGTGGTGGCGACATTCGCGGTGTGGCTCACGATGCCCTTCAAAACGCTGCCCATGCCAGGCGACATTTGGCGTGCACTCGGCGCGCTTTGGTGGGAACGCGGGATGGGCCCGCAGCTCTTCACGACACTAAGGCTCATTGCGCACGCGACGGCACTCACCGTCGCGTTGTCGCTTTTGCTTTCTTACCTCACGGTGATTCCGTTCTTTCGGCCACTGGTCGAGGGCCTCTCGAAGCTTCGGTTTCTCGGGTTCACGGGTCTCGTGTTTCCGTTCACTCTCGTGACAGGCGGCGGCTACGCGCTCAAAGTGGCGCTGCTCACGTTCGGAATGGCCACGTTCTTCGTGACTTCAATGGCACAGATCGTCGTTGAGATCCCACGGGTGCAATTTGACCACATGCGTGTACTCGGAGCGGGCGAGGTTCGGATTCTTTGGGAAGTCGTTGTCCGCGGAACGCTGGACCGCGCGCTCGATGTCCTTCGCCAAAACGTGGCGATGGGCTGGGCAATGATCACGACCGTGGAAGGGATAAGCCGCGCAGAGGGCGGAATCGGCGCCCTTTTGCTCGATGAGAATAGACACTTTCTGCTTGCCGAGGTGTACGCGATTCTCTTCGTCATTCTTGTCCTTGGCCTTGCGCTCGACTACGCCATGGGAGTCCTTACGAATCTCTTGTGTCCCCATGCACACCTCGGGCGAGTCACACGATGAGTGCGAGCGACGGCGAGGTGCTTTTAGACGTCTCCAAAGTGCGTCTCACCTTGGGCGGTCATTTGGTGTTGGAGAATATCTCGTTTCAAGTTCACGACCGAATCCGGACGGGTGAAATTACGGGCCAGGTTATCGCGCTGCTGGGTCCTTCGGGCGTAGGCAAGACTCGCTTGCTCCGCATTATCGCCGGACTCGACGCGGCCGACTCGGGCACCGTACGTGGGCAGAAGGGTGCCGCACTCCCCGCGGGTACCGTCGGATACGTGTTTCAGGATTACCCGCTCCTTCACCATCGTACCGTAAAGGCCAACCTCGAGCTCGCGGGGACTATCGCGGGAATGAGCAAAGGCGAATCCGCCGCGCGCGCCAAGCTCCTGATGGAGACCTTCAACCTTTCGGACCGCGCCTCGTTTTACCCGGCGTTTCTCTCCGGCGGTCAGCGTCAGCGTGTGGCCATCGCGCAGCAAATCATGAGGCCGAGGCAGCTCGTGCTCATGGATGAACCATTTAGCGGACTGGATCCGGCCGCGCTCGGCCATGTCATGAAGCTCGTTCAAGAGGTTGCGCACCTCGACGAACTGAATACCGTCGTGCTGGTGACCCACGATATCCGCGCGGCGCTCGCCGTGAGTGACACGGTTCACATGCTCGGGCGGTTCCGTAAAGACGGTAAGATCGTTCCCGGAGCGTGCGTGCGCGAAACGTACGACATGGTCGACCGCGGCTTAGCGTGGCGTACGGGCGTGCAAGAACTTCCCGAGTTCGTCGCGCTCGAGCACGAGATCGCTTCGAAGTTTCACGACCTCTGAGCCTTCCTAACGTCTCCGCGACGCGTCCGCGCGCGCGGGAGCTTCGTCGAGCTCCAGAATCTCCTCGTAGAGCATCTCGGACTCTTGAGACGTTTCGCGAATGGCCTGCACGCCGATGCGGAGCTCATCGAGGCGCCCTCCGAGCTCGGACGGATCGGCGACGGTCACGATCTCGTCGGCGAGGAGTCGAAGGCTGTTCTCCATGAGATCCATCTGCCCACGCGACGTCTGAAGGTTCTTACGCACTTGCTCGAGGCGTTGCATGCGGAGGGAGATGACTTCGAGGTTCTTCGAAGCGACCTCGTGGCGCTGATCGCTTGCTGGAAACGTCTTTTTCTGACTTTCGTAGTACTTCCAGCTCTTTTGCATCGAAGGCACGTCAAAGCTCGCGAGGTGCCTCTCGGAGCGCCCGCACACCGCCGCGAGGTCGATAAAATCTTCGTAAAGCGCGTCGAGCTTTGCGAGCTCGGGCTCGAGGAGCTCGACGGTAAGTGACGGATTGTCCTGAGCGAGTTGATAGATGCGCGTACGCTGCTCCCGAAGCTGAAACGCGCGCTGCTGATCGTTCGGAAGAAGCGTCCTGAACTTGAGCTCGCGCCGGCGCTCGGCGTCGTACGTTTTTGACTCCGCCCATTTCGCGTCGAACCACGTGCGGCGAAGGAGCTCCGAGTCAGGCGCAAAGAGCATCCAGACCGCTTCGGTCGCGCCCGCGCAGACGGCGATCCACCAATGGCCCGTGGCGGCCGCGGTGGCGCCGGCGCCCATCAGCAACGAGAGGTTATACGGGTTTAGGAACGCGTAGCGCGCGTAGGGCGGGTCTTCGGACGAACCTCGTTTTTTGGCGCTTCCACTCACCACTCAAGCATACGATGGCCTTACGGAGGTCGGTGTGACGAAGAAGAACCTCGGAGATACTGTGCTCGGCTGGTTCGTAGTTCGCGAGGGCGACGACGACGAGAGCGAAGGCGCCAAGGAGGACCACGACGACGAGCGTGGGCTAGAGAGCGAAGCGGCCGAAGCGCCACCACGGCCACGCGTTGCGCCGCAGACGACACGGAAACCGCCGCCTCCGGTGCCGGACGCTCACGCCCCACCGTCGCTGCGCCTGGCCGGAACGTTACCTCCGGTCGCCGCCGGCGCGCCGACCGACGCGCGCGTGTTCGAACAGGTCTTTCAATCGGCTCAAATCAGCAGCGAAGCCCAAGGTCGCGTCGATCGGACGCTCTCACTCTTGCAATCGCTCCCGGGTGAGACACCAAAAGAGACGCGAAAACAGATTGTCGAGGCGTCGCTCCGGGCATTTGGCATTCCGATTGACGCGATTATCGAGACCGCGGCCGAAGAGATTCAGGCGCTCGAGGCGTATATCCAACATGCCGAGCGCCAGACGCAAAGCGTTCTCATCGACGCGAATACGCAAATCGACAAACTGTCGTCGCAGATAGCCGAAATCAAAAAGCTCATGGAGCTTCAACTCAAAACGCAGCAAGGTGTCGTCAAAGCCTCAAACGAGCAAAAGCTTCGCGTGCAAACGGTTCTCGAATTTTTCGGCCAGGAGGCCGTCGCGCGGGTGGTGGAGCAATCCCCGAAGCTCGTCGCTCCGAAGTGAGCAAGGCGCAGTCGTCGTGGAGCTCGCCGTACTACGTAGGTATCGACGAGAACGGCATGGGCCCGCGGCTCGGTCCGCTCGTCGTCACGGCCGTTCTCGCTCAGGTCGACGAGGCCGGGGCGAGGCTTGTCGCGTCGCGCCCCAAGGGATCTGTCGCCGCGCGGATCGGCGACTCTAAAAAGCTCGTCGCTTTCGGCAACAGCGCTCTCGGCGAGGCGTGGGCACGTGCGCTCGCGGCTCGCGCGGGCGTTGTCGCGCGTACCCCGGCCGAGTTGCTCGGGGCGCTCGCGCTCGACCCCCAACGAGACCTGGAAGCCCCCTGCCCGTCGCATCACGTGGACCTATGTTGGAATACGGCTCATGAAACGTTCGCGTCGGGCGACGACGCCGTAGCGACATGCTTGAACGATCTCGACCGGCTCGAGGCACGAGGCGTGCGTATACGAAGCGGGCGCGTGGCCATCGTGTGCACGAAGCGCTTGAACGAGGCCGCAAGCCGAGGACTCTCGCGCTTTCATGTCGACCTTCACACGATGGAGCGGCTAACGCTTGCGGCACGCAAGGAGGCGGGCGACGAGGTTTACGCACTTTGCGGGAAGGTCGGGGGGTTCAACTTCTACGGCGGTCACTTTGGGCCTCTCGCGGGCTACTTACACGCCGTTTTGCTCGAGAGCCGAGCACGAAGCGAATACTCTGTTCCTGGCGTGGGGCGCCTTGCGTTCGTGCGCGACGGCGACGATACGCATCTCATCATCGGCTTAGCGTCGCTCATCGGAAAGTGGGCGCGCGATTTACTCATGCGCCGTGTCATTAGTTACCATCGCGTGCATGATGCAACGCTGACGGATGCGAGTGGCTACCACGATCCGGTAACGTCGCGGTTCATTCTCTCGAGCGCGCTCATCCGCAAAAAGCAAAAGGTAGAATCCGCCTGCTTCGAGCGCGTAGCCGTGGGCAAAGCGAAGCGGGCCCCTCATGTGACGTGATTCGGCAACCGGGAGAGCGAGCTTGCTTGACCGTGCTCGTCATGTCACGGCTCCTAACCGAGGTAGGAACGATGTCGAGCGCGGCGAAAGTGAGCATCTCCGTCCCTGACAAGGACCTTCTTCGGTGGGCGAAGCAGCGTAGTGAAAAGACTGGTGTGAGCCTCTCCGCCCTATTCACGGAGGCCTTGCGTTTCGAGCGTCAAATGGAGTCGCGGCGACAACTTCTCGAAGAGACGGGTTACGAGGGTGTGCCCACACCTGAGGAAGCCGAAGCGATTCGCGCGGAGTGAGAGACCGGCCCGCACGCCGCGTTCGACGAGAAGCTTGCTCGCTTGGGGCGTACGGCGGCGAAGGCCGCGCTCACTCGTGCGACGCACTCCAGGCATATCGACATTACGGTGAGAAAACCCGATGTAAAGGGTGCACTGGCACGCGTCGATGGCAAGCTGTCGACGCGGTACCCCAGCAAGCCGGCGGCGAAGCGGTAGTGGGGATTACGCTCGACACCGGCGCGCTTGTCGCACTTGAACGACGCAGCCCCCGAATGGCAAAGGTCATTCACCAGGCGACGATGTACCGCGTCGTCATGACGGTGCCCGCGAGCGTCGTCGCCGAGTGGTGGCGCGTCCGGGAATGGCTCGCACCGAGCCGCCCTGATTCTCACGATGTGCGACGTAGAGCCGTTGAGCGAACGCCTCGCCAAGCTCACGGGCGAAGCTCTCGCCGCGGTGCCTTTCGCCACCGTGGTCGACGTAATGGTCATGGTCTCGGCCCCTCTTCGGGGCGACGTTGTGTACACCTCCGACGAGGACGACCTTTTACGACTACGCGACGTGCGCTTTCCCAACACGCGCGTGCACCGGGTCTGATCGTCGCACGCGAACGACGCGCACGACGCGCTCGACGCGCTCGACGCGTTGAGGCATTGAGGCGTTCGACGGTCGCGTCGGAGTTCAATGTTGCCGAGTTCCGCTCTACCGCCCATTCGGCGCCCAAGTGTATTCGCAGCTACCCTCGGGTCCACTTCAGCTCGCGCCCGCAAGGGGGGCCTCGGGAGGGAGGCGCAGCTCCTTCCCCCCTCGAAGGCCTTTGAATCAACTACGCACCCGATACGTGCTCGAAGTCGCCGGCGCGCGCGCGAAGCTCGTGGAAATCGCGAGCGTCGCGACGCTACGCCCCGTGCTCTAGGCGTTGCGCTCTTGCTGAGCCTGGTCCCCTTACCGTGCCCGTCTCCGTCGCAGTGGCACCGGCGTACACGAGCCTCGCCTCTAAACAACGCCGGCAACATCACGGCCCGGCAAGCACAACCTGGACGACTGAGCGGGCAACTGGTAAGCTGGTTCAACCACTCAACGAGTTTCTCTTTGTGCCTTTGCAATTGCGCACGCGTGCCTGCGGCTGCGCTGCTGATGCTCACCGCTTCGACTGCACTCGCGGATGGGGCCGTAGTCGCCGGAACGCCAGCGCAGGAACGGCTCGCGTTGTGACGCAGACAAGAACAGCAAGTCGTCGAGGGGGCAGCCGTGTGTATCGGGTCTTACCTGTTCGCGGCAACGATGGGGGCCGTGCTCCTAAAAACTGCGTCTGAGTCCAGCGAGCCGATAGAAAGCCAAGTGAACTCCTGGGCCCTCGCGTTGTTCATTCCAGTGTTAGGGCCCGCGTACACCGGCGGCAGACTAGCTTTCGTATACACGCAAGCGGCGGTCGAAACGAAGTACATGACTGGCCTTGCGTTCGCGTTGGCGCCGTTGGCGTACGGGGCAGCGCTGGTCGCTATGCTCGACGGCGTTATGCAGGGTTATGGGCTTTTTCGGATCCTCACGTCGGAACGCAAAACGGTGAATGAGCTTTTGCGCAACAGCGAGTTCGACGCCATCCGTTCTCGAAGCCAGAAGTTTTCTTCTTTCTCACTGGCACCAAACGTCTCTTGTACCGCCCTAGGTTTCGACGTTTCGGGACGCTTTTGACGTAGCCCGTTCGCTTCTTAGTACGAACGAGAGCGGCCGTTGTCACCTACGCCCTGGCTGTTTTGCACCGAAGTGCAGCAACGTTCGCTGAGTAAACCGGTGCGTCCCCTCGTATTGATATCGCGCTCGGAGATTGAGGTACTCAGTTTGCGCAAACGTTTTTAGCCGTAGCGGTTTGCTTCCACTCGCTCAAATCACGCGGCGTTTCGCGTCCGAAGACGATGACAGCGCGGGAACCCGAATCCGGGTTGTTGTAAGGAACAATTCTTAGCGTAGTAGAGTTTCCGCTCGCCTCTTCGGCAACGTCGTTCCTCACGCCGGTCGTGGCAGCGACAGCGCGCGCGATACGAGCGTTTCCGTTTTCTATGATTTTGACGGTCAGGGTCAAGCCACTGCTGTAGTCAAAACATTCAGACCCGTAGCAATCGCAAGCCCAGTCGGAAGTTCCGTTTTCGAAGCGGTCCGTTCTTCCCAAGAGCATGTCGTGGCACTGACGCTTTCCGCATGTGTCCTCCACGCAGAACGAGCGACCTGTTGCCGGACATACTTCTATCTTCTCGTTTTCTCTTTCGAAGCGGCCGGTCACGTCGCCGATGAACCCGGCGTCGTCCTCAGGTCGAAGGTATACGTGTGAGCGCAACCAAAAAGGGCCACAATGAGAAGCCCAGAAGTCGAGCGCATTGCAGTCGAGTGTAACAGGTTTAGTCGCAGGCCACATCTGCACCGCAGCGCTAAACGGTGCTCGCGGTCTGAAGGGGATTTACGCGTACGCGGTGGCCGCGAACGGGACTCGCCTCGGCCGCTCGAAGCAGCGAGTTGTGGATCAGGGGCTGATCAAGCGGCGACCTTCTGAGGTTGAATCTTTGTCTTCCTATGCGGCTTGATCGTGTCGACATCCGGCGCGAGCGGAGCGCGCTCGACGCGAACGCCATCGAGAAACTAAATTCCGGCGCGGACGAGCGGCAAGAGTTCGTGTCCGTTTAGGCGACCCCAGCTTGCCTCAGCGAGGAGCAGCAAGCGGTAGGCCATGGCGAGTCCGGCCTTGCGCGAGCCTGCGCCCTTCGTCACACGCTGACGAAGCTTCACCGTCGCAAACGTCGATTTGATCGGGTTCGTCGTACGCAGGCGCTTCCCGTGCTCGGCGGGAAAGTCGAAGTGCGTCTGGAGTGACTTCACGGCCTTCGGACACTTCGCTTCGTAGCCAGTCGCGAAGGTTGCCGTCAGGCGCTCGCACTCGGCCTTCGTCGCTGCGTTCATCATCTCGTGGAGGAGACTCTTTGCCTTCGGCTGCTGGCTCCCGTGTAGCCCGCCTCTCGCCGGAGCCTACGGGCGCCTTACTCGAGGCGTTCGCGGCCGCCCGCGAGGCTCTACCTCGCAGTGGTGGTGTGGCATCTGGATCAGGCCGACGTTGACAAGCTATGGAATTTGTTGGTTCGGACCCGCGACCAGCTGGATGCCGAGCACCTCGCCCAGCTCCTCGCAAGCAGGAGGGTCGATGCCTCCGAGGGCGAGACTTCGGCCCTCTCCGACCGGGACGTAATGGAAACGTTCAGCGGGCGGCTGAACTCCGCCGGCAGTGACTCCAAACCCCGGTGGTAACGCTCAACTCGGCCTCTGCGCCGACCCGCGATGTCCGAAGTCCCCACCTCAGAATCAAAAGTGTAGAAGAGCCTGCGCGCACGCACGCAACAAGGATGTGGGGGAGAGGTGCAGCTCCCTCCCAGGGTTTGCCGACCGCGAACAAGAATCTCGAAACCTCGTGGGCGCAGAGGGACTTGAACCCCCGACTTCAACCGTGTGAAGGTCGCACTCTACCGCTGAGTTATGCGCCCGGTAGACGAAGCGGAACCTAGCCCAGCGCGAGCAGGTTTTCAAGCCCCAGTCTCACACTCGATCTCACCCGCTCTCCCGGGACGCCGCAGTACCGCATCCAGTCGGTCGGTCGGCGACCGATGTCGACGAGTTCTGCGGTGTAGACGATGCCGCCTCCCCGAATGCCATGACGATAGCGTCCGCTAGCGTGGCATCTCGGAGCGCAGCAAGTGCCTCGCCGGCAGCACGGCAGCACGGCAGCACGGCAGCACGGCAGCACGGCAGCACGGCAGCACGGCAGCACGGCAGCACGGCAGCACGGCAGCATGGCAGCACGGCAGCACGGCAGCACGGCAGCACGGCAGCACGGCAGCACGGCAGCACGGCAGCACGGCAGCACGGCAGCACGGAAGAGCGGAAGAGCGGAAGAGCGGAAGAGCGGAAGAGCGGAAGAGCGGAAGAGCAGAAGAGCAGAAGAGCGGCAACGCCATTGGCCCTAACCTGGCCGCCACTGAAATCTCTTCTCGAATCGCGCGAAGGCCGCGCTACCGCTCTCCGTAAACCACGGCCGGAACGACTGGCAAATGGCCATGCTCAATGAACGCCCGAAAAGCTTTAGTGGCGCGCTGTTTGCGGCGTTCCAACGCGATGAACATGCCGGTGTCAAACGTGAACGTAAGAATCACGTCGCGCGTTTCCGCTTCGCTTTCGGGAGGGGCGCACCGTGCCACTCGCCCTTCACACGCGTGAGCGCTTCGTCTGTCAGCGGCGGCACTCCGTACTTTTCGAAGAATGCTTCGGCCGCTGCGAATTGGGACTCGCGCGATGCGAACTCCGCAATTAGCGCCGAAACATTGCCGCGAGGCTGACGCACGGCGAGCGGGACAATGTCACCCGCGATTCATCAAGGTCGAGGCTTGATGGGTCGTTTCGGGCGCACGGGTGGCCGTGCTTTGTCGCGCGCAATGGCTGGAGCGACCACCCGCGCGGGTGCCGGTGATGGCTCCGCCGGCGACGTGCCCGCCTCGCACGGGTAGGTCGCGGCGTTCGGTTTCGGGAGGCTCGCGCGTACGCGTTTGAAGAAGTCGAGCGACGCCTCGATATCTGTCGCAGCGAGAACCGCGCTTCCTGGACGCGTGCAGAATGCATGGGGCCACGCCACTTTACCGAGCTCGTCGTGAAGTTCTTTTACCCTAGCGCTTTCGACGAGATCACCTTCGGCGTGGAGAAGCAACACGGGTGCAGGCGACGCCCGCTTCAACGCCGGGCCCGGAGGGCCGCCACTGCCAACGATCGCGTAGGCCTCGGCGGCGAAAAGCCCATGCTCGGCGAGATAGGCCGCAAAAAAACCCCCGTTGGAAAAGCCAAGCACATAACGCTTATGAGTGCCTGACTCGAGAATGGCGTCGACCTGCCAAAGAACGCGCTCCCACTCGCCTACCAGCGCTTTAAAAGGTTGAGGGTCGTCCGTTTCGTGTGGCCAGCAAAAGCTTGCCTTCAACTCCGCGGTAAGAGCGCAAAGGCCTCGCTTGCCGCGCGGTACGACGACCGCAAAACCGCGCGCCTTGGCAGACTTTACAAGTTCCCACTCCTCGCTCGCGCCATGTCCCTCGTGCGGACCGTGAAGGTAGATGAGAATCGGCGTATCTTTCGTGCTGTCTGCCGGCACGGCGAAACACGTATCTCGAGGCCCGACCTCGAACCCATCAGGACACCACGACTCCGACGCGTGCAGCGTCGCGGGAGGCTTATGCGGCGCACACGTCACGAGGCCTACGGGCGCGCAAATCGCTACGAAAGCCGCGAGAGCAACCCAGGAAAGACGAGTAGGCGTCCGCGCGTTCGTCATTCCCTCGGACGAGCCTATCCGAGGTTTAGGCTTTCGGTCTCGGTGTCGAGCTCGACACCTGGCAGAGTGTGCGTGGTTACGCGCAACAGGCGATTCCATAGCTCCTCGCGGCCCGCGCCAGTCTCGGCGCTCGTGCCGATGACCTTCACACCGGACTCACGCTCAATCTCTTTGAGGCGCGGCTTTTGCGCCGAACGCGACAGCTTATCGAGCTTGGTGACGGCAATGAACACGGGGAGCCCTTGGCGAAGCCTTAGGAAGTCGACGAGATCTTGTTCGTCTTGCTCGACGCCCCGGCGCGCGTCGGCGAGGACCACCACGGCTTCAAGCGTCGTGCGATCTTGAAGGTAGCCTTCGAGCAGCTTCTTCCAATCACGGGATTCGACCTTCGACACCTTCGCGTAGCCGTATCCGGGAAGGTCGACGAACGTGAGCTTTGGGCCGCCCGCCACCGCAATGTCAAAAAAGTTGATTTGGCGCGTGCAGCCCGGGGTGCGACTGGTTCGCGCGAGGCCCTTTCGAGCGAGCATCATGTTGAGCAGGCTCGACTTGCCGACGTTCGACCGCCCCGCGAACGCAATTTCGGGTCCGGTCGGTGCGGGGAGCTGCTCTTGCTTCTGTGCGCCCGCCATAAACTCCGCGGTCGCGATTCGGACCTCCTTCACGGGTGCTTTCTTCGCAACTTTCGTAGGGGTCGCCATAGTCCGCGGCACTCTAGTCGTACCTTCGCCCCTTCGCTACGGCATGCGTCTCGGCCCTCGCTCACACCCGACGGGCGAAGCGGCGCGCGAAGCGGTTACGCAGAGGGCCCGCCAGCTCCGAAAGCTCGGGGGAACCGAGGCGCCAGACAACGACGAAATAGAGCGCACTAAAAACGACGCTCGCGCAAAGACCAGGTAGGGCGCGAGCAAACGCGCCTGAACCGAGCCCGGACAGGCCGCGCGCCGCCGCCCAGGCAGCCACGGCCGCAACCAACGACGCTACACCGATGCGCGCCACCGATGCGCCAAGCTCTGCCGCTTGAAAACTGCCAAGCTTGCGCTTTAAGCCGAGAAAAAGAAGTCCCATCTGCACCGCACTCGACCCGGCCACGGCCATGCTCACGCCCACGTGCCCGTACGGTTCACGGAGCGTCACCGCCAAGACCACAAAGGCGACCAAGTCGAGCGCGCTGACGACCACCGGCGTTCGCGTGTCACCGAGCGCGTGAAACGCCGGCACGAGTTGGCGCACCGCCGACACCGTAAAAATAGCGCCCCCTTGCCACGCGAGCGCGCGCGCCGTCTGCTGAGCAGCGAACGCGTCGAACTCGCCGCGCTGAAAGAGAAGCACGACGAGCGGTTCGCTCAAAACGACGAGCGCCGCGCTGCAAGGCACGGCCACGAAGAGCGAAAGGCGAAGGCCGTGAGCCCACGTTTTTACGAACTCGTCGACGTTCCCATTTGCGGCAAACGTTGCGAGCGACGGGAGCGCCGCCGTCGAAAGTGCCATGACGAAGATGCCTTGCGGAAAGTCGCATAGTCGAGAAGCCCAAAAGAAGTAACTCGGCGGCCCCTCGCCAAACTCCGACAAGAAACGACGCGAAAGCGTGATATCTACATAGTAGACGCCGAGCCCCAGCGTCATGGGCAAAATCCGCCTAAACATCTCGCGCACGTGGGGGTCCGAAAGGTCTAGCTTCGGGAGACTCGCGTAGCCTACGGCCCTGAGCGCAGGCACCTGCGCCACCACCTGCAAGAGCCCGCCGAGGAGCACGCCCACCGCGAGCGAGAGTGAGGGGTCAATGCCTCGCGACGCCAGCGGCGCGCGTAAGGCGAACGCCGCGCCGATAAGCGCCACGTTGAAGAGACCCGGCGCGAACGCCGCGACCGCGAATTTTTTCTTCGCGTTGAGCGCGGCCATTCCGAGCGCCGCGGTTCCCATGAAAAAGATGTACGGAAACATCCACCGGGTCATCGTCGCCGTGCGTTCGAACTGACCGGGCGTCTTGTGAAACCCCGGCGCAAAAACCTCCGTGAGAGACCCGGCGAAGGCCACACCGAGCACCGACACGAAGGCGAGCACAACCCATGAAATGCCGCGCGCGCGAGCGAAAAACGCGCGACCTTCCGCGTCGCCGCCGTGAGCGAGTCGCCCGGCGAGCACGGGCACGACAGCGCTGGAGACGGCGCCTTCCGCGAGGAGCTGACGAAGCGTGTTGGGGATCGTTAAAGCAACGGCAAACGCGTCGGTCTCCGCGCGCGTAAAAAGCGCGGCTATGACCATGTCGCGAACGAACCCGAGCGCGCGGGAAGCAAGCGTCCCCGCGCCCACCACGCCTGCGCGCCTTACAACGCGCGCTCGCTCCGCTTTACCGTCCGCTGCAGCATCCGTGGCACGTGACGCTTCGCGCGGGGCTTCGTCCGGTTCTACGCGCGTCTCGTTCATGCTTCAAGAACGCGCGAGCTCGGCGCGCTCTTCCTTCGCGACCCCCGGCCGGCACACGTCACAGTGGCAGAGTGCACGTAAGTACGTATACGAATACAGGCCGCTCGAATGACCGTCGAACCACGTGAGCTGAAGAGCGTAGTTGCCCACCGGGTCAATCGCGTCGAGCTCCATTTGAATATCGGACGTGGGCTTGACGAACTTAATCGTACCTTCATGGCCTTGGCAGCCGGCGCACGGGCAATACCCACGCAAAACATCGTGCGGATACACGCTTTGGTGACCGTCACCCCAATCGATTTCGCTTACTTTCGCGCCGCGGGGGGATCGAAGGGCCTTGGCTCGGAATCGCGGGTCCATCGCTTTTTATCTTTTCGGGGCTTCGATGCGCGCGCGCAGATCATCCAAGAGGCCAATCCCGGTCAAGGCGCCGACGGCAGAGATGGCCTTCGCGCCGAGCTGCTGTCCGACGTCGAGCGCGCGCGACCAAAGTTTTGGATCGTTCCACTCGGCTGAACCGGGCTTCGCGCCCGAACGCACGATCACCGCGACGAGTCCCGCCATGAAGGCGTCCCCTGCCCCGGTCGCGTCAATGCACCGAACGCGCTTCGTCGGGAGTGTGACCTGCCCGTGAGGGCCGACGCACGCCACGCCGTTTTCGCCACGGGTGAGCACCCAGGTCGCGCCCTTCGCGTGTTCCTCGAGCCATGTCATCCCTCGCTTGCCCGCGACAGCGCCGAGGTCCTTTTCGGAGCCCTTGATGACCGCCGCGCGCGACGCGAGTTCTTGGGTCCCCGCTTTCATCGCCTCGACGCTTTCCCAAAGGTGCGGGCGGACGTTGAGGTCGACGAGAAGCGTCCCTTTCGCCTTTTTTAGCGCGTCAAGAAACTTGAGGGTCGCGCCGCGAAGCGATGGCAACATGCTCGTCGAGCCCAAGACGGCAACGCGCACTTTCGCCATCGGAGCCGTAATGTGGGAGGCCTCGAGAGCGAGATCCGCTGTCCCCTGTCGATACGGCAGGAACGAGGGCTCGCCGAGCGCGTCGAGGGTGACAAAGGTAAGGCCTGTGCGCGCGTTTTTGATGCGCGCGAGATGGGCCACGTCGACGCCGTCCGCCGCGAGCTGCATCTTGAGAGTGTCGCCGAGCTTGTCGTCGCCTATCCCGCCAATCGCGCTCGCTTTGACGCCGAGCCGAGCAAGGACACACGCGACGTTCGCGGACGCTCCTCCGAGTTCACGGCGAAAGCTCCGCGCGATAGGCTCCTTGTCGGCCTTCGCGTCCGCTTCAAAAAAATCCCAAAGGAGCTCGCCGAAGCAAGCGACGTCGCATTCCGTAGTCACAGCTACGTACCGTACCCTTCACTTGCGCGCGTGCGGGTCGAAATCCGCGTGGGCGTTCATGGCCTCTTCGACAATCTGAACGAGTTCGGAGGCCTGAGCCGGGGTCATCGGGGCCGAGGGCGCCCGCTCTTGAGCTCGGACGGCAAGCATCCGAACCTCGGCGCGGATCGTGCGCCGCGCGCCTCCGCAGCGCATGCAGACAAGCCCACCGCCGCTTGCGCTGGTGTCGAGAAACGCAGACCGTCCAGGCGGACACTCCTTTCCGCAACGTAGGCACGCGCGCAAATCCATCCCGTAACCCACCTCTTGAAGCAGCTCGAATCCGAAAGCCGCGAGGTGCGCCGTAGGCCGTACGAGCTCGTCGCGGAGGTCGAGCGCGTCGAGGAGCGCTCGAAGTGAGTCCCACACGTCGCGCTCCGGGGTTCGAGGTGAACACGCGTGCCTCACCCAACGTAGCGCCTTGCCCGCGACCTCCAGCGCGGCAAGGTTGGCGACTATTCCCAAACGAACGCGACCGATCCGTGCCTCGCGAAGCGAGCAGAGCTCTTTGCCTCGGTCCTCAACGACAATGGCGAGCTCGTGAATCGGCTCGAGCGCTCCGCCAAAACGCTTGGTCGAGCGCCGTGCTCCACGCACGACGGCGGACAAGATTCCCTCGGCCTCCGTAAAGAACGTAGCGATGACGTCCGATTCGCCTGACGGAACACTTCGCACGAGAAGTGCCGCAGACTCTATCGGCCTCACGCGTTACACCTCGAAAGAAGCCTCAGCCGCAGGTCGCCAATCGCCGTGCGAGAGTTCGGGAGGAAGGTCGCGACCCCGCGGTTTGAGCACGATCGACAGAGCGAGCGTGAACAAGATGAGAAGGAGGACGAGCGCAATCGCCACGCCAAAGCTGCGCCCGCGGCCCTCACGCGCGGCCTGAACCGGCGATGCGACTGGGAGAACGTTCGCATCCGAGGTGGTCACGCGCCGGCTCCCCGCATAACGAGCGACAATGTCGTGCGGCGCGAGGCCCACGGCTTGGGCGTAAGAACGTAAAAAGCCTTTCGCGAAGACTTCGCCGGGAAGGTCATCGAAGTGGTCGTGTTCCATCGCCTCAAGCGTGGTCAACGGGATCCGCGTGACGCGCGCCACTTCGGCGAGGCTCATCCGCTTGATCTCGCGTTGGCGGCGAAGACTTGTGCCCACCGTTTCGATGGTCACGTGATCGTCGGCGGGAAGGGTGGCGTTCGGCGCGTTCGACATGGGGGACGGCAGGCGTGCGGAGGACGGTCTCACGGTGTGGGCGAGCTCGCAAGGGAGACTACGCCGACGCCCGCAGGCCCCAGCGACTCCGAGCACGTCTTACCTGTAGGTGTGGTGGAGGAAATGTCACGGCAGCGCGTGCAATCTTTCTTCCAATCCTGGTTTCCTTGCCGCCGACGCACGCGGCATCGGGCCGCCCATGCGTCCTGGAGGTTCTCACACTCCGGGTCCGCGGTGAGCGCGCTGGTGAGGCTCGCCTCGGCGGCGGTCGGGTCATTTTTCTTTTCGTACGCAAGCCCGAGCCGGTAGTGGCCCACGCAAAATCGCGGTTCGGCGACGGCGTTTTTTAGCGACGTAATGGCGGCGTCGACCTGCCCGTCACAAAGCTGAGCGTCGCCGAGGTTCCCCCAAGCAAAGTAAGGGTGAATGTACGCGGGGTCCTTCGTGAGCGGCTCGAGCACTTGGATGGCTTCTCGGCAGCGCTTCTCGTTCACGAGTACCGAGCCGAGCATATTCGTGGCGTCGCGGAAGTCGGGGTTCGCTTTGAGCGCTGCCCGTACGTACTTTTCGACCTCGGAGAGCCTGCAATCGGGCGCGCCCAGGCCACGATTCGTCGAGCAAAACGCAAGATGAATGACGGCCGCGAAGTACTGCGCCTTGTCGTTTTCCTCGTTCAACGCGACGGCTTTGAGCACGCGACCCAACGCGGCGCGCGCGTTTCCCTTTTGGAACAAGTCCACCGCAAGCTGGTACTCGGCGTCGCTCTGCCTCTCTACGCTCTGCGCCCCCGGGCTTTGACTACCTTTGCCCGCGCAGCCAGACGTCGAAAGCGCGAGGCCCATGAACACCAAGAGAACGATGGACGACGGCCTAAGCACGGGGTGGAGCGGGAGCAGACGCGACGACATGCGGGGAAGTTGACGCGTGTATTCCGCCCATGTTCTGCAGTCAACCCTCAACGACAAGCCATCAAAGTTATGAAATCATTCACTTTTTTCAATAAACACCACGAAACACGAGCCTTCCTGATAACGCACTGCGTGGACTCGACTCTACCGCTCCCCATGAAGCTCGTCTTTCGAGCCGAGGAGCAAGTAGAGGCGGCGCAGGGCGTCGAGGTCGAGGAGCTCGATTCGCTCTCCGACTATCTTTACGTACTGCTGGTCTCGAAGCCGCTGCATGGTGCGTTTCACCGTCTCCACGTCGACGCCGACGCGGCTCGAAAGCTCGACCGGAGATAGCGAGAGATGAGACCCTCCCGACTCCGACCGGCCCAACTTTAACAGCGCGCCGATGACTTTGGACTGCGTGTCGCGAAGCAGAAGAACCTCAATTTGGTCTTCCGCATCGCCCAGGCGCTGGACGAGCGTCTGAAGAATCAGCTCCGAAAAGGTCGGAATACGCCCGGCCACCCGCCGGAGCGCCGCGCTGTCGAACGCGAGGACGACGCCTTCGCTTAGCGCAACGGCGGTCGACGTTCGGACGGCGCCGGAGAGCAGCGCGCTTTCTCCAAAAATGCCTCCCTTCTGGAGCACCGACAAATTGCGATCCACCATGCGCACGCGTTTGAAGAGGCGAACTCGCCCGCGATGAAGCAAGTAAACCTCAGCGGCCACGTCGCCCTCGCGAAAGATGACCTCGCCTTGCGCAAACGACCGGCCGTACTCTTCCATCAGTTCGGTAACGGAACCGTCAGGGAGTCCGGACTCGCTGACATGGGTTTTTGGCGAGCCCGCTTCGCCTGACTCGACCTTTATGTCGCTAGGTGCCGTGCCGATCACGCGCAAACGATAAAGGATCTGGCGGAAGAGTTCTCAAACTTTGGCGGACCGACGGAGGCCGTGGTCAAGTGGCGCGCGTGAGAACGGCCCACGAACACCGCGCTACCAAAGAAACGAAAATCGACATCACGGTTGGCCTTGATGGCACCGGCGCGGCGGACATCCGCACGCCGATCCCCTTTCTGTCCCACATGTTGGACCAGATTGCGCGTCACGGACTGATTGACCTCGTGATCCACGCCGAGGGCGATGTCGAAATCGACGGACATCACACCACCGAAGACGTGGCGTTCACGCTCGGAAAAGCGGTGGCCGCTGCGCTCGCGGACAAGGTCGGCATAGCGCGCTACGGCTCGGCGACGCTCCCGATGGATGAGGCGCGCGCGACGTGTGCCATCGACCTCTCCGGCCGCCCTTACTTCGTGTGGGAGGTGCCGATGCCCAAAGCGAAACTCGGAACGTGGGACACGGAGCTCGCGGAAATTTTCTTCGAGGGCTTCGCACGAGGCTGCGCATGCAATCTACACTTGGTTCTCCACGCGGGAACGAACCTTCACCACATCACTGAAATCTGCTTCAAGGCGTTCGCGAAAGCGCTCCGGGCGGCGATGACGTTGGACCCTCGCTCGACGGGGATCCCTTCGACGAAGGGCTCCCTCTAGGTCAGAGCTTGGTGGCCGCAATCACGACATGCGGATACGGCAAGATGTCGGGAACGCGCACCATACGCACGTGAAAGCCTAACGACGTTAGCATTGCTCCCCACGCGCGGTGATGGCGGTAGGTGAGCTCCTCGTCCCAGCCCACCATCACGCGGTCGAGCAGTCGCGTGAACTCGAGCCCCAGCGCAGGCTCCGTGGTGATATCTTTCATCACCAGGACCCCTCGGGGCGCGAGCAGATCGCGGAGTCGACGGAGCATCGGCAGTTGATCGGCCGCTGGGATGTGATGCATGACATCCAACACGTAGGCGCCCTCGAACGTGCCCTCGAGCGTGACATCACGGGCATCTCCGGCGAGGAAGGTGCTCTCGAGACCCAGGTTTGACGCGACCTTTCGAGCCATGGCAACGCGTTTCGCATTAGGGTCAACCCCCACAATGCGCCGGTTCGGTTGGGTCTGCCCGAAGTAGGCCGCAAAGAGACCGAAGCCACACCCGATGTCGAGGATGCGCCCCTCGTCAGGGAGCAGCAGGTCCATGACGCTCAGCAACTTGGGACGCAAAATTGAAAACCGGATGTTCGCGTACGCCCTCTCTATAGGAGGGAGCGAGCGTGCGATTCGACCGATCGCCGCACGCCCGTAGACCTCAGGCGCGTAAAATGACCGAGGCTCGGCCGTGCCACGCGCAAGAGCGCGCAAAATCCGCATCCGCGTCGACGCTGGAGCGGGCCGCGAGTCTGAGACCGAGTTTGCGTTCGAGTTCGAATCCGAGTCACGCTTGCGAGAAACAGCTTCGAGGATCTGCACGAAGCCTGCCTACCACGACCCTCGTGCGGCCGAAACGCGCTCACTTTGAGGCTTACGGCCCCTCAGACTTCGACCGCGCGCTTGAACACGAAAAAGCATTCTTTCGAGTTACCCCCGCGCTCACGGTCGAAACACGTCACGAGTTCCCAGCCTTCGGCGCCGACTTCGTTCAACTTTGTCTCGAAGTCGCTTTCCGTGATCTCGAAGATGTCAAACGTCACCCGCTTATACGCCCATGTGCTCATGCACCGAACCTAGCCCAACTTTCGGTCCGAGGCGCGTTTCGTACCGCGCTGGTCCTCAGAAGAGGACAGGCACGTCAATCTGAAGAATATGATAATTCGGAGCGGCCGCGGCCATCGGCTTGTCGAGACCGCGCGAATACGCGATACCGGGACGAATCCACATCGAATCACCTAATTTGAAGTGGAATCGTGGTCCGACTCCGACCGTGAGGTTGTCGACCAAGGTGTCTGTCGTATCCTTCTCGACGACGAAAGGAGCATTGATCCAACGCTGATATCTTAACTCGGCTGAAAGAGATACCAAACTAGCTACGAAATAGCCGACGTGGATACCTGAAGTAAAATTCGTTTTCGAGGCTTCTTGCTGCACCTTGTCACCGCGGACACGCGTGAGCTGGAGCAGCGTCGCCTCGGCCTGAACGGTGAGACCGTGGGCTACGTAGGCGATTCCGACACCCGGAATAACGGTCAGATCGTTGACCGCAAAGAGAGCATTATCCATGGCGCTGCGCGCGAGAACGCCTTTCGACCGCGAGTTTGCAACGCCTGGATCTGGGGCATCTCCTCCCCCCATCCCTACGGGAAGGGTGACTCCAAGAAAAAAGTTAGCGCGAAAGCCTCCCCCGAATTTCATCGCATAACCCGCTCCGACGAGCGGATTGACGACGGCGAGGCCTCCGTTCCCCGCTGGAGGTGAGTCGTTGATCATCGTGAGTCGCGCGACCGGCGAGAGTCCGACGGAGGGGCCGCCGGTGCCGGGGATCTTGTACGCCGCGAGTACACTCGTCACGATCGTCGTTCCGCCCGTCGACGCGGCGTTTTCGTAGGCCGCTATCGACGTGTCGGAGCGAATGACCGTCGGCGCGACAATCGGCCTTAGCTGCCAAGGCAGCGAATAGGGGGCCGGCGTATTTGTCGACGGAGACGGCGCGGGCTCCTTGGTCAACAAGCCGAGCGAGGTGGGCGTAGGTGAGAAGGAAGCAAGCCCACTTGCTCCCTCCGAGGATGCTGCCGGTGCGGGCGTAGAATCCTCAGCGGCGCGCGCCGTGAACGACCACGTCAGCGTGAGGGCACCGAACAGGACACTCGCGATGCCGAGGTGACCGAACGTACCGGCGAACCGGTAGCGCCCGCCACTCAAGCCCTCGGCCCACCGGAAATCAGAGTGCTTCTTCAACCGCTCGACGCTCTTCATATCGACGCTCTCTCCTGAGTCGATTCACAGCAATTAGGTTTACACTTCCCGCTCGCTCACCACCGACGAATGCCAAGCGAATGCGGTACATCCTACCGCACGCGATTCACCCCGTACGGCCAGCATAAACGTCCGAACGACCCGCGGCAGGGCGCGCTCCACTCTGCTGTTGCTGCGCGTCGTCGGCAGTCTCGATCTGCTCCACGGCGAGCGCGAGGCTCATGCGCTCAAAAGCGCCTGACAGCTCTTTGAGCTCTCCAATGCCGCCGATTTCAACCGACATATTCGCGTCGCCCATGCGGGTCTCCTCCGCGGCCTTTTGAAACCTCGCTATCGAACGCCCAATTCTGGAGGCGATCACGATCATTTCTTTCCGGAGCCTGTCCCCAAGGTCAAGTTTCGCGAGCACGTTCGGTGAGGTCGCGGCCTCGACCGCCACGAGTTGTCCGCCGGCCGTGGTTTCGCCCCCAGTAGCGTAGAGCCTTATGACTTCGACCGAAGAGAACTACGCTCTTCTGCAGCAACTGTCGAAGCTCGGGCGTCGGTTCTGCCGCATAGAGGAAGCCTCTCTTGTCATTTTTTTGCTAAGCATTCGCTGCCGACCCGCGACGTTGACCGAGAGTGCCGGTTCCCGCGGACCGTAACTATTCGTGGCTTGATCCATGGCCGTGAGCAATCCACTGTTCAAATCGGACAGTTTCGTAAACACCTCTGGAATTCGCCATCCGTCGTCACGTGCGACCCGTCTCATGCCGACCTTTCTCACAAGATATGCCTCCCATGGAAACCCTATTCATGCGCTATGCACTTTTAAGTGGGAGATGGACGTGCATGAAACGACACGCCTACCGGGATAGGCTCTTACTCATTCGCTGAAGTGAACACTTCCCTCGAGCACGCACGTCCGTTCCCCGCGGCAGCGAACAGGCTGCACAAGGTAACTCGCCCAAGGACGACACTGAAACCTGACTGTCAATTGGAGATTGCCGCGCCGCCAAGTTAGGCACAAATCAAAGGATTTCCAGCGCGCGCCAATTTCGATGGCGGCCGACAATTCATGACTGCTCCTCGGTGTAGTCAACGCTACACGCAAGTCGTCGGCCTCTTTCGACCGGACACACCTCCGCTACCAGGAACAGGAACAGACCCACGGCACCGCGGCACATAGCTGAGGGCTGATAACCGAGAGCTCAGAGCCCAGAGCAGCCCCGCACGAGTGGACGCAAACCCTGACCGCACTGCGACCATCACTCACTGACGGAGCCCGTATCAGGCGCCAGGGAGGAGCGCTAGCGCTCCCCCCTGATAGTCACTGGTGCGAAGGAGGGGACTTGAACCCCTACGATTTTACTCGCTAGCACCTCAAGCTAGTGCGTCTGCCAATTCCGCCACCTTCGCGATGTGAAAAAGGGAGTACCCCAACCTCTAAGACCGAGTCAAGCACACGTTATCGATTGCGTGCGAGACGCCCTAGGATGGCTACGAGCTCGCGTACCTCAAAGGGCTTGCGCACCACTTCGAAATTCGGCTCGTCGATGGCTTCGGGGTAGGCGTCCGCGTTACCGGTTACCAAAATGATCGTCGCACCGGGGGAGACCGCACGGAACGACGCAAGCGCACCGCTCACGTCGAACGCAATCGGAGAGAGGTCGACGAGGGCTGCATCAAAGTGGCCCTCGGCGAGTCGCTGACGGAACTGAGCGAACGTCGTTGCGACGATGACCTCGGCACCGTGTGCCTCGAGTGAAATCTCGAGTAGCTGAGTCACGGCGATGTCGTCTTCCACGACAAGCACGCGCATCCCAGCCAGCACACTTACGCGCGACGTCGAAACCGGCGGACGAGGAACGGCGTCGATACGCGGCCAAGTCACGCAGAAACGAGCGCCCGTCCCGTCGTGCGTGAGGAGCTCGACGTCGCCTGCCCAAGCCCGTGCAAGCGCTCGCGAGTGGCGGAGGCCTACGCCAGTTCCACCTTGCCTGTGCGATTGCCCTTCAAAAATACGCTCTTGCGCTGTCGCTGGAACGCCTGGCCCGGCATCCGTGACGACGAGAAGGCATCGTTCGTCTTCCACCAGTACGACGACTTCGACGGGCGTGCCTGAAGGCGCGTAGGCGAGGGCGTTTAGCACCACATTCGTGAGCACTTGCCCCAGGTCGATAGCTCCCGCGACCTGAGCCGGCACATCGGCGCGGCGAACCACAAGCTGAACGTTGAGGCGCTGCGCTTCGACGACGAGCGCGCTGCATGTTTCATCAACAATCGCGTCGAGCGACCGCTGCTCATCGATTCGAGGGCTACCAATGGCATGACGGGCGAGATCACGTGCGATTCGCGCACGCTGCTCGACGACCGTGAGCGCGTAGTCAACGGCCTCCGCGGAGGCTCCCTTGACCCTCGCCTCGTTCACCCAACCGAGCAGAACCGTGAGCGCGTTCGACACGTCGTGCAGAACGCCCGCAAGGTCGCGGTGGGGATCCGTCGGAACCGTCACAGCCGTGAATGCTACGATAAATCCGAGCGTTCGTCACGATCCGACAGCGTAACGCGCGAAACTCAACCGTCGACGACCGAGGAAGACTGCCGCTCTTCGTGGCGAATCCCGTGCCCGTCGCCCTCGCTCGTGGCGCGCCGCGCCGTCTTCGTGTGAAGGACCGACAGCGCCCGACGCGCAGCTTCGACGGTAATATCACGCGCCTCGACGATGATGGCGGCAACCCCCTCGACTTCGCTCCCCTGTGCGCCGGCCGCGAGCGCTACCGACCGTGCGTGAAGCGCCATATGTCCGCGCTGGATACCGTCGGTCGCGAGAGCGCGTACGGCGGCAAGGTTCGACGCCAGGCCGACCGAAGCCGCCACGGCCGCCAGATCACTCGACGACTCGACACCCGCAATTTTAAGCGAAAGCCGAGCACTAGGATGGACCCGGAGCGTCCCGCCCACCGTCCCGAGTGCGAGCGGCATCTCCAAAAACCCCGCAAGAGCGTCGCCGTCACGGCGCCAAGTCGAGAGCGGTGAGTACTGACCCGAACGTGCCGCAAACGCGTGCGCACCCGCCTCGACCGCGCGCCAATCATTACCCGTGGCAATGACCACCGCGTCGACGCCATTCATAATTCCCTTGTTGTGCGTAGCCGCACGATAGGGGTCTAGCTCGGCAAACCGCGAGGCATTCACGATACCGTCGATCACGGCTTGGCCGTCCATATCCTCAGTCGCGAGCATTCCCGCGGAAACACGGCAACGAATCCGAACGCAGCGTTTGTCGCAAAGATTGGAAAGAATTCGCAGTCCGACGCGCCCGCCTGCGAGACTGGCAAGTCTGTCCGCGACCGCTTCGGCTATCGTGTTGATGAGGTTTGCTCCCATCGCGTCGCGACAGTCAACGATGATATGGACAACGATCATCGCATCCGAGGCCTGCCCGAGCGTGCGGACCTCCAGGTCTCGAGCTCCCCCACCTCGAGCGCAAAGCCCTGGAACCGCGCGATCCGCTCGCGCGAGAATTTCCTCTTTCGCGGCGAGAATCGCGCGTGTAGCGCGAGGTGCATCCGCTACGTGCGTCAGCTGGACCTGGCTTATCATCAGCGGGGCGTCCATCTCGGCGTGGAAACCACCCCCGGCGCGCACCATCTTCGCGGCGTTCGAGGCCGCGGCTACGACGCTTGGCTCCTCGACCACCATCGGAACGACGTGGTCTTTGCCGTTCACCCGGACGTTGAGCGTGACGCCGTACGGCAAGCCGTACGTCCCGAGTACGTTCTCCACGAACTTGTCGGCCGTTTCAGCCTCGAGGCCTCCTCGGTCGAGGGCGCGCGCGATCTCGTGAGCTTCGACACCCGTGGCTTCAGCCACGAGTCTTCGGCGCTCATTGACCGTAACCTTGTAGAATCCAGGCAACTGCGAAGTGCGCTTAATCATGACGAAGAAGTCGCGCGCTGTCCGTCGGCAACCGTCGGCAACTGCGTGACCACCCTCACTCCCTTCTCGTCCAAGGCCACGTCAATCTCGAAGAGTCCATTCGTGCGCGCAAGGTCTATGAAACAAGACGAGGGCCGCGACGTGCCGACGAACACCGCAACGTCGCCACCCCCTGCGCCTGAGACGCAAAATGCGCCGCCCTCGCCGTTCGCGTTCGCTTCGAGCAGAGCGAAGGTCGGGGGGACAATAGGGGCGTCCGCGGCCACGCCAAGCCGTGCCAGCGCGCGTGCTGCCGACCGCACGGCGTCAAGAAATGAAGACCGGTCTTGAGCTTTGACAGACGCCGCGGCCGACTCCGCGATAGCTTTAAGCTCGCCCATGCACGACGCGTAGTTCGCTTTCGACGTCGAAGCGAATCGGTCTACGTGCGCACGAAGCTCCGATGTACGAGCGCTTAACGGGCAGGCGAACACGGTGATTTGGATCGATGGGGGAAGCGCTCTCCGCGCCGCCACGCCAGGAACGTATTCCAGGATTCCGCCGTAAACGCTTGCGGCGACATCGACGCCACTGCCGCCGGATTGGGCCGAGGCGTGCGCGGCGCGCGCGCGAGCAAAAAGGCTGTCGCGGACGATCTCGCTCGCGAGGTCGGCACCGCCCGCTGCCTCGAGCGCCGCGAGCGAGGCCACGAGAATCGCAGAGCTCGCGCCGAGACCGAGCTTGCGGGTGCCGTGAAAGAGCGCTGAAGCGTCCACGGCGGGCGCCGGTAGGTCACGAAGTGCCGCGCGAACTTCGAGCGATGGCGTAAGGTTCGCCCGCGCGCCGTCCGCCACCGCACCGCGGTTCGTGGCCATGACGATCGCGGGTGCGCCGTCGAGCACCGCATAGGCGCCCGTGAGCACGAGTTTGCCTGGCGCAAACGCTTTCACGGAGGTCCCCCGAGGAGGCGTGCGCCGTCACCAGGCGCCGTTTCGATGATGCGGAGGACTCCGGGCACAGCTTCGAGGCGCGCCCGTGCCCGAACGGCCTCCTCTGCACGAACGAGGCACTTTAGGTGAGGCCCGGCGTCTATCGTGCCGTACGTTTCGAGACCGCTCGCACGCATGGCTCGGACCTCGGCAAGGGCGGAAAGGGTCGCTCCCGTCACGTAGACAATGCCTGCGGCCATCGCACACGCGTGCATGGCGAGAGCGCTGCGCTCGGCGAGCTCACCGACGTGCGAAAAGTCGCCGCGCAGCAGTGCGTCTCGCATCGTCAGGTGAGACCGTGTCGCGTCGGTCACCCAAGCCTCGTAGTACGGGCTCGCCGCTTGTGTAAGCTTCATACCGACCGTCGACGAGGTCGCTTTCTCCGCTTCAGTCGTCACGCAGACCAGAACTCGAAGGTCCAGTGCGGCGGGCCCAGCGACCGCACGGGCGATGAGCCCCTCGAGCTCGACGAACCCTGAAAACAGGCTTCGAGCCGCGCTCGCGGAGCTCCTGCGCGCGAGGTCAGCGACGCGCGAAGGGTCCCAGTCGAGGCCGGCGGCGGTCGCTGATGCGAGCGCGAGGGCCGCGAACCCCGAAGCGCTCGACGCAAGCCCACTCGCGGTGGGAAAATCGTTCACGCTCTCAATGCGGGCGCGGCTCGTCGTGGATGCGGCGGCCCGCACGCGATCGAGGAGCTGCGTCGCGCGGACCTTCGCGCGGGCGTCGTGAGCCTGAGGTTCGCCGTTGAGCACGAGCTCGTCGTCGACCAAGGTGTCGTCAAAAGACACGGTCGTCGTCGTGCTCATCCCGGAAAGCGTGACCGAAAGGCTCGGCACCGCGGGAATGTTGCCGTCGCCTTCCCGCTTTCCCCAGTATTTGGCGAGCGCGATATTCGGGTGCGCCAGGGCCGTCGCCGCGCGCGCCTGGTCTTGTTGCGCGCCCGCTAAGGCCGACGTTTGCTTGACCGTCATGAGGGGTCTCGGGTCATGGCGCCCTCGCGGCGAGCACACGGTCATGCAGCTTTGCTAGGATCCCTTGCACATCCGTGGTTTCAGGCTTCACGGTCGCCGCAAAGCCATCGAAGCCATCACGTTTCCAAGCCGCCAGCACGGACGCGCCACGCTCCACATTCTCGACAAGAGCGACCACACAGCCTCCCCCCCCCGCCCCCGTCAGCTTCGCGCCCAGGGCACCGCCCGTACGCGCAGAAGCGCACATCTGCTCGATTTCGGGCGTGGAAAGAAACAGCCCCGCAAGCAACATTTGGTTGAGGTCGAGAAGCTGCCCCACGGCACGAAGGTCGTAGTCTTCGATAGCAAGTCGTGCGTTTTTGACGAGCGTGTGAATCGCGTCGAACGTTCGCTGCGTGACCTCGGGCCTGCGTTCCCGGATGCGCGCGACAGCCTCGACCATCGACTTAGTGCTCGAGGCTTGCCCGCTATGACCGACGCAAAGATGGATCGCCTGGTTGACCCGAACGCGCTCCACCGTCGGCGGACATCCGTCGGGAGGTACGGGGAAAGGCCGCTGAAAAACGAGGCACCCCCCCTGCGCGGCAACCGTGGCGTCAATCCCTGACGGGTTGCCGTGGAAGACACGCTCCCACGCGTCAACCCGCACCGCCAGAGCCGCGCCCGTCACGGCGGGGTCAAGGGCTCGCGCCACAGCGACACCGAGCGCGGCCGAACAACCCAGTCCGCCGCCTGGCGGCAGGTCCGACTCGGCCTCGACTCTCACGCTCTCCACAGGCGCCTCGCGTGCGCTGCGCTGCCCCTCCCTCGTGGCGACGAGCACGTCACAGAACGCACGCGCGAGCGGCGGTGAGTCCGCGTCGACGACGTTGGTGAACGTTACGTTCCAACCGCGGACATGGAGCGTGCTGACGTTACCGGGAACGGGCGTGGCGTCTGCCCAGGCTCCCCGATCGATGCCGGCCGCAAGCGCGGGTACACCGTAAACAACGGCATGCTCTCCGAATAGGATCACTTTGCCGTGCGCCGTGCCGCGCTTCACGAAGAGCGCTCCCCGAGAGCACGCACTGCCCCTGCGAGCCACACTTTGGCGAGCGACGTATCGGGTAAATCCATCGCGGAAAGAGACGCTCTCGCCTCCGCGAGAAGCTCGGCTACACGCGCCTCGACACGAGCCCTCGCGCCTGATTCCTCCATCGCGCGGACGACCTCAGCGACCTCATCGGCCGACGCATCCTCCCGGCCGAGAACGCGCGCGAGCAACCCGCCTGACGCCCCCGCACCATGCATCGCTTCGACGAGCGCGGTGCGCTTGCCCTGGCGAATATCGTTGCCCACGGGCTTGCCCGTAGCGCTGGGATCACCGAATGTCCCGAGGAGATCATCACGAAGCTGAAATGCCACCCCGAGAGGGCGACCGTAGCGAGCGAGCTGCTCAATGCGCGCGTCAGATGCGCCCGCGAGGTGCGCGCCCATCGCCAGGGGACCCGTCACCGTATAGCTTGCGGTCTTCAACGCGTGGATAAGCTCCACGCTAGGCAGCGACGACATCTCGGCCAGCTGGCCCGTCACCACCTCTACTTGAATGCGTCCAAACGCTCTCGCGGCCGCGAGTACACGATCTCCGCTGAGCGGCGTCTCGAAGAGCGCTTCTTGAGAATAGGCACTCGCCAGGTCTCCCGCGAGAATAGCGCCGGTATCCCCGAGGCGCTTCGAGCCGAGCCGAGCGCGCAGCTCGATGTGCACGGCCGGCCCGCCGCGGCGCACGTCGTCATCGTCCATCCAGTCGTCGTGAATGAGAAGGTAGACCTGCAGGAGCTCAATCGCGAGCATCGCGCGGTCGCAATCCCGGAACAGCGCGGCGAGATCGCGGCCGTTCGGCGGCGGCCGGGGCGCGGGTGTTACGAGCGTGTCTCGGTCAGCCGCGCCGGCCTCGAAACCCGCGACCAGAAGCGCCGCGCGCATGCGCTTTCCGCCGCGGACCGCGAGCCCCTGCACCGCTTCGGCGGCTGCCCCGACCTCCGCGCTGACACTTTTTGCATGCGCCACGCGTGGCCGAAGCCATGCGCCTAACTGCGCGTCGACGTGGCCCCGCACCGCCTCGAGCAAACCTGCAAAGGACGCGTCGGAGGTGGAAGCTGCGGCAGTTTTCGGCCCGGGGCTCATCTGTTGCGATCCATGGACTCGATGGTTGCGCTGTGCGACTGTCGGTGAGGTGAGGGGTCAAAAAACTGAGGCGGGTGGCCGCGCTCGAACATCGCTTGTCGCGGCATACACGGCAGGCCAGAACATTTGGGCGAAGACTAGGATAAGATAGCCGACGCGAGCGCGAGCACGAGGCGGTAGTTAGGTGTCGTCCACGCAGGCGTCAACCGCCTGTTTAACAAAACCGGCGTGCGAATTCGCGCGCTTTTACTTTTCTCTGAACCTTTCTCTATTTTATGAACGGCGCCTCGACATGAGCACGATCGGACAGCGAAAAGCAGATCATCTCGCGCTTTGCACCACGGACGAGGTTGCATTTCGCGACAAGACCACTCTCCTAGAGCAAGTACGGTTCATTCACAACGCGCTGCCCGACCTCGACATGCGCGAGCTGGACACGTCGTGCAGTCTCCTCGGGAAAACTTTGTCCGCGCCGCTCGTGATCGCGGCGATGACCGGCGGCACGGACCAAGCGGCGGAGATCAACCGCGAGCTCGCGTCAATCGCCGAGGAGCTCAACGTCGGGTTTGGCCTAGGCAGCCAGCGCGCGATGCTCGTTCGCGACGATGCGAGCACAAGGCGTTCCTATGCGGTCCGCGAGGTGGCTCCAAGGGCGCTACTTCTCGGGAATGTCGGCGTCGTACAAGCGCGCCAGATGACCCTTGCCGAAATCGAGACGCTCGTCCGCTCGATCGGAGCCGATGCGCTATGCATCCACTTGAATCCGGCGATGGAGCTTGTTCAAGCGGGAGGCGATCGTGACTTCCGCGGTGGCCTCGAGACTATCGCCGCGGCGGTGAGGGAGCTCCCTTTTCCCGTGGTCATAAAGGAGACGGGCTGCGGTCTTTCCCGCGCGGTCGGCGAGCGACTTCGCGCGGCTGGCGTACGGCATGTGGACACGTCAGGCGCAGGCGGAACGTCCTGGGTCGCCGTCGAAACCGTACGCGCGGAGGCGATGCAAGACCACGCCGCGCGCGCACTGGGCGAGGCTCTTTGGGACTGGGGCATACCGACAGCGGCAAGCGTCGGAATGCTCGCTCCTCTCGGTTTCGAAACTCTCATCGCGACGGGAGGCGTCGGCACCGGCTTGGACGTCGCTCGCGCCCTCGCTCTCGGAGCCACGGCGGCGGGGATCGCACGCCCTGTGTTGAAAGCGCTCAGCTCAAACGGCCGCGCCGGAGCCATCGCGTTCCTGGAGGGCGTTCTGACGGAACTTCGCGCGATTATGCTTCTTACCGCAAGTCGCGACCTGGCGTCGCTGCGCCGCGTTCCGCGAATCCTGGGCTCCGAGCTCCGCGAATGGGTCAAAGGAGACGCGACATGACGCTCTCCACCTCTCCTCCGAGGGAATTCAAATGCCTTGTCGTCGAAGATTCGACGATGATGAGAGAGCTCCTCGTTTTTGCGCTCTCGCGTATCCCGCAGATTCGCGTCACCGAAGCCAACAATGGACTGGACGGACTCCGTAAGCTCACGACAGGCACGTTCGACATCCTCCTGACGGACATCAATATGCCGATTATGGATGGTCTGAAACTCGTCAAGCGGGTGCGCACGGACTCGGTCCACAAGAACATGCCGATCATCGTTATTTCGACCGAAAGCGCCGAAGAAGACAGGCAGCGTGCCCTCGCACTCGGAGCCAACGCGTACATCATCAAACCCATTCAAGCCACGCAGGTCATCGCAAAGGTAAGGGAGCTCCTCGGCCTCAAGGCGTAACGCCCGCGTTGACGAGCGTCAGCGTGTCACGTTCAGCTTCAGACTTCGTTGCCTACCAGAGTAGGGTGCGGCGTCGATGGTTTATGTCAAAGTCTGCGGTTTTCTTTCGAGCGAAGACGCTGTGGCCTGCGTTGCGCTTGGGGTTCGCGCGATTGGCCTCAACTTTGTGGCCTCGAGCCCTCGCGTGGTCGATGTTGCGACCGCTCGCGCCATCTCACGGGCTGTCGGCGGGAAGGCGCTCGTCGTAGGTGTGGTTGCGAATCTTTCGGTCGACGCGATGCGTGGTCTCGTGCACGACGCCGAGCTCGGCTGCCTGCAACTCCATGGCGACGAAACTCAGGAGACGCTCGGTGCGCTCCTTCCGCACGCCTACAAAGCCGTGCGTGTGGCGACGAGCGCGGACGTAGCGCTCGCTCGCGCGTTCGCGGGAGAGCACCTGCTCGTCGACGCGAAAGTCGACGGCATGCTTGGTGGCAGTGGCGCCACGTTCGACTGGGACCTCGTGAAGACGCTGGCGCGCGAGCGACAGCTAACGCTCGCCGGGGGGCTCGATCCGGACAACGTCGCGCGCGCAGTCCGCGAAGTTCGACCCTATTGCGTGGACGTCGCCAGTGGCGTTGAGAAAACCGGAATGCCAGGCAGGAAAGACCTCGAAAAGGTCCGCCGTTTCGTCGACAACGCACGCCGCGGCTAGCCGCCTTTTCAAGTGCGCGGCGCCTTGCCATCAAGCCCGGGCTACCCGCGAAGCCCTTCGCGTGACGGCGTCGGGAAACTCACCCCGTGCCTACGAGGTCGCACCGCCTGATAATCTCCGCACGCGGATCGCGGAGGTGGTCAAGGCCTTCGAGAAGCTTATCGGCCGGCGTCTGGCCGTTCGCCACGAGCGCCTCGAGGGCTGCAATATGCACGCGCTCGGTGTTCCCGGCCGCGTCGACGTGCGCCCGGCGGTCGAGCCCGCCAGCCGCGAGAGTGAGTAGTTTCTCGGCGACGAGTTGGAGCGTGGCGCCGCGGAAGCGCGAACCGAGCCCCTTGTTCCAAACCTCTTTACGCGTGGCGCTGACTTCGTCGTACGTCCAGTCCGCCGTTAGGGCTTCTGCCTCAGCAAGCGCTTGCGTATCGTAGAGGATGCCCGCCCAAAGCGCCGGAAGCGCGCACGCCAAAGCGGCGCCCTGCGAATCAGCGCCACGGACCTCGATGGTATTCTTGAGTCGAACCTCGGGGAAGAGCGTGTTGATGTGCGTCTTCCAGTCGCTCATCGTCGGCTTATGGCCCTGATAGCCGCTCTTCCAAAAACTGCGAAAGCTTTGGCCAGTGTTTGCGATCTTCAAGTCGTCACGCTTGAACATGAACATCGGAACGTCGAGGGCCCACTCGACGTAGTCGACAAACTTTGCGTTCCGCTTCCACACCGTGGAAACAAGACCCGAGCGATCGTTGTCGGTGTCGAGCCAAACCTTCGCCCGCATGCTCTTGCCGCCGAAAGGTTGACCTTCGACAAACGGCGAGTTGGCAAAGAGCGCCGTGGTCAAGGGAGCGAGCTTGAGCGCGACGCGCATCTTGAGCATCGCGTCGTCCTCCGAGAGGTAGTCGTAGTTTGCTTGCACCGTCGCCGTGCGCAGCATCATGTCGAGCGCGAGTGAGCCGCGCGTGGGCAAGTACTCCCGCATCACCGAGTACCGCTGCTTCGGCACCATCGTGAACTGATCGCGCTTTGCGAAAGGGTGAAAACCAAGGCCGAGCCAAGTCACTCCGCATCGGTCCGAGTACGCGTGCAAATCGGCAAGGTGCCCGCGGAATTCGGAACGTATTTCATGACAAGTGACCAATGGCGCGCCCGAAAGCTCAAACTGGCTACCGGGTTCGAGCGTGATACTCGCGCCGTCTCGTTGAAGAGCGAGCAGCGGCCCGCCCTCCGTCTCGGCCTCCGTCTGCCACCCACCGCCGTCAGCGAGCTCACGCATTAAGTTAAGGACGCCGCCCTCACCCTCGTACGGGATCGGGTCGCCGTTTGGGAAGATGCCGAACTTCTCCATCTCCGCACCGATGCGGAACTGCGCCCGAGGTTTCACCGAATCGTGAAACAAGGAGAGAAGTTCGTCGTACGAAGTAATTGGCTTTTCGCTGATTTTGTCGGCGGTCAAGGCGTCTGCCATTCCGGCTAAGATGCTTGCCTTCGCGCAACCGTTGCGCGGATCAAGACCAGTCCGCCGAGGCTTAGGCTATAGCCCGAGTTCGGCGGAGGACAACGAGGAAAAGAGCGAGGACGTTAGCGCGTGCCTCTGAGCGAGGCTACACGACCGCGACATCCGCCTAATTGGCCTGCGAGAGAGCGACGTCTCGGACGACGGCCATGTGTTGCATCTGAGGCGCGGCACTGTCACCCGGGCGCGCCGGCGGTAAGGAACCGAGATTGCTGAACCGGCGCGTGTCAAAAACGAAGCCGTTGGGGAACGACGAACCCCCGATGAGGGAGGGGACCTGGGCGCGGGCGAGCGCGGGACTCAAAAGGACCTGGTCGTAGGGTTTGTTGCGCGACGCGTTCGTATTCCGATTACCGCTTTCATCTGCAGGCACCTTACCGCCAGTTCCGACTGTAGGCTCGAGAGCGCGAATACCGATATCGTTTGCCGAATCGGCGTTAAAATCTCCCCCGACAACGACAAGCTCGCCAGCGCGAATTTGGGCATCGAGGTTGCGGCGAAGCGCTGGGCCCTCGGCACCCCGGAGCCCCGAACGGGTTGAGAGGTGCACGCTCACGGCAAAAATACGCTTTCCATCGGGCGTGTTGATTCGCGCCCATACGAACGAACGGTCATTGATTACCGAGTCACGCCAAACGCCGCTTTCGACAATGGGGAACCGACTCACGACCCCATTAGGGATATTCTTTCCGCTCTCCTGAACGTAAGAAAAGCCATCACCGAAGGCCGCGTCGACCCAGGTGCGAACCGCCGCGGGTTGGTTGTCGCCACAGTTCATTTCCTGAACGAGCGCGAGATCCGGAGAAAGTGCGCGCAAAAGGCGCGTTCCGTGGCCGGGGTCATAACTTTGCCCAGGGCCGGAAGAGAGGTTAGCGGCTACGATTCGGTATGGCTGCCCCTCGGTAAGCGCAGCCGTCTCGGCGCGCGGGCCTTTGTTGTCTACGTTTGAAACCAGCGAGTCCACGACCGTTGCAAAAGGCACATTCGATTCTGCCTCCTGCCCCGCGCCATCACTGCATGAGAACTGCCCGACGCTGAGAGCGAAAGCTGCGAACGTCGCAATGCAAGATACCCGGGTGACGTAGGCGAAAGCTCCGTGCATAACGGTCTCCTCGTAGATGGGTCAGTGGCGGGTTACGGAGCGTGACAGCTATCGCAAAGAGACGACTGCGCTGCGAACAGACAGTCTCAAAGGCAGATGGACGCGACGCGAGACGCGCCGGTTGGGCGAGTCCCGCGTCGCAACCTGCCAAATGCGGCTCCCGAGCGCAACCTCCATTGCGTAACATTCGTGTGAGCTCAAACCACTTTGGAAGCTGGCGTCACACGTTTGCCGACACGCGAAAACTTAGGCTTGCGCCCGTCGCTGCGGGAGCTTGGCCTTCGGTTTTAACGTCTTCTTCCGGTCAAAAAGGCGGACGCGGCGAACCAAAAGGTCGATGAGGTAGACGGCCAACGCGGCGCCTATAAATCGAGACCACAAATCTTCGTGAAAACGGATGGTGTCGCCGGCGGGATCAAAGACGCCGTTCACGTCCGGATCGACACGCCCGCCGGTCGTTTCGGCCGTCATGGAAAGCGTTGCGATGTCCGGCGCAAGTGCCAGGTACTCGCGTGGATAGGCGTTGGTGACGTGACCAAAACTCTCTGCGACCTGCACGCTTTTCTGGCCGCCTTTGCCGTCCTCGACGCTCCTTTCGAGCGAGGCATGCAGCACGAACGAACCGAAGCGATCGAGAGGAAAATCAGACTCGTAGTGACCGGGCGCCGTCTGACGCATGACGACAGGCAACGGCCGCCCTTCGGCCTTCCCGGAGCCATCGCGCGGGCCTGTTACGGTCAGTTTCGCGTCGAGTCCGTTTTGGAAGCGGTCGTCCAGGCCGACGGCATCGATCGACGCCTTCACGCGGCCCGTCGCGGCATCGATTTCAGCGCGCATTTCGTACGTCTGGCGCTTCTTTTGACGCATGTGCTCGCGCACGAGTTGCCCCCAAAATTGCCCGTAACCCGGCCAGCGAAGCCACTCGACGGCCCACAAGTTTTTCACATCGCTCGTCCACGCAAGTGACCAGCCGAGGCCCACGTGCCACCGCGCGAGGATGGGCTCCCGAACCTCACTCGTGAGAATCTCTTGCGCCGGCACCGCGCGCATTTTCGTAGCGACATACCCGTGAAGAAACGGCGCGGAGTTCATGTCGATGCCACGAAGAAAATCGGCCGGCGAAACTACTTTGGGCTGAAAGTATTCTTCGACGGCGGCATTGCGCGAGACCAACTCCGTTTCACGGGTAAATACTCTCGGCAGCGACTGAGCGTCAGCCACCTTGTAAAGGCGACCGCCACCGAGCTCTGCTATCATGCGAAGAAGTGTCTCGTCGATACCGCTCCCCAAGCCAACGGCGGACGCCGTAATTCCTTCGGCGGCCATAGCTTGGACGAGGTCGCGAATGCCATTCTGCGGCGCCTGACCATCCGTGAGGAGAATCATGTGCTTGCGCCTCGCGCGCGTGGCCGTCAACGTTTGATACGCAGCGTCGAGAGCGCTAAAGATCTCGGTTCCGCCACCTGCTTGAATACGTGCAATATCGCCTTGAATACGAGCACGGTGCTTGGCTGGCGTCATCCGCACGACGCGCGTAGGCGCGGAGTCGAAAGCGATGACCTCGAGCAGGTCGTCGGCGGCAAGCGTATCTGCGGTCGCTTTGGCCGCAGCCTTCGCCATCTCGATAGGCAATCCGCTCATCGACCCTGAGCGATCGAGGACGAGAACCATCGCGACCTGTGGCTCGTCACGGCGCTTTTCGGCGTCCATTCGGACGGGGAGAATGCGCTCGATCGTGGTGTGGGCCCACCCGCCAAGACCGAACCCAGCTTCGCCTCCCGCGAAGAGAAAGCCGCCGCCCAGATCGCGCACGTAACTCTCGATGGCGTCCTGTTGCGTCAGTGAAACCGACTCCGCGGAAGCGTCGGAGAGAATGACGAAATCGTAGCGTTCGAGCTCACGAATCGACGACGGGATCTCGCGCGGACTTCGCACGTCAACGTCGAGCTCCTGCGCCAAAAGCGCGGCGGACAAGTAACTCGCACGCGCAGGATTGCCCTCGGCATAGAGGACCGTTGGACGACCGGGAACCGCGACCGACACGGCAAACTTGTTGTTTTCGCGAAAGCTGTCTTCCGGGATATCTGACAGTTCGAGCGCATACGTGACTTCACCCGCGACGCGCACAACGCTCTTGAAGCTTACGTCGTTGTCTCCCGCTTTGAGGTCGAGACTCCGCAGACCATCGAGCCCATTGATGGCTTCGCCTTGCTTGAGCGTGGCCTTCACCTTCTGCGCGCGACTCGAGAAAATATTTGCGTGCAGAGTAAACGGTTCGCCCACGCTCACCTTGTCGGGCACGCGGAGATCTCGGAGAGCCACCTCGCCCGGAACAGGACGACGATAAGCCATCGTGAAAATCTTGACGCCGAACTCCCGCGCGCGGTTGGCTTCCGCGAGAACGTCGCCGTCCGTCTGTACGCCGTCGGTGAGGAGGACGGCACGCCTCAGATAGCCCGCAGGGTACTGACCGTAAGCAAGCTGTAGCGCGCTCGCGATGTCTGTCCCGGCGCCCATTCCGCTGCGCTTTTCCATGGGTCTGACGCCCGACGTGACGGCAACGTCGTGGCGCTCGAGAACCGGCGCTTCAACCGCCGCGTCCGCCAGCGGCACGAGTCGCGGACGCTTAGCAAACGTAATGACACGTACCAAGGCATCGGGCGGCTTCCCGATGAGGCCCTTTGCGATTTCCGCGCGCGCGTCTTCGACCGCCGCGTCGGGCACCGATTCGGAAACGTCGACGAGGTACACCGTGCAGACCTTCTGCGTCGTTGCCGTGCGGGCGAGCCGCGAGAGGCCGAGCACGAGAAGTGCGACGAACGCGACTCGCAGAGCCGCCGACAAGACGCGCTGTAGCCACGGTAAATCGGCCAGCGATCGCCCCGTCACCCAAAGAAAGAAGGGGGCGATGAGCACCCCACCCAGCATCTTCGGCGAGAGTAGCTCGTAGTCGGTCCCTCGCGCCTTCCAGGCGAGCGTCACGACATCCGGGCGAAGGACTCTTTGCCAATACAAGAAGGCGCACGCGAGCCCAACGAGACCCGCAGCCATGGCGAACGCCACGCGATTCGTGGCGACGTTGCCTTTGGCGCGTAAGGACCGCCACGCCGAGAATGCGGAATGCGCCACCAAAAGCGCAGACCCTAGGGCCACCACGAGCGAGACGTAGAGTTCTACGGTCAGGGATGTCACGAAGCGAGGACCGAGCAAGCCTCCGAGAGTCAGCAATGCAACGGCCGCGAGACACGTTGCGGCAACCGTGAATGGCGAGCGGCTCATACCGTGATTCTCCGGTGGTAAGTTATCCACTCGATCACCGTGAGGACCAAGGCGGCAAGCAGCAGATAAATCCACAGCTCGCGCCGAACGCCGATTTGAAAGCCGACTAAGGCGCCGGCCTTTCGCCCGTCGACCACGAGTTCCTTCACGGGCTCGAGCGTGCTCTCCTCGACGTCGAGCAAATTCGCCGCGAAAGCCGTGCGAGTGCCTTCGACTGCATCTTTTGGCGACGGAGAAACGACGTGAGCGTCCAGCGGGCGAACCCCGTAGAACCCAGCACTTTCCCCCAGATAGACGGCGCGACCGTCGTGGACCGGCACCGCAATTTCGAGGCCGTCGGGGCGTGTGAGCAGTGCCTGGCCGCTCGCCGACACGACCGGAACGCGCCAAACGTCGCCCGTACGAAAGCTCGAAATGTACCGCGCGTCTTCGTCCGTAAACCAATTGATGCAATTGAGGAGGAGAACCGGCCACGCCACCCGCAGCGGAAGGTCGCTCTCGCGCGGGTCGAAGCCGAGCGCGACAAACTTGAACGAACCGCGCTGACCGGCAATAAGGATCGCGCCTTGGTCGCTCGCGCCGACGACTTTGTCGGCCGACTCGGCAACAAGCTTGTGTCCGCGCGCAACATTCACGTCGTCGAGCGCGGTCCAACGAAGGATGGGATGGTTGCGCGTGAGGCGATCGAACCCTGGCTGTTTTAGTTCTCCTTCGACTTTGACGGGCGAGCCGGAGCCACGAGGATCGAGATAGATGGCATGGGCGCGTGGCGGACTCGCAGGCGTTGCCCCGTCGAAAATAACCACGTCCTGGGTCACGCCGCTCGTCGCTGTCGTCTCGGCGTATTGCTTTGGCGAGACCACACGAACGTCGAGGTACTCGTCAAGCAGAAGCGCCGCTTCGAGGTAGCTATTGCCTTGTGAGACGACAAGCACCTTCGCGCGGCGCCGTTCAGGAAGAAGCGCGTAGGCGTGGTCGTCGGCCGGTAACGTGTCTTGGCTGCCCGGCAACGCTTTGATTTGCGCCTCGAGCGTGCGACTCGCACCGGAAAGATTTGGGTAGAAACGAGGAAGACGTTCCCCTGCCCCGAGGCGAAGTTTCGTGAGGTCGACGAGGTTCTTGTCTCCAAATAGAGAGAGCTCGACCTCCTCTGGCTCGGGTCCCGTATTCGTGATTTCGAGCATCACTTCATAGCGGCTTTTGTCGAGTGGATAGCGCCGTACGGAGAACGCCGTAAGACCCACGTTGCGCGACGCCGTCCCGATCGGAACGTAGGTAAACCGAATGTCAGCTTCGAGCTTCACCTTCCCCGAGGCGTCCGTCGCCTCGCCGAGTCGACCATCGGAAACGACGACTATTTCGGCATTTTCGAGGCCGCGGACCGAGTCCGTGGCAAATCGGAGTGCACGCGAATAGTCGGCGCGCGTGTCGGTCGCATGAATGGTGTCAAGCGCGCGTTCGAGCTCGGAGGTGTCGCCGCTCATCGGTCCGAGCGGCGTGACTGTGGCGTCCATTTGCGCGAGAAGCATCCGGTCCGCGCCGCCGAGGCCGCGGATCAGTTTTTGGACTTCCTTTTTGGCCGCTGCAAGGCGCGTCGGTGAGCCGTCGGTCGCTTGCATGGAGGCGCTCGCGTCGACGAGGACAACCAGATTACGGCCTTTCAAAAAGCTCGCTGTCGCTCGAGGGTCGCCGAGGGCCAACGCGAGCAAGGCGAGCAGCGCGAGTTGTACGAACAGGGAAAGCAAGCGCTTCAGCTTCGAGAAAAGACTCGTCGCCTCCTTGTCTCGAAGGATCCGTTCCCAGAGCTTCGAGAAGGGAACGGCGACCGTTCGCCGACGGAGCTTCAGAATATAAAGCGCTGTCGCAAACGCCGCGGCGACGCCGAAAATGCCGATGAGCGCCGTGAACGGGAGACCTGCAAAAATCATGACGATAGACGATTAGCGGCGAGACACTTAGCGAAGGAACCCGCCGCGCCGAAACACACGGAGGATGAGTTCATCGAACGGAACCGCGACATCGGCCTGAATGTAAGGCACCTGCTTGGACGAACAGAACCGCTCGATTTCCTCCAGGTATTCCTTGTAAGCGATTTCGAATCGCTCGAGTACGCGGGCCGTCACCGTGACCTCGCGCTCATCCCCCGTCTCACAGTCATAGAGCAACACGTCGCCGGCGAGCTTCGGCTTGGCGTCTTCGCGGTCAACGACGTGCACGACGAACGGGTCGAACTTGTTGTAGCGGAGGACGTTGATTCCCCTCTCGAACCCGTGAGGGTCATACAGATCGCTCGCGAGCACGACCAGCCCGCGGCGCTTGTTCTGCGCGACGAACGTTTTGAGGGCGTCCTCGAGGTTGGTACAGCCGTCCGACTCGAGCTCGCTCAAGTACTTGAAAACCTTAAAAATTCGAGCTTTTCCACGGGTCGCGGGCATACGACTCAGGACTTTATCGGTCGTCGAAGTAAGGCTTACCCGATCGAGGTTCGCGAGGCCGACGTACGCGAGAGCTGCCGCCACGCGCTTGGCGTAACGAAACTTCTTGCCCTCGGCCTCCGCGCGGCCGAACCCCATCGACGTCGACGCATCAATCACGAAGTAGATCGCGAGGTCCTCTTCTTCCTCGAAGAGCCGCAGCAGCAGGCGGTCGAAGCGTTGGTAGACATTCCAATCGAGATAGCGAAAGTCGTCGCCAGGCTGGTAGTCGCGGTGGTCGGCAAACTCGATACCCGCACCGGTCTTTTTGGTTCTTCGATCCGCGCGCATTCGACCTGCGAACGCTCGCTTGCTGACGAGCGCGAGGTAATCGAGCTTACGCTGAAAATCGTCATCAAAAAGATCAGCATTGGCGCCACGCGGGACCGCGCCCAATGCCACGTTGCGGCCGAGTATGGAGTCGAGAAAGCCCATCAGCTCAGGCCCACGTCCGCCCCTGTTTTACTGACCTTTGTCTCGGGTAACGCTTTGACAATAGCCTCGATGACCTGGTCGGTCTTCGTGCCCTCGGCTTCGCCTTCAAAGTTGAGCAACACGCGATGGCGAAGCGCGGGCAGCGCGACCGCACGCACGTCGTCGACGCTCGCGGCGAAGCGGCCCTCGAAAAGCGCTCGAATCTTCGCGGCCAAAAGTACCGATTGAGCGCCACGCGGAGAAGCCCCGAAGCGAACAAAACGTCTGCACGTTTCTGGCGCGTCCGGACCTTCAGGGTGGGTCGCAAGGACCATACGAATGGCGTAATCCTGAACGTGGCGCGCGACCGGCACGCGACGAACGAGGCTTTGCATGCGCATGATTTCGTCTTTGTGAAGCACGGGCTGTCGTTCGCTCCGGGTGGCTCCCGTTGTCAGGTCTAAAATGGCATGGAGCTCCTCGCGGTTGGGGAAAGGCACGTGGAGCTTGAAGAAGAAGCGGTCGAGTTGAGCCTCGGGCAGCGGATACGTTCCCTCCATCTCAAGCGGGTTTTGCGTCGCTAAGACGACGAAGGGCTCCTCGAGCACGTGCGTGCGAGTTCCTACCGAGACGCGGTGCTCCTGCATGGCTTCGAGCAGCGCGCTCTGCGTTTTCGGCGTCGCGCGGTTGATTTCGTCTGCAAGTACGATGTTTGCAAAAATAGGCCCTTTGCGAAACTCGAAGACCTTGCCGCCCGCTTTCGTGTCGTCGATCACCGTGGTCCCGAGAATGTCGGCGGGCATCAAGTCGGGCGTGAATTGAACGCGCGAAAATTGAAGACTCAGCGCTTCGGCGAGCGTCTTGACGAGCATCGTCTTGCCCAGCCCAGGAACGCCTTCGAGGAGCGCGTGGCCGCCCGCAAGCAGGCACATGAGGACTCCGTCGACCACTGTGACATTGCCTACGATGGTCTTCGCGATCTCGTCTTTGAGCGTCGCTATCGACGATCGAAAGGCATCGACTGAGGCGCGAACTTCGTCTGATTCAGTGGTAGTCATGGCGGAGACCTCAAACGTACCTTGACGCACGCATGCGTGGTTACGGATTCGCGGGTGCGGGTGCGGTTCCATCGTCACGTGGGCGAATGAGCTGAAAGTACCGTTTGACGTAAAACCGATAGCCGCCTGGGATCGCGTCCTTGTTGAGTGCCTCTTCGGCGACGGTATGGTATTCGCGATACACATTTTGGTAGCCACGTGAAGCAAAGCCGCGCTCTGCCGCACCGAGGATAACCTCACTCCGACTTGGACTGCCAGCTTGCCCAGTGTCGTTTCCCTGGAGTTGGGTGTCTTGCACGCCGGACTTCAGGCTGGTGGCCGCGCCTTGGACATTCGGATCGTGACCTTGTCCGCGGCCCGCTCCATTTTTGCCCGTGCCGCCTTGTCCGCTCTCTCCCGAGGCAGAACCTTGGCCCTTTTGCGCGGTCATGATCATCACTTTGTCGCCGTTAGGTCCGAGGATCCATGTCTCGCCGCCGCTGCCTTGCCCCTGTCCCTTCTGGCCGGCGCCTTCGCCGTTTCCCGCCTGCGCGCCTTGGCCGTTTCCGTCTTTCCCGTCTTTCCCGTCTTTCCCGTCTTCCCCCTCACCTTCTTGTCCGGGTGCGCCGCCTTGTCCCGGACCTTGCTGGGTGCCTTTTCCTTGGGCTCTTCGCTGGAATGTGCGGAGTCGACTCATCTGTCCCTGACCGCCCTGAGACTGCTGGCGCATGGTCTCACGGAGCTCCTGGAGTTTTTGCCGTAGCTGCTCTTTCTCCTCTTGAGACATTTCCTGTTTTGCCATTCGATTGACGTCTTCCGCAGCGTTCTCGAGATCCTGCGCGGACATGTTCATGTCCTTCATCAGGTCTTCGGCGGCTTTCTGAAGTTCGCGGTCCAGACGTTCGAGCGCGCGTCGTGTTTTGTCCTGCTGCGCGCTCTCGCGATCGAGACGTTCGAGCTCGCGCTCTTTCTTCTTCAAGAGGCTTTTTTCCTCCTCGTTGTCACCGGCGTCGCCAGCCTTTTGTTTCTGCTTCAACAGGTCTTGCTTCAGCTCTTCGCGACGTTGGCCGAGCGTTTCGGCGCGCTTCGCCTGATCTCCGGCGGCTTTCTGCATCGCCTCGCGCATCTTCTCGAGTTGCGCCTTGTCGACAGCGCTGCCTTTCTCGCGGAGCTTCTTGGCGAGATCGCGCATCGCCCTTTCGGCCTGAGAGAGATTTTTGTTCTCCAGCGCCTCGCCAGCCGGCTTCGTCATCTCGCTCTTCTTGAGCTCTTCGCCCATCTGTTTGAGAGCCTCCTCAAACGCTTTTGGGTCGGCTTCGCGACCTTGCATAAGCTTATCTTCAAGTTGCTGCATTCTGCGGAAGGCCTCCGTGCGGTCGAGACGCTTGTTCGCGAGGTCATCGATCAGTTGGTTGAACTCTCGAGTCGCGGCCTTCGCGTCGTCGGTCTGCGTGCGCTCATCGATAGCGCGTAAAAACTCACGCATCGCGTCGAGATCGTCCGCGGTGACATCGACGGCCTCTATCGTCTTTGCGGCGTAGGTCGCCACGTGAGTACGAACCTCAAAGAGCGAAAGCGCGACGATCGCCACGAGCATCGCGAGCACGAACGGTGACTCGCGGGGCCAGGAAAACGGCACGGCGAGACGCGGCGAAGCCCTATCGGCATGCGTCGTCGCATCGGCTATCGCCGCACGCATAAACGGCGTGCGCGCTTCACGCGGCAAATCCGCAAATGCGAGCGCACTCGACAGACGATCGGCAAACCCGTGAAAGCGGTCGAGCGTCACGGCTCCGGCACGCGCGGGAAGCCTCCGCGCATACCCTACGACGCCCACCACCAGCGCCTGGGTCAAGAGCCCACCGATCGCCAGTCGCGCCGCGCGTTCGGGCACCATCCCCGTCTTTCGCAGGACCACGACCACTGACGCTCCGACGAGCCCCACCGCGAGCGCCTTTGCAAACCCTTCGAGGGCTCGCTTGCCGCGCAAACGGCGCTCAGTCGCGAGCGCTCGTCGCTCGATACCCTCGAGATTCAACTCTTGCGAGCCGGCGCCAAAAGCGCGCGCGTCAACGGAGGGCTCGTTCGTTGGTTTCATCGGTCGGTCCCTCCACGCAGTCGTTCACGAAGTCTCGCATACGTTAGCAGCCAGTAGCCGACGGCGACGTCGGAAGGGGCCTGCCGAAACCACGGTATGTCCTTCGGCCGACGCCGAATTCATCCCCCCAGGCCGCTATCGCCTCTAAGATGCGCGCCCAGTGACGGTTGCGCGCGAGAGGCTCCCTATTTTAGATAAAAGCACGGTCGCGACTTCTCGATCGTTCGAGATCGAGGTCGTCCGCGAAGTGCGTCACGGATCCGGCGGCTTCTTGTCGTTACGTCGGGCCAAGCTCAGCGTGATGCGTGACGGGGTGCGCTCTCCTGAATTCGAGTACGATATCGTCGATCGTCGCGCACTCGATGCCGCAGTCATGGTGGCTCACCACGAAGAGGCCGGTAGCGTTTGGGTTTGGCTACGCAGCGCCCTAAGGCCGCCCATCGCGATGAGGCCACACGCGCCGGGTCTTGCTTCCGCGTCGTCCGGCTCGCCTCTCCTTTGGGAGGTGCCCGCAGGTCTCATCGAACCCGACGAAACTCCGCGCGCCGCGGCCACTAGGGAGCTTGCCGAAGAGCTTGGTTTTCACGTTGAAGAACAGGCGATGCTGGAACTCGGTATGCCTTCGTTTCCGGCGCCTGCGATGATCGGCGAGCTCCAGTATTTTTTTCACGTCGCGGTGCAACCGTCGGCACGCGTGGAGCCAAAGGGCGACGGTTCGACGATCGAGGCCGGAGCCGCAGTTGTTTGCGTCCGTCTCGATGAGGCTCTCGCCGCGTGCCGTCGCGGCGAACTGCGCGACGCGAAAAGCGAACTCGCACTTCGTCGGCTCGCCGATGCACTCGGCTCGGAAGGCGCACCATGAAGATCGCCGTCATACAAAAACGGACGAACTATCGAAAATTCGTCGTCGAAGATCACGACCCGCTCATCGCGCGCTTGTTGCGACGCCACGACCCGAGCGTCGTGCGTCTTCGCTCGTCACACGAAGCTCACGAGGAGACTGTACGCGAGGTCGACCGCGCGCTCGAGGAGCTCGGCGCGGATGTCGTCTTTCGAGGCGGTCCACGAGGGCGCATTCCTTCCCGTGCCGACCTCGTAGTCACGATTGGAGGCGACGGTACGCTCTTAGCGGCATCCCACCAACTCGGCGACGGAATTCCGTTACTTGGTATTAACAGCGCGCCGGACCACTCTGTAGGTTTTTTTTGCGGAGGTAAAAAAGGCAAAGTGCTCGCCACGCTCGAACGCGCCATGGCCGACAAGCTTCCCCGAAGTGAACTCGCGCGCATGGGCGTCGAGCTCAACGGAAAAGTCCTTCACGCGCGCGTCTTGAACGAGGCGCTTTTCTGCCACGCTTCTCCCGCTGCGACCTCGCGTTACATTCTCCGCGTCACGAAGGCCGACGGCAGCTTCACAGAGGAGGACCAACGTTCGAGCGGGATGTGGGTCGGCCCGCCGGCGGGTTCGACGGCCGCGCAACGAAGCGCGGGCGGGTCGGTAAGGCCGCTCACGTCGCGTCGCATTCAATACGTGGTACGCGAACCCTATCGTCCCATTGGCCAGCGGATCCGGTTTTCCGTCGGCCTCCTCCACAGCGGTGATTCGCTCACACTTCGGAGTAAAATTCGCGACGGCCGCGTGTTCATCGACGGCCATAGCATCGTCCACAACGTTACCATCGGCGACGTACTCGTCATGCGCCGCAGTGATGAGGCGTTAACGGTGCTTGGCCTCGCCACCAAGCGCCGTACCTGACCAGGCACGGGCTTTCAGCCGCGTTGTCCGTCACAGGCTCATCACAAACGCCTGCCTTTTTTAATAGTGGTCGACTCACGCGCCGCAGACCACTAAGTCCACTAAACCATGGGTTTTGAGGTCATCGGCACGGGTCACTTTGTTCCCGGTGAGCCCGTCACGAACGCCGCTCTCGCGCGCGTGATGGATACGTCAGACGACTGGATCTTCCAGCGATCAGGCATCCGCCAACGCCACTTCGCAGGCGAGGGACAGGGCGCGAGCGATCTCGCGTTCGAGGCGGCAAAGCGTGCCCTCGAGATGGCGAAGCTCCAGCCGAAAGACCTCGACTACATCCTTTTCGCGACGATGACGCCCGACTATGTCTTCCCGGGTTCGGCGGCGGTCCTTGCCGCCAAGCTCGGGCTCGAGGGTACACCCGCGCTGGATATCCGTCAGCAATGCGCGGCTATGATTTTCGCCCTCCAGCTCGTCGACGGCCTCATCAAGGGGGGCGCGGCGAAGACGATTTTGTTCGTCGGCGCCGAGGCCCACGCGGGCTTCATGCCCTGGGAGGATTGGGACATCGTCGAAGGCAAACGAGAGGGCGAGCCTTCGCCCGAAGCGCGCGCGCGCGCCAACGAGCATCGTGCGCTCGCCGTCTTGTTCGGTGATGGCGCGGGCGCGATGATCTTTCGCGCCACCGATCGCGACGCCGGACTCGTCGCCGCAAAAGTGCACACGGACGGACGCTACGCTGAGACGCTCTATGTTCCCGGCGGCGGCTTCCGGACGCGCCCCTACTGGAAGGCCACACACTTCGACGAGCAGGCGCACATCCCGCGGATGGACGGACGCGAGCTCTTCAAGTTCGCCGTCACAAAGCTGCCCCAGACAGCCCGTAAGCTTTGCGAAGAGACCCAAACTCCGATCGAATCGATTGACTGGTTTCTCGCGCACCAAGCCAACGCGCGCATTAATAAGTACGTGCGTGAGCATCTCGGTGTGCCGCCTGAGAAGATGCCGATGAACATCGACCGGTTCGGAAACACGAGCGCGGGCACGCTGCCGATCCTCATCGACGAATGTACGCGGGACGGAAAACTCCAAAAAGGTGAGCTCAACATGATGCTGGCCCTTGGCGCCGGGATCCACTGGGGCTGCGCCCTTGTCCGTTGGTAGCGCCCGCTGCCGATAGCCTTGAGACTGGGCAGGTGGGTGCGTGTGGCTCGGCTCACGCGTCGTGCTAGCCTAAGGGTCATGATCCTTGCGCGCATCTCCATGCCCCTCCTCGCCATGGCCGTACTTCTCGGCGGGGCAGGTGCCTTGGTGAGCGGCGCACTCCAGCCGAGTGAGGCTCGCGCCTCGGTTTCGATTGCCGTCGCCTACGACGCACTGGTGAAAGACGCAGACTCCGTCGATGTTGCAACTCCGATGGAGACCAACAGCGTTTGGGAAGACGGGCGCATTTACACCTATACGCGCCTCAAGGTAGACCAGAGCATTGCGGGTGAGCTCGCCAAGGGCTCGGAGGGTTGGGTCCGCACGATGGGCGGCGTCGTCGGTAAGATCGGCCAGCGCGTCGACGGTGAGCCAGTGTTCATCACGGGCAAGGCGTCGCTTCTGTTCCTACGCAAGTTCAAGGCTGGAACGACGTGGGAGGTATCCGCGCGCGCGCAAGGTCAGTACCCGATCGTAAGTGATGAGTCCGGGAAGATTCTGAAAGTTGCGCGCTCCGCGGCCATCGGGATGCTCCTTCCGCCAAAAACGGCGACTCCCACTCCCACGCCCAATGAGCAGCTCGGGCCCGTGGTGCAACCCAACGCCGGCATCACGACGAAGAGCCTTTCAGCGGACCCGGCGACGGTGCGCCTCGCGGGGGAGGCCCTCCACGACCGTGCACTCGACGACGTCAGCAAAGACATCGCGGCGTCCTGGAAGCGCCTTCACACGACCGGCGCGCAATCCGTCGGTCCGTCGCGCTAGTCAACGATTCGCGACCTTCGCCTACCTACAAGTTCGCAACGTCGTGGAGGCCGACGTTCGCGGGCCCGCTCGAGTTCGATATTCGAGAACAGCTCCGGGACAGCGACGCCGAGAAGGTCGGACTGAACGTGCGTCGCGCCACCAAAGAATGCCGTCGATGGTCATATTCCGATGTCCATGTACTCCGGCCGCACGGGCGGGCGACGTCGGTTCTGTGGAATCATCGCGGCGACCGCACAAGCCGCACGTAGCGCCGCCCGGGAGGCGTGCCACCTCGACCGCATTCACAAAACAAACACAGTCAAAGCGCGCCCGATGTCGCTCTTCAATCAAGGTTGTTACCGGTAGCGGGCGATTGCCAACCAGCGCGGGGAGATGCGCATCGGGCAATGGCCAACCTTGGGGAGTTGGCACACGCTCGGTTGGACTTTTAGCTGAACGTAGGTGTGGTAGACCTCCGGCGGAACGATGAGAGAGGACACCCGCAGGAAGCCGGTCTTGATTTCGCGGGCCGACGAGCTTGAACGTGCGGCAGCCCGCATGGCGCAGAGCCCGCGCGTGGCGCTCGACCTCGAGTCGAATGGGATGCACGCGTACCGTGCGACGGCGTGCATCCTACAAATCGAGTGCGACTTCGAGATCACGATCATCGACGCGCTGGCGACGTCGCTCGAACCGCTCGGTCCCCTCCTCGCGTCTTCGACAACGGAGAAAATCGTCCACGACGTGGCGTTCGACGCGCGCATCCTCGCCGAGGCTGGCGTGTTTCTCGCCAACGCACGTGACACGGCGCTTGCCGCCCGCATGCTCACGCGCCCCGCGACCGGACTCGCAGCGCTTCTCGAAGGCGAGTTCGGCGTTCATATCGACAAGAAGATGCAGCAGCACGACTGGGGTGAGCGTCCACTTACGCCTGCGATGGTCGAGTATCTCGCAGGCGACGTCGTGAACTTGTCGGCGCTTGCCGATCGATTGTTCGGCGAAGTGGCCGCGCGAGGGATCGCCGCCGAGGTCGAAGAGGAGACGCGCTATCGACTCGCTCAAGCCATCAGTGGCGCAAGCGTTCTCGACCCTCGGCCACCTTACGTTCGCCTCAAGGGCATCGACCGCGTTCCGGTCGCCGAGCTTCCGTTGCTGCGCCACCTCGCCAACGTTCGCGAGGCGCTTGCACGCGAACTCAATGTGCCTCCGTACAAGGTCTTGGGGCCGGATGTTCTTTTCGAGATCGCGAGGCAGAAGCCCGAGACCGTCGACGAGCTCGAGAAAATACGCGGAGCCACGGGAGGTAGGCGTGCCCGTTCGATCGCGAGCGAGCTGCTTGACGCTGTAGGTGCGGGACTCGAAGATGGGGAGATACCTGAAGAAGATCGCGTGTGGTTCGAAAAACCCCGACTCTCGGGCGCGTTCGTCCGCGCGCGACGCGCACGCGAGCAGAGCCTCTCCAGGTGGCGAAAAGGAGAGGCCAAACGGCGCGGTGTGGACGAGCAGGTCGTTCTGCCCGGTCACTGCTTGCAAAATCTCGCCGACCTCGAACGCCCCTGCCCGGACGCCATCGCGCGTGTTCCGGGGCTAGGCGAGTTTCGCATCGTTCGCGACGGCGCTTTAATCCTTGCCGCATTGAACCTTGCCGCATTGAACCCTGCCGCATTGAACCTTGCCGCATTGAACCTTGCCGCGTTGAACGGCGTGGGCACGCCGACGGACGATACGCCATGAGCCGCGCGGATCTCATCGTCGTCGCGGGCGAGGCCTCGGGCGATCGCGCCGCGGCCGCCGTGATTTCCAAACTGCCGCCGAGCGTACGCGCCTTTGGGATGGGCGGAGGTGCACTTGGCGCCGAAGGGGTCGACCTCGTCGCAGACTTACGGGCCACCACTGCGCTCGGCGTCGCGGAGGTGGCGGTGCGAGCGTTGGCCATCGCTCGTGCCTACGCTCGCATCCGCGTGGCGATAGCGCGCCGTAAGCCGGCGGCAGCGTTACTTGTCAACTACACGGAATTCAACACGCGCCTTGCGAGAGTTTTGTGGGCGAGGGGTACGCGCGTTCTCTGGTACGGGGCGCCTCAAATTTGGGCATGGCGAAGCGCGCGGGCGATTCCGTTGCGGCGCAGCATCGATAGAATGGCTGTCATGTTGCCGTTCGAGGAGCCCTTGTGGCGAAGCCTCGGCGTGAATGCGACGTACGTGGGCCATCCCGCCCTCGAGGAGCGTCGCGGCGACAGGCTTTCCGCGCGCGAGCTGCTCGGCCTTACGCCGCAAGCGTGGGCCGTCGCTCTTTTGCCAGGCAGTCGCCCTCACGAGGTGCGCCGCCTGCTCGCGCCGATGCTCGTAGGCTACGAGGCCGTGCGAAAGGAGCACGCCAGCGTGGATGCCCGCCTGCTTCTTGCGTCGAGCCTCGATGGTCCGACACGCGACTGGGCGCGCGCGATGGCGGCCAGCGCCCACGTCGAAGCCGTCGATGTCGATGCGCGCGCCGGGATGGGCTTCGCGCTGCCCGCGTTCGACGCGGCGCTCTGCGCATCGGGCACGGCGTCGCTCGAATGCGCACTCGCACGCGTGGTTCCGGTGGTGTGTTATCGCGTGGGTTGGGTTACCGAGCTCGCCGCGCGCGCAGTCTTGAAAACGGCCCACGTCGCATTGCCGAATATCCTTCTCGGCCGCGCGGCGTTTCCGGAACTGCTTCAACGCAGGGCGAAGCCGACGCTCATGGCGAAATCCCTCGCACGCGCACTTTCGAAACGAGATTCCTACCTTGGAGCGTGTACCGAGCTCGAAGGCGTGCTCGGCGCGGATACGCATAAAAATGCATCAGTTGCCGTCGCGCGGATGCTCGAGCCTTGGCTCCAAGTGAGCGCCGTATGAGTTCGCGAAAACCCAAGCTCACCGCGAAGTCCAAGGATGACGCCACGCTCGCGAGACCGGAGAGTCAACCGGAGCCCGCGTGGACACGAACGGCACTAACGTCCCTCGCTTTGGTTAGCGTCCTACTTTTCGCGTTGCGGTTGGGTGCGGCCTACGTCGTCGGTTTTGGTGACAGCGAAGCGCTTTACGCGACCTGGGCTTTGCACCCGCAGGCCGCCTACCTCGACCACCCGGGCTTGATTTCCCTTGTTGCACGCGCGCTCGGCGGGGGCACGGTTCCGGCTCCGTGGCCCACGCACGTGGCCACTTCAGTCTTCGCGACGCTCATCCCTTGGCTCATGTTCGCAGCGGCACGCGTAGCCGGTGCGGGCCGTGGCGGCGCGGCGCTTGCGGCGCTGGTGATTGCGGTCGTTCCGGAGACGGCGGTAGGCCTTTTTGCGCTTACCCCCGACCTTCTGCTCGCGCCGGCGTGGATAGGAACATTGGCTCTCGTGTGCCTCGGGATGCGAGAGCCCGCGCACTCGAATCGGTCAGCCGCGGCCTTCCTCGCCGCGGGGCTGCTGTCCGGAATCGCATGCACCGCGAAAGTGTCCGGGCTCCTACTCCTCGCGGCGCTCGGCGCGACCTATGTGTCCCTTGCGCTTACGGCATCTTCGAAACTCGAGGAGGCTCCCGAATGGCTAAGAGCGCGCGCCTCGGTGCGGACCCTTTGGCCTTGGGCCGGCATGGCCGCAGGCGCCCTTGCGCTGGCGCCGGTGGTCTTTTTCGAGGCGAACAGCGGGTGGCCCATGCTTCAGCACAGGTTCATCGATACCCAAGCCGGCGCGGGTATCGCCTTGAGGAACATAGCTACACTTTTCGGCGGGCAGCTTCTCTACCTCTCTCCCCTCTTCGCCCTGTTTGCGGTGTGGACCGCGCGAGACTTGTACCGGCGGCGTCACCACGATCCCATCTCAAGATTTCTTTTCCTCTCGTTTGCCATTCCCGTCGTGCCACTCCTCGGACTTTGTCTTTGGAGTCCAGTCGCCGAGCCCCATTGGATGGCTCCGTCGCTCCTCGCTTTGCCCCTTCACGCCTCGAGGCGTCTGGGCGCTGCCGCAGTGACGTCACGACGCGGCATCGTGGCCGCACTCTCACTGGCTACGGCGCTCACACTGTTCACTCACGCGTGGGTGCTCATTCCCTCCTCCGCGCGCCTGCTCCCCGCAACGATGGATCCGAAGTTTAATATCTCAAACGAACTCTACGGATGGCCTGCTGCCACTCAAGCGATCAAAGAGCAACTCGCCAGTCTCGGCACTCCGTTCGACCCTGAAGGACACGAAGTTATCGTTGTCGGTCCACACTGGACAGTATGTGCCCAGCTTCACGCCGCTCTTCCCGGCGTGCGCGTCGGATGCGCGTCACCCATGAAAGATGACTTTGACGGGTGGGTCGCTCGCTCGCAATGGCGCCACGCGAGTCAGGTCCTTTTCGTGACAGACAACCGGTTTCCGACGGACGGCGCGAGCGAACTCCCCGAACTCGTACGCACGGCACAAAGCCGCGTGCGTCTCCTGCGAGGTGGTCGAACGGCTCGTATCTTCGAGTTCTTTCTCTACGACAGGCGAGCGCAGGGCGCGCTATAGCGATTGACTTAAGAGACGAAACTCCAATTCCGGCGGAGCATCAATTCAGCCGAAGTACCCGCGCAGCCACGTTCGAGGTCGAGCGCCGCCACGCCTCGCGCCGCCCTGTCGAGAGTCGCGAACGCGGTCGGAGACCCTTGGGATAAGACTAGAGACTGGCAGCGGCTCGTTTCAGGTAACGTGCCGGCGATGTCAAGACTCGTGGTGCTCGTGATGGCGCGCAAGGGTGACACTTCGGTGGCGACGCTCGCCGCTGGGTCGCGCGAGGTTCACTTCGTCATCGGTGAAACTGCCGAGGCGGTTGCCCATGCGGCGTCGCAGGCAGAGGCGGTTTTCTTTCGTTCCGGCGACGCCGCGTTGCTTGACCGAGTCTTGTCGATGGCACCCGCGGTCCGCTGGGTTCACACCGCGTTCTCTGGCGTCGAGCGCATCCTTTCTCCGTACTTCATCGCTCATTCCGCTCGGTTGACGAACACGCGCGGCGTCTTCGGGCAGGCGCTGGCTGAATTCGCATTAGGCAGCATGCTTTATTTTGCCAAAGACTTCGCCCGCATGCGACGGAACCAGGCCGCAGGCGTGTGGGCACCGTTTTTTGTGACCATGCTCCAAGGTAAAACACTGGGTTTAGTCGGATATGGCGATATCGGGCAGCGCGTCGCCACACTGGCCAATGGTCTGGGAATGAGCGTGAATGTTTTGAGGCGGCGCCCTGAACTCAGCGGCAACGAAGCGTTCATTCGAATCGCGTCGTCGAAGCGGGACCTCTTTCGAGAATCTGACTACCTCGTGCTCGCCGCGCCGGACACGACCGAGACGCGCCACCTCGTGGGTCGCGAAGAGCTCGCGTGGATGAAGCCGAGCGCCGTCCTCGTCAACGTAGCGCGCGGCTCACTCGTCGACGAGGTCGCACTCGTCGACGCTCTCCAACGCAAGGCACTCCGTGGCGCCGCGCTCGATGTGACGGCCGCTGAGCCGCTCACGCATGGCCATCCTTTTTACGAGCGCGACGACGTGCTCCTCTGCCCGCACTGCGCCGACGTCACCGAGCAGGCCGACTTCGATATACTCGAGTGCTTCCAACGCAATCTCGAACGATTTCGAGTAGGAGAACCGCTGAAACATGAAGTCGAGAAAGCTCGCGGCTACTGAGCAGACTCCAAGATTGCAAAGCACTGCACTAGGCGTCGTCTTGACGAGTCATGGGCTTCGCGTCGCGATTCCACCTATTCGGTGAAGTCTACGCCGATCGGTCGTACAGCCGTGGTCGCGACATCGGTTCCGACGACTTCTAGACGTGGCTCGGCAAGCCACACTGTACCGCCTTCCGTGAGAAGAACGCCGAGCGCAATCGCGGAGGCGCTCGGCGCGACGTCCAGCACAACAACATACGGCGCCCATGCTGTCGTTCCGTGAATTGCGCGGCGCGCCATGTTGTCGAAAGCGAGCGTGCTCGGAGGCGACCCCATCGGGCCTGGTTCACCGTCGACCCGCATCCAGAGGCCCGCCCACGCCGCTACATCCACCGTCTTTACGAGCGCAGAAAAGCATACGCGCTTTCCGTTGTATGCGTCGCTACGGAGCATTTGCATAAGCGTTCCGAACCCGCCGTGAACTTCGCTATCGCGATGCTGTAGTGCTTTTGCTTTTCGGCGTCCGTTCTCAATTGATTGAAATCACTCGTCGACGAAATCGCACTCTGTGGCACCGCGTTCGGTGCGGCACCTCAGGCGCCGATTCATGACGGAAGGTCTGTCGAATCGCGGATGACACTAGAGGCATTGACCGTTTATGCAAAACGGAAGTTGCGACGGCGGGCAGCGGCGACCGCATGTCCCGCAATTTTCGAGCGACGTATTCACGTCAACGCAAACGGCGCCGCAGAGCTTCGCGTTGCCACACCCGGGAACGCCCCCCACGCACACGCCGCCGGGGGGAACTTTGAGCCCGCACGCGCCGCAGTTCTGCGCGTCGGTTTTCACGTCGACGCAGGCGTTGCCGCACGGCGTACCTGTCTCGCAGGCGCTCACTCCGTCTTTGCAGTACTGATCCGGCGGCACGCGCACGCCGCACGCGCCACAATTCGCGTTGTCGGTGGATAGCTGGACGCAGCCGCCGTCGCACCGCGCCCTCCCTGGGAGGCACGACGCGACGCCCGCGACGCATCTCTCCGTCGAGGGGAGACGGCGAAAGCAGGCGCCGCAGTTTTCGGAATCCGTCGCCACATCGACGCAGCGAGAGGCCGTGCCCGTGGCCCCCTCGCAACGGATTAGGCCCTGCGAAACGCAGACCACCTTTCCCGCGCGACATTCGACGTCCGCTCGCTTGGCAATGTCGACCGCGCATGCACCGCAGTTCGAGGGGTCGAGGTCGGTGTACGTACACACGTTTCCGCAAACCGAGCACGGCTCGATCGTCAGCGGTTGGGAGGCCGTTCGCGGCGCTTCAGGCTTCGACGGATCGCCTGCACTTGCGCTTCGTGTGCTGTACGCGAGAGACGTCGGCACCGCGCTTCCCTGCAGCACAAATTGTATCGCACACGTATACGAGGCGCCGGCGGCAAGCGCGAGGTTCGGCTCGCAGGAGTCGCCTGGAACCCACGACCGACCCGTCAGCGCCTCTCCGCTCACGAGCAGTCCGGGCGTCGTCTGGACACTGAATGACGCCGGGTCGAGGGAGGCGGCCGCGCCGCCTTGCCCGTTCGCGAGTGTGACCGTTACTTGCAGTATACCAAGTTTGCCGTTGACGAAGGTGCGCCTCGCTCGTTCGATGCGTAAGGCGACCCGACCGGAGGGGGCCGTCAGGGACAAGCCTCCCGCATCGGGGCCGCCGGCGGCGTTTTCTTTCGGCAGCGTCGGGCTTGAGCTGCCCGAAGCGGCGGTCGGGTCGAACAGCTCAGAGGTCGTCGAGCCGCACGCGAGACATGCAAAAGAAGAGACGTGACCTATCGCTAGCAAAAGCCACGGACGAAGACGCGACGACATGAATCGTCGTGTGCATGGGATAGCGTCCGCGCTACATCCGCCCTCAACTCTGCGTCCGCGCTCAGTCATGGCTCCGGGATAACACTCGACCAAAACAAATGCCACGAAGGCCGTGGTTCTCCACGACTCAAAAGTCGCACGACCCACACTTTTCCATCCACGAGCCGCTTCGGGGCGGACATGAAATGGCGAGTCACTGAAATCGTCGATAGCGTTCTCTACGGTGCAGAGCTAGCTGCACCGGGCGATGATGCCGGGCGCTTTTGTGGCTCGTCGCTCACGCTCAGCACCACGAGAATCAAAGTGATGGTGACGACCGTGGCACAGACGAGACCGAGAATTGCCCGCGTCCGAAACGTTCCGCTTCGTTCGCGATAGCTCTCGCGCGTCGGTAGTCGCCTTGGGATTCGTGGGAGTTCGGAAGCATCTCCCCTCGATACCTCCTCCACGGAATAAACCTTGTAGGACAGCGGTGCCGGCATGTCATAAGGAAGGGAGGGCGGGGGCGCGCTCAGCGTCGGTGTTAGGGGTGGGCGGCTAAGCCGTTTCGAGCGCGGCGGCTGGAGCGCGGAGCGCACCGAAGGGAGCGGGGGGGGCCTATTGGGAATCGGTATCTTAGGAATCGATTTCGACTTCGAGAGCATCGACGGTGGCATCGGCAGGTGCGACGGCGTCTCGGTTCGCGGAGCGATTTTCCACATCCCATTCGCAGCCGTAGCCGTAGCCGTAGCCTCACTGGCTTGCGAGTTCAAAATAGATGCATTGTGCATCACATGAGTCGGTACACCTAAGGCTTCGGTAGCCCCTTTACTTTCGGTGCTTTCGGCCGGAAGCGTTCCGACGACTTGCTCGGGGCGGACCAATACGCTCGGCCGCGGCACGGCAGCTCCCCCCCGAGTCAAAGGTCGCGGCGGTCGCCTTCCCGATCCTGCATGCGCCGTCATCAGGCGACGAGATGAAGCACGAAGTAGGCCGCTCACCCACAAAGTTTTTGATCGGCAAAACTTTCGCAATTTTACGCGAATCAGGACTAAGTCGATGTTTCAGACGAGCGGAAAGTCACGTTTCTGGCGTTCACCTGGGGCCTCCGTGACCCAGCGTAAAACGCACGCGATCCACCGCGACCGAAGCAGCTCATCGCGTGGGTCCTCCGCGGTGCGGATTCAACGGCCCCAGTGCGGATTCAACGGCCGCGCTGCGGATTCGCCGCATCGAGGCAAGGTGCCTCAGTCTGCAGAAGGCTATTGGCGTCGCGCCGCCGTTTTTCGTTGCGGTACGACATGTGCACGTGGTCGTAACAGACGTCGGCGCAAAGCCCTCCGATGCGACGCTGCGGCGCGACCCTCACACGGCACTCCAAACTGACCCCAACCACGCGCATGGCAAGCCATGATTCACACTCTTCACGGAGCTTCCATCATTGGAACTCTCCTCAATTCTCTCGAAGCGGAGCGCTATATGCGTGAGCCGCTCCTCCTCACGGTCGTCGACGAACTGTCGGCGGACGCTGAGTTATCCCTTGCGGCAGACGCCGCGCGTTCGATCCTTTCTCGCCTTCAGACGGGCAAACTAGACCCCGTAGAGTTTGCCGCACGGATCACCGCACTTCGTGAACTGGTGGCGGCGTCAACTCTCACGGCCCCTGACGCACACGAGCGCATCAAGCCGTGAAAGGCATTTACCGCGGCATACTCGCGACCCGCATGGGCCGCCGGTGATGTCCTATGCTGCGCATATGCCTTGTACAGCGCTTGTCGCCGGAGCCACTGGACTCGTCGGCGGGTATGTTCTCGACGCGCTCTTGTCTGACCCGCATTGGTCGCGCGTGGTGGTCCTGACGCGACGTCCGACCGCTCGCGCGCATCCAAAGTTGAGCGAGTGCGTCGTCGACTTCGACAACCTCCCCTCGTTCGAACCCGTGGACGACGTCTTTGCGTGCCTAGGGACAACCCTCAAAATAGCCGGGAGCAAAGAGCGTTTCCGCCAGGTGGACCATGACTATACCGTTACGGTCGCTCGCCTCGCACGCGCCGCGGGCGCTTGCCGTTTAGCGCTCGTGTCGAGCATCGGTGCCAACTCGGGCACCGGCAACTTTTACCTCCGCGTGAAAGGTGAAACCGAGCGCGACATCCGCGAGCTCGGATTTCCATCCCTCGTCATCGCGCAACCAAGCTTGCTCCTCGGCCGCCGGCAAAACTCGCGACTCGGCGAGCTCTTGGCCAGCGGAGTCGCCGCAGTTGTCGCACCTCTCATGCTAGGCGGTTTGCGCGCGTATCGGCCTATTGAAGCGCAGGATGTCGCTTCGGCGCTCGTCGGTGCACTCTGCAATCATGAGATCGGAGAACGAACCCTCACGCACGAAGAGATCCTGAGCTACCGCCCCGTCCGCGGCTAAAGCTCTGATCGCAACTCCGCGACCCTGAGCCTGACAGCCTTAGAGAGCGGTGGTGACGGAAGGACGCGGCGGCATGGCCGTGAGCCCGGCATCACGAAGTAGGGAGAGGTCTTCCTCCTCTTCCGGGTTCGGCGTCGTGAGCAGCTTCTCGCCGTAGAAAATCGAGTTTGCCCCCGCGAACATGCACATAAGTTGCGCCTCACGGGAGAGCGCCGTGCGCCCCGCAGAAAGACGCACACGGGCCTTCGGCATCAAAATACGCGCGACGGCGATCATGCGGACGAGATCGAGCGGGTCCACGGGTGGCATGTTCGCGAGCGGCGTCCCCTCGACGGGCACGAGCGCGTTGATCGGGACGCTCTCCGGCTGCGGCTCTAGGTTTGCGAGCGTTCGGAGCATTTCGCACCGGTCGTCGATGCTTTCTCCCATGCCGATAATGCCGCCCGAGCAGACCGTCACGCCCGCTTTGCGAACGTTCTCGAGCGTGCGAAGGCGATCGTCAAACGTGCGCGTCTTGATGATCGAACGGTAGTTTTCGCGGCTCGTATCGAGGTTGTGGTTGTAAGCGTCGAGCCCGGCGTCTTTCAGGCGCTTCGCCTGCTCTTCCGTCACCATCCCCAGCGTGACGCAGGCCTCGAGTCCGAGGTCCTTGACGCCGCGCACCATCGACAAAACACGGTCAAAGGCGGGGCCGTCTTTTACCTCGCGCCAGGCCGCGCCCATGCAAAAGCGCGTCGAACCGAGCTCCTTCGCGCGCCTGGCGCTCGCCATGACGTGCGCTACGTCGAGCATCTTCTCAGCGCCGACGCTCGTGTCGTAGTGACTCGATTGGGGGCAGTAGGAGCAGTCTTCCGCGCAGCCGCCGGTCTTCACGCTGAGCAACGTGCAGAGCTGCACCTCGTTGTCGGGATGGTGCGAGCGATGGACCGCGCGCGCCTCATCGATAAGCGGCAAGAGCGGGCGATCATAGAGGGCACGGACGTGCTCACGCGTAAACGAAGTCATCGTGGCGCAAACTACTCGAAAACGCCGGCATCCTCCAGCCGAGCGATTTCCGCTACGCTTTGGCCGATGCGGCTGTGCATTCTCCTCGCGGATGACTCTCTCGTGGCTCGGCTGCTCGTTTCGCGCCTGTTACGGGCGGAGGGACTCGAAGTGGAGGAACACGACTCGGCCACGGGAGCCTCCGGCGCCGACGTTTCGACGCTCGCTTGCGCGCTGCTCGATCTCGAACTCGGCGACGGATTGGGGACCGACGTAGCGGCCCGCCTTCGCGAGGGGGACCGCACGCTCCCCATTGCGTTCTTCACGAGCACGTCGGCACCGGAAGCCCTCACCCTCGCCAAAGCATTCGGGCCAGTGTTCGCGAAGCCTGCAGAGCTCGAACAGGCCGTCGCCTGGGCATATGACTTCGGTCGCCGATAGCCGCTAGCTCAGAAGGTTGCGGCGGCGCGGGCGACGTCTTTTTCGATGATGCCCTGCTGAACGAGTTGCTTGAGGTGCATTTCAAACGTTTGCATACCGTACGGGTGGGTGCCCTTCTCCATGAGCTCTTTCATCGACGGGTTGCCCTCGGGTCGTTTAATGGCCTCGCGGACGGTGCCCGTCGCGACCATCACCTCGGCGGCGAGAATCATCCCCGTTTGATCGCGGCGCGGGATGAGGCGTTGCGCGACGACGCCCTGAAGCGAGTCGGCGATGCGCTCCCGCATCTCCTCGGTCGAGCCCGGTTGACCTTTGGGTGCGAGAGCGAGCATGCGGCCCACGGTGCGCGTCACATCGGGCGTGTGGAGGGTCGACAACACAAGGTGGCCCGTTTCTGCCGCCTTGAGCGCGATATCGAGCGTGAGCTCATCTCGAATTTCGCCGAGCAGAATCACGTCCGGATCTTGCCGAAGCGCGGCACGCAGCGCATCCGCAAACGTCGACGTATCAATTCCGATTTCACGCTGACTGACACTCGATTTGTCGTCCTCGTGAAGAAACTCAATCGGGTCTTCAATGGTCACGATGTGCAGCGGCTGAGTCTGGTTGAGATGGCCTATCATCGCCGCGAGCGTCGAGCTTTTGCCGTTTCCGGCGGCGCCAACGACAAGAACCAAGCCGCGGTCTTTCTCACAAAGCTGCGTGCAGGAGGCAGGAACGCCGAGGTCCTCAAACGTCGGTATGGTCGTCGGGATAGCCCGCATGACGATTCCAATCGTCCCGCGCTGCCGATAGATATTCACACGAAAGCGGCCTACCCCCGGCGCCGCGTAGGCGGCATCGTATTCGCGCAGCGAGGCGATGGTCGCGCTTATCTTCGCGTCTTGAATGATCACACGCGCGATGCTCTCGGTGTCCTCGGCCCGGAGCGGCTCCGTCCGGAAGAACACGAGATCACCGCGAACCCGCGCAGCCGGCGGAATACCCACTTTGAGGTGAATGTCACTCGCCTTCGCGGCGACAGCCTTCGCGAGAAGTTGGACGAGGTAGCTTTCGTTGCCATAGACGCTCGAAGGAGCGCCTGAGGCCGGGGGCAGAGAGTCGGACATCGCGTCCGAGACTATCTCAACGCGCGTCGAGAGCGTCGGGAGACGCGGGCTTCGGGCACGGAGTCATACGGAGCGCACGGAACGCGAGAATACGTGTCTCTTTGGTCTTTTTAACATTGTGCGCGAGGGCGCCTAGCTTTTCGCAGCCCTCGCGCAGCTCATCTACGTCTTCGACGTCCTCGGCTTTGCGGGCGCGAGCGCTGAGCTCGAACGCCGACGTAAGGGCAAGGATAGCGTCGCCGTCGTCGTCGCCCGTCGCGACCCCTGCCAGATACGGGAGATGCGACCAACCTTGCGCGAAGGCCATCGCGCGGAGGGCCGTGCTGCGAAGCTCTGGGTCCGCGGCGGCCTCGACCAGACCGGCGGCACCTTCGTGCGTCGCGAGCGAAGCCAGGTCTTCGGAAGCGCCATCACGTGCGGTGGGCCACATCGCGACATCGCGTTGCGCCGTGGCTCCCGCCTCGGAGGGTAGCAACGTCCGACTTGCAGGAACGACGGGCGACTCGGCGGGGGCCGCCTTGAGCCTACCCGTTGCTCCCCCGCCGCACGCGCTGCACGCGGTCCACACGCCTCCCGTGAGCGCGACAGCGGCGACCAAGGCCGCACCGGCGGCGCGACGCGGTGACGTCACAAGCTAGCTCTGGACGACGTCAAGCCCACGCTTCCCTGGCTTTTTCGCGTCCTCGTCGAGCTTTTTGTTGTAGTCGTCGACGGCGCGGTTGATGTGCATACTGCAAAATTTCGGACCGCACATCGAGCAGAATTCGGCGGTTTTGAAGTACTCGTCGGGCAGCGTGTCGTCGTGCATGCCCTGAGCGATTTCCGGGTCGATCGAGAGCCGGAATTGCTCTTTCCAGTCGAACGCGTAGCGCGCACGGCTGAGGGCGTCGTCGCGGTCACGGGCACCCGGGCGATGGCGCGCCACGTCCGAAGCGTGAGCGGCGATCTTGTAGGCGATCATACCTGCCTTCACGTCTTCCTCGTCGGGGAGACCGAGGTGCTCTTTCGGGGTCACGTAGCAGAGCATCGCGGCGCCCGCCGTACCGGCCATGGTGGCGCCAATGGCACTCGTGATGTGGTCATAACCTGGCGCGATATCGGTCACGAGGGGGCCAAGCACATAAAACGGAGCCTCGTGGCAAAGCTCCATTTCCTTCTTCACGTTCATCTCAATTTGGTCGAACGGCACGTGACCGGGCCCCTCGATCATCACTTGAACGTCTTTCTCCCACGCGCGCTTGGTGAGGTCGCCGAGCGTTTTTAGTTCTGCGAATTGAGCCTGGTCGCTCGCGTCGGCAAGGCAACCGGGCCGCAGGCCATCGCCCGCACTAATCGTGACATCGTACTTCGCGCAAATCTCGAGGACCTTGTCCCAGTGCGTATAAAACGGATTCTGCTTATGGTTTTCGATCATCCACTGGGCCATGATCGAGCCACCCCGCGAGACAATTCCCGTGATTCGTCCCTTCACGAGTGGCAAGTACTCGACGAGCACCCCCGCGTGGATAGTGAAGTAGTCCACGCCCTGCTGCGCCTGGTGCTCGAGCATGTCGATCATGTCGGCCGCGGTAAGCTTGTTGACGTTCTTCACCTGCGTGAGCGCCTGATAGATAGGCACGGTCCCGACCGGCACAGGGCACTCGGCAAGGAGCGTCCGCCGAATGCCGTCAATGTCACCGCCGGTCGACAAATCCATCACCGTGTCGGCGCCATATTTCAGGCAAACCGCGAGCTTTCGGCGCTCTTTTTCGACCTCGAAGGTCACCGCGCTCGAACCGATGTTCGCGTTTACCTTGCACGAGAGCGCAATCCCGATGCCCATGGGCTCAAGGTTCGTGTGCTTCACGTTCGCGGGAATGATGAGCCGACCACGCGCGATTTCGCTACGGATGAGCTCGGCCTCCACCTTCTCGCGCTTGGCGACGTGAAGCATCTCTTCCGTGATGACGCCTTTGCGGGCGTAATACATTTGCGTGACAACCGGCCCGGTTCGCTTCGAAACCCACTCAGTGCGCATGGGGCAACGTCTTAGGCCGAGCCCGGTGTCCCGGCAAGCGCGGCGCGCGTTTCCAAGGGAGTTTCAGCGCGGGCATCGCGTTCGCGGTGAGTCGGACGGCCCGAATGCGGCCGTACTCCCAGAATGCGTCAACGACAGGTCGTCGGGTCGTCGAGCACCGCGCGCGTAAGTGGGCCGATGGGCATGGATGCCGCGAGCGCCGTTTGAAACGCGGTCCAGTCCAGAGGGTTCGCGCGTGCAAGCGGTGCCAATTTACAGAGCGCGTTCTGCGTCTGCCCGTCGGTGAGCCGGTAGTGCGGAAGGCTCGCCGCGAGCGAAGGCAGCGCGCCCGCGTCTCCGAGCGCGTTGACCGCGGGAATGACGGCGCGCAACCAACCAGCGGAGGTCCCGACCGCCAGCGCCTCACGGAAAAAGGATTGGTAGGGCGGGACCGAAGTGGGGGTCGGCGCCTCGTAACCGCCGTTGCCTTGTGCCTGTTTCGAAAGTCGGACGACGGCGAGGGCTCGTAAAGTTACGGATCGCGACGACCGTGCGACGGCCGCGAACAAGCGCAAAGACTCGGCGGCGCCAAAGTCGAAGTTCATGACGTACTGAACTCGGGCGTACGCTGACGTTTCCGAAACGTCGAAGAGCCTCGAAAACTCTGGGCCGAACGCCGACCTTGCGACACTACCGCCGCAACCCTTGTAGGAGAACGGATATTCAAAGAGGTTGCTCGCGCGAAGGAGCGGCACGAGCGTCACCTGCCACGCGTCTTTCTCCGCCGCGCTCGCGGAGGCCCGCAGTTCGCACGCCGAGGCAAGAGAATAGGCGCGGCCTTGGCGAGAATCGAGCGCTGCGAAAATCGGTGGGAACTCACCCGGCGTGAGGGTGAATACAGTGCCGGATGACAACGCCGATTCCTGATCGGCGGCAGACCGAGACAGTAGCGCCGCTTGTCCTGCATGCGTACTCGGCCATAAATAAGGGTCGATGGCCGCGTGAGATTCGTCGCTCGCGGACGCACCAAAGACGTTCGCAGCGCCAAAGTGTACGTCGCGACTGTCCATGGCGATCGAACCTCCCGGCGGAATCGTGACCCTACTCGGCGTACCCGCAACGAGGGAAATGGTCGCCGCACGGACGCCACGCGCGTCGAACGTGTCGATTTCGAGAGGCGCGAACACGACGTGTCCGGGGTCGGACAAAGTGAAAACCGCTGAAGACGCCGACGGCGTCGGTCCACTCGCACCCGCAGTGCCTTTAGCTACCGAGAGCGTCGCGCCCTCGTGCGAGTCGACGCTCGCCTTAATCTGGGCGCGCGTGACCGCGTCAAACTTCGAGTCGAAGGCCGCGAGGAGTTCGTCAGTGCCGATCGATCGGAACGCGTAGTCGCGCAAAACGCCTCGAACCGTATCGAAGAACGCCGCGCTCCCGAGACGGGCGGCGAGCTGATTGAGAAGCCACGCGGCGCGGTCGTACGGACCCGTCGTAAAACGAGCGAGGGGGTCCGAATTTCGGCCGAGCGCGCGGTCGCGAATGGCGTCCTGAAAGTCGAAATAAAACTCGTCCCCGAAGAGCCGCCCGCGGCGCTCGAAGTCGCGATCATCAGCGATGGCGAAAGCGGTTAAAAACGTGGCAAATCCCTCCTTAATCCAGAGATCATCGAACGTTCGAATAGTGACAAGGTCCCCGAACCACTGATGAGCGAGCTCGTGGGCCTCTGTAAACTTGAATGGCCCGCCGCCAGCGGAGTTTTCTGCAATGAAGGAGATCGAAGTGTTCTCCTCGCCGCCCGGGTAGTCAGGAAGGAGAGCGACCGCGTAAGCGCCAAACGGATAGGGCCCGAGCACGCTCTCATAGGTGCGCATGATCTTGCGGAGCTCACCGATGTACGCACGCGTGTCGACGGCGAGTCCGCGACGATGCCAAACGCTTATCGGAGTTTCGAGCGGAGCCACGTCGCGAGGCTCGAGCGATTGGACAAGGTCGCCTTGAGCAAAAGCCATCGTGTACGTCGGCATTGTGTACGGCGACGCATAGCGAACGCGCTTTCGGCCATTCGCAAGGCGTCGATCGGGGGCGCGAACGCCATTCGCGACGACATCTTCCTCCGCATCGACATCGAGCTCAATCGCGAACGTCGCGCGGTCTGCAGGGCGATGGTTCGCCGGCATCCAATCGGCGCCGAACGTGGGCTCCGCGCGCGAAACGACAACGCGAACTTGGTTCGGATCACCGTCGCTACCCGAGGAAACATAGAGTCCCTCAGGGGTGAGCCCTGCTTCGTACGCGATCTCGAGAACAAGCGGCGCGCCGCTGCCGAGAGCAAGCGAGGCCACATTGACTTTGAGAAGCCCCGCTGCGGTGTCTGTCTCGAACGGGAGGTCGCTTCCGTTCGCGCGCGCACTTTTAACCGTGAGCACGCGGCTATCGAGCTCGATTTCTTTGAGACCCGCGACCTCGGTGTGAAGGTCCATGCGAACCAAAGCGTTGAGGCGCTGTGCGGTCCAGTCGAATGCTCCGCGGAGTTCGTACGCGTCAACGTCATACCCACGCGCCGAGTCAGGCAAGCAGCGACCTCGACAAGCCCTGGCGGCGTGACCTTCAGCCTCGCGCGCCCGCAGGCTGAAACTGTTTCGAGCGGGCGATTCCTCGTTCGCTGAAGGGCGGCGCGACTGCGGAGGCGCTTGAGGCCGCGCGGTGTCGCTGCAGCCAGCCGACGAGACAGCAGCCAGAACAGGGACCCACACACTCACAAGCAAGACGCGTGCACGCGAGCGACCCGAAAGGTTATCGAACTTCACCGGTGTGCGCTTAGCACCACAGTTTTCCGTGTCACGCGATCATTCCCGTCTCGATGACGCGACACCGCGAAGCGAGCGGGTCCGGGAGCGAAACGCGCAGACTCGAAACGCAGGCCTATCACGCCGGGTACGAGTACGATCGGGCCTGTGATGACGAACCTCAACGCGCTTACGACTCTTCCCACCCTGACTGGCGGCAAAGGCTTTTTGGGGCACGCGCGCGAGATTGAGCGCGATCGTCTTGCGTTCATCTCGAAAATTACACGCGAGACCGAGCGTATCTCCAGGCTTCGCGTGCCGTCCGTCAATGCCGTCGTTATCAATCATCCAGACCTCTTGCACGAGGTCATGCTCGAGCGTGCACGCGACTTTGAGAAGTCACATTTGCTGCGCTATTCGCTTTATCTGCTGGCGGGTGAAGGCCTCTTTACAGCATTGTTCGAGCCGTGGAAGCGCCATCGTCGTATGATCTCACCGGCCTTTCATCCCGCATCTTTAGGGGTTTTTGCCGATCCGATGGTGGAATGCGCGCGTCGCGTCGTCGGCGAATGGGAGGGCCGTTCGCAGGTTGATTTGCTGCGTGAGACCACGCGAATCACCATGGCCATCGCCGGTCGAACCTTATTCAACACGGACACGCTCGTCGCCGCAGACGAGATCGGAAACGCACTCACGGTGGCGCTCGAATGGGCGGCGAACAACGCGCCAAGCGCGAGCGCATTTGTACACCTCTGGATAAGGCACTTGAGCCAATCGGTAGCCGAACGCATGCACGCGCCTGAAGGGTCACGTTTACGCTCGGTTCAAGCGAAACTGTCAGGCCCAGTGATCCTTGCGGGTCAGGAAGGTAAAGCGCTTCGGAAAGCGATCGACACGCTCGACCGGCACGTCGAAACGATCGTCAGAGAGCGCCGCGCCGCCCGTACGGAACACGAAGACTTGCTCTTCCGCGTGCTCGCCGCGCGGGACGACGACGGATCGCTTCTCAACGACCGCCAGATCCGCGACGAGATCCTCACGCTTTTTGTTGCAGGACACGAGACGACGGCAACCGCCCTCGCGTGGTGCATTGATTTGCTTGCACGCAACGAATCCGAATATCGGCGCGTACAAGACGAGGTTGATAGCCTTGGGCATCGGCCTACGTATGCGGATCTCCCAGCGCTCGGAGCCACGCTGAGAGCCTTCAAAGAATCCTTACGCCTCTACCCACCTGTCTATTTCTTTTCCCGCCAAGCATGCCGCGACACGCAAATCGATGGCGTCGCGATTCCAAGGCATTGCGCCGTGGCGATTTCGCCACATGCGCTTCACCGGCGCGCAGACTTGTGGCCAAATCCCGACGCTTTTCAACCCGACCGCTTCACGAAAGACCAAGAGGAGCAACGGCCGCGCCTTGCGTGGCTACCGTTCGGCGCGGGCCCCCGCGTTTGCATCGGCGCTCAATTCGCACTGATGGAGGGCCAACTCGTACTCGCGCACCTCCTTCGCACCTACCGCTTCGAAGCGATAGCCGACGTGAAGCCGCAGCCCTCAGCAACGCTCCGACCCCTGGGCGGAATGCCAATGAAGATTACGAAGCGATCGATTTGAAACACCGAAGTGATGAGCGTCGCACTCACCAGGCGTGACGACCGATCGTGGCTTCCGTGCCGTCGTTGAAGAAGCCCGCCGTCGGGCCCATCGGGCCAAGGGTAGCGAGGTGCACGGCAATGGCCGCGCCTTGTTCGACGGTGCGATACCCCTGATGTTTGTTCAGGTCCGTCGCGACGTAGCCAGGATTCGCGGCGTTCACCTTGATACCGTGCGCAGCTAACTCCTTCGCAAGGGACACGGTAATCATGTTGAGCGCGCTCTTCGACGAGTTGTAGCCGAGGAGGTTCACGCCGTAAGTACCACTCGTCATGTCCAGTTGCTCGGCAATAGATCCCAGGCTGCTGCTCATCATGACGATGCGACCCTGGCCGGCCTTGCTTAGAAACGGCAAGAATGCATGCGTCACGCGGACCGGGCCGAAGACGTTCACCTCGTAAACCGCGCGCATGTCGTCCAAGCTCGCCTCGCTCGGCACGGCGTAGCCGCCGGTGGCGACGCCGGCGTTGTTGACCAGCACATCGAGTGTGTCTCCCGTCTTACCGTAGGCCACCGCTGCCGCTTTCACGTTGGCGTCGTCGGTTACGTCGAGCGCCAGCACGTTCGCGTCGAGCCCCTCGTTGCGCAAAGAAGCGGCGGCTTGTCTACCGCCACTCCAAGGCGGTAACCGGTCTTAGCCCGCTCGCCTACCACAAGCAGATGCGCTTGCAGGAGGCGCGTCGGCGTGTGGTCGCAGACCCGGGAGCCGTCGCAAGCGTTGCCTTCTCAGTTGGTTACGAAAGCGCGTCGCAATTCAGTCGCGAGTATACCCGTCAGTTTGGGATGCCGCCCGCGCGCGACGCGGCTCGCCTACGCGCCGGTTGAGCCTCGGAGAACGAGTCGCGCTCATTCGGGAGGTATGGTCGACATTCACGCGTCTGCACTGAAATATCGAAGGCAAACGTCTTGGAGCGCTCATGCTCCGTCCGATCTTCACGGCGGGGCGCGCTCGAATTCGATCGCCACAAAGTCCAGAAACACGCGTGCGCGCGGCGAGAGGTGTCGCTGTTCGGGGTAAACTGCGTAAGCCGCGAGACCGGGAGACGTTTCGTTCGCGAGCACTCTCCGTAGACGACCGGCTTTGACGTGGGCATGGGCCATGAAACTCGGTATCCGCGTAATCCCTATTCCCTCGAGCGTGGCCGCAATGAGAGCGTCGTTGTTGTCCGACGCGAGTGTGCCTTGGGGAGACACCTCAACGGTGCCTTTGGGTCCCGCAAAGCCCCATATCAGCCGCCGACCTGCCCGAGCGTACGCGAGACAGTTGTGGTCGGCGAGAGCCGCCGGTGACGCGGGAGACCCATACTTTTTCAGGTATCGAGGCGCGGCGCAAAGAATCGCGCCCGTCAGTCCAAGCCGCTTGCGTACGAGACGCGCATCTCCAACGTCACCCATGCGGAGCGCCACGTCGATGCGTTCGTCGACCAAGTCGACAAAGCGGTCCGTCAAACCCAAATCGCATTCGATGTCCGGGTAGAGAGCAAGGAACGCGCTGAGCCGAGGGACAAGCCAGTGGCGTCCAAGGTCGAGCGGCGCAGTCACTCGCAACGACCCGCGGGGCCTATGGGTGGCCGTTAAACGTCCTTCAAGCTCGTCGAGTTCCGACAAAATAGACCCGCCCCGCTCGTGGAGAGCTCGGCCCTCTGGAGTCGGATAAAGCGCACGCGTCGTGCGCTGGAGCAAGCGAACGCCAAGCGCTTGCTCAAGCTTCGCAACGCTCTTGCTCACGGCCGACGGCGTCGTCCCGAGTGCGCGGGCAGCCGCGGTAAAGCTGCCCAAGTCGACGCTGAGGACAAACGCATGGAGCCCCGGAAGCGAAGTTTGAAGGATGGTCATTTGTGCCTGGCAGGAACGAGTTTAGTGCCGCGAGTCTACCTACCGTTCTGTCCGTCCGCGAGCCATTCTCCCTCAACGTTCGCGTCGCCTGACGCGCACCCCAGTAAAAGGAAGAGCACCATGACAACGATGAAAGCAGTCCGAATCCATGCGTACGGCGGCGTCGAAGCCCTTCGCTACGAGGACGCGCCCCGCCCGTCTCCCGGCGCAGGCGAGATTCTCGTCCGAGTGCACGCCGCCGGCGTCAATCCTGTCGATTGGAAAGTCCGAAAAGGGTATCTGCAGGATGCCATGCGCTATCGGTTTCCGCTCGTGCTCGGGTGGGACGTCTCGGGCACGGTAGCCGAGCTCAGGGCGGGGACTACGGCGAACGGATTCGCACTGGGCGACGCCGTGTTCGGTCGCCCCGACCTCTCGCGCGACGGGGCGTATGCAGAGTACATGATAGTGAAGGCGACGGAGCTCGCCCTCAAACCCGCGACACTCGACCACGTGCACGCGGCAGCGGTACCGCTTGCGGCTCTTACGGCGTGGCAGGCGCTCTTTGAGGCTCCGAAGCCGTTCACTTCAGCGAACCTGCAGCCCGGTCAAACTGTGCTGATTCACGCAGGCGCAGGCGGCGTTGGGACGTTCGCGATTCAGCTTGCAAAGTGGCGCGGTGCGCGTGTCATCGCGACGGGCTCTACGCGAAACGTGGAATTCCTCAAAGAGCTCGGGGCCGACGAAGTCATCGACTACTCAAGAGGCCCGTTCGAGAAACAGGCTCGGGACGTCGATGTCGTGTTCGACACTGTGGGCTTTGAAACGCAGGCGCGCTCTTGGAGCGTTCTGAAGGAGGGCGGCACCCTCGTGTCCATCGTCAGCGCGCCGTCCGAAGATTTGGCGAAATCGCAAAGTGCGCATGCAGCCTACGTCTTCGTGCAACCCGACCGTACGCAGCTTACCGAAATCGCGCGGCTCATCGACGCCGGAGCCTTGAGTGTCGTCATCGAAGACGTGTTGCCACTCGAGGAGGCCGCGCGAGCGCATACGCTCAGCGAAGCAGGTCACGTCCGTGGCAAGCTCGTTCTTCGCGTGGCTTAGGCAGTCTGCCTCGAAGTGCCTGCGCGCTACGGGACGGCCGGGTTTGCAAGAAGGCTGCTCGCCTCGCTTGCGCTAATCACACTCTCATTGATAAACCGGTCTGAAAGAACGACTTGGTCACCAAAGTAGCCGAAATTTCTAACAATATATCCACTTGACGGAATGAAAGCAGGGGATGCCGGAAGCCCGGACAGGCTATTTTGCTTGAATGCCAATTCGGTATCACCTGCGCCCTTGTAAAAAGTACGCTTTGTCGTGGCCAGCATATGACATGTCGCACAATTGATGTCACCATGAGTAACAAGGTCTGGATTCTCTGCTCGATCGATGGCTTGGAGGCCCTCGAGGGTCCTGCCGCGCGCACCCTTTAGAATCTCCGGACCGGTCGGCCACGCATTATTTATAGGAATAGGGCTAAAGAAGATTCCGCCAAAATTTGCGTCCGAACGTTTCTTGGGGGCAAGGTTTGGAATAGACTTAGGAGTCCATTGTGATCCATCAACTTTTCCGGCGAAGAAAATCCAAGGATCTTTATCTTCATTGGTCGCCATAAAAGCGATTTCGATCAAATTCGAGGCGCCCGCCGCCGTCTTTGCAAAGGCGAGGACCGACTTAGCAAACGCTAGGCTCGCCGGGTCGTGTCGGCGGAGGCCAGGGTGCACGCCCATCGGCGCGTTCGTCGCCATCGGCGAATCCTTCTTTAATCGAAGTAGCTCACCAACGACCGCTTCACGCTCGCCGAGAGGAATCTTGTAAATAAGGTGCGCGGCTGCATCAGCGGTAGTAAGCATTTCTTCACCGACTACAGGCTGAGCGACAAACCTAAGAAGTCCGGTCTCGCAATTCTTTCGACTAGGGAAGCAAGTTGCAAAATGAATTCCTAAGATGCGCCATTTTTCCATGTCGAGCAAGTTGACCTTATGAATGGGGTCGATGAGAGACACTTTGGCGTTCGACGGGGGAGCAACGATAGGGCTCCTTTGGGACTGCGCGAGCGCGGACGCGAAAACCGTTGGTGGAACAAGCGGTCCACCCTTGCCAGGCTCGTCGAGCCGTATGAGTTTGCTTCGCTCTAGCGGAAACAGGATAGAGACGTCGTTGGGGTCGAGGCGGTCGTTCGCGACGTTGACCTCTGCGGAGTTCGCGTCGACGCCTTCACTGGGCTGGGCGCAGGACGCAAGCGTGCAAGCTGCAAGGGTCACAAAAGCGAGTTTGCTCCAACGTTTTGTATCGATCATCGCTGCCACCTCGGAAGGCTTGACGAGCAACGTCTGCGCCAACGTGGGTTATCTCAGCACCGAGCGGCTGGCATGGGTTCTTTCCAGACATTTGAGCCTGCCGCGACCCGGACGGTGATCCTACGCAGCACCTTCCGGTGACCCACCCGCGGGGGAAAGGACCACCCACACAAGAAGCTCGCTGCAGCGCGTCGCCCATAGCGCTGACGCTACGTCGAATTGCTGGTTTCTCGACACTTCGCCTCGCTCGGAGTAACCAATCGACGCCGTGATGTCCGACGCGATCCGTCTCCGCCGTGCCTGATCCACATCCCGCGGCTGCATTGGTTACGTCTCTCGCTCGACGCGGCGTATCGCTCGAGCTTCCGACCCTTGATCTCTGCTTTCTTGCGGCGCTCCAACTCCGGGCTGACCACGCCGCGGTGGCGTCATTCCAAGAAGATCAACTTTTCGACATTTTTCAGCAGGTCGTCGTGCTCACGAACGAGGGCGCCGGGGGCACGCGCTCTTCCAAACGCGCGACGCATGTTGTGCGCCGCCTCCGCGACCAGCGCCTTCTCGTTCGCGTCGACGGCGCGGGCGTCGTACGTTCCGGGGAGTACGCTCTCACCCGCCTGGCGACCGGAATCGTAGCCTTTTATCTCGAAGACGAGGCGCTCACGCGCGAAAGCCTCGACGTGCTCGCGGGAACACTGACAGCATGCCTCTTAGCCGTGCGGGAGGCAGCTCGAACGGCCAGCGAGCCGGAGGCGTGGCGCGCTCACGTGGTCGGCCCATTGCGCGTGACTCTCTTTGAGCTCGCAGGGGGCATCGAGCGGCGTCAGCGCGGCTTCGATTTGCAACAAGAGACATTTCAGCGCGACATTAGCGCGCTGCTTACCGCGGATTGGTTCGGTGCCGTCGAGCGCTGTACGAGCCTCCTCGACACGACAAGCGCCGTACTCCACGAGCTCAACGACATGCTCCTACGCCACTCGTATCGCTTCAGCGAGCTGCTACAGGAGGTGCGGGAGATCGCCGAAGGCGCCGGCCACGCGGAGGCCGAACACGCCGCGCGCGGGGCCATCGAGCAAGTCGACCGCATCGCGGCTTGGGGCGCGGCGCGACAACGCGCCTGGTCCGACTACCACGACTGGGTACATCGCTACCTACGGGACGTCGTACGCCTCGACCCAAGCCGAACGCTCATTCATCGCCTTCGCGAGCAACTCGCGGGACGTGGCGGCAAGGCGTACGCCCTCACCGTGGCGAACGCGCCCGCGATTCGTCTCTTGCGGCAGGCGATCGCGACGCCCGACGCCGTGCCCGTGCGCCGACCGAAAAAAGAGCGCGAACCTAAACTCGACGCCGAGATCGCAAGCGATCCGGACGCCGCGCTCACGACCTCGATTCGCAACGCACTTGCGGAAGGAGCACGAGGCCTCGCGGAGCTCACCGCACGCGTGGCGGAGCCCGATGCAAGTGTCGATGCTCGCTTTCGTACGGCGGGCAAAGTCGCTCAAATAGTGCCTCAAATTGTCGCGATAGCGAGTACCGAAGAGCGCGCGTGGGTCGCCGCGGGCGAAGGAATCGTCGTCGAGGAGTGGTCACTTGGTAGCGACGAAAGACTCGGACCTCGAGGACCGAACGATCCCGCTGCGGACGAAGGCAAGGGAGAGGACGACGCACCATGAGCATGAACACAAGTCGATTCGCCACGCTCGAAGACGTCATTGTCGACGACGCGTTCCCCGATCTCGATCTCGCGCTACGTCGTGGGCGTCACGTCGATCGCGACGACGCCGCGTGGTTCGCACTTCTCGTGGACGCGCAAGATTACCTGGAGCCGCTTTATCGCCGCTACGGGTGCGAGCTCGTTCAGAAAAGCGACGGCTACTTTTACCTCTTGCCAACCCTTGACAAGCTCGGGAGACGTCACCTTTCGCCCGCCGAAATGCTCGTGGGCCAAGCGCTCGCGCTCCTTTACCTCGAGCCCGTCACGGTCGAGACGGGCGCTATCGTGTCGCGCGAACAGGTGCTCTCGCACCTCGCGGGCATCGTCGGCTCTGACGTGCTCCTCGGCGCGCTTAATCCGAAACGAAAAAGGTACGACGAGCGTGCAGCCGCCGAGACCGTCAGGGCCAAAGTCGAAGGCGCCCTCCGCCGCCTCGCGACGCTCGGGTTCGTCGATGCGTTGGACGAAACGCGGTACCGTATGCGATCGCCGCTCCTTCGCTTTGCCGAACCTCTGCGCGGAGCCGGCTCGGCTGCTGCACATCTCGAGAGCCTCGTCGCGTCCGGCGAGATTGCTCTCCGCGAAGACGAAAGCGAAGACCCCGTACAAGAAGAGAAGGCCCACGAGGAAGAGGGTCTCGGCGACACGGATGAAGCGGAGCCTTCGCCGTGAGTCGCACCTGCGCGACAGCCCTGGCCCTCGTGAACTGGAAGGGTGTCTTCTACGAGCGGTATCTCCTTGATCGCCATGTGACCGCGCTCGAGGGCGCAAACGGCGCGGGGAAAACCACGGTCATGATCGCCGCGTACGTCGTGCTCCTACCCGACCTGGGGCGCCTTCGCTTTACGAACCTTGGCGAGACCGCGGCGACCGGCGGCGATCGCGGACTCTACGGACGCCTTGGCGAGTCCGGTCGCCCATCGTACGCGGCGATGGAGCTCGCGCTGGGCGATGGGACCCACATTGTCGCCGGCGTTCAGCTGGTTCGAAAATCGGAGCCGAGCCTCGAGCTCACCCCCTTCATCGTGAGCGGCCTTGACCTTCAGGGCAGCATGAAAGAACTCCTCCTCGTGTCGGCGTCGGACCACGACGACGTACCAGAGCTCGACGAAGTAAAGCGCACCGTGGCGCGCCTTGGCGGCACTATCCACGTATTTTCGAGCGCCAAGGACTACTTCGCTGCGCTGTTCGATCGAGGCGTCAATCCGCTTCGCCTCGCGACAGACGAGGAGCGCTCGAAGCTGCACGACATGCTCCGCACGAGCATGACCGGGGGAATTTCGCGAGCGCTTACGAGCGAACTGCGTGGCTTTTTGCTGAAAGAGGAAACCGGCCTCGCGGACACGCTCGTACGCATGCGTGCGAATTTAGAAGCCTGCCGAAAAACGCGCATCGAGATCGCCGAAGCACGGGCGCTGGAGCACGAAATCACGGCCATTCACAGCACGGGTGCCGCTATGTTCGATGCGTCCGCCGCCGCGGTGAGGGCCGCGGCCGTGGAGACGAAGGCACGCGACGTCGCCGCGCGCGAGGAGGCCGCACGCGTCGAGGCCGAGGTCGCGGGGCTCGACCATCAACGCTTCGAGGCCGAGAAAAAGTCGCAGAGCGTCACGGCGCGACTGTCCGAAGTGCATACTGCAAGCGACGACCGCGCGGTCAAACGCGCTCGTTCCTTAACCGCGCGCGCGATTGCAGCACGCGCGGAAACGGCCGCGCGCGAGGAAGGCGACGCCACCCGAATCGCGAACGCAGCCCGCGACGTCCATGCGCAAGCCAGCCTCGCGCGAGACACCGCGGAGGCGCACCGAGAACGCGCACGCGCGGGTTACGAGCGCGCCACTCGAGGCCTCGGGGACCTCCAGGCAGGACTCGAAGAGCTGCACGCGCGAGCGCACGCCCAGCGCACGGCTCGAACTCGCCTGGCCGAAGCGCGCGCGCTCCTCGCGGACCCGAACCTGGACGAAATCATGGTCGAGGATGCACTCACGCGCGTTCGCCGCGAGCTCGAGGACGTCGACACGGCACGCGCCCGGACGGCGAGAGACGCCTCTCTTTACAAGATGCATCACACCGAACACGCGGCCGCGATGCGAGCCCTCGCGCACGTGAGCGGCGGTCCCGTGTCCGCGGGAAGCGACGGCTCGTCGCTCTATGACTTCGCACGTGAGCAACTCGCTCGCCTCGCGGCGTTGGACCAAACGGCGACCCGCCAACGTTCACTCGAGACCGAACTCACGGCAGCACGCGCGAAGCTTCACGCCGCTTCCGCTGTCCGCGTACGCGCCGCGGCGTATGAGATGACGTTTTTAGCCGAGGACTGTCCCGCCACGGTCATCGAGCAAGCCGCAGCGGGCGCCGAACGCTTTCTTCGTGCGTGCGAAGACGACGTGCGCGCGGCGATGGCCGATGGGCTAGACGCCTCGCGTCAAGCGACCGATGCGCGCGCTCAAGCTGAAATTTTCGACGTCGCGGCCGTGCACTGGGAAACGCTGAAGCCCGCACTCGAACGACTTGCCGCGTATTCGAAGGCTCCCGTCGACTCCATCGAACACATCGCTCGCGTCCGCGAAGCGCTCGCCCAGGGGCAAGAAGGACGACGTGCCGCGCTCAAAGCTGCCGAACAGCTTCGAAACGAACGGGTCCGTGAGGCCGAAGCACTCGAAGAAGGCGGCGGCGGCGTCGCGCAGGAGCTACTCGCGGTTCGTGACGCGCTCACCGCTGAACTTTTCGCCGCCCGTTTTGAAACGAGCTCCGCGGAAGAGGCGCCGTGGCTCGAGGCGGCCCTCGGCCCGTTGGCACACGCACTCATCGTCGACGATCCGGAGGTTGCCGCCGAGGCACTCTCTCTGATCAGTGAAGCTCCAGAAACCGTCTGGCTGGTCAAGGAATCCGATGTACCGCGCATTGTCGAAACCGCGCGCGCTCATCTTGGCTCCGCCGAGACGATCGACGTCGTCGTGAAAGAGGCCTCAGCGCTCCGGATCACGCGGAAACCGCGGGCGCCTATTCTTGGCCGCGAAGCGCGCGTACGTCGAGCCCGCGAACTGCACGCGCTCGCCGACGACGGCACGAACTTTATTAACGCTCAACTCGAAGAAACGCGAAAGGCAGACCTGCTCCTGCGGGATGCAAGCCGACTCCTCGCGGAAGCTCTCGCGCTCGAATCGGGGGACCCGACGCCGAAAGCTGCAGCGGCGCGAACTCGCGAACGCCTCTTGCGTGAAGCTGAGGCCGACGCGAAAACGCGGGCGCTCTCGGGTCAGTCGCGTGTGAGCGTCGCGCGGCAGAGGCTCGAGGGGATCCGAACGCTCGTCGGCGAGGCACACGTCCTCCTTCCGCATGACATCGAGAGTCAGGTTGGGGAACTCGAACAAGCGCTTCATGTCGCCCGCGACGCAGCTCGCGAAATCGAACGCGTCGCAGAGGCTCGCGCCGAACTCGGCGGCACCCTTGACACGCTTCGTCATCCCGCGCCCACCAGAGATTCCGCCGCGACGGCTGACCAGGAGCGAACGAGGCTCGAAGGCGAACGCGACCGGCTCTTTGCGGCCGAAAGCGCTCTCGTCGATGTGCTCGCTCGAAAGGGGGCTATCGCCGGACCCGACCTCCAGGCGGCACTCGCGAATCACGATGTGGCTCGAAATTCGATAGAAGAGCAACACGCGACGGCGAGACTCGCGAGCGCTGAGGCTGACGCCGCACTTCGTCGTGCCGAAGCGGCATGGGAGCTTGCGAACGTCGCTTGGCAAACGGCCGAAGGCGAACGCGCCGTCCGGGAAGCCACGCGAACCCGATTGCAGAGCGAGCTTCTCGACGCGGGCGGCGTGTCAGCGCTCGAAGTCCCACTGGCGGAACTGGACGCCGAGATAGCGAAACTCGCGAGTGAGCGCACGGTGCTTGTCTCTCGCGAGCGCGAACTCGCCACGAGTCTTGCGATTACGTACGAGCGCCGAGCGAACGCAGGCCGTGCGCTCGCCAAAGCGCATTCCGACGTCGCGAGTATGGAGCGTCGTTGCGAGCCCGCCAACGCCTCGCATCGAGCCTTCGAGGCGCTCGCCGAGGCGGCAGGACTCACGCTAAACCCCGGCGCGGAGAGCTACCTAAATCCGGCCGAGCACCTCGCCGAAGCGCGCGCAAAACGCGACTTGCTCCTCACGCGACTCGATCACGGTCGCGCCAGCGCCGATGGCGCGAGCGCCGTTCGCTTAGCCTTTGCGCGCGAAGGCGAGTCGCCGACCGCGTACCTCGAAGCGTGGCTCGCCGCGCGCAGCTGGGTCATGCGACGCCTGCCGACTCAGTTTGCAGATGTTGCGGATCCGGCACAGGCCCTCGAACGCTTGCGCGCGGACCTCGCGCGACTCGCCGACCGCGTCCTACGACACGAGGTCGAACTTCGCGGAACCTCCGAAGACATTGCGCGCGGAATCGACGTCCAGCTCCGCAAAACAGCGGCACGCGTCCGTCGCCTCAACCGCGACCTCGTAAGCGTTGCGTTCGGAAGCATCGGTGCCATCCGTGTCCACGTGAAGCGCGTCGAGCGGATGGAGCTCGTCCTCCGTGCGCTTCGGGGCGGCGAGGTCCAAGAGCTCCTTTTCCAATCCGACCTGCCGTTCGAGGAGGCTCTCGGCGAAGTCTTCCGGCGCTACGGCGGAGGCGGAAAGGCGGGAGCTCAGCGCATTCTCGATTATCGCGAGTATCTGGATCTCGCCGTCGAGATTCAGCGGCGTTCGAGCTCTGACTGGGAGCCCGCTTCGCCGACGCGACTCTCGACGGGTGAAGCAATAGGCGTCGGTGCCGCACTCATGATGGTCGTCCTTACAGAGTGGGAGCGTGACGCAAACTTACTTCGTTCGGACACGCCATCGGGGACGCTCCGCTTTCTCTTTCTCGACGAAGCCAATCGCCTCTCGCCCGACAATCTCGCGGTGCTCTTCGAGCTCTGTCGCTCGCTGGACCTTCAGCTCCTCGTCGCCGCCCCAGAAGTCGCGCGCGCGCAGGGCAATACTACCTACCGCCTCGTCCGCCACCTTGATGCGCTGGGTCGCGAGGAAGTGCTCGTCAGCGGCCGGCGCGCGGTCGCGCCGACAGACGAAGCGAGCGTTTTAGACCCTCAGACTAGAGGACGGCAGCAGCGCCGCGCGTAACGCCGCGACCTATGACAGAATTGGCCGCATGGCGGACGACACAGACCTGAGAGAGCTTTACGAGCTTCGAAACTCGGTCGACGAACTCATCGAGGAGGGCCTCGTCAAACACTGGAGCGTGGCCGAACTCCTCGGCGCGCTTCTCCCGCGCGTGGTCACACGCCTGGGCATCAAGGGCGCGTTCGTGGAGACCTACAGCGAAGATCTCGGACTCCACCTCTTTACGCAAGGATTGGGCGAGAGCGGCGACGACATCCCTTGGATGCGCGAAGTTTTTGAGCGCACGAGCGAAAACGCGCGAGAGCGCGTGGAAGCGAATGACCCACATGTGACCGTGATTGCGCAACACCTCGACGTTGCGGGAACGTGGTTCGGGCGTGCGGGTCTCGTAAGCGCTCGAGGTGCGACGGAATCTCAATCACGACGGGATACGGCGCGACTCCAAGGTGCCCTCCACGCCGTGTGCGAGGTGCTCGACAACTACCTTTTCGCGATCCGCGCGGCGCGCGAAAAGCACAACGTATTGATGCGCCTTGGTAAGGCACTTCGCCATCGCGTTCTCGGCGAGGGCGTGAAAGCGGCCGTCAGCATTCTGAGCGAAGCCATTCCCATGGACCGGATGGTGCTGGTCTACATGGCCGAGGAGACTTCCGCGAACACACTGCACGTTCAAATGTTCACGGGCGGTGCGGCGCTCGTCCTCGACACGCTCGCGTCGCAAGACTCGTCGCTGACACGCATTCGCGCTCTCGGAAGGGCGTGTCTCGAGGGCGCGAGCACGGAACTGCTCGACGAGCTCGGCGTGAAGAACGCCGCCGAAGAGGTCCTTATCAACGGCATCACGAAGAGCGTGGTCGTCGGAAAAATCGTAGTGACGTCGACAACCGCTTCTTTCAATACGTACGACCGCGAGTTACTGAGCGCCTTCGCGGGCTTTATCCGCCAGCGCGTTGTCGACTTCAATAAAGAGTGGCGTGCGCTCGCTCTCGCGTTCCGTCCCGACGACGTAGGGCGGTTGCTTCAGCACGACGACTACGAACAGCGGTTCCTCGCCCCACGCGAGGAGAACGTCGGTATTCTCTATATCGACATCGCGGGCTTCACGAAGATCTCCGAGACGATCCTTAGAACGCCCGCAAACGTAGCACAACTCGTTGAGACGTGGAGCCGTGACGCCGTCGATATCGTGTGGCGTCATGGGGGCGTTTTCGACAAGATGGTGGGCGACTGCGTCATCGCGCTCTTCGGCCCTCCGTTTTACGATGAGCCTCCTGGACAGCGACTCGCGCGAGCCATTCAATGCGCGGTGGACGTGCGCGCGATGACCCACGCGCTCCCGCATCGGGCCGCGTTCGAAGCGCTACGCGAATGTGGGCTCCACGTCTCCACCGGCGTGAACCTCGCGCCCCTCTTTGTGGGCCAATTCGGTCCGAACTCGAATTTTACCGGATTTTCGAGCGGGATGAACAATACGGCGCGTCTCCAGGGCTGCGCGGCCCAAGGCGAGATTCTGGTCATGAACGACGCCGTGACCGCGCTTCCTGACGGCCACGGCTTCACCTTTGGGGAAACGAGGCGGGTCACCGTTAAAAACGTCGCCGAGCCTCTCGCCTTCCGAGCACTTGCCGCCTTTTAGCCAAGCAAAACGCCCCACCCTCTCGCACGGCGGACGCGTAGAGCTCGATTCATCCGGGTCACCCAGGCTGGCCTTGCGCAAGCGAGTACGCCGGCTTTCCGTCGATCGTGAGCAACATCTCGACCGAGCAGAGACGGGCAATCGGGTGGATACTTACTCCGAGCCTCAGCATGTCAGCGACGCAATCAACGCCTTCGTCGTGCGACTCGACGCGAACGCGGTACTGGTCGATACAGTCGGTGAGCACCGACCCATTTGGCCAAACCTGCGTTCCGCGATTGCTAATCATCGTAAGCCGATAACGTGGAGGCACCGCTTCGGTAATCTGGCGTGCGAGAGCGGTAGGGGACAATGTGCTCTCCACGAAGAAGTCGGCTCCCACCAGGTTTTGACCGGCACGAACCTCCGTGACCATCATCCGTGGCTCCGTGGGTTTTGTCGTGCGCGGGACCCTCGGGAGGGTTGAGGATGCGTGCGCGGCGGGACGAACAACCGCGGCTTTGATGCGCGCTGCAAAGTCATGCGTCGACAGCGCAGGGTGAGCTGCATTGCCGAAGTCGCGAGTTCGAGCGCCCGCGGCGAGCGTGCTCGAAAGCGCGCTTTCGATCGCGGTGGCATGGGAAACGAGGCCGAGGTGGCGAAGGAGCATGGTTGCGCTCAGGAGGAGCGCGGAGGGATTCGCGACGCCGGTTCCCGCGATGTCGGGTGCGCTTCCGTGGACCGCCTCGAAGATCGACACATGGTCTCCTATATTCGCCGCCGGCGCGAACCCGAGTCCGCCGATGAGGCCCGCACAAAGGTCAGATAGAATATCGCCCTGCAAATTTGGAAGAACGATGACTTCAAACGACTCGGGTTTGGTAACGAGCTTCATGGCCATGTCGTCGACAATGAGGTCCCGCGCTTCGATTTCCGGAAAATCACGTGCGACGGAATAAAACGTATCGACGAACAGCCCATCGGTGAGCTTCATGATGTTGGCTTTGTGCCCACACGTAATGAGACGCCTGCCATCCCTGCGCGCGAGATCGAAGGCGTAGCGGTGCAACCGTTCGCTCCCCGGTCGCGTGATGAATCGGCGGCAGAGCGCGACGTCCTGGGTAAGCATGTGCTCGACGCCGCCATAGGTGTCTTCGATGTTCTCTCGCACGAGGGTCAGGTTGATCGGACGATCGGCGCGCGAGAACGCGGTCTCGACCCCCGGCAGCGTACGAAAGGTGCGCTTGTTGGCATAAGCGCTCCAAAGCTTACGTGCCGTGACGTTGATGCTTTTCACGCCTTTGCCTTTCGGCGTCGTCATAGGCCCTTTGAGCAGTAGCCCAGTTTCTTCGATCGCCGTGCGTGCCTCTGGGCTGATTCCAATGGCATGCCCAGCCTCGTACGCGGCAAGGCCCATCTCCACAAAGCGCGGCTCGAACGGGACGCCGGCAGCCTCAAGGATATCGAGGACGGCCGCCATGATTTCCGGCCCGATACCATCTCCGTTTGCAACACAAATAGAAAATCGCATTCTTTATTATCCTTCTTACCGGTTCGTCCCGATTCGTCTGTAGCCGTGCCGGGTCGCTTCCGCCCACGCGTCGTACGATTCACGCATCGACCCCGTGTTTGGCGAGTTCGCTTACAATCGACACCGCGCGCACGACATCTTCCATGGCCACCGGTTTCGCGAGCGTGCAGGCAGCACCGAGCTGCGTCGCCAGTTCCAGCATCTCTCGATCAGGAAATGCGGTCATAAGCACGACGGGCACTCTCCGGCGCGCGAGGCGAAGTGCGCGTAAGACATCAAGACCCGTATGATGCGGCATGCGGATGTCCATGACAAGCGCGTCGGGTGACGCCTCACCGTTGTCCGCCGAAAGGACCACGCGAGCTGTTAGAGGCGAAAAGGCCGAGCCTTCAAACAAAGAACGACCTTTTCGACGCTCTCTATCCGCTTGCGCTCAAAGAAGCGGAAGAGGGTTCGGTATCCTCGATTCAGGACGGCGCGTTTCGAGCGGGGACCCCACGCGCGTGCGCGGAGTGAGGCAGCTTCGAGACCGGTCGCCCGTGGTAGCCCGAGCGGTTTATCGGCACTTGAGCTCTGAGGCGAAGCCTGCCTTGACAGAGGCACTGGAAGAATCCATTTCACGACGGGAATCGCAACTCAACTCGTTTGTCGTCGATCTCGAAGACTCTGCTCCGGATTCTGCACTCAAACGCCTCGGTAACAGCGCACCAGAAACGTTCGGAACTGCGCAGCGGCTCCTCCTCTCGAACTACTGCGGGTCCGACGGATTTTGCGTTCGCGTGAACCGTGGCCTGTGTGCTCCCGACGAGTATCTACCCACTGGCCGGGAGCGCGAACGCGCTCGATTTCTTGCCTGGCCGTACGCGCACGCGCGAATCGTGCGTGCGGAGGGAAAGCCGTTGCGCCAACAGATGGCTACAGAATTGAGGAAACGTACGCGTGTCGCGTTGGTACTCGACGCGGCGCCGTCGAGCGACGAGGCGGAAGCGAAAACGATGAATCTTGTCGAGAGGCGCGAGCTACTCCGTCGAACGGCCAATTCGATCACGGAATCAGCCGTGTTTGACATTCCTTGGTCACCCGAAGTCGATGAACTTCTGGTGGTGCCTACGCTGTCCGCGGTGGCGGACGCGGTCGACGAAGAACAGCTCAACGCCACCACGACTAAGCCGTACCCACGTGGGCCGCATTAGCGTAGGTCGGCGCCGGTCTTGAGCCATTTGAGAACGAGCTTCCCGTTCGCGGTGGTCTTCCACGTCGGGTCCCCTTTCGGCATTTGGCCCGCGCTAATTCGCGCGATCATGAAGGCAATTTGAGCTTTGGGGACCTATCCGAGTAGGCAACGGCAAGCGATCCAGGAGCGAGCTCATCCGCCTTGAGTGCGGTTCGTCGTACGCGTCATCGGCCTTCTTAGGGCTGCGGCCCGAACGGTTCCCCAGGCTTGGGCGACTCTGCGCACGTGCACGACGAACATCCGGCTTCGTCTGTCGTACATACCCGATTCCCTAAGGCACACATCACCGGGACGTACGAACGGCAGTCGGTCGCTGTCGGGCGTTGCGACGGCGCCGTACCTCCGCTTGTACCGCTGAGCTGCGCGGTGGTTTTTGCCCATGACTGGCAACCAGACGTAGCCGACACACCTACGAGAATCACACAGGAGAGGCTCGCGTAGCGCTCGCTATTGGCCTATCTGCGGGTGAAGTTGGTTTTTCACCCTCTTGGCGGGCGCGGGCCGAAGACACCCGGCAAGGTAGACGCCGCCGTTGACGGTAGACCAGGTCCGAAAGTGTTTCAACGTCGTGAGCCACTGGAGAATGCGCGGGCCGTCAAGCGCGGGGCGAAGGCCACACGCCGCGGCGTGGTCCTGCGCGTGCCGGAAGGCATCCGCGATGCGCCCCTGGACGGCGAGTGGTGAATTGCGCTCCCGACATAGTTTTGAAGCGCCTTTGCCAATGCGCGCGCGCTCCATGGGATCGGCGAGCAACTCCAGCACCGCACGACCGAACGCGGCATCGGCGCCCTCGTCTGTAACCCCGCCCTTGCCGGGCGAAAGTAGCACGCCGTTGACGCGATCTTTGATCTGCGCCGTCACGCCCATTCCGTCGGCAAACGCGACGGTGGGCGTTCCGCACCAGAGTGCCTCGCCGAGCACATTGCCATACGTCTCACTCAGCGACCCGTGCACGAAGACATCGGAATAGGCGTAGTAATCAGGCATTTTCGTAAACGGCACTTCGCCGGGGAAGAACACGCGGTCGCCCACCCCCTCTTCGATCGCGACGCGCTTATAAAGGTCCGAATCAGGCCCGTCGCCGAGCATCGTCAGCGTGGCCTCTTTATCGACGGGCGCGATGTGCCGAGCGAAAATACGAATCACGCGGTCCTGTGACTTTTCGCGGGTGTGACGGCCTGCACAAAGCAAACGCGCGCCGCGCCACGCGGGATCTCCCTCGTTTTCGAGGTGCGTATACGGATCTGCGCCGAGAGGCTTGTCGAAAATCTCCGGCTGAACAGCGCGTGGAATGACGTGAATCGGTGCCGTGACGCCTCGCTCACGCCAGTACGAACGGAGTCCCTCGGAGAGCACCACCAAGCCGTCGGAGTTGTTGTAAATGCTCGAAAAAAGCTTTTCATACGGTCGCTTCAGCGCGAGTTCGACGCCCGCGTTCACCCACCCGAGCTTCGCAAGTCGTTCGGGGAGCAGCACGTCGTACGCGGCCGCGAGGTGCGTGGTGTTCACGCAGAGAAGCGGGATGCCTCGCATCTTCCGTAACCACACGCCGAACTCGAGAAGCAGCGACGTCGTTTGCGCGAAGACGATGTCGAAGTCCCACCGGCTGGCGTCGTAGACCCACGCCTCGAGGGGCATCGGGATATACACACCGGGATAGCTTTTGAGCGGAATGCTCGGGAGCGCGATCGTCCCCGGAGCAAGCTCATCAGGACTGGCCTCGGGGTCGTTCGGACCGATGACTGTGACTTGGTGACCACACCGACGCAATTCTTGGTACAGAAACCGTGTCTGAAACGCTGCACCGTTCGCGTAGGGGATCCGCGTGAAATCACTGAGAATAGCCACCTTCAAAGGGCGACCGTGGCGCGCCGAGAGCGCTGCGAACGGCATTTCGCTCTGCTCGTTCGCCGCGGCGTCGCGGACCAAAAAGGCCGAGCGCGGGAGTGATCCGGTGTGCGCAACGACCTGCGCAGTGCGACTCGGAGCCACCAAGGTGGGACCGTGAAGGTGCTCGACGTGACGGAATTCTACTCCGAAAGGGGCGGCGGGGTTCGAAGCCATATGGCTCTCAAGTCTCACGTTCTGTGCCAACTCGGCCATGAGCACGTTGTGGTCGCTCCCGGACCGCGCGATGAGGAGGACGAGGCGACAGGCACGCCCTTGGGTGCCTCGGTCTCGCGGGCGAGCGAAGACGCAGCCGGCCGCGCGCGCGTCATCCGCATTGGGGGTCCGGCATCGCCCTACGATCCGACGTATCACTTACTTGTGCGCTTCGATAAAGTCGCGGCGATCGTCGAGCGCGAGCGACCGGATGTTCTGGAGGTGCACTCCCCCTACCTCGCGGCACTCGGCGCGATGCGTGCGAACCGCGCTCACTACGGCGTACGCACGTTTCAATGGCACTCCGACTTCATCGATACCTATGCAGGCGTGCTGAGCGCCCATCTCACCGATACGTTTCCGAGGCTGGGCGCGAGCACGTGGTCACGTGGAGTCGTGTCCGCCACGTCTCCTCTTTGGGGGCTCGTACGATCCATCGCAGACCGGTGCGACGCGACGCTGGTCGCGGCCGCGTGGCAAGAGGCCAAGCTCCGCTCAAAAGGCGTCCCGCGGGTGGTGCGCGTGCCGTTTGGACTCGAACGCGACGTGTTCCGACGGGACGCCCAAAACGACGACACGCGCCGCGAGCTCCTGGCCCACTCACCGCGACGCTCGCTCGACGCCGACGAGGCACTCGTCTTCGTCGGCGTGGGGCGCTTCGCCGTCGAAAAGCGCTGGGACATCGTCATCGACGCCTTCAGTAGCCTTCGGAAACGCCATCCGGCTCGCGAAATGAGGCTTGTTCTTTTCGGCGACGGGCCCGAACGAGCGCGCATGCTCGCGCGGGCGAGAGGATGCGACGATATCGCCATGCCAGGCTTCGTCCACGGCCGCGAGGCTTTGGCTCGTATCCTAGCGAGCGCCGACGTTCTTCTTCACGGCTGTCCGTTCGAAACCTTCGGATTGAGCCTTGCGGAGGCCATGAGCTGCGGGCTGCCGTTGGTGGTTCCCGACGAGGGCGGTGCCTCCGAAATGCACGATCCGGCCTCCGGGGAACGGTACCACGCGCTCGACGTCGAGGCGTGCGTTCGCGCGACAGAGCGCCTTATCGAGCGCCTCTCGACCGACCGCGAGTCGTTACGCGCGGCAGCCGCGGCGGCGGTAGGCAGACTCCCTACCGTGGTGCAGCAGTTTGAAGGACAGCTCGCTCTCTATCGAGAGCTACTGAATCGGCGACGGGACTTGTGATACGAACGGAGGCATTCATGGCTACCAACCTCGTCGAGAATCTGGGCAAAGAGCTTGAGCTGATCGACCGCGAATACTCCACGGACTTCGCAGGTCACTCTCGGCTCACGCGTGACATCGAACAGATGGATCGGATGATCAAGCGTACGGCCGCTGTCGTCGAGCAGATCGACCGAATCCCTTCCGCGGCGCAAGGGCCGGAGCTTTCGCGCGTGCGCGAGTCCGCGGCTCAAAGTCTCAAGCTCTATACAAACGAGCGCGAAGCGATCAAACACGCGGTCGCCGTGGGTCCCCAGTTCGACCAGTTCGCGAGCGAAGCCACGAGCGCGAACTTCGTATTCGCCCGCTACGTGCGTCACTTCGCGGGGCAAGATCGCTCGACACGCGACGTCGCCCTCCTCGGGGAGCTCGTTGAAGATCTCAAGCAGATCGACAAGCGCATGAGTGCGCTCCTTGAGCGGCACCAAACGGGCACGACGAACGGCAAAGTCGATCTCGAAAATGACCGCCGCGTCGTCCGCCAGAATCTCGCGCAATACCAGAAAGAGATCGATCTCGTCGAGACGGCTCAAGCGACCGGCACGCCCGAGGACCAAGCAAGCATTCTTGCGACGCTCGCGAACCATCAATTCGCCATTTACCAAGGACACTTTGCAGGCGAGTCGCGCGTGTCGCGCAGGCCTGCGCTTCTCATGCGCGTCGTGGCTACGCTCAAAAAAATCCGCGAACGAATGACGTCTCTCCGCGACGCCGGGTTGAAAGTCGAGTTCAGCGACAAAAATATTGCGATCGTCGAAGACCGCCTTGGAACCTACGAAACGGAGCTGACCGAAATTCGGAAGGTCCGCCAGCAGACGCCGATGGGCGAAATCATGGGCGAGCTCGGTGGCTGCGCCAACAAGCTCTTCGACGAATACCGCGCGAACTTTGCCGACAAAGCGCGGAGCCAAGCGGACGCGAGCCGACTCGCCAGCCTTTGCGACAGGCTAGGCGAAATTCGCCGACAGATGGCGGACCTGTCGCTCGCCGAAGAGAGCGATATGAACCAGAAGAACCTCGACATCGTGACAGAGCAACTGGTGATGTTCGAAGGCGAGTTCGAGGCCGTCATGCGCGCAAAAGCGTCGGCGTCAGCCTCGTCAGCCTCGTCAGCGTCGGGGGTATCCTCGCCTTCCCCGCCGGCCGGCGGCTGAGCGACGCGCGGGGGGCGGAAACGCGAGCCTTTTAGAGCTCGCCGACCACCTCCCGAGTAAGCGACTGTTTTGGCCATCCACATAACGATTCACGACGTCTCTCCGGCGTGGAGCCGCGAAGTCGAAAGCGCTATCGACCTTGCGCGCGCGTACGGCATTCGACCCGCGCTTCTCGTCGTGCCAAACTTTCACGGCTCGGCGCCGTTGGCCGAAGATCCCCAATTTTGCGCGCGTCTCCGTCAGCTTCAAGCGGAGGGACACGAGATGTACCTCCACGGCTTCTACCATCGCGCGCGCACCTGGGAAGAGCACGCGAGCGTTCATGAGGCACGCGGCTTCACGTCTCGGGCGCGCTATGCTTTCGCGCAAAAAGTCGTGTCTGGCGGCGAGGCGGAGTTCAGCGACGTCTCTCGTGCGGAGGGCCTTCAGCGCCTCGATTCTGGCGAACGCGTCCTTCGAGACGCCGGCCTTTCGATTCGCGGTTTCGTCGCCCCAGCCTGGTCGATGCCAGCGTGGGTCCTTGGCGTGCTCGGGGAGCGCGGCTATTCCTTTACCGAGGACCACACGCGGATCTACGACCCGCGTGCCAACCGTTCGCGGGTCAGCGTCGTGCTCAACTACGCAAGTCGCACGCCCTCTCGTCTGCTCTCAAGCGTGGCATGGTGTCGCGTCGCGCGCAGCGCTCGCAGACTCCTCCCCGCGCGCATCGCGATTCACCCCGCGGACATGCGGCACGCCCTTCTAAGAAGCGAGATCGCATCTCTTCTCGAGTGGGCGCAGGACGACGTCGTGAACTCGGGTTCAGACCTGTTCTCCTAACGCGCCCGCGACACTGCGACGGTGACCAAGCTAGGCGGGCACTGGCCTGTTCTGAAGCGCGGTGGTAGGGCGGTGACGATGGTGGATTCCGACGCGACATGCGCTCGTTCAACCCTGGGCCAAGCTGCGGCAAGCCTGCGCAGCGCCGAGCGAGAAGACGCCGTGCTCGAGGTGCTCGCGCATGCCGCGCGGACGATCGCGGGAGTGCCTCGCGCGTGGTGCGGTCGCGTCAGCCGTATCGGTTTTGCCTTGGAGTGCCTCAGCGCCTCCGAAGAAGCTCTGAACGGCGTAGCCGCTGAACCCTCGTTCGATGCCTTACTCGCCATCGCGCGCGCAGGACCGCGTTCCGTGGTCCGCGATGAGGCTCGCGGCTTCATCGCGTTTGCGCTTTTGGGGCCTGGCGACAGCATCGAAGGCTTGCTTGTACTTGCCTGGCGGCCTCCAGCCCCTGAGACGTTGGCGGCGGGTATACATGCAGAATACATCGCCACTTGTTCTCAACTTTCGGTCCTCGTTGACCTCGGGGGCGTCGCGCTCGAGGCCGCACGCCTGCGCGCGGCCGTAGACGTCGTGACGCGTGGACGCGAAGTGCTGCTCGCTCACATCGCGCACGACCTACGCAACCCTCTCAACACATTCACCATGAGCGCCGGACTTCTCCGTGACGATCTCGAGCGCGGCGACGTCGATGTCGCGCGCGGAACAAGCCTTATTTCTCGCATGGAACGCGCATCATCACGCATGCAAAATCTTATTGAAGACCTGCTCGAGGCGAGCCGAGTCGACGCGGGCAAAGTCTCGTACGTCTTCCGCGAAGAGAGCTCGATAGGCTTAGTCGACGAGGCTGTCGCGGCAGCCAACGCCACGCGCGCGGCCTTAGGAAAACCACCGAACGCGGCTCATGACGAAAGCGCGGACGAGGCCGTTGTTAAAGCTGACCGTAAGCGCGCACTCCAGGCTTTCTCGAAGATACTGATTTTTGCCTCGAAATACGCGGGCGAGTCGGGGTCGATTCGCGTCGCACGCAGCCGTGAGAACAAGGTCGTCCGCTTTACGGTAAGCGCTTTGGGATCGTCCGGTGCACCTATAGGCATGCCGGAGCCGAACGACTTTGGTCTCCCGCTCCTTCTTGCGCGGGGCCTTATCGAGGCTCAGGGCGGGCGATTTCACGAGGCAGCCGGAGGCGATTTTAGGATCGCCTTCACGCTACCGCTTGTGGGGCTCTAAGGCTTCACGCGTCCGTTTGCGACGAGACGCGCGACCTCTAGGCCAAGCACCTCTGGGCGCACGGGTTTTGCCATGTGGGCGTCAAATCCCGCGCGAAGGACGCGAGCCGCATCTTCCGGAGTCGCATAAGCCGTAAGTGCGATCGCCGGCGTACCGTGTGCACACGGCCGCGCGCGCAAAATTTGGATGAGCTGAATGCCGTCGACGTGAGGAAGGCCGATATCTGAAATGAGTATGTCAGGGGGGTCGTTGTCAAAGGCTTCAAGGGCGGCGGCGGCCGAAACCACGGCCGTCACGCGCGCCCCATGCCGCTCGAGAATCAGCGTGAGGAGCTCGTTTCCGTCCGGGTCGTCTTCAACCAGAAGCGCGCGAACGCCGGAAAGCGCATCGGGAATCCTATCGATATCGATGTCTGTCAACGTCAAGCCCTCCGGCGACGTGGGAGGAGCTGCAAGTGCCAAGCCAATCGTCGGTTTGCAAAACGCAAGCCTTTGGCGCCGCTAGACGTTCCTTTCGACCACACGTTGCCAAATTGCCCCATGCGCCTCGCAAAAGGTCACTAAACTTTCGTCAATTCGTCACGTGACGGTCGCCCCATGAATGGGATCGAATCGTGCTGAGCCCGGCAGTCCCTCACCGCTCGCGGCGATCCAGATTCCTCCCATGGCCGTTACGCACACCGAATCGAAGCCAGTGACACACGCCGTCGAATGCCTCGGGCGCGAAAGCCCGGGCGCCTCGGACCGATCCATGCGCTCGTCGGACTCCCGGCTTCTCCGCTACATCGCGCACGATATCGCCTCGCCCGCCGGGATAGCGCTCATGCTGGTGGAAGAATTTGCGACCGCCGCCGTGCCGCGCGCCGACCTCGTGGCCATGGGGCGGCGCAGCCTTGGCCGTCTTATGCGGCTTTCGGAGCAGATCGCCATCCTCGCGGAGCTGAACGATGATGCGTTTCGCCTCACGCTTTGCGAGGTCGATGCGCGGTTGCTCGCGAGACGATCGCTCGAAGATGCGCGGGCGATCGACGGGTGCACGCGCGTGCAGACCTCACTAAGCGAGCCATCCGACGAAACCCGAGTGCGTGTCGATGTGCGCCTCGTACGGTTTGTTTTTAGTGCGCTCATTAGCCAAGCGCTCAAACTTGCACGCAGTCGCGTTGTCGTCAGACTCACGGCTGACACCCGGGAGGTGTCACTTCTTGTCGAGGACGACGGGCCTGGCTTAGCGATAGACACGGCTGCGCGAGTCGAACGCGATCGAGAGCTCGTGACGCGCTTTTCCGAACGTGACCTAACGGTCGCGATGGCTCGGGATATCCTGCACGCGCACGACGGGTCGTGCAGTATCGAGACAAGCTCGCTCCCCGCGGACCGCCACGGGAGAAGAGGTGCGGCGATTCGACTCATCCTCCCGTTCGCGCGGGGGTTGGTTACCGCGGCCGACGACGTCGGCGCTTCCCTGGCGGCCGAGAACGCCGACCCGGAAGCGGCTTTGCGGGCGCGTGACGGAGCGTTCCCGCGTGGGCGCTAGCGGGGGATGACGAGGCATCGCGTCCGAATGGGCTCGTCGCGTCCGAGGCATCGAACTCGAATTCTTCTTCATCTTCATCCTCCTCGACTCCGGCGTCTCCTCTTTCGCTCGAGGTTCCTGTGGTTGAGACTACGTCCGCCGAAGCCACGGAAGACGCCTCCACGGACGGCTCTCGCCCGCGGATGTCGTCTTCGGCGACCTGCACGGCACTAGAGGCCGTCGCGCGTTCGACACCCATAGGCGCCGAAGTGCCAGGCGCTGGCCAAACGAGCTCTCCGAGCGTGTGCACCGGTGGAACAGAAGCTCGCTCCTCAAAAAGCCCGGGCACGAACACGAAACTTAGCCCCGCCGCTACGAACAGCGCCGAAAGCGCAGGAGCGACACCGCGAAGACGAAAGCGGTTCGACGCGCGCGCCTCAGGAACTGCGCCTAGAGCGCCCGAGTCCTCTGAGTGCGTCGAAGTAACGACACTCGGCACGGAACGGAAGCCGTCCAGCGCGGCATGGACGTCAGCCAACATGGTCGCGGCGGAGGCGTAGCGGTCCTCACGCTTGAACGCGAGCGCTCGGTCCACGATGCACGCAAGCGTTTCGCTGACGTTCGGGGCGACCGAGCGAAGCGTAGGTGCGGGCAGCGTGCCCATGCGAGCGACCAGCTCGAGGACGCCGTCAGCCTGGTGGACACCTCGTCCCGTGACGACCATGAAAGCGGTGGCCCCGACGGCAAAAATATCGCTACGGGCGTCGACTTCGGAGGAGCGCCCGTTGGCCTGCTCGGGCGCCATAAACGAAGGTGTGCCGAGAGCAAGCCCTACACCTGTCACGGACCTCGACTCTTCAAGGCGCGCGAGGCCGAAATCGAGGACCTTCACACCGGGACCGGCGGGGTCTCGATTCAGAAAAAGGTTCGCGGGTTTGAGGTCGCGATGAATCACCCCGTGCGCGTGCGCCGATTCAAGCACCGCGAGAACATCCGCTAGAATCGTTAGAAGCTCGGGCTCGGTGAGCGGCGGTCCTCGACCGATGCGGTCTTCGAGCGACTCGCCTTCGAGGATTTCCATCACGAGGTAAGCGGTGCCTTCGTCTTCGCCATCTTTGACGACGTCGTCGTCGAGCACGCGCACCGCGCCGCGATGCTCGACGCGATTGGCGGCATACCCTTCGCGAAGAAAGCGGTCGCGAATGTCGGGCAGCCGTGAGAGCTCGGGGTGGAGCACCTTCACGGCCGCGCGAGCGCCATTGCGATGACGCGCCGCGTATACCGATCCCATGCCGCCAGAACCCAAGATGCGCTCGAGCGTCCACTTCTCGTCGAGCACGGTCCCGACGCGCTCTCGGTCTCGCGGATCCGACTCCTCCACCACGCGTGAAGCGTAGCGCCTGTCGACGTCGCGCGGAGAGTGGAGTTTAGCTTATCTCGAGCGGAGACGAGCCGACGACGCCCAGTCGTTCGCCATAGCGTTCGAGCTTTCGGTACAAGGTGCGCCGGTCGAAGCCGAGCACCTGCGCGGCGCGGGACTTGTTCCCGCCAACGAGCGAGAGGACGCGGAGGATATACCTCCGCTCGAGCTCGTCCATCGTCACGACTTCCGTGGGATCGTTCGCGGAAACGACGAACCGGTCAGCTCGGTATGCCCGAATTTTCTCCGGCAGATCTTCGACGGTAATCTGGTCGAAGCGAGCGAGAGCGACGGCGTGCTCCATACAGTTTTCGAGCTCGCGAACGTTCCCGGGCCAGTTGTAAGCCATCAGCTTCTCCGCCGCCGTCGTCGACAGCTCGAGAGCGCTCTTGCCGTTGCGGTCGGCAAATTGCTTGAGAAAAAAATGCGCGAGGTGAAGCGCGTCACCGCCGCGTTCGCGGAGCGGCGGCACATCGATTTTGACGACGTTAATGCGATAATAAAGGTCTTCGCGAAAGCGCTTTTCGTAGACCTCGTCTTCGAGATTTCGGTTCGAAGCCGCAAGGATACGTGCGTCGAACGGAATCTCATGGTTCGAACCAATCGGCCGAACCTTTCGCTCCTGGAGTGCTCGGAGCAGCTTCGGCTGCATGTCGATCGGAAGCTCACCGATTTCATCGAGGAACAACGTGCCGCCCGTGGCCTGCACGAAAAGCCCTTTTCGGTCGGATTTTGCATCCGTGAATGCGCCGCGCGCGTGACCAAAGAGCTCGCTCTCGATAAGTGAATGAGGTACCGCCGCGCAGTTGATCGCGACGAATGGACCATCCTTGCGACGACTACGGTGGTGAATCGAACGGGCGACAAGCTCTTTGCCCGTGCCCGTTTCGCCGTGGATAAGAACCGACGCATCGCTCGCGCCGACGCGACCTATGAGTTCGTAAACCCGCCGCATCGCCCCGCTCTGACCGACGATAGCGCCTCCTGAAAGCTCGTCGGAGGCGTCGCCCGAGACGCCCTCGCGCAAGCGCTTCACCTCGCACTGCAAACTGCGATGTTGAATCGCACGAGCCAGACTAAGCAGGAGGAGCTTTGGGTCGACAGGCTTCGTGATGAAGTCGTAGGCGCCAACCCGAATGGCCCCAACAGCGGCCTCGAGGCTGCCCTGTCCCGTAATGACCACCACCGGAGTGTCCGGGCGCGTTCCGAGGACGCGCTCACAGAGGTCGAGCCCGCTCATCGACGGCATGCTGAGGTCAGTCAGCACCACGTCGAAGTCGTGCGTAGCCACGAGGTCGAGGGCGCGCTCGGCACTCGTCGAAGTCGTCACTGCAAACCCGTGTCGCATGAGCGACATTTCGAGCAGCTCACACGCGTCGGAGTCGTCGTCGACGATCAGAATCTGACCCTTCATGAGATCAACGTGCCACCGACTGCGTAGAAAAGCCACGCGTGAGGAGTCTTACCTGCGGCATTGCAGGCGGCCCCTGCTTTGCATATCACAGTGAGTGAGGCGCACGTCATGAATCCTAACTTTACACCCGGGTCACACGCCGGCGCAGTGGCCGCGAAGTCGAAGGACATCCAAGAACCGACCCCGCAGGCCTCTGAGCTTGACGCTCGAAAGCCACGCCAGGCGAGTGTTCCCAACCCACGGCCCGTTCGGCCCCCCGCGCAATCGGAGCTCGACGAGAACCGCGCTGATTGGGAGGGAATGGCGCAAAAGCCTTCCGAAAGTGACGATGCCGCCCCTGACACACCGCAGGTCCCGCGAAGGAAGGATGCGCCTGGAAAAAAGCCGTAGTCCGGACCTCTCAGCTCGCAAGTGTGGCGATCACGCGTGAACAGAGGCAGAACTCCCCACTTATTCAAAGCCAGTACCTGATAATGGCCGCGCTCCGTTAGTGGCACGAGATCTGCCTCGGGCGCGGCGTGAGGTTACAGGCGCGAGGCACACGATGAAGAAAACGGAAGTGCTCGTGGTGGATGACGAGCGTGACACCTGCGAGCTCCTCGAGTTGGCTCTTTCAAGGCAGGGGATGCAGGTGACGACGTGCACGACAGCGGAAGCTGCGTTCGCAGAAATAGCGGCGCGCGACTTTGACGTGGTCCTGACGGACATCAGCATGCCGTCGGTGGGTGGGCTTGAGATTTGCGAACGCGTGTTCGCGATTCGCCCCGACGTACCCGTGGTTCTCATCACGGGGCATGCGACGCTCGAAACGGCGATGGCGGCTATCCGTGCCGGCGCCTACGACTTCGTCGCAAAGCCGATCGAGGGCAAAACCCTAGCGATCGTGGTGGCCCGTGCGGCTCAACACCGCCGACTTCGCGACCAAATCCACTGCCTGCGCGTGGCGCGCGAGGCAAACCAGAGTCTCATCGTCGGGGCGAGCGCCGCCATGAAGCGACTGGCAGACCTCATCGACCGGGTGGGTGATAGTGACGCCTCGGTTCTCATTCATGGTGAAACGGGTACGGGCAAGGAGCTCGTGGCTCGGGCCGTTCACACGAAAAGCAAGCGGCGCGGCGGGCCGTTCGTAGCCATCAACTGTGCTGCGGTTCCTCACGCCTTGTTGGAGAGCGAGCTGTTCGGGCACGCACGTGGCGCCTTCACCGACGCGAAGTCGACGCGCGTGGGCCTTTTTCAGCAAGCGAACGGCGGCACCCTCTTTCTCGACGAGATTGGAGAGCTACCGATCGACGTGCAGCCAAAACTCCTTCGGGCACTTCAAGAGCGGAAGGTGCGCCCAGTCGGGGATAACCGAGAGATTCCTTACGATGCGCGTATCGTTGCTGCCACCAATCGAGATTTAGAAAACGAAGTTCGAGAGAAGCGATTCCGCGAGGATCTCTATTATCGAATCAACGTCGTCAAACTCGAGGTCCCTCCCCTTCGGTCACGCGGGTCCGACACGCTGAATCTAGCGCAACACTTTCTGACGCAGTTCGCTGAGCGTAGCAACAAGCCCACGCTAGAGCTTTCGGAGCGCGCCGCCGAGCGACTGATGGCGTACGAATGGCCGGGCAATGTGCGAGAGCTCGAAAACAGCATCGAACACGCGGTCGCACTCGCACGGTTCGACCAGATTACGGTTGAGGATCTGCCCGAAAAACTGCGTGGATACCTCGTAGGGAACCTCGTGGCCGCGGCGAATGACCCGACCGAGATTGTGACGATGGAGGAGCTCGAGCGACGTTACCTTCTACGCGTCTTCAAACTTGTAGGTAGCAATAAATCGCGCGCGGCGGAGATTTTGGGCATTGATAGGCGGACGATGTACCGGAAGCTTGAACGCTATGCGGCGCTCGAAAGCTCCGAAGTCGCGAATGCCACGGGCGACGCGGAGGAAAAAGACGTAGGTTCCACGGGAATTAGCGAGGAAAAGAGCGGCGAGCGAACCGCCGATGATGTTTCGGGCGCCGCCGTTCCCGCTTGGGGGATCTGAAGGCGAACCAGCCTTTGAAGTGAAAGCACGCCGCGTTCCGTGTCGGTATGCTGCGCCGTATGCGGTGCGAGCGAGCGCGGTTCACCTTCGCGCTTTTTTCGATGATTGGTGTGACGGCGGAGGGTCCAGCGTTCGCGCAGGTCCTTGAACGGGTCGAGACGGAACACAAAGAGCCACACTCCGCGCCGCCTGAGTCGTCCGGTGAGCCCATCGCTCGGCCAACGCGTCTGAGGTCGCACGCGCGTGCGGACCGCCAAGGCGACGAACGAGAGCATTCGTTCGCTTGGCCTTGCCTCATTTTGGGACCGTGGACAGGCTATTGCTTCTATGGAAAGTCGTGGCTTCGCGCCGACCGAAGCGACAGTCCCCAGAGTGTCGCCCCGAGGTCAGCCCACGCGGTGCCCGCGAAAGACTGGCTCGGAAATTCCGTCGGAGAGCTCGACGAAGCAGCTGAAACACCGACGGATTCTTTGGATGGCGAACGACGCTACGGCGAACTTCGAGCAGGCACGTTCGCTGGCTTCACGGAGAACGTTTACGGAATTGACGTCGCCGCGAGAGGCTGGCTCTGGATGGGTGGAGTGGACGTATCATGGGTTCGACTTCATGAGCCTAACGCGCTGGCACCCAACATCCGCGACGTCGACCTTGTCCGAGTCTCCGTCGTGGGCGCATTTTTGGCAGAAAAGTACGTCGAAGCGCACGTGCTACTCGGTGCTGACGCACTTCATGGCCGCGAGTGGACTCCAGGGTTCGGACCGGGCCTCGAGCTCCGCTCGTATCCCGCAAAACGCGTTACGCTTGCCGGCGAATTTCGCGCGAGTATTTTCGCGAAAGGATATCCGCTTGTCGACACACGACTCGAAGCGGGAATTGTCCTCGGTCGCCTCGACCTTCGCGCCGGCGCACACTGGGTCTATCAAGCCTCGGACCGAACAGCCGCGAGCATTCTTGGACCCTGCGCCTCCGTGCTTGTTCGGTTAGGCCCGTAGTCGTTCAAGCGATCGTGTCCGACGACTCACTCGCGGAGAAACGCGAGAACGCGCTCGGCGAGCCGCGCTGGGACCTCGAAGTGAGGCGTGTGCCCAAACCCGTCAGGCTCTTCAAGGATCGCGTGAGCAGGCAAGTGGGCGCGGAAATACGCGAGCGAGGAAGGAGGGAGAAGCTTCTCGGAACGTCCCCAAAGAAAGAGAATAGGCATCGTTAGCGACGCAAGTTCGGACGGAGTGGGAGAATGCTCGTTCGTCGCACTCGCGAGGATCTCGCGCACCGCAGCCTTCGCAAGCACGTTCGGAAACTCACGTGCCAGCATCGGGAGAAACCACGGCGGGCGATGATAAAGCCGCTGGAGAAACGCGAGCGCCTCCCTGTGCGTGGGTGCGTGGAAGGCCTCGATGAGTTCCTTCCATTCCGCCTCTGGCAGCGGAGCCCCCGCCGGCGAGACGAGGACGAGTTTCTTGACACGGTCGGGGCGCCGAAGTGCGTACTTAAGAGCCACCGCACCACCGAGCGAATTTCCGTAGATAAAGGCGGGCTCGTCAAGGAGTCGGTCAAGCGCCTCGGTCATCGCATCGAGAAGCAGATCAGGAGTGACCGGTCGCTCATCCCGCTCGCTGAACCCATGACCCGGCAAGTCCGGAATGAGAATGCGGCTGACATGCGGCCTCCATCGCTCTGTCATGCGACCGTAAGCGGCGCCCCCAGATCCGAGGCCGTGAAAGAGAACAAGCGGGGCCAAACGGCCGTTTCCTCGCCCGTCGTAGACGTGAAGCCGAAGCCCACCCGCGTTGACCCAGCGGCTGCTCATCCCGCGTCGGTTCATGACCCAACGAGCCAGGCGGTCGGCGGCGGGAACGATCTGACCGCGAATCGTCATGGTGCAGGTCGCGCTTGTGTCACCAGTGTAGGGGGGCGTCTAGCGGAAGTACCGCGAAGTTCGAGCGGACGCGGACCTTCTAAGGCGCGTCAGGCGTGAGCTCGTAGCCCACCCCGCGGACCGTCCGAATGCGGCGGCCCATACCGGGGAGCTTCTTTCGTAGACGCTTTAGCGTCGTATCGACGACACGCGGCGATGGCGCGTCGTCGGGCCACACATCAGCCACAATGGTTTCGCGCGCGAGCACGCGCCCGCGCGAATCAAAAAGGCGCATAAGCAAGTCGAACTCGCGCCGGGTGAGCGTCACGGGCTTGCCCGCCATCGTTACCCGCCGTGTACCTCGATCGATACGCACCGAGCCCATTACGATGTTCGAAGCCCAGGCGCGCGCGGGAATACGCCGAAGCAGCGCGCGGATGCGAAGCAAAACTTCGCGCGTACTGTAGGGCGTCGGTACGTAGTCATCTGCGCCTGCCTCGAAAGCCTCGATGCAAAAGGCTTCGTTGGCGAGCGGCCCCAACACGAGCAGGAGCGCCTGAGCCGTCGAAGAGTCGCGTCGAAGCGCACCGCAAACTTCAGCGCACGTCGCGTCTGGAAACGCACCGTGAAGAATCACGAGGTCCGGTCGTGAGGCGCACGCCGCAAGCCTCGCCCTCGCTGATGACCCCACAAACTCCACGTCGTGCGATTCCGCGTTTAGCGCGCGAGCGAATTCGACGCGTCGATGCGCGTCTGCGTCAATGACCAGAATTCGGCCCATACCCCCTGAATGGCTCTCGAGAGTTCACAAGCGCGTGGTGATTCGGCAACGTCTCGGCAACACCGAGCGCGACCTATTCGACCCTAAGCCGAGTGAGCACGAGACCCAACGTTCTCGTGATCGTCACGAACGCGCCACATAACCCAAGTACGACCAGTCTGCAGGGCGAACCGGCGGAGTCAATATGCCATTCAGTCAACTACACGTTCGTCCAAGCCTAGGATTTAGAGAGCCAATGAGACGACCAAGCTCGCGCGCACTTGTGCTCACATCACTCCTCGTAAGCCTCACTTCGTGCAAGGCCGACGACGGCACTCGTGCGACGGACGAGGGGCCAAGCCCTGTTGGGCGCGATGCACCGACTGCGCCCAATATGCCGAGTAAATCGACGCCTTCCGCGGCAAATTCGCGTCGCGTCGTCTTCCTCGTCGGAGACGGAATGGGCATCAACGTGATGACGGCCGCGCGGATCTTCGCTAAGGGCGAAGCGGGCAGCCTGACTATGGACACGCTGCCAGAAACTGGCTTCGTGAAAACGTATTCCAAAGACAGTCAAGTCACGGACGCGGCGGCCGCGATGAGCGCCTACATGACAGGCGTTAAAGCTGAAAACGACGTCGTGTCGATGAGTGCGGACACTACCTCAAAAGGTGCGACCGGGTCACCCGCAAAAACCTTGTTCGAGTTAGCGAAGGCGGAGAAGCTCTCTACGGGAATTGTGACGACAACGCGCGTGACACAGGCCACCGCCTCTGCGACGTATGCGCACACGAGCGACAGCACTCGCGAAGACGAGATCGCAGCGCAGCTCGTCCCGGGCCAGCCGACCTACAACAAAGCCCTCGGTGACGGCGTCGACGTCGTCTTCGGCGGCGGAACGCGGCAGTTTCTTCCCGCGATAGGCAGCGCGGCCGGTCGTTCGGACGGACGAAACCTCATCGACGCCATGAAGTCGAAGGGCTACGTGTTCGCAGATTCAACGGCTGCGTTCGACGCACTTCCTGCGTCGGCAACCAAGGTACTTGGGCTCTTCACCGCGAGCCATATGAGCTACGAGCTCGATCGTCTGCCACAAAAGGAGCCGAGCCTCGGGGCGATGTCCGTCAAGGCCATTGACCTGCTCGCAAAAAACTCAATCGGGTTTTTCCTCGTGGTCGAAGGCGGGCGTATCGATCACGCGCTTCATGAAACGAACGCGAAGCGCGCGTTGACGGAGACCGTGGCCTTCGACCAGGCGCTGGCTGACATCCTCGCGCGCCTGCGCGTCGACGACCCCTTCCTCGCGAGGACCCTGCTCGTCGTCACCGCCGACCACGACCACACGATGGTGCTGAATGGCTACGCAAAGCGCACGGGCGCCACGACGCCGTCGGAGCCGGGAGTGCTCGGGCTCGTTAATAACTACGTGACGGGAAAGCCGGATCTCGACGCCGACGGTCAGCCGTATTCAATTCTCGGATTCGGTAACGGCGAAAGCCGCGTCGCGGGAAACCGAGCGAGCGTGACCTCGCTCACGCCCGAACTCACTTCGGCCAACGATTACCACCAAGAGGCGTCGATTCGTATGCCCGCGGGCGGAGAGACGCACGGAGGAACCGATGTTGCCATCATGGCCATCGGCTTGGGGGCCGCTGCCGTCCACGGAGTGATGGACAACACCGAGGTATTTTCAATCCTGCGTGGCGCGGTAGCGATACCGCCAGAGCCCGTGAAGACGAATGCCAAAGCGAAGAACGTACTTTTCTTTCTTGGCGACGGAATGGGACCTGCGGTCGTCACCGCCGGCCGACTCTACAAGGTTGGCGAGAGTGGAAAGCTCGCGATGGAGAGACTGCCGCATTCGGCTCGAATAAAGACGTATTCAAACGATGCCCAAACGACCGATAGCGCGCCTTCGATGAGCGCATACATGACCGGAGTGAAGGCCAACAACGAGGTCATCTCGATGTCATCCGACACTGTGGCCGACAAGAACGGCTGCACGGAGACGAACGGAAAGCCCGTTCCGACCCTTCTCGAACTCGCTAAAAAGGCTGGAAAGGCCGTAGGAACGGTGACGACGACGGAGGCGACGCACGCGACGCCGGCGGCGACCTACGCCCACATGTGCCATCGCGACCTTGCCTATGCCATTGCGGCGCAAGCCGTTCCAGGGGGCGCAGGATACAACGCAGGATTAGGCACCGGGCTCGACGTACTCCTTGGCGGGGGAGCCAATCATTGGACACCGTTCGACAACGCGAGCAACCCAAAGGGGAGGCAAGACGGTCGCGACTTATTTCGTGAGTTGCGCGAACGTGGTTATGTTGTGGCGACCGACCGCGCCGGACTTGTTGCCTCCGCCATCTCGGCTTCGAGACTCGTCGGTGTCTTTAGCAAGTCGAGTCACCTCAGCTTCGAGCTCGACCGAGATAAAGAAGTCCAACCGAGCCTCGCCGAAATGACCACGTCCGCGTTGGGCGTTCTCGAGCGTGCGTCCGCCGGTAAAGGGTGGTTTCTCATGGTCGAGGGGGGACGCATCGACCACGCCCTCCATGGCACGAACGCCAAGCGTGCCGTCGAAGATGTTGGCGCGTTCGACAACGCCATTGAGGCCGCTCTCGGCAAGGTAAATCTCGACGAGACGCTCGTGGTCGTGACAGCCGATCACGACCACACCATGGTTATCAATGGATATGCCAAACGCGGAAACTCAGTCCTCGACGTCGTCCGTGATCGCAAAGGCGATGTCTCGCTCGACGCCGACGGACTCCCCTACCCGGTCCTCGCGTTCGGCAACGGTGAAAGTCGGCCCGACGTCCGGACGGCGCTCACGTCAGCTGACGCGATGGGCGCAGACTTTCACCAACCGGCAGGTATCCGGCGTCCGGCGGGGGCGGAGACGCACGGCGGAGGGGACGTCATGCTGCTCGCTACGGGCGCGGGCTCGAACGCGTTCCACGGCACCTTTGAAAATACGCACGTGTTTGCGCTTGTCCGCGCAGCGCTAGGGCTTTGACCGTGCGCACCAAACGGCGCGAATGGATCGCAGTCGGCCTCATCGTCGTCGCCGGCGTCGTCGTGGATCAACGACGAGCTACGGCGAGCGCGGCCGACGTTGACACGGAAACGCCGTGCGTCGCGGCGATCGTTCATCACCACGAGCATAGCGAAAGTGCCGACGGTATTTCGCGCGACGTGACCTTCCGCGAGAGCTTTCAGCGATGTGGCAATCACGTGTATATCGCGCGCATTAGGCCGCAGGGAGCGGTTCGTCCCGACCGTCACGGCGACCCTCACCAAGCGCCGGACCTTGCAAGCCTGCCGCGTGTCGTCGAGCGCGGGCGCGACGGAGCCGCCACACTCGAAGTCCTCGATCGTGAGGGTCACCGCGTCATCGACGTGGATCGTGGCTCCTTCGAGACTGTGCATTTTGACGCGAACTTCGAGCGAGCCGCCTCCCTGGTCGACGCGCACACCCTCGCCTCGATGTCACCGCTACCCGGTCGCCTGAGTCCAATCGCGGGTGCACGCTGGCTCGGGCGCGATAACGGAACACGCTACATGCGCGTCCTCTGGGATGATGCTCGAAAGATCGCCCGCGCCATCGAGTCGGGATCGCTTGCCGGTGATGTGAAAGACTCCGTGAGACTCGAGTTGGAACCCGTGCCGTTAAACGAGCCACCGGAGTGGTGGAGAGGAGCCGAGAACTTCGAGCACTTCGACTTCTCGAACTTTGGAGACTGACTTAGGCTGAACTTGGCGAAAGCGAGGCCAAGAATCGGGCGAGCGCCTGCGCTTTTTGCACGAGCGTCCGCACTTCGATTTGCTCGTCTTTCGTGTGAAAGCCAACGCCACGCGGACCGAGTCCATCGATCGCAGCAATGCCCATGGCGTGAGCGGTGCTTGCGTCCGATCCGCCACCGATAAGCGCCGCTTCGCCGCTCCCAAGGCCGGCTGCGCGCGCGGCGGCGCCGTAGCTTTCCATCAGGCGTACGCTCTCGGGCGTGCGCTCGAGCGGGAGTCGCGCAATGCCACCCGTGATTTCAATACGTGTACCGTACACTGATGCAGCGCATTCGTCTGCGGTCTTCCTCAACGCCGCGACGAGTACCTCACCATCGGCGCGCGTCTCGAATCGAAGGTCGAGGAGAGCCTCTGCGCGATCCGGTACGGTGTTCTTGCTCGTTCCGCCGGTCACCTTTCCGACGTTCACGGTGACGCCTCGGGCGTAGTCGGTGAGACCTTGCGCGCGGTCGACGAGTCGGGCCAGCGCCCAGAGCGCATTTGCGCCCTCCTTGTGGGCGTTGCCCGCGTGCGCGGCCTTTCCGTGCGCTATCGCAGTCACCGAGCCCGTTCCTTTACGTCGCGTGATCACGAGGTCATTCTTGCGACCAGCCTCGAAGACAAGCGCGCCGCAGGCGTTCGCGATGGCGCGTTGAATGACCGCCTGACCCTCCGGGGACCCGACCTCCTCATCCGCGACGATAACAAGCCGAATGTCAGGAAACGCGCCTGACTCCGCGAGTGCCTTCAGCGCCCACGCAACCACGACCAATCCGCCCTTCATGTCGAGCACACCGGGGCCTCGAGCGAGATCCCCATCGCGCTTGTATCCCTCGAACGTACCCGGAGGAAAAACGGTGTCCAAATGGCCCACGAGCGCAATGGGCGAACGGTTCGCTGGCGAGAGCGATGAACTCACGAGCAGATGGTCGGCGAACTTCGTACTCGCAACACGTCGCGAACTTAGTCCTTCAATTGCATAAAACTCCTCGAGCATCGACGCCACCTTGCGCCCGCCCTCGACGTTCTCCGTGAAGGAGTTGACCTCGACGAGCTCGGCAAGCGCCGTCTCCATGGCCTGCGCCTGCTCGTCGAGCCAACGTGCTGCGTTCTCCGCCGAAGCCTGCGTCATCCAGTGAGACTAGCGGCCTCGCGGATGAAGCGGTGCGAGCAAATGCACTCGCGATTGAAAACGGATCGCCGGCGCGCTTGCTGGAGAGCGATGCCGCAACGGATGTTGGTGCCATGCGATGCGCGAACATGCTTAGAGCGGTTGTGCGTGGCGTAGAGCCTGCAACGTCCGTCGCGAAAAGGAGTCACTAAAACGTCACCGAACGCGCAACGTGTCGCCATGATTTGCGACCAGTTTGCGCTCCCTGACGGAACGCGGTGCGCGCGTTGCGCGACTTGCCTCTCGAGGAGTTTAATATGCGAAATCTCTGCATCATCGCGGCAGCTTCAGCGCTGTCGCTCTCCGCCGCATCGACGGCAAAGGCCGAGGATATGGGCCCATGCGATGCCGGCGTGGTCCTCGTTCGCGGCTCGAGCGCGAGCCAAAAACTCATCGAGGCGGTGGCGAAGGTTGCCGCCAACGACGGCATCAAGGTTGTCTACAGCAACAGCAAGTCTTCATGTGGAGGGGTCTACGAGGCTGTCACCCCAGTCACTGACACGACGAACAGCGTTGCATCCGCCAGTACGGCCTACAACGCCGTCGCTCCGACGAACACCTGCACGATGACTCCGCCGCGCGCCGCGGACATCGGCGTCTCGGACGTTTACGCTTCTTCGTGTGACGGCATTGGGGGTCTAGCTAGCAAAACTCTTCCTCCAGGCGTCACCGACACGCTGGGGCCCGTGCAAGCCTTCACCCTCGCCATCAACGATGACCCGAGCTTCCCCGTCGCGATAAGCGCGGCCGCCGCGTTCAACATCTTCGGCATTACCGCGCGCGGCGGCGACGCGAGCTTCGCGGTCGCGCCCTGGAGCGTCACGGCCGACGTTTTCGGCCGCGCCGAGGATTCGGGAACATGGCAGACCTGGGCGCGCAACCTCGGACTCGTCACGCAAAAGCCAAGCTTCGCCGCGCCTGCAAAGCCGCTTGCTGGCGCCGGTGCCGTGCTCTCAGCTCTCAACGCTGCGAGCCGTGCCTCCGCTATCGGCATCATCGCGCTGAACGATATCGTTCCGACCGCGGGCGTCGCGCCAAAGGTTCGCCCCCTTGCTTTTCAAGCGAAAGACCAGGACTTCGCCTACTACCCGAGCAGCACGTCAACGGCCGCGGATCTCATCAATGTGCGGGATGGCCACTACCAGACCTGGGCCAACCTTCACTTTTTCGCCCGGAAAGATACCGCCGGTGACTACTCAGCATCGGTCAAGAAGGTACTCGCGCTCCTTGACAGCAAAGAGGCCGTCGCTGCCGTGACAAAAATCCGAGCTGTTCCCAACTGCGCGATGCAGGTGTCCCGCTCTTCCGACGGCGGCGACTTCAAGGCGTATACGCCGGCTGCCCCTTGCGGCTGCTTCTTCGAGGCTACCGCCTCCGGCACGGCACCGGCCTCATGCAAGACTTGCACGGAGGGCAGCGCCACGTGCGGGGCAAGTGGGCAGTGCGTCTTTGGATATTGCGAGGCCAAGTAACATGTACAAGCAAACGAAGTTTCTCGTCGCTTTCGCCCTTGTCACGCTCTCAGCGGGTGTCGTCACCGCCTGCAGCAACGACGACGCGACGCCCGTAAATAGCGCGAGGGGCATCAACCCGCTCGACCCGTCAACTCCCGACGCCGGCAGCAATGGCGGAGCCCAGCCCACGGTCGATGGTGGGCCAAACTCAGGCACGAACGGCAGCTGTTCAAATAAACCGTCAGGATGCTTCTGCGGAACACCCACGACGCAAAAGGAGTTTCTCAACCGCTGCACCAACGCCGCCGCACTGACCGTCAAGTTGACGCCAAAGGCCGCGACGACCGCTGACGTTCCCTGAGGCGCACCTCGCGACACCGGCCGACCGGGCGGCGTCGCGAACTGCCCATCCGAAAGCTCGCGTGCACTCGAATTATCACCTCGCTCTCGCTCTCGCCTTTGGTACGCCGTCGATGGCGATGGCCCAGGGCACGCCCGCGCCATTGACCCCTCCGGGTATTTCGTCCGCTTCCGACGCGCCGCCCGCGTCGCCCCCCACGCGCGCCACGCTGATGCGTCGCCTCGCCGACCAGCTCGCTGCCCAGCAAAGGCAGCTCGACGAACAGCAGTCGAAGATACGCGAGCTTCAAGAACAGGCGCGTCAAGCGCCTGTCGAGCCAAGCGCTCCTTCGTCGGCGCTCCAACCACCCGCAGCGGTCTCCCTGGGAGCGCCCGCCGCGTCCACCTCCGCAGTGGCGGAGGGCCGGGAAACCTCAGATGATCCGCGCGAGCGCATCCTGGTCTACGGCTACGTTCAGGGCCAGTTCCAAACGGACGCGTCATCGCAGGATGGGGTCGCTCAAGACGGTCGCGCGCTGAACCAAAATCGCTTTCTCCTTCCTCGGGCACGGCTCGTCGCCGAGCGCGAATGGAAGCTCGCGAGCGTGCTCCTGGAGCTTGACGGCAACACGCTGAATGGCCCTAGTTTTGGCGTTCAGCGCGCCGAGGCGTCGATCCTCTACCGAGGTCAGAATGCGCCTCCAACGCCGCCACTTGTTTCGGCTACGCTAGGGCAGTTTCGCGTTCCGTTCGGCGAAGAGAACCTTCAATCGTCCGCGCTTCGCTACTTCATGGATCGCTCTCTCGTTTCGCGCGCCTTCTTCCCCTCCGAGATCGATCTCGGCCTTCGCGTCGCGGGTTCGATCGGGTGGTTTCGGTACCAAGCTGCGGCAACCAACGGGCACCCGCTGGGCACGGGTAACTTTCGCCTCCAGGATCCCGACTCCGCCAAGGACGTCGCCGGGCGCCTCGGCATCGCTGTCAAGCCCGTCGACTTCGTCGACATCAACGCGGGTGTCGCCTCCGTGGTAGGCCGCGGCTTCCACCAAGAGTCGGGGGGCACGAAGCCGTCCGTCCAGTGGAACGATCAGAACGGTGACGGGATCTTTCAGGCCTCCGAAGTCAGCGGCGTCGGACCGATTTCGGCCAAGCCTTCGACGACGTTTCGTCGTTTTGGGCTCGCCGTCGACGGTCAAGTCAACGTGCGCACGCGGGTCGGCGAAATGCAGGTCGCTGGCGCCCTCTACATCGGCAACAACATGGATCGCGGCGTCTTCGTCTCCGACCCGGTGCTCCTCGGCCGAAACACCCGCCAACTAGGCTTCGCCGTGTCCATCCTTCAGGAGCTCGGCGAGTGGTTCGTCCTCGGATTTCGAGCTGACCACTACAATCCCGACAGTGATTCGAGCGACTTCCAGAATGCGAAACCGGTGCAGCCGAACGACCGGAGTATTAATACATATTCCCCGATCGTCGGTTTGCGCTTGCAACGCCGAGCGCGGTTGCTTTTCCAGTACGACGTCGTCCGTGACAAGTTCGGCCGCGACGAGGCTGGCGTTCCTACCGACCTTGCGAACAATCGCGCCGTCGTCCGCTTGCAGGTGAACCTGTGAAGCACCCCCTCCTGCTGACGGCGGCACTGGGCGCGACGCTAGCGGTCGCCCCGGCGTGCGGTGATTCCGTGACGGCGCTGGTCGCCGATGAAGAGCCGATCCGGTTCGGCTACGTCATCGGTAGCACGACCTTCGAGGCTCAATTCTTCGCAGGTGATCTCCCCAAACCCGATGGCGGTCCGAAAGTCGCGGGGATAGACATCGGGCCGAACCGGGCGGCGCCGGGCACCCGTGCCAAGGGCGGCTACGTTGTGCGAGCTGAGGATACCGCTTACTCCATCGCTATTCGCCTGCAGGGCCGAACCAACGGGTATTGGGTCGCGCGGGTGGGCCAAGCCGAGGCTCTGAACGGCGCTCAGGTCTCGGCCTCGATCGTTTTCGACGTCGCGCCCACCGTCGCGCCCGGCAGCTACCGTCTCGAAGTCAGTGGTGTCGATAGCGAGCGTCACTATGGCGAGCGAGCCCTCGCGCCGCTCCAGATCGTCCCGCGTATTTCTCCCGATGCCCCGGCTGTAATCACGCTGCGATGGGATACCGCGACCGACCTCGACCTGCAGGTGCGCGCGCCCGACGGAACGCTTCTCTCCCCCAAGCGTCCGACGACGGCCCCGGTGGGAGCGCCCGACGCCGGAACGCTTCCGGGTGTAGGGCGGCTGGAAGGAGACTCCGTGGCCTCTTGCGTCGACGACGGCCTGCGCCAGGAAGACGTCATCTTCCTAACGCCGCCCGCGGGCAAGTTCTCGATCTTCGTGAATCCCTTCAGTCTCTGCGGTCAGGTTAGCGCGGGCTACGAAGTGTCGGTGCTGCGCAATGGTCGCGTCGATCAGCGATTCGTCGGCCGGATTGGCCAGCTCGAAGTGCAGCAGGGTGGTTTCGGCCTCGGCGACTTTATCGCCGACGTCTTGTTCTGAGGAGTACTCATATGAATACGCAACAGCTGATCGAGCGACTGCAACGCGTAGCCTCCGGCGGAGGCGGCTGGGTGCTTTGGATCATGATTCTGCTCTCGGTCGTCTCGATAGCTATTATGGCCGAACGGCTTTTGTTTTTCGTCACTCGGCGCGACGACATTGATGCCTTGACGGATAAGCTGATGAAGTTGCTGCGCGCCGACGATACCAAGGGAGCGAAGGATCTCTTGCGCCAGAGCAAGTCCGTGGAAGCCGCGGTCATGCTTCCGTGCCTGGAGTGGACCAGCAGCGGTCCGGATGCGTTTCGCGAGGTGGTCGACGCCGAGATGACCAAGCAGAAACGTGGTCTCGAGCGAGGCACCACTTACCTCGGAACGGTGGGAAACAACGCCCCCTTCATCGGGCTCGTCGGTACCGTTCTCGGCGTCATCCAGGCGTTCCAGCAGCTGGGCAACAACAACAAAGATGCCATGGGGAACGTGATGGTCGGGATCGCTGAGGCCCTTATCGCTACCGGCGTCGGACTGGTGGTGGCCATCCCCGCGGTCGTCGCGTTCAACATCGTCAACAAGTCGATCTCTAATGTGGAATCGAACGTCAGCGTCATGGCAAAGTACGTCGCCGCGCAGCTGCTTTCCGACAAGTCGGGCAAGCCGCCGCTCGCTCGGACGGGCGCTCTGGTCGCGTCGACTCACGGTCGCGAATCGTCGCCCGTCCTCACTACCGCGAGCAGTAGCTAACCATGGGCGCCGGAACAATGAAGAGCGGCGGCGGCCGCAGGCCAATCGCCGAGATTAACATCACTCCCATGGTCGACGTGGTGCTCGTGCTCCTCGTCATCATGATGGTATCCGCCACGTACATCGTCTCCAAGAGCCTCAAGGTGGAGCTGCCAAAGACGGCGAGCGTCGCCGAGGCCGTACCGATGGTGGCCGCCGTAGTGGTGACCAAAGACGGCCAGTACTTTTACAACGAGCAGAAGGTCGACGACGGATCCCTCGCCGCGAAGCTTAAGGAAGCTGCGGACAAGGACCCGAATACCAACGTGGTGGTCAGCGCCGACAAAGCCGCGCTCCACGGTCAAGTCGTGCACGTCGTAGATCTGGCGAAGGTCGCTGGGCTCACGAAGTTCGCGATCAACGTCGAAGACACGCACTGAGGCCATCGTGCACACGGGCTATCTCATCGTGGGTAGTGTTGCCCTCCACATCGGAGTGTTCTTCACGGTTTCACAGCGCTCCCAGCAGCTCGAGAAGCGCCAGACGCTGATAGCGATGGTGGAACAGAAGAAGAAAGAAGAGAAGAAGGCCGAACCTACGAAGCCTATCGAGGCTCCCAAAGAGGTGCTTCAACCGAAGCAGCTGCGAGCCACGGCGACGCCTCCGCCGGCCGCGCCCGAGCCCGACGCGAACCCGCCTCCGTCGGCTTTGATGCAAGCCTTGCCGGATTTTGGACTCAATCTCAAGGCTGGTGCGGGGTCCGCAACGGGCGTCGGTGTTCCCGACGGAAGGGGCGGAATGCCTGGGGGCACCGGGGACGGAGGCGCGCCGCGGGGGCCGGTCGAGAAAAACCTCGGGAGTCCGCAAGCGGCCGCGGGCTTAGGAAAGGACGCCGACTTAGCGGCTGACATCAAAGCCTGGAGTCCGAAGCCTACCGCGCGCGTGAAGCCTGTTTATCCCGACGAGGCCCGGAGCTCGGAGATCGAGGGTACGGTCGCTATCGAAGCGACCATCGACTGCAGCGGTAAGGTGAAGGTCGCTCGCGTTCTTCAGGGCCTCGGTCACGGGCTCGATGAGGCGGCTCTCACGGCCATTCGCAAAACGGAATTCGAGCCTGCCGAGCGCTGCCGCACGGCTTTTCAGAAATCGATGAAGATTAATTATGCTTTCCGCCTCGGCGACTAAATTCCTGCGGGTGCGCCTCGGCTCCACGCTGACGCTCCTCACGGCGCTGCTGCTCGTATCTTTCAATGGCAGCGCGCAAGCGCAGGGCAATGCGACGAGCAGTAGCGACACGAGCCAGAGCGCGGGAAAGCTGACGAAGGCTCCGCAGCTACTCAACTTTAAACAAGTCGAGGCACCCTATCCCGAGGTCGAAAAGGCTGCCGCGCGGACTGCGGCCGTGACCTTACAAATCGCCATCTCCGACCGCGGCGACGTGATCGAGGTCGTGGTGCTCGAATCCGCCGGCGCCGCTTTCGACGGGGCTGCCGTAGACTCGGCGAAGCGGTTTAAGTTTGCCCCCGCCGAGATCAACGGGCGACCAGCGCCAGTGAAACTCACCTTCCGCTACGACTTTACGTTCCGGGAAGAGCTCGTCGATCTGGGGCCCCAAGTGAATTTCTCCGGCGTCGTCCTCGACGCCACGGCGCCGCGCAAGAAGCCGCGGCCGCTGAGTAACATCTCCGTGAAGGTGGAGCGCGTGCCGGGTGCCCTGGGCAGCGATCCACTCAAGGCAACCGAGGTTAGCGTCGCCGACGCCCAGACCGACGAGGAAGGTTACTTCGAATTCGAAGGACTCGCGCCAGGCACCTACGCCGTGACCGTCTCGGGTCCCGGGATCGCCACGGTCAAGACCGACGAGACCATCGAAGCCAAGCGCGGTCTCGAAGTGACGTACAAGGTCGAGCCCGAGGCTGCCGCGGGTGACGGGGACACGCTCACGATCGAGGTGATAGCGCCACGCATCCAAAAGGAGGCGACGACCGTGGCCATCAAGACCGAGGAGGCGCGCCGGGTGCCAGGAACGGGCGGCGAGGCGCTGCGCGTCGTGCAGAACTTGCCCGGTGTAGGACGCGCCGCGTTCGGTTCCGGCGCGCTCGTGGTGTGGGGGGCAGCTCCGCAAGACACACGCGTCTACGTCGACGGCGTGAGAATCCCGCAGCTCTACCACTCGGGAGGCTTTCGCGCGACCGTCAACTCGGACCTCGTGCGCGCCATCGATCTCGCCCCCGGCGGCTACGGAGCCGAGTTCGGGCGAGGGCTCGGTGGCCTAGTCACCGTCGATACCCGCGCCCTTCGCGGTGACCGAATGCACGGCTATCTCTCGGCCGACGTCATTGACACATCGGCGCTGGTGGAGGCGCCGCTGGGCAAGTCGACGCGCATAGCCATCAGCGGTCGCGGGAGCTATCTCGGGGAGACACTGGGCATCTTCACGAAGCGCGACGTTAGCGAGCTCGTGCCTATTCCGCGGTTCTTCGATGGCCAGCTCAAAATCGAGCAAGATCTCGGCGAAAACGAGTCGCTCACGCTGGTCGGGCTCGCCTCTGACGACACGCTCAAGCGGACGGTTACGAATGCCGACCCCGCGCAGAGCCTCTCCGACGAGCGAAAGAGCAACTTCAAGCGCGTCTTTGCCATCTACCGCAAGGCTGCGGCCGACGGATCGTCGACCACGATTACGCCTTCCTTTGGCACCGATCACTTCGCGTTTGCTCAGCGCTTCGGCACCACGCCTACAGAGCAGACGATCGACGCCACTGTCTTTGGCGTTCGTGCGAAGTGGCGCGGCAAGGTTGCGCCGAGGGTCGTTCTCAACACCGGGCTCGACGTAGAGGGATCGGATAATACCATTCGCCGTCGCGGCGCGACCATCTTGCCGCCTCGGGAAGGCGACATCACGGTCTTCGGCCAGCCGCCCAACGACGTGGTTAACTTCGACCGCTGGTCGGTCTTCCTCGGGAGCATTGCACCCTATGCGCAGGCGGATATCGAGCTGTTCGGCAATAAGGTCCATATCGTTCCGGGGGTGAGACTTGACTCGTTTTTTGTCAGTGGCGACAAGCAATTTCCGACGAAGGAGGGGTCCGAGCAGCGCGGCTACCTTCGCAACGAAACCGTCGTGGAGCCGCGGCTCGCGGCGCGATGGGCCGTCTCCGAGGCGCTGACGCTGAAGGCCGCCTATGGCCAGTATCACCAGGCTCCCGACGCCGAGGATCTCTCGCCCGTCTTTGGCAATCCTACGCTCGGGTTCGGGAAGGCCACCCACTACCTCGCGGGGTTCAATTACCGGATCCTCGAGAAGCTCTCGGCCGAGACCACCGCATTCACTTCGCTCTCCGACTCGCTCGCAGCCCGCAGCCCTTTACCTTCACCCACGACGGGTGAGGCGCTGCTCAACACGCGCGAGGGCCGCGCGTACGGCGCGCAAATACTTCTGCGTCAGGAGCTCGCGAAAGGCTTCTTCGGCTGGGTCAGCTATAGCTGCATCAAGTCAGAGCGCAAGGACACGACGAATGGCGAGTGGCGCCTTTTCGACTTTGACCAGACGCACGTGGCGACCGTGGTTGCCTCTTATGAGCTGCCGCTCGGGTTCGAGGTCGGCGCACGCCTAAGGTATGCCACCGGCTTCCCGCGCACCCCGGTGGAGGGCGCATATTACAACGCGCGGCGCGACCTCTTCGAGCCTGCCTTTGGTGGCCAAAACTCGATTCGCATTCCTGCCTTCGCTCAGGCGGATTTCCGCGCGGCCAAGCGCTTCACCTGGGAGCGGGCGAAGCTCGAGCTTTATGTCGACGCGCAGAACATCACGAACCGTCAGAACCGCGAAGACGTCGTCTACAACTACAGCTACACGTCGCGAAACTACATTAGCGGGTTGCCTACCCTCGCCATCGTGGGCGCCAAGCTCGAATGGTGAATCGAATGCATCTCCGCAATGTTTTGCTCGCTGGGTTCTTGCCGTTGGCCTGCAAGCCGGACTTCAGTGACCGTCCCTCACAGGTGGAAGACTTTCGTGTTCTCGCCGTCCAAGCCGAGCCGGCAGAGTGGGTACGCACCGTCGACCCTGACACCAACGAGGCCAAGCCCGCCAAGTACCGTGCGCTGATCGTCAATCGGTCGGGCACCGTGACCGATGCCAATCTCGAGTGGGCATTCTGTACGCGGCCGAAGCCGCTCAATGAGCTCAATGACGTGGCCATCGCGTGCTTCCAAACTGACCCTGCGTTCATCGTGCCCCTAGGCAACGGGCCGGAGGCATCGAGCGCTATCCCAGAGAACACGTGCCGTCAGTTCGGACCGGATGTGCCAGAGGATCAGGCGTTTCGGCCGGCCGACCCCGACGTAACCGGCGGCTACTACCAGCCGCTGCGCCTTCTTTATCGGCCTTCGCCCGACCAGCTGGTGCCGGCGATCGCTAAAGTACGGATCCGGTGTGGCCTTCCAGGAGCTTCGCAAGAGCAGACTGCACGCTTCAATCGCAGCTATCACCCGAACGTGAATCCTCGTCTCGATGCGGTGACCGCACTACTCCGCAGCGGGCCGCAAGTGGTCGGAACGAGCGTTGCCGGCGTGCCCGTGACGCCGCTAAATCTCGCGCCCGGTCAGGTCGTGACGCTAAGCGCTGCCTGGCCCGCCTGCCCGGTCACCGACGCGTGTGGCGACGGCGTCTGCGGCCCGAAGGAAACCAAGGAGTCCGGCGACGGTCAGTGCGAGGCGGACTGCAACGTCGAAAAGGGGTGCGCGGGAGCCGAGCGATTCCTCGCGTTCAGCCTCGAGAGCCGTACGCTTGACGAGGTACGAGAGCTTCTACGCGTGTCATGGTTTGCGGTTGGCGGCTCGTTCCGCGACGACCGCACGGGCCGAGACGCCGCCGATTTCGGGACGACGAGTGACAACGAGTATACGGCGCCCACCACGCCCGGCAGATATCCCCTTTGGGCGGTGCTCCGCGACAGCCGAGGCGGCGTGTCCTGGACGAGCATCGAGGTTCGCGTCGACTGACCCAGCGACGAGAGCGCGACACTCACCTGAGCGCGCTCAAAAAAAGGTTGGTCGTACGCAATTCGGTTCAAGCAAGACACCACGGTGACGGGGGCTGGCAGGCACTGGAATGCGCGTATGAGACCTGCAAGCATATAAGCGCTTGTTGCGGCGTCAGGTAGTCCGCCTTGGTGGCTCGACCATCGCCCTCTACCTCGTCAGCTCACTCGGACGAGCGACGCCGTTGATCCGGAAGACCGTCGACAAGTCCAAGCTGAAGAATCGCCGTGGTGACTGGGAGCTTTTGGTCATCAACCGGCTGCATGAGATCCTGTCGAAGGGGGTCGACATCATGGTGGTCGCCGACCGTGGGTTCGGCGACCAACGGCTTTTCGCGTATTTCGACACGATCGGTTGGTCGTATGCCATTCGATTCAAGCAGAACACCACAGTGACGCACTACGGAGAGGGCAAGCCTGCGTCGGATTGGGTGCCGTCGAGCGGGTATGCAAAGATGCTTCGCGACGTGAGCATCACTCAGGAAAAGACCGCCATCGGCGCCGTCGTCCTAAAGCATCAGAAGGGCATGAAGGAGTCGTAGTGCATCGCGACGAACCGTGTTGACCTCGGGGCCGCCGAGATCGTGCAGCGTTACGCTCGTCGCTTCACGATCGAAGAGACGTTCCGCGACATTAAAGACAACCACTTCGGCATGGGCTTGTCGGCCACGAACATCCGCAGCGCCGACCGCCGCGACAGGCGGCTCTTCATCTCCGCCATCGCCCAGGCCTTGCTCAGTCAGCTCGGCGCGGCGGGCGAGGCCTGCGGACTCGACCGCATCCTCAAGACGAACACGGTCAAGACTCGGACGATGTCGCTCTTCAATCACGGTTCGTATTGGTATCGCGCGATTCCCAACATGCTCGAGGAGCGTCTTCGCCCACGGATGAAGGCATTCGGGAAGATCGTCTCCAATCAGGCAACTTTCAAGGGAATCCGCGGCGTCATATGACGGGATGGGTCAGGGTCCGCACACCGACCCACCTCGCTGGGCCACGCATGACTCAGGTCCTCGCTGCCGTACGCGTGTAGTTCCGGGTACTTGGCCGACGTTCGGCGAAACACGGACCCGGCACGAGATTCGCACATCGTTGTACAGGCCTAACCATTGGAGTTGCCTGTATGATCACCCATCGCCTTTCCGCCATGCTTCTGCTGATCTCCGTCGCTGCAACGGCGTGCTCTGCCGACGCCGAGCGCAACGCCGAAACGACCAGCGCCAACTCCAACGTTAGCGCACGTGATCAGGCGAATAAACTCGACGTCAACGACGTTGCGTTGCTGTTTCCGATTGCTTGGAATGCAAGCGAGCGAGCCCAGATGCTGAGTCTTAGCGACCAAGGACCACACGGTGCATTGCTCACGAAGGTCATGTTTGAGGGAGCTTTTGCCACCCTTGCGAGCCAACGTCCGTTGGCGAACACAGCTGCCCTCGAACTCGCAAAACCTTACGAGCCTTGGCGCGTGGTCGCGGTTCGCTTTGACCCGTGTGCGGCGCACACCAACAATGCAAACGCATGCACAGTACAGCTTCGGCTCGTCGTGCAACCCGTGGTCGACGTAACTTCAGACCTCGCCCGGTACTTCGACAAGGCCTCAGTCGGCGCGCTCGACTACGCCATGCACCTGGTATTTGAGCTTCCTGCTTCGGAGGCAGTGCAGGCCGTCGCCGAATTGCGCGCGCTCAAATCGAGCTCTTCAGTGGCCACCGCCGGACGGGTGCTCCACGTCCATCCCGCCATGGCAAAAGAGGGTATCGGCGGCGAATTTGCGCTCCGCCTCAAAAAGTTCGTACTGACCTTTGCCGGCGAAAAGCGCCTCAGCAAAGTCACTGTGTTCGGCGGCGATGAGCCGACTTCACGTGGCGAAGGTACGCGCTGGGCATTTTCCGAGAATGTCGTTGCCGGCGGCAAGCTCACGCCCTCAGCAGTGCCCGGCTGCGGCACTGAAAAAGTTCAAGTGTTTGATAGCGGAAATTTTGAAACCAACGCATTTCAACCGATCCCGACCACGACTAACGCGCTCGATCTGTATTTCTCGCCCGAATTCCGTGGCGAGTTCTTTACGAACAAGAATGGGCCGCTCCATATCAAAGCCGAACGCGCGCGTGTCAGCGTCGAAAATCCGACGTCGCAAACGATCGCCAACACCGATTGCGTGAGTTGCCATCTGGCTCAATCCCAGGGCAAAAGCCGACCCGTCGGCGTCGGAATCGCGGACGTGCAGTTCAAGGCGCCACCAGGGAAAACCTTGGCACGGTCAGAGTATCTCGCCGACAAGGGCTATGTATTTCGGATGTTTGGCCACGTTCAGACCCAAGCGGGTGTCGCACAAAGGGTCATCAACGAGAGTGCACTTGTTGCGGACTACATCGACCGTACGTTTCCGTAAGCCAAGCTCCCCGGGCATACGCATACAGCATAGCCCGTGTCTCGCGCAGGCATAGTACACTCATCTTGTTGAATGGACCACCACCAGGGTCTCGACGCCTTCTTTCCAAGCCTCTTCCGGGTGAGCGGGGAGTATCGGTACCCTCGGCACGGGAGCCGTGGAAACCTCGGAGACTCGAAGACAGGGCGCTTGCGGGGCAGGAGGAGCCTCAACCGGTTTTCCTCCTTCCTTACCCAAGTGTCGAGACACCCGGACGGTTTAGCTAGGGCTCGATAGGCGTGCTCGGAACGACACATTGGGTTAGCGTGCCCGCATGGCTAAGCGTTTCAAGGCGGCTGTCATCGGCGGCAGTGGGTACGGCGGCGGAGAGCTCGTGCGGCGGTTACTTCTTCATCCCGACGTCGAGCTTGTGCGCGTCGCGTCGGTCGATTTCGTTGGGGAACGGCTCGAGGCCGCCCACCCTCATCTCGAAGGTCAAACGGACCTGAAATTCGAGGGAATCACGCCGGCCGAGGCTGCGGCAGGCATGGACGTCGTGCTTTTGGGCTTACCGCACAAGGTCAGCGCGACGAAAATGCCCGAGCTCATGGCCTCGGGCGCTCGCGTCGTGGATCTCTCGGGCGACTTTCGCCTCCGCGACGCGGCCGTCTACAAGGCTTATTACCACGCGGATCACCCCTGCCCTGAGCACCTGACCGACACGTCGTTTGTCTACGGACTTCCCGAACTCAACCGCGAGGCCATTCGGAACGCGCGCTACGTGGCGTCGCCGGGTTGTTTCGCAACCACGATCGAGCTCGCGCTCATGCCGCTCGCACGCGCGGGCCTTCTCGAAGGCGCCGTGGAGGTCGTGGCTATCACGGGGTCGTCGGGGAGCGGCGTTATCCCGACGGCGGGGACGCATCACCCCGTGCGCGCCGTCAACCTTCGGACGTACAAGCCGCTCGATCACCAACACATCCCCGAGATCGCGCAGACGCTCGAAGACGCCGGAGCAGCGAAGGTGACGATTCGTTTCGTTCCGATTAGCGCGCCGCTGTCGCGAGGCATTTTTGCGACGTGCTTCGCCCACGTGCCCGACACGACCACGGTCGATCATGTACGTGCATTATACAATGACGCGTACGCGCGCGAGCCGTTCGTCCGAGTGCCTCGAAAGCGACTCCCCGAGGTCGCGGCCGTGAGCGGGACAAACTTCGCCGAAATCGGTATTCAATTCGGGGCTGACGCGGCAGAGCCTGGTAGGCGCGTGATCGCGTGCTTCGCCGCGACCGACAACCTGATCAAAGGCGGCGCGGGGCAGGCCATTCAATCCATGAATCTCATGTTGGGCATAGACGAACGCGCCTCGCTCGAGGACCCAGGAGGTTGGCCATGAGCGGCACTATCACGAAGGGGGGTAAAGGCCCGGTCGTTATCAAACTCGGTGGCGAGGTCGTCCAAGGACCTTACATGGCGGCGCTCGCGTCAGATATCCGAGAGATGCGTGAAGCGGGCACGCCCATCGCGCTGGTGCACGGCGGCGGTCCACAGGCGACAGCGCTTCAAAGGCGACTCGGTCAAACGCCCGTGATTGTCGGCGGCCGCCGTGTCACCGACCAAGACACGCTCGACGTGATGAAAATGAGCGTCGCCGGCCAAGTCAACGTCGACCTCTGCGGCGCGCTTCTCGCGGCCGGCGCTCAACCCGTCGGCCTGAGTGGCGCGAGTTCGAACGCGATCTTGGCCCGTCGCAGGCCCCCCACCGTCGTCACTGGCGGCGGTCCTGAACCCGTCGATTTCGGATTCGTCGGAGACGTCGTCGGAGTCAACGCCGCGCTCCTCGCGCTCCTGATCGACGCGGGCTACGTGCCCGTCCTCGCCTGCCTTGGGGCCGATGAACACGGCGGGGTCTTCAACATCAACGCCGATGCTGTGGCGAACCAAGTCGCGATCCGTCTCGACGCTCGCGCCCTTGTGCTCGTCACCGATGTCCCCGGTGTCATGCGCGACATCAACGACCCGTCATCGCGCATCGAGCGCCTCACGCTGGCCGAGGGCAAACGCGCGGTCGGGGAGGGCGTCGTCACCAAAGGTATGATCCCGAAGCTCGAAGAGTCGTTCGCGGCCATCGCCCAAGGCGTTCACGCGATTCATATCGTGGGCAAGCTTTCGCGTGGCGACCTTACGCGCGCGGTCAAAGACCCCGGCACGGTCGGCACGGTGCTCATCGCGTAGACGTGAGTACGCCTAGCGAGGCTCGAAGACTCGCTAGGACTTACGAAATCCGCTTCTACCTGCTAGCTCTTGTGCGTGCTCCCTGCGCATCTACGGCCCGTTCTCGTCGAGCTCTCGAACCGCCTTCGAGCACATTTTGAGTTTCGGTTTCACGAAGTGCGCCTCTTCGGCTCGTACGCTCGCGGCGAAGCAAACGAGGAATCGGATGTCGATGTTCTCGTATTGATACGCGAACTCCAACCGTCCGAGGTAGCTGTCGTGACCGACATCACGACGAGCCTACGCCTGGAAACCGGAATCGGACTTGCGCCGTTGCCCATGGCCTCGGAGCGATTTACCCCGCATGCGCCGGGGCGGCGTTTTATGGCGGAAGTCGAGCGCGAGGGAGAGCGGATTTGACACATGAAGAAGCGCGGCGCGACGCCGTCGCTCGCGAAGTCGGCCACGGCAAAAAATCCTATGCCGCGGCGTCTGCGTTGCGCGGTTTAGGCATGCAAAACGACGCGCTAAGTCGCCTCTACTATGCCGTCTTTCACCACGCGACAGCGCTGCTGTTGACCGAAGGCGTCGAGCCACGCCGTCATCGATCGCTGCCCGGCCTGCTTCTTACTCACCTAAGTGCTGCCGGATTTAATGCCTCGGACGCCGCAGGTCTGGCGCGCCTCGCGACGTATCGTGACATGGCGGACTACGAGCGTGCGTTTGACGCGACCACCGAGATCCTCGACGCCGCCTTCGCCGACGCTGACGGCTTCATCCTAAAAGCCGACGCTTATCTTGGCGTTCATCATCCGTAGAGTTGTCTACTTCGTGAGTTCGTCACGAATACCTTGCGCCTGGTCGACGCTCGCCATCACGCGCGTTGCGGCCAACTCAGCATTCTTGAATGCCTCGCCAAAACAGGTCGTGAGCTGTGTTTCTACCGTCTGCGCAGACGCTTCAGTCCGCTTAACACCGGATACGCGAGACGCGAACGTCCGACGTGTGCTCGCGAGCAGCTCTTGCGCCTCAAGCGTTCGCGAGCGAGCCGCCTCACCCACCTCGAACAGAATCTTCAGCAGTGCGGGATACGACTTCGCTACCGAGATCGTCATGGCCTCCACCCGTTCGCGATCTCGCGGCGGCGCCCCGGTAATCACAAGGCCCACATGAGGCGTTGAACAGTCGGTGTGGTTGACCAAGGCGAGGTCGCAGCGCGTGCGGCACGGAGCGCTCACATCCGGCGGGGTAAGCGTACCCGAACACTTCGCGTCACTGAGTTCAACGCTGCACGTTCCCGCGCAAAGGCCATCGCAAATCCCCGGAGGCGCGCGAGTACACGAGCCGCGACACGCACCCTTGCATTCCCCCTCCATCGGTCCGTTCTCGCAGGTCCCGACGCAGCGTCCTTGGCACGCGCCCGAGGCGAACTTGCCGTCGCACGTCCCTTTGCAACGACCGCCGCATCGACCTTGCATCACGCCCTCACAGGAGCCGTTGCAAGCCCCCGCGCAGCGCGTCGGTGCGCTCGTCTCACAGACACCGCTGCACGTGCCGTCGCACCGTCCTGCCTTTTGCTCGCAGGCAATCTTCAAGCGATCGGCAGGCGCAGAGGAGTCGCACAGGCTCGCGCACTTGGTCGTAAAGCTGGCCGAGGCGAGGCAAACAGGAGCGCGGACGACCAGCCGCACGGTTGCTTTGCGGTCGAGTTTTTCACGAGCCTCATGCACAGCGGCCACCGCCGCCGCGCACGCCTCATTCCCGCTTCTCCAGTCGCCCTTGTCACCGAGATCATGCGCGATTTGTGAACATGCGATCCCGAGCTCAGCGTCGAGCTTCTCGTCGAGCAAGCCGAGCTCCATGGACGCAAGTGCAGCGGCCTTCAACACATCGCCTGCGCCGCGCGCAAGTCCGAACTCCGAAGCAAAGTCGAACGCCGCGAGCTCCTCGGCTTTGGCCAAATCAGGGCAGCGTGACGGCACCGCCGGCGCGACGTTTACAGCCTTTGGGTGAGACGCCGAACACGCGACGCAGACGGCGCACGACACGACGACCAAAGCGACCACGCAGCCGCCGTGGCGTCGTTTTCCCATTCCATTCACTCGGTCTATGTCTCCCGCCGAGCCTAGGCCGATCACTGCGGATAGAGACTCATGCCGGTGGCCCCTTTGGCCCCGCCACCGGCGCTACCCTTTGCGCTCGCCGAAACGCTCGCCGAAACACTCACGTTGGCTTGAAGGCTTCCGGCTGCCGCGATAGCTCCTTTAAACGTATCGCCCAAACAAGCCGTGAGCTGTCCCGTCACGAGGGCGGCTTGCCCGCCCGCAGAGCCTGCGATTTCGCTCATGCTCGAAACCGTTCCCTCAATCACGGCTTTCCCATTACCGGCGACTTTCCCGACTCGGTCGCCCATGCCGACCGAAACTTTCAGCACGAGCGGAAGGTGCTTCTCCATCGCCGCTTTGTAGGTCGCAAACGCCTTGACATCGGCCGCGCCCGTCGCCGTAACTCCGACCTGCGCCGGCGTGCATTCGAGCTTCGCAGAGGCGCTCGCGTCGCAATGCGCCTTGCAGTCTGCACTGACTTTGGGCGGAGTGATCTCCCCTGCACACTTAGGCTCTTTGAATTCGGCCGTACACTTTCCCGTGCAGGTTCCGCCGCACTTCGCGGACGCCTTTAACTTGCACTCTCCGCCGCACTTGCCTTTGCACTCGCCTTGAATGGTGCCGCCCTCGCACTTGCCTTCGCACGTGCCCGCGCATGCCCCTTTTGAGTCTTTGCCGTCGCATTTGCCGTTGCACTTCCCGGAGCACGAAGCTTTGAGCTCGGCATCGCATGTTCCCGAACATGTTCCGTCGCACTTTGCAGCCGCTTGCACGTCGCACGACCCCTCGCACTGGGCATCGCACTTGCCGGAGAGCTTTCCTGGCTCACATTCGACGTTGACCTTTCCGCCCGTCGCGGAGACATCGCACTTGCCCGCGCAGTCGGCATAGACGTCGAGGTCCGCGTGACACTTCGGTGCTTTTACGACGAGGGCGACCTTCGCGTTCGCGCCAAACTTTGCTTTCGCGTCGCCAATCGCTTTGATCGCCGCATCGCATGCGCCTTTGCCGTCCTTGAACTCGCCGGCCGCGCCCAGATCCTTCGCGAGACCTCCGCAGCCAGCCTTCAGGTCGGCGTCGATCTGGTCAGACAACCCCTTCAGTTCGACGGCCGCCGCCGTCGACGCTTTGAGTTTGGCGCCGGCCACGGCGCTAATCTTGAAATGGCTCGCGAAGTCGAACGCGAGGATCGACTCGGGCTTCGAGAGATCAGGGCAAGGCGCCAGCGCACCGGCTCCTGGCACCGCGTTTGCGAGACCGCCCAGGCCGCCCGCCTTCCCGCACCCGGAGGCGAGAACGGGGACGAGTACTCCGAACGCAAGAGCTGCACCGAGAACGCTGCTTCGACGATTCATGGATTCCTCCGCCCCTGGGGCTGCGGGCAGAAATAACACGGGTCAAGACACGCATGCTATGAGCTTCCGTTAATGCGCGTCGTTGTCTGCGACCCCGGGGTAGGAAACGTGCGGAGTGTCGTGCGTGCCCTCGCGCGGGCCACCGAAACAGCCGCTGACTCGCCTTCGCTTTTCGCTTCCGCTTCCGCTTCCGCTTCCGCCGAATCTGCTCTGCCGATAGCGCGCGTGCCGGTTCGGTCTTGGGAGATTGACGTAAGCCGCGACCCGCGTGTCGTCGCAAATGCGGACTTCGTCGTGCTGCCGGGTCAAGGTGCCTTCGGATCGTTCGCTCGTGGAATCGAGGGAGGTTTGAGTGATGCGCTGCGTGAGCACATCGCACGCGCAAGGCCGTTTCTCGGCATCTGCATCGGCATGCAGGTGCTCTTTGAGTCGAGCGATGAAGCTCCCGGCGTTCCCGGTCTCGGCGTTTTTCGCGGTCATGTCAAACGCCTCGCTCCGGGGGTCGACCCGGAGACGTCGCTGCCGTGTGCGCTTCCGCATATGGGGTGGAATACGGTCGAACGCGCGGGCGAACCGCCGCGTCATTTCTACTTCGCCCATAGCTATATCGCTGAGCCTGCCGACCCTTCGGTCACGGTAGGTACGACCACGTACGGACGCGAACAGTTCACGACAATCGTAGCGCACGGCGCCGTGCATGGCGTCCAGTTTCACCCTGAAAAGAGCCAACGAGAAGGCGCGCGGCTTCTCGCTCGCTTTTTTCACATGTAGAGCACACACACTTCAATGCGTATTCTTCCCGCCATCGACCTCCTCGGAGGAAACGCCGTCCGCCTCCACCAGGGCCGTTACGAGGACCCCACGGTTTATGACCGCGACCCGCCGGCCGTCGCGAGGCGCTTCCGCCTTACGGTCGACGCGATGCACGTCGTCGACCTCGAGGGAGCAAAGGCGGGGACGCCGGTGCAGCGCGAGCGCGTTCGCGCCATCGCGGAAGCCTTTTCAGGCCCTTCGGGTGGGTGGATTCAAGTCGGCGGCGGGGTCCGCTCGCGTGACGCCTTCGAGGCCTATCTTGCCCTCGGCGCAAAGCGCGTGGTGCTTGGCACTGCGGCGGTGAAAGACCCGGCGCTCGTGCGCGAGCTCGCGCGGGCGTACCCCGGCGTCGTGGTGCTCGCGGTCGACGCGAAAGATGGGTTTGTCGCGACGGACGGGTGGACCCAGGTGTCCTCCGTCGCTGCCGCGGACGTCGTGCGCGCGCTCGCAGACGTGCCTATTGGCGCGGTGCTCTATACCGACGTCGCGCGTGACGGGACAGGCGTGGGTCCGAACGTGGAGGCCACACGCGCGCTCGCCGCGGCGTCGCCGTTTCCGGTGATAGCGTCTGGCGGCGTGGGCACGCTCGCTCACCTCACGGCGCTCGCATGTCTCCCGAACGTCGAGAGCGCCATCGTAGGCCGCGCGCTCTACGACGGCTCGCTTACCCTCGAAGACGCCGTAGCCGCAGCTCGCTGAGCACGAGCCGCGAGCGCGCATCGCCGTAGCCGCCGGCAACCTTTGCCGGCTCGGCAGAACGTGCCGGCGCGGCCTTCCGATTCGTTTCTTGCCGGGAGGGCTCAGCCTGTTTGCTCTCACGATCTACAGCGAGCTCGCCTGCGACAAGGGCACGGCCGTCGCTTTAGTCGGCAGCGGCGCGCTTGACGCGCTTCCTGCGAAAGTGCCGTCGTCGGTATCGACAACGTGCGACGCGGCTGGGCGGCGCGGGAGCGCAGTCGTTTTGCCCACCGCCGCGAAAGACGAATTAATCGCGTTTGCCGTGATGCAACGCGCCGACGGGCAGCCCGCGGACGGGTGCCTCGACCCAAAGCAATCGAGCGGCTGTATTGTCGCCAAGCGCCAGCTCCGCTTCGCCAAACACAACGCGAGCGAGATGCGCATTGACCTCCGCCTTTCGTGTCTCGGCATCACGTGCAACACGAACGAAACGTGCGTCAAAGGCATTTGCCTCGGTGCGCAGACCACGTGCGGCGCCGCTTGCGACGAGACTGCGTTGCAAGGACGAGCCAACGACGCCGAAAATCCGCTCAACCCCGACGCGGGTGTGCCGCGCGCGACCGATTCAGGCGTGAACGTATCCGATGCGGGCAGCGACGCTTCCAGCGACGGCGAAAGATGTCCTGCCGGCGATTGCACTCAGACCTGTGCGCCTGGCCTCGAATGTTTCCGCGACTGCGCGGGTGGTAGGTGCACGCAAACATGTCCAGCCCGCGCGACGTTCACGTGCGCGGGCGGCGGCTGCATACAAAACTGCCAAAAAAATGCCGCATGCCGTATGAGCTGCAAAGGCAACTTCGACGATTCGGGCGGTTGCATTCAACAGTGCTCCTCCGCACGCGCTTGTGCACTCTCGTGCAGCGGTGTGTGCAGTCAGAACTTAGCTTGCGACTGCACAAGATTTTGAATTCGGACCAAACCGAGCAACCACGAACTCATCGAAGGTTAGTCATCATCGGTTTCGTTCTCGTCGGGCTCGATTACGGAACGCACGATGTCACGCCATGCTTCGAGCGTGGCAGCAGGCGCACCCACGACGCGAAGGCGCTCAGAGAGATCTCCGTCTTCCGTCGTTAGGTCAGGAAACGCGAGCAAGAGTCGCCGAAGGTCGGTGATGAGCGCGAAGGTCTTCGGCAAGCGCCGCTGCGTTTGTCGAAAGCAAATCCACGTTTTAAGCCATGCGTTCGGGCTGGCAGTACGCCCACCCGCCCTTGCGCGCCGGATGGTCAAAGGCCGAGCGGATGCCAGATCGTTTTGGTCTCGAGGAATCGCTCAATCCACCCCAACCCTTGCGCCTTGCGCTCGTCGGCCCAAGCATCCGCGTCCATCGGCACGTGCGTTGTCACACGTTTTACGCTGTCGGCGCCCTCGCTCTCCACCGCTTTGCGAAGGTCGGGGTCGACCATCCACGCGTCCATGCCGGCGACCTCGCGGTGCTTGGCGAAGTGAATCGCGAGCTCCTTCGCGTGGCCCGTAAGGATATTCACCACGCCGGCGGGCATATCGCTCGTCGCGATACACTCACTCCATACGACACTCGTGCGTGGATCACGCTCGCCCGCGAGCGCGACGCACGTGTTGCCCCCCGCGATGACCGGCAGAACGGTCGAGACGAGACCGAGAAGCGCGGGCCTGTCGGGCGCGATAACGCCAATCGTGCCCATAGGCTCGGGCACGCTAAAGTTGAAGTGCGGGCCCGCCACGGGATTGGAGGACGCGAGCAGCGCGAAAAACTTATCGGCGAAACCTGCATAAAAGACGACGCGATCAATCGAAGCGTCCACTTGGGAGGTCGCCGCCGTAAGCGTCTCCCCGCCGCGAACGAGCGACTTCGTCAGCTCGGGCCTTCGTGACTCCATCACCTCGGCGAGGCGATAAAGAATCTGCCCGCGGTTGTACGCCGTCCGCTTCGCCCAGCCGGTCCATGCGGTCTTCGCCGCGAGAACAGCATCCCGAACGTCTTTCCGAGAGCCCCGCGGAACGTTGACTGTGTCGGGATCGGCGTCGACGTCGGCATCGGCCTCAGTACCGAGATCTGCCTCCCGCGGCGCGCCCTTGACTTGGAAGTAGCGACCTGACTCGGAACGCACGAACGCGCCGCCCACGAACATTTTATACGCCTTATTGACCCTCACGCGGGCGTCGACCTTTGCGCTGTCGTAAGGCTTCATACGAAGCGCGTCTCCCGCGCGCGTGGAGTCAACCGCGGACGCGCCTCGCGCGCTCTCACTCGCGTCGTCCCGCTCGAGTTCGCGCGTCGCTCGGCCAGAGGTTTCTTTCTTCTCCATCACTCCACCTCGAGGTAGGCCGCGAGGCCTTGACGCCCGCCTTCACGACCGAACCCGCTCTCTTTGTAACCGCCGAAAGGAGAGGTCGGGTCGAACTTGTTGAAGGTGTTGCCCCAGATGACGCCCGCCTTCAACTTGGTCGCCATGTAGAAAATCTTCGCGCCCTTGTCTGTCCAAACTCCCGCGGAGAGTCCGTACGACGTGTTGTTGGCTTTTTCGACCGCTTCGTCGGGCGTACGAAACGTGAGAATCGTGAGCACGGGGCCAAAGATTTCCTCCCGCGCGATGCGGCTCGACATACTCGCGCCGGTAAAGAACGTCGGCGGAAACCAGTACCCTTTCGAAGGAAGAGGACAGGGCGCACTATACCGCTCGCAACCCTCTTCCTCTCCAGCCGCGACGAGTTCTTGAATGCGGGCGAGTTGCGCTTTCGAGTTGATCGCGCCGACGTCCGTGTTCTTGTCGAGCGGAGAACCCATGCGAAGCGTCGCCATGCGGTCGCGAAGCTTCTTGACGATCGTGTCGTGAACGCTCTCCTCGACAAGCAGCCGCGAACCTGCGCAGCACACGTGGCCTTGGTTGAAGTAGATGCCATTGACGATACCGTCTACGGCTTGGTCGATCGGCGCGTCCGCAAAAACGATGTTCGCCGCTTTGCCACCGAGTTCGAGACTGAGCCGCTTGTGAGTCCCCGCAATCGCGCGCTGAATGCGTTTACCGACGCTAGTTGAGCCAGTAAATGCGACCTTGTTCACATCGGGGTGACTCGCGAGCGCGGCGCCTGTCTCTCCGCCGCCCGTGACAATGTTGACCACCCCCGGGGGCAGTTCGGCTTCCTCAATAATTTTCGCGAGGAGAAGCGCCGTGAGCGGCGTGGTCTCCGCAGGCTTGAGCACTACTGTGTTCCCACAAGCCAGTGCGGGGGCGATCTTCCACGCCGCCATGAGCAGCGGAAAGTTCCACGGTATGATCTGACCGGCGACGCCGAGCGAGCGAACACGGCGTCCGTGAAAGGCGTAATCGAGTTTGTCGGCCCAGCCTGCGTGATAGAAGAAGTGTGCGGCCGCGAGCGGGAGGTCGATATCACGCGACTCTTTGATGGGTTTGCCGCCATCCATCGACTCGACGATCGCGAGTTCTCGTGCCTTTTCTTGAATCGCCCGTGCGATGCGAAAGATGTACTTTGCGCGATCGGCGCCGCGCATGCGCGACCAGTACGTGTCGTAAGCCTCGCGCGCTGCTTTGACGGCATCGTCGACGTCCTGCGCGTTCGCGTCGGCCACCTCCGAGAGCACCTCCTCGGTACTCGGGTTAATCGTCTGGAAGAACCGCCCACTACGCGGAGTCACCCAGCGACCGCCGATAAAAAGACCGTATCGCGGGTCGATGTGAACGTGGTCCGGAGACTCAGGAGCGGGCGCATAGTCCCAGGCCTTGCCGAAATCGAGAGCAACGACCGCTCCGGTTGCTTCGAGTGCAGTTTCGCTTTCGCGCTTTGTCATCGTGTGCGCCATGCTTCGGTATTCCTGTCAGTCCTTCGAAAAATCGTCGGCCGCCTGGTAGTTTCCCGTGCGCTGTTTTTCAAGCTGCATGAGGACATCGTTGAGGAGCGCGCTCGCACCAAAACGAAACAAGTCGGGCGTAAGCCAAGCGTCGCCAAGCGTCTCTTTCACGAGCACCAGATAGTGGAGCGCCTGCTTTGCGGTACGCACGCCGCCCGCAGGCTTCATGCCTATACGCCGGCCCGACGCGTAATAATGATCGCGGATCACCTCAAGCATAAGGAGCGTAACCGGAGGCGTCGCGGCAGGCTGAATCTTCCCGGTCGACGTCTTGATGAAGTCTGCGCCAGCGGCGATCGCGAGCTCACTCGCCTTGCGAATCACGTCGTACGACCCGAGTTCACCCGTCTCGAGAATGACCTTCAAGTGCGCCGGGCCACACGCCTCCTTCGTGGCCGCTATTTCGTCGAACACTTTAGAAAAGTCGCCCACCAGCATGGCGCCGCGGTCGATGACCATGTCGATTTCGTCCGCCCCAAAGTCGACGGCCCTCCGCGTGTCGGCGAGCTTGATGTCGAGCGGCGATTGGCCACTCGGAAACGCCGTCGCCACACTCGCCACCTTGACGGTCGACCCCGCAAGCCGCGCCTTCGCGGTGACCACGTGATTGGGATACACGCAAATCGCAGCGCAGGGACCTACGGAAGGGTCGTTACTGAGCGGAGTCCGTGCTTTTTGGCAAAGCTGACTAACCTTGCCGGGCGTGTCTTTTCCCTCCAGCGTCGTGAGGTCCATCATCGCAATAGCGAGCCTAAGGCCCGCGAGCTTGGTCTCCCCCTTGAGCGATCGTTTACCCAAGGATGCAGCCCGCTCCTCGAGGGCGACGGCGTCGACCGCGGGCGGGGCAAAGAGCGCGTACATCGAACCGACGCCACCGCGACGGGGTGCGCCGGCTTTGAAAAGCGGCTGCTCTTGAGGAGGAGGGCCAGCAAGATCATCGCTTTCGAGAACCTCATCGGTCTCGCCGATGTCGCTTCGGTGTTCGAGAGTGCTCACGGCGTGAGACGCTACCACGGGTTTCACTTCCACTTGATGCTGCAACCGAACGCCATCGTATCGGTGACCGGCGGCGCATTCCCGAGAAGCAGCGCGTCGAGGGCGTTCTTGAGGTGATGGGCCGTCACCTCCGCGACAGCGCGGTGGTTGTCGTCGATTCGCCCGCGATAACGAAGCTTTCGGCCTTCATCAAAGACGAACGCCTCGGGCGTGCTTTGCGCCCCCAGAACTCGCAAGAGGGCTTGCGAGTCGTCTCTCACGTACGGAAACGGAAACCCTCGCTCACGCGCGCGCGCCTTCATCGCCTGCATTCCGTCGTCCGGATAGCGGGTCGCGTCGTTCGCATTCACGGCGAGGAACTCGACGTCGTGCCGTGGATAGCTTTTAGCGAGCTCCACAACGCGCGACTCGTAGGCAACGACGTAGGGGCAGTGGTTGCACCATGCGAGCAGCACAACGATTTTCGACGTCACCTCCGCGAGGGAATGCGTGCGACCGTCTGTACCCGGAAGGTCGAACGAAGGACAAGGCGCCAGGAGCTCTAAACTCATCGCGACAACGCTAGTGCGACCTTGACCCGAAGCGGCGATAATTGAAGCGCTGACGGAAAGCGCCGGCGAAACTAGCGACCGACAGACCCAAGCCAGAAGAACTTGAGGCTCTTTAGTTTTTAACGTCCGAGGCGGCGGCCAGCCCCACCCCTTAAACGAATACTCCCGCCAGCTTCACGCGACGCAAGTGCGTGACGGAAAGGAGGCGGGAGTAAAAGAAACAAAAGCTTCGCCGAAGCGCTGCTTCGTTTGGTCTGTTTGGCTGGTTTGAATGGTGAGTCTACGGCTTCGGGGGCGCAGCATCGAGCTTCGCCCTCTTTCGACGCCTGCGGGCAGCCTCAGCCTGCTTCTTGCGCTTCTTCACGCTGGGTTTCATGTAGTGGCGGCGCATCTTGAGTTCACGCAAAACACCCTCAGAGGCCAGCTTTCGCTTGAGCATCTTGATGGCGCGCTCGATCCCGCGGTCACTAACGACCACTTCGAGCGGCTTACACTGTACGGCTTCACTCGGCATCTAAGCTTGCTCCGTAAACGAGTCGCAAAAGGAGCGACACGAATACCACGGCAAATTCGCTCTCGCTAGCGGTTTCTTGAGGGTAGGCTGCCGGGCACCGCGCATGTTGAACCGAGGAGACCTCGTCGGCCCCTACGAGATCCGAGGCTTCCTCGGCCAGGGCGGGATGGGCCGAGTCTACGAGGCCTTCGACCCGCGGCTCGAGAGAACGGTGGCGCTGAAGGTCATTGTCGCCCCTTCTCTTCCGTCGTCGCCCGATTCCGAGCGCCAAAACGCTTCGTTTTCGGCGCGGCTCTTACGCGAAGCACGCGCCGTCGCTTCGCTGAGTCATCCGAATGTCGTCGGTATCTACGACGTAGGAGAGTCCGGCGAGCACCTCTATCTCGCGATGGAATTTGTGGTCGGGGCGACGCTTCGTAGCTTGATGGCGACAACCGACGTGCCGCTCGCACGAAAGGTGCGATGGCTCACCGACATCGCTCGCGCACTCGACGCCGCCCACGCCGCCGGGTTGGTCCATCGTGATGTAAAGCCAGAGAACGTGATGATCCGCGAAGACGGAGCCGTGAAGGTGCTGGACTTCGGTATCGCACGACGAACCATCGCCTCCTCGGGTGAAGGCGCGCTTAGCGAACTCGAGAGTATTACGGGAAGCGGCGCGATTGCGGGCACCCCTGTCTACATGGCGCCAGAGCAGATCAAAGGTCACGACGTCGACGCTCGCTGTGATCAGTTCGCGTGGGGCGTCGTGGCTTATGAACTTTTCGCAGGCGCGCGCCCGTGGTCTGACAATGGCGATGTGCTTCAACTCGTCGCGCGAGTGCTCACCGAACCGGCTCCGCGCCTAAGCACCCGCGTCGAGAATCTACCGAGTGCGATCGACAACGTGGTGGCACGGGCGCTCGCCAAAGAGCCGAACGAACGCTTTCGTTCGATGGCCGAGGCCGCCGACGCCATAGAGCCGTTCGCGATGCCTTCGACGGGCAGTCCGCGTGTGCGCATCCTGCCCGATGCGCGTCTCGCGAGCGACCACCCGAGCGCGTTTGCGGCGACAACACGCATACCGACGAGCCGATCGGGCGCACCTACGCCGTCTACGTTGACGGTGGACCCCGAGGTCCAACGGGGCGCCTCCACGCCTCCTAGCAAAGACACCACGACTCCAAAGCGTTCGGCGATGAGGCTGGCCGTGCCGCTTGCACTCCTCGGTGCACTGGCCGTGACCGTGAGCGTGGTTCGGCAGGGGCGCGCGCAGAAGCAGCTTCCAAAGGTCAGCGCCACGACCTTCACGGACAAGCCGCGTTCTTTATCGACAGTTCCTGAGGCCGAGAGGGAGTACCTCAATGCCGTACGCCAATGGCATGACGGTGAGTCCCGGAAAGCGCAAGCCACCTTACGCCGCTCCCTAACGCTCGACCCGACGTTTGCGGCCGCGTACCTCGAACTCGCACTCCAAACGATGAAGGACGATCCGGCGGCGGCACAAGCTGCGTTCCAAAGCGCTTTCGAGCACCGTCACAGGCTTCTCCCTCGCGAGAGCACGCTGCTCGAAGCCTGCGAGCCCTACGTCCGTCCCCAGCCTGATCTCGATGAATGGGAAACGCGCCTAACCGCTTCGATTTTCCGGTTCCCGCGCGACGCGGAGTTTCAGTTCCTGCTCGGCCGCGCGCGCGAGTTGCAGGGCGACGACAAAGCCGCCACGTCGGCGCAGGAGGCTGCCGCACGCATCGATTCGGCTTTTGTGCCTGCACTCACGGCGCTCGCCGAGGCCGCAGGTCATGTCGGACACCTTCGCGAGGCTCTTGAGATCACCGCGCGATGTCTCGAACACTCGCCTGTTGCGTCCGCGTGCCTCGAGGTTCGATACCGACTCTTCGCGGAGGCGGGAGACTGCCACCGAGCGCGCGAAGAGGCCTCGCAGTGGCGCACTGTCGATACGCTCTCACCGCTCGCATCTGCGGCTTTTGCGCGTTCCCTCTACGCAGACGGGGCACCGCGGCCAAGTGTCGAGGAGGCACTCTCCCGCTCCTGGGAGCTCTATTCGGCCGCTCAGAGGCCCACGGCCGAACATTGGGATAGGACCTATCTCGCTCTGATTGATGGAGATCTCGCCACGGCGGACCAATGGGCCGCGGAACTCGAATCCGACCTCGGGCCGACGGCCGATCAGTCTGACCACGCTGAAATTGCGCTCCTGCGCTCGCGCATTCTCACCGAGTCGAATGACGTCCTCGGAGCCGCGAAAGTCGCGCGCGGGTTTCTTGAACGGAGAGACGCTTGGGTACCGCGCCCGCTCGCGCCAGACCTCAGCGTTTCATTCTATGAATCGCTTTACCGTGCCGGCGCGATAGGCAAAGCCGAGTTCGCGCAGAGACAGACGGGGGCGCTTGAAGGAGAAGCCCTGACGACGGAAGCAACGTGGGCGGGTGTCGCTCAACTTGTCGAATCCAAGGAAGAAGCCATCCTGGCACTCGCGCAACGGCCGTCGGCTCGCGCGCCTATCTCGCCTGTCATGCTGCGGCGAACTCTCCCCATCGACTTCGCAACTGGTAAAATTTACGCACTCACGGGACGCGCGGTCGAAGCGCGTGACGCTCTCCTTCGGGTGACGGGCAGCTGCTCGTCATTTCAAAATGCGCTCACCATAGCCCACGCCACGTATTATCTCGGACTTGCCTATGAGGCGAGTGGCTCGACGGACGAAGCGAAAGCGGCGTACCGGAAACTCGCCGATGCGAATCAAAAGGTGCCGAAGTCTCGAACGGCTCGCTGGGCGACCCTTCGCCTCGAAGCTCTTTCACGTGAAGTGCCACGCTAAGGCACGCATCTTCGTTCACGCTCGAAGTCACGCCAAGTCGCGCACGTTCGAGGGAGCTTCCCCGTACTCCTTCGTCGAGCGTGTGGAGCGCGTATGGCCCATCAAGCTCGCGAGAGAGCATAATGCGTACAAACGAATTGAAGAGAGGAGCGCCGAAGCGGCTCCTCGCTAAAGTCTGAGAAAGTGCGCGACCCGCGGTCCTTCGCTCTTTTAGCCGAAAGACCCCGAGCGAAGAGGCTCAGGCCTTCTTGTTGTTGCGGCGACCCGCGGGCCGACCGCGGCGCTTGGGGGCGCCTGCGCTGCCACCAGCGAAGTAGGTGGTCGCGCGCTTCTGGCCATTCTTCGTCACGCGACCCGAGGAGAGAGCCTCGGCGAGGGGACGGGGCAATTCCTTCGCTTCGACGCCAAGCGTCTCTCGAATCTGCTCCGCGCGGAGGCCGGTGCCGCTTTTGGCAAGGAGTTCCACAATCGACTCCACCATTTGCGTGATGTCGCCCGCGGAACGACGGCCGAGACGGCCGCCGCGTCCTCGACGGCGTGCCGAGCCGGTGCTTGCCGAGGCCGAGCTGTCGGCTTCAGCGCGCTGCGGTGCTGCGACATGACTTGCCGGGGGACGGCCGCGGCGCGGCGCCCCGGCGGTCGGGCTCGAGATGTCCGCGAGCTCGTCGATAGAGGCGCTGCGGAGCGCATCGAGAATGCTTGATGCGAAGTGCGTAGCAAGGCTTTCGATCGTAATACGGAGATTGCTCATAATCTAAGCTGATACGGCAGTTCTGATTCGTTTGGCAATCAAATTCAAGATTACAAATCTGCACGATGGCCTGCCGCCCGACGGCCGTGCCCGTTTCCTGCTATTTTCCCCCGTTATCTCAACTCTCGAGTCGGCCCGACTAGAGACAAAGAGTGTCAGGATGTGGCGGGCTGCCAGGCGATTTCGAGGACGAGCGCACGGAGCCGTAGTCCGAATGAAGGCCCTAAACCGGCGCCGGAGTCCGCCTCGGAGACCATTCAGTCCCGCGATACGCTCGCGCGGTATCGCCTCGCGACCGCACACTCTGCGGCTAACGTAAGCACCGGGGGACTTACACCCCACCTTTCAGGTGCTTATCGGGAGGTTATCCCGTGATTGGAGCGGGAGCCACCCGCTGCCTTTGGTACCGAAGGAGGGACTCGAACCCTCACGTACTTTCATACGGCGGATTTTGAATCCGCTGCGTCTGCCATTCCGCCACTTCGGCTCGTGGCGTACTCGTAGCAGAATCAATCGCGCTGTACGAGCACAACGACACTCGATCGTCGTATGATCTATCCGTATGAGTATCGGCCGAACGCGTGCACTCCCTGATTCGACGGATTCGTCGCATTTTTCACCTCGTTCGCCTCGTTTGCGTTCTACGGGTCGGTCATCTTTTTCGTTGTCGCTCTCGTTTCCACTCGCCCTTTCGGTCCTAGGACTTTGCGAGGGATGCAAAGACAAGGGCAAAGTGAGCGCGGAAGAGGCTCGTGGGAATGTGCGATGGCTCGTCGAGCTTGCCGAGAAAGACGTAGGCGAAATCGACCGCGGATTACCTGAAGGAGCCAAGCGAATGGCCGCCCAGCTCGCGAAGGAGATTGACCCAAAGCAGCCTGACGCGAAGCAGAACTCGCCGCAGGTGCGGTCCGCATTGCTGAAAATGCGCCAGCGCGTCCCGGATTTAGGGGCGGCAAAGTCGACGTTCTTTGCTTTCACGGATGACCAGGGCATCGCTGTCCGCAACGATCTCGAGCAAGATACAATGGCTGGGAAGGATCTCGCAGCCGCCTATCCCGACCTCAAGAGGGCACTCGCTGGCGAGGCGTACGTGACCACTCAGGGCCAATTCCCGGGCGTTCCCAATTCCCAAGGGCCCGACCGGGAGTGGGTAGCGGGCGTTCCCGTAAAGCGCGATGACGGCAGCCTCCTTGGTCTCCTTGTCACGGGTTGGACGTATCGTCGCTTCGCCAATCATCTTCAGGAGTCGCTCAAGCGCGATTTGCAAGACAAACTCATGCGCGAAGGCGACAAAGGGAAACTACCCGTCGTCTATGTGCTGGTCTTTGACAAAGATGGCGCCTACGGGGCGCGAGGCACTCCGGCGATCGACGAGAAGGCACTCGTTGATCTCGGTCTTAGTGCCAAGACAGCAAAGGGGCCGACCGACGCTCCCCTTCTCATCGAGGAACGCCCGTTTGGATACGCGGCGGCGCGCGTCCCAAAGCTTGGCCCCGATGTCGGTATCGTCGTCTTGCGCAGCGAGATTTAGCCTTTCGCGGTTCCTCATCGGTCGCTAGCCAACCGGGCGCCGCCCGTCAAAGCCGATGCGATGCACGTCCCAGCCGATGTAGTGAGAAGATTCCAAACAGCCAAGAAGCAAGTACCACGGCCCCACCGGCCGTTTGGTCGAGCGACCCCGCAATGCCCAACCCTACGGTAATCCCGACTGCGGCCATGATGACGGGGCTCTTCGCCCGCTCAAACTCATCCACGCTTGCGTCTCGGTCGCTCAAGCCCACCCGCGAGTGGTAGCACACGCGTGATAAGACGATTGGCATGCCGCGCTTCGCTGCCCTCGACGTGGGCTCCAACGCCATGCGCTTACGGATTATCGAGGCGGACGCGCCGCCGCTCGAGCGAAAGCCGCCTTCACGGCTTGGCGACTCGGTCGCGGTCTCGATCGCCCCCTCGACGTTCCGCGAGGTGACAAGCCTCCGTGCCCCGGTGCGCCTCGGGACGGAGGTGTTCGTGACGGGTCGGCTCGCGGCGGCGTCAATAGCTCAGGCTTGCAGTGCGCTGCGCGAATTCCGAGAGGCGATGGATCTCGCCAAGGTCGACGCGTATCGAGCGACCGCCACAAGCGCCGTGCGCGAGGCATCAAACCGCGCAACGCTCGTCGAACGCGCGCGGCGGGAAGCAGGAATTGAGCTTGAGGTGATCGAGGGAATCGAAGAAGCGCGGCTTATCCAACTTGCCGTCGTAAGGCGCCTCGGACTCAAAGACCGCCGCGCACTTCTTGTCGACGTTGGCGGTGGGTCGACGGAGCTCACGTACCTCGATCGAGGGCGTAACGCCTTCGCGATGTCCCTCCCGATTGGGACGGTGCGCCTACTCGAAACCTACCTCAAAGGGGCAAAGACCGTGGACAGAGCGCGCCAGCGACTCTTGTTCGAGGGGGTCGAGCGCGCACTCGCCGAAGCCGTTCCTCAACTTCTCAAGGTTCCGTTCGAGCTCGTCGTAGGCACAGGTGGGAGTATGGATACGCTGTCGGACCTGTGCCCGCTCAAGGGCGGTCACGCGGGGTTTCCGAGGGCCGTGGATATGACCGCATCGCGCGCCCTGCTGACGAAGCTTTTCGCGCTGACGGCCGAGGAGCGTCGTGACGCCTTCGGTCTCCGTCCCGACCGCGCCGACACCCTCGTTCCAGCCGCCTCGATCTTCGTTCGTGTCGCAGAGCTGTTCCGGACCACGGCGATCGTAGCCCCCGGCGTCGGCCTGAAAGAGGGCATCCTGGAAGAGCTCGTCGACAAATACTTCGACCGCTGGGATACAGAATCCGAAACTCGGACAGTCATCGACGCGTGCCTACGCCTCGGACGCCGCTATGGGTTTGACGAAGCTCACGGTGAGCTTGTCGCCTCGTTCGCTCTTTCGCTTTTTGACGACACCGCGGGAGTTCATGGCCTTGGCGAGCGGGATCGCCTGCTCCTCCACGCCGCGGCCGTGCTCCACGACATTGGTGACTTTGTCCGCTACGACGGACATCACAAACACAGCTACTACGTGATTCAGCACTCCGACATCATGGGCCTAACGCCAGTCGAGCGCGGGCTCGTGGCCAACGTTGCGCGCTACCACCGAAAGAGCCCACCCGACATCGCGCACCCTAACTTCCGCGATCTCGACAAGGACGCGCGCGCGAAAGTGCGCAGTCTAGCGGCCATCCTTCGCATTGCGGACGCCCTCGACCGTGAGCACCTCGGCAAGGTGAAAAGCGTGAAGGCCGAACTCGACAGCGGCAAGCGGAAACTCGTCTTGCGCTTGGCAGGCGAGGAAGATCGCGAGCTTGAGGAGTGGACCGTCCGAGCGAAGTCCGAGCTGTTGCGCGATGTTTTTGATCTGGAGATCACTATCCCCGAAAGCCGCACATCGGTACGCCCGCCGGCGCTACCGAAGTCACCCGAATAAACGCAGTACGGAGCGTTGCTGCGCGCCTTGGGCTTTCTCCACGACGCGTCGTGCGCCGCGGTCCGGCCCTTGCGAAGGACCTGGGCATGGTCGCCATCCGCACTCTGCCCACTACCCTAATTGCCGTTTTTAGTCGCCTGAAACGTCCGTCTAACGACGCCGCTGTGTCTCGCCTCCCGCAGCGGGCGTGGTCAGGTCGACACGGCGCGCTTCTCCTCCTGGCGTCTGGCATGGGGAGCGCGCTTCTCGGGGATGCTCGGCGGGACGCGCAGGCGCAGACGCGCGATTTGGGCGTATCGGCCCCCCCCGCTGCCGCGCTCGACGCTCGCTCCGAAGAGGGAAACGCCTCGAGCCTCCCGCTCACGGAGGAGACCCTAGCGCTTCGAATCGACGACGGTTACGCGACGGTCACGCATAGGCACGCGTTCCAAAACGAGACCAAGGTCCAACTCGAGGGAACGTACAAACTCATGGTGGGCGAAGGAGCAACGGCGACCGGATTCGCCTACTGGAACGGGGCCGAGCGTATCGTCGGAGAGGTGTTCGAGCGTGAGAGAGCCCGCGAAGTTTACGAGGCCATCACCGGACTCAAGCGCGACCCGGGCCTCTTGGAGCAAACGGGTGAAGGGTCTTTTTCGTTTCGCGTATTCCCGATCACGCCCGGCGAAAAAAAGCGAATCGAAGTGACCACCATGAACGTCGTCCCGCGGCGCAAAGGGAAGCTCGAGTACCGCGCGCGGCTTTCGATGAGGGACGCCCACATCGAAACGGAGCTCCGCGACGCGCGCGGAGTTTCGGACATAGAGAGTCCGACCCACGCGATAACGATCGAGCCTCTCGCCTCGGCGGCGGGCACGCCGAAGCACGACGCCAGCGCCGTCCGCGTGGTCGTCGGCGCACCGAAGAGCGCAAACGAGCCGGAATTCGTTCTCCGCTATCTGCCGAAAGACGCTGTAGGCGTGCTGCACGCGTCGATCCATAAAGGAGAGGGCCCAGGCTTCGTCGCCGTGACGTTTGGAACGGCCGCGGCCGCGGGTGGCGCTGTGCGAAAGTCTCATGACGTCACGCTCGTCATTGATCGCTCCGGCAGCATGAACGGCGCTCCGATGGCGGCGGCGAAAGCGGCCGCTAAGCGCGTCGTCGACGAGCTCAGCGCGGGCGACGCCGTCAACGTGATCGCCTTCGACGACAAGGTCGAAGCGCTCTTCGACAAGCCACGCGTGCTCGACGACGCGACGCGCCGGGACGTCACGCGTTTCCTCGCAACCATTGACGCGCGGGGCGGCACCGAGATCGCCAAGGCGCTCGAAAAAGCGCTCGCGTCACAAACGAGCGACGCGCGACCTGATGTCGTATTCTTCCTTACGGACGGGCAATCCGACGGACCGACCGCCATTAAAGTGGCGGCCGCCGACACGAGCGCTACGTCAGTCTTCACAGTCGGCCTCGGGGAGGGCGTCGACAAGGCGCTGCTTTCAAAGATTGCGTCGTTGAAACACGGGCGATTCACGTTTGTCGCGGACGCGCGCGCCGTGACCGCGGAGCTACCCAAGTTAATCGCGCAACTTTCACCTCCGGTGCTCACCGATGTAAAACTACGTGCGAAGGGCGCCGTACTCGACGAGGTGTATCCGCAAACGCTGCCCGACTTGTTTCAAGACGACGAGCTGCGTGTCTCGGGTCGACTCGCGGGAGCCGCGAACGGCGCCCAAGCCACGCTCGTTCTTGAGGGAAACGAGTTTGGTAAGCTACGACGCTTTGAGGTGGTTTTAGACCAGACCGCAACAGCCGCAAAGCCTTGGATTGCGCGCCATTGGGCACTCTCGCGTGTCGATGACTTGCTCGGGCAAGAGCGCGGTACGGCGGACGAACGAGAGCGCGCGCACATGCACGAAGAGGTCGTCGACCTGGGACTCACGTACGCACTCGTTACGCCGTACACGTCGTTTCTCGCGATTCCAGAAAAGGAGCTCACGAACGCGGCGAAAGACGCCGTCGGCTCGATGCGAGAGCGAAAGGCAAAACTGCTTGCCGCGAATAAAGACGCCGCAGCTCTCTCCCGCCTCAATATGCCACCTGGCGATCCGATCTTGAAGGTCCATGCGCCGCGCGACGCACGCGCGGTCACTGCGTACTTCCCTTTCGGCCTGACGCGAGACTTAGTGTGGGACGAGGGACTCGAGCAGTGGATGACGAGGTTTTTGGTCCCGAACGATGTGGCTGACGGCACGTACGACGTCGCTGTCGCGGTCACGCACAACGACGGGCACGTCGAGGCCATGAAGGTACAGTATACCATCGACGCGAAAGAGCCGACCTTCGAGGTCGTGACCGAAGTGCGTCATGGAGGCTTGTTCGTGAGGGTTCTGGTCGACGAACCGGCGCACGAAGTTCGGGTCATCGACGTCGTCGACGTCATGGGCCATCGCGGACGCCACTGCGCGGGCCTCTCGCTTGCGGGATCCGCCGATCGCTTGTCGTTCGAAGGCGTCTTACCTGTTGGAAAGGGCGTAACAAGGCTGCGCGTCGTGGTCGCCGACAGCGCGCGCAATGAGTCGGACCGCACGCTCGACGTCACGGTGGCGCCGTGAGGTACGGTATTTGCGCACTGTTCGCCTTCGGATTGAGCGTCGCCGGCACCCTACCCGATGCACGACCGCAACTCGCGGCCGGTGCTACGGCTTCGAACGTCGACATGCCGCGTGCGCCGCCTGTGGTCCAGGATGCGGGAGCCTTCTCCCCACGCCCACCGGCCGCGGGGTCTGTCATGCCGCGAGAAATCTGGGCTTCGACGCGCGACGTGCGAGCTCTCGCCGCCGACAAAGACGCGGTGTGGATGGCGACGGGCGGCGGGCTGCAACGCGTGTCGCGCAACGGCGGGACGATGCGTCTTTTCGGATCGGCGGAAGGCCTCGACACACGCGATGTGCGCCGGGTGTCGATCGACGGCGCCGACGTTGTCGCCGACACCGGGACAGGACGGTGCAGGCTCCGCGACCGCGAGAGGTTCGTCTGCCAACCCGCCGCCGCGAGTGCGCCCTTGCTACGCTCTTTTGAGCTCTTTCGCGGCTATGCCATGACGGCTCGTCTCAAGGTCGGCGACGACGTATTCATCGCCACGCGCGGAGGCGGTGCCTATCGCTTGCCACACGGTGTCGAGAGCGAAGCTATCGGCGTCGCGACCACGACGGATCACGCTGCGGCGACGACCACGAGTTTCGTGCAGACCGCCGCGCACTTCGGCCATGACCTTTGGCTCGGCACGTTCGACGACGGCTTGTACCGCGTACCGCTCGACGACAACGGTCGTTTAGGCGCGTCATTCGCGGCCGGCGTAGCGCGTGTGGAGAGTCCGGTGCGTATGGTCAACCGCCTCGCCGCGACAGGCGCGGCGCTTTACGTCGCGGGCAACGAAGGCCTCTTTAGCACTCGCGACGGCGTGAAGTTTAGCCGCGTCACGGCCCTACGCGCGCGCGCTATCACCGGTCTCGCCACCTCGAGCCATGGCCTTTGGGTGACCTCGACGGAAACCGCCTACCGACTCTCAACGTCCGGAGATCGCGTCGAGCGATCCGTCGTTTACCCCGCGGGCTCTCATGCGATTCAGGCGATCACCGTCGGCGCCGATGGCATCGCGTGGCTCGCGACGGAAGACCGCGGCGTGGTTCGTATCGACGACCGCGGCGCGCGCGCGCTCGACCGCCTCGAAGGCCTGCCGACAAGCTGGTTCGTCGCAATTGAGTCGGACGGTTCAGGCGGCGCGCTCGCTCCGTCGCTCCGCCACGGCACCGTGCACGTCAAGGCCGACCAAACCTGGGAATCGCTCGCGTGGGCACCGAGCCCGTGGGGACTCGGCGTCGCGCGTGACGACGAACGCGTGTGCGTGGCCACGCAATCCGGAGCGACTTGCCAAACGAACGGCAAAGCAGTGAACTTTTCCGGCTTGCCCGACCCGCGCGCACATACGCTCATCGCCCTTCCCGGGTCGCTTCTAGTCGGCACCGAAGCCGGCCTCGCCGTCTACACACTCTAACGCGCAGGAAAAGTTGTCGTCGCGCGCGCGAACCATTCCGTCATCGTTCACGCGCGACGTTTGTACGCCTACGTTTCTTTGGGCGATTTTTGAACCGCGCAAATTGTCGAGCAAGGCAGGGCGAATTCTCGAAGACGCGCAGACAGGCGTACGCATGTCGAGCGAAAGCGCCTGGGGAGTTGCGACCAAGTTTCGAATACGCAAACTCCCCTTGGGAGGTGCCGTGGTGGAGGGTAGCCTCTACACCTCTTCACCGCGCTCTACCGCCGCCGCCAACCACGGCCGACGTGGCGTACGTGGCAAGCGCGAAGCGCGCACGCGAGTCGCGAGGCGAGGTAGGTTGTTGAGCGATGGTCACGCCTACGGACGCGGTACACCGATCGTGGCGGGCCAAGGTATTTGCCTCGACATGGCTCTCCTACATTGGGTTTTACTTCTGCCGGAAGCCGTTTTCTGCCGCGAAAGGGGCGATAGGCCTTGAATCAGGGTGGTCGGCGACCACGCTCGGGAACATCTGGGGGGCTTACTTGATGGCCTACGCCATCGGCCAGTTCGTCGCCGCGGGGATGAGCACACGGCTGGGGCCGCGCAAGAACGTGTTGCTCGGTATGGCGCTGTCTATCGCGGTCACCATCGCGTTGGGCGTCACGCTCTCGGTGCCCGTGATGATGGGGCTCGTGGTCGTCAACGGACTCGCGCAGGCGACGGGATGGTCGGGCAACGTCGGCACCATGGCCGGATGGTTCCACAAGCACGAACGAGGACGCGTGATGGGAGCGTGGTCGAACTGCTTCACGGTCGGCGCGCTCACGTCGGGCTGGGTCATGGCGTGGGTGCTCGGCATGCGTGGCGCGGGCGAACGCGCGCCGTGGCGCCTCTGCTTTTTTGTCGGCGCCGGGGTTGGCTCGCTTTTATGGGCGCAGTTTTACTTCCTGCAGCGAGACAAGCCGGAGGACGTCGGGCTTCCCCCCATCGACGATCCCGTAGCGGAACCGAGCAAGGAGGCGCAGGCTGCCTCGTCATCAGGGAGCTTCATAGGTCTATCCCGCGGCGCTTGGACGAACCTGCTTCTGGTGGCCGGCTTCTACTTCTTTGCCAAGTTTATCCGTTATGGAATGTGGTCGTGGGCGGCGTACTTTCTTCAGCAGAACTACGGTCTCACCGGGGCGCGCGCCAACGTCTACGCGACGGCATTCGACGTGATGGGCATTCCCGGAGTTTTCGTGACGGGTTGGATATCCGACCGCTTTTTCAAGAGTAGGCGCTCCGGGGTCGCGCTCCTCATGATGCTCGCGATGACCGCAACGACAGCGCTTCTCGTCGCCTTTGGCAGTGCGAACGTCACGGTGTTTGCGGTCCTCCTCGGTCTGGTCGGATTCACGCTCTACGGCCCCGACGCGCTCCTGACAGGCGCGGGCGCTATCGACATCGGGAGCCGGCGCTCGGCCACTTTTGCCGCGGCGACGATCTCCGGGTTCGGCAGCCTCGGCGCCGTCGTCCAGGAGCTCGTCATCGCGCGAACCTACGACGCGCAGCACGGCGCTCTCGGGCTGGTGTTCGTGCTCCTTTTTGGCAGCGCGGCGCTCGCGTCGGTGTTTTGCGGCGCATTGCTTTGGCGAGACCGCCGGGGCGGGCGCGGCATCTGAACGGGAATCGAAAATGGTCCTAAGCGCGGGGTGACGTCTGCTCAGCGACTCGATAGCGTACGGTTTCTTTATGCTCGTTCTGCTCCAGAAACTCACCTTCAGTGTGAACGTTGTATGGTTCGGACTCGCGTTCTTTCTCTTCGGTCTACGGCCGCGTCGCGCCGTAAAGATGCTGACGCCCTGTTCCGCAGAGGGCGAGGTGGCGCGAGAAGCCCTCATCGCTTCGCTGCGCTTCTTAGGTGGGATGAACCTCGGGATGGCCGCCGTGTCCGGGGCGCAGCTCGGCGTAGTGTTGGCGGGTGGGGGGCCGAGTCGCGCGCTTTTCTTCGGTTCTGCCGTCGCGCACGCGTCACAATTCGCGTTCAACGTCCCTTTCGCACTGCAAGGGGGTCGTCGCGGCGGTGCACCGTGGGATGTCATGCGCGGCTCAATGGCCTTCATTTTCGTCGGCGACGCGATTTGCGCGGGGCTAAACATGCTCGCCATGCGGACGTGATACGTTTCCTAAACGCCTGATTTGGCCGCCCTAGAAACGCTAAAGCGTGCGTTTGCAGGTCGTAAGGACGCTCGCCTCGTGATTCTTGTCGGGTCGCGCGCCCGTGGCGACCATCGGGCGGATTCAGACGTCGACGTCGCCGTCATCGGCCAGGTAGACCAGCTCGCGCTCGCGGCGGAGTTGACGCGCGCAACGGGCCGAGGCGTCGACGTCGTCACTTTGACAGAGGCCGGATATCCGTTACTGGCGGCCGTCGTCCGCAACGGCGGTCGCGTCCACGAGGGCGTTCGCGGAGCTTACGGCGCGTAGCAGGCTCACGCGCTGTCGCAGCTCGATTTGGACCGTGCATGGTACACGCGCATGCGAGACGGCTATCTCGCTAAGCTCGCCGCGGGCTAAGCCGCTCATGGTGAACATCGACATCGTGACCGCTAAGCTTTCGGAGCTTGGTGCGCGTATCGCACGCATTCGCGCGCGAACGCCGTGAGCAAAACCGCGGGCCTGAGAAACGTCGTCGCCCACAGATACGCCGGCGTCGACGTGGGCTTGGTTTTCATCGCAGCTTCGCGCGGCGTCGACGACCTCGAAGCTTTTGCGTGCGAAGTCGCGCGTTGGTTTCAAGTCTGACAAAAGGCAAAGCTGACGGTGCGCTTCGGGCCGCGGCGTGACGTCATCCGGCTCTGTCATTTGAGACGCGCGGAGTGTTCGCCGCTGGTAAGTGAACCCCAAGCAGCGACGAACTGAGTTGCCGAAGCATTCGGGTCGAGAGGCCTGCGAGATTAAGGAGTGCGATGTCCTTTTCAGCCGCCGCATCGTACCGCTTCGAAGCCGGCACGACCTGGCCCGAAAAACGTCCGGCGCTGTCACCAGGAACCCGAAGCCGAATCGTTCCTACGACCTCGATACCAAAGTTGCGCGACGCAAACCCATTCTTTTGATTGCCGATTTCTGAATCCTTTCAAAGAAATATTTCGATTTCCGCTTTCATGACGTGTTCGAGAGTTGCCGCTACGGCCCGACGCATGTGCTCGACGACTTCAAGCATCGCGAGGCCCGGATCTTCTTCGAAGCGAAGACCAGACCGACGACGTCGCCGACTCGAACGACGATCTTCATGGCCCCGTCATAGGCCTTCTTTACGATCACCATCTACCTGATTCACTTCAGAAATAAGCCGCGACACGGAAGACTTTACACGACCCCTACCGGGCCACACCTGCTGCAGCGCGTCAGGAGTTTCTCCTCCACCAGGCGTGAGCGCGCTCTGAGATTGTTTTTTTGAAGCACCAGCAGCGCTGCCGCCTCTGCGAGCGCCCGGTGTTTCGCGCCTCACGTCGTCGGGCTCGCCTGCCTACTGCGAACTGCAGCACAAAAGACCGCAACGGCGCGCCCGGCCTGCCGAAGAGCATGCATGTGCTTCTCCATTCGGCTGCCGAGGTGCTACAGCGTACGTAGGGCTATGAAGCAAGTGCGGCTGGAAACGCTCCGCCAGGAGGTTGCTGGGAAATCGCCACGCGCAGCGGCGACCCATCTGCTGACGCGCCTGGATGTGAGCACGCTCCCAGTAGATGTAGAGCGCATCGCACAAAGCCTGGGGTTTCGGGTAGTGCGCGCGGACATCGAACCGCTCGCGTTGATTGACCTTGAGAAGCGTTTGATTCAAGTCCGCGAAGGTAGCTCAAGGGTTCGCGATCGCTACTCAGTCGCGCATGAGTTGGGTCACGCCCTGCTGCACAAGCCAAAGCCAAACGAAGTGATGTTTCGCGATCAGAGCTTTGCGCCGAGCGACCCTATCGAAATTGAAGCCAATACGTTTGCCGCGCATTTGCTCATGCCGCTTTGGCTTATCGAGCCCGTGATCACGTCGCGGAAACGGACCGTGACCGAGTGGGCAAAAGACTTCGACGTCTCGCCGGCCGCGCTTGAGTGGCAGGTAGAGCATCTGAGCGCCAATGGCCGATAGGTTCGAGCGCGCTACGGGCGACGTGTCGGATGCCGCCGCAAGAAACGACGGAGCTACCGAAGAAGTTCAGCGTGATGCGAGCTACCGCAAGGCCCTCGCAATCAGTTTCTTTGTCGTCGCGCTTGGTCTCTCCGTTGGCGGGCTCAGTTTTCTGTTTTGCTCACTCCCGAAGTTCTCCGAGCTGATCGCGATCGATTCTACCTATAAGGTCTGGGCGGCTGCGATCTACGTCCTGGGGCGCGCGAGTTTTGCTTTGCTGGTGGTCTTTATTGCAGCGCAGTTTGCGCGCGCCGCCGAGCGATTTGCAGTTCCCCTGCGATTCATTCGCGAGCCGTCAGAAGGCGCCGCACACATGGTTCGAGCACTCGTGGGTGCTGAAGATCGGCTGACAAGCATCGCCCTGAGCCCGTCAGGCGTAACGGCATCTTCAGACAGCAAATCGAAGTAGCGCTCACGCTAGCGGCGCGACGCAGGAAAGCTCGGCACTGCGAAGATAGAATGCGTGGCAGAACGCCGCGTCCGTCGCTTGAGGATTCATCGGCCGGGAAACGCCGGCCGCATAGTAGCTACCGGTCTTGCCGCGAAGTTCACTTTTTATGGCTAATAGCACGCTGGTCTTAGCGCCTGCCGCGAGCGAATCGGGGCCGCTCATTCCAAACCCCGCCGTGAGTAGTTTGGTGGTCACTACACCGGGATGGAGCGCGTTGACATCAACGTTGCGGCCACGCAGAAGCTTCGCGAGTTCCACCGTAAACAACACGTTTGCGAGTTTCGAGTCCGCATAGGCTGCGTGGCCATCGTAGTCTCTGCGCTCAAAAAGTAGATCCTCAAGCGCCAGTTTGCCGCGGCCATGCGCCATGGAGCTCACGTTAACAATTCGCTGCAGTGAAGCGCCGACGGGGCTAGCGAGAAGCGCGTGGCTGAGCGCAAATGACGCAAGATGATTGACTGCAAACGTAAGTTCGTAGACGTCTGTACTCTGCATTCGCTCCGTTGCGAAATCCCCGCGTTGTTGACAAGGACGTCGAGTTTGACCTGCCGGCGACCAAGTTCCGCAGCCATTTCGCGTACGCTCAGAAGGCTAGCGAAGTCCGCCACGACTAGCTCCCACGCCGTGCGGCGATCTTTGTCGCCTTAAACCATCGAAGGCACGCTTTTTTTGCCCGATTCGTCGACACCGAGGACCACGAGCGTGGGTTCGAAATCCACCGTTGAGCGCCGCACTCGAAAGTTCGTCCCATCGATGTACAGGTACATCCACTTGCGATCTCCCAAAGGCCGCGAGAGAAATGATTTCGCGGCTGAAGCAATGGTGTGGAGTGCATTGGAAACCTCCTGCGCGGAGACGCGAACCCCAAGCAGCGACGAGCGGAGTTGCCCAAGCATTCGGGTCGAGAGGCCTGCAAGGTTAAGGAGTGCGATGTCCTTTTCCGTCGCCGCGTCGTACCGCTTAGAAGCCGGCACGACCTGGCTAGAAAAAACGTCCGGCACGGTCACGAGGAACCCGAAGCCGAATCGTTCCTACGCCCTTGACACCAAAGGTGCGCGACGCAAACCCATTCTTTTTATTGCCGACTTCTGAATCCTTTCAAAGAAATATTTCCATTTCCGCTTTTATGACGTGTTCGAGAGTTTCCGCTACGGCCCGGCGCATGTGCTCGACGACTTCAAGCATCCCGAGGCCCGGCGCTTCTTCGAAGCGTTTGACCAGACCGACGACGTCGCCGACTCGAACGACGATCTTCATGGCCCCGTCATAGGCCTTCTTTACGATCTCCATCTACTGATTCCCTTCAGAAATCAGCCGTGACACGGAAAACTTTACACGACCTCCGATGATTACCGAGAAGGATGGAGAGCTCAACCAGTTCTTGAAAGGACTCGCGAATGCATGGCACGACGGCGACGTACGCCCGACACATCGTTCACTGCCGAAACCCGCTCGCCACTGGCGTACGCGAAAGGATGCCGTTAAAGCGGTCTGGCCGTGCGTCCTCCTATGGCTGCAGGAAGAACCCGATCGGACTGCGCTCGAACTCCTTCGCCGGCTGCAGAAAGGCCGCCTCGGGCGCATCGGCCGCAGGCGTGCACTCGTCGAGCATCCGGCCGTCGTACCGCGTCCGCAGCGATCGACACCTTCCCGCGCTCCAGCGAAGTCGTCGCGCTCAATGACGCGATGCCGAGTAGCGGGAGCGAGGCGACTGCGAAGCTCGCGGGGCATGTCTCGGCGAGTGGGAACCCTCCTGCCACTGACCTTGGGGGCGCTTCGGGTGGATCACGACCCCGCCGCGATCGGTGTCAGTGAACGCCACCAAGCGGATCAAGAAAAGCGCTGAAACGGATCAGAAGCTTTGGTAAGAATTTTGGTGAAGTTGGCTGGTAACATTGCTTCGCGAGGCAACACGATGGGGTCATGGAGTTGCGGCCCAGCACCCAAGGCCGTCCGTGGTGGATCGCACGTCGCGACGCGTCCATCGCGACCCACCGCGCCTGGGAAGCATCCGGTGTGGCGGCGACGCGGCTACGAGCCACACGCTCCTAGTGCCACCCGGCAGAAGTTTGGCCAGATTTTTCTTTCCATGCGGATCGAGTTGGTTTAATCATGGCCGTATGATCGAATACGACGAGCTGGCGGGCCGGGCGCACGCCGGTCGTCCGACGGTTGCGATTGTTCTGTCGACGGAGGATCGTGCAACGATCGCTGCCGTCATGCGGCCTGCAAAGGCGGAGCAACGCATCGTGCGTCGGGCGCAAGCACTGCTGATGATGGCCGACGGTGTGCCGGGCACGGACATCGCGCGTGTGCTCGGCGTCCACATCCGTACGATCCAGGAATGGCGACGCCGCTTCGATTGCGAGGCGCCCGCCGACAAGCTTGCGGACGCCCCGAGATCGGGTCGGCCGCCTTTTCTCTCTCCGACGCCGACGCTGCGAGGGTTGAAGCCGAAGCCTGCCGGCTGCCAGTCGACGTAGGTTTACCGGTCACGCACTGGTCGGCTTCGTTGTTAGGTGATCACGTTCGCGCCGAGGGAATCGAGGTCAGCGATCGCACGGTCGGCCGCATCTTGAAAGATGCGGACCTCCAGCCTCATCGGCAGCAGATGTACCTGACGTCGCACGACGACGAATTCCGTGAGAAGCGCGACGATGTGCTGCGCGTCTACTACGAGGCGCCGAAGAACGAGCACATCGTGTCCGTCGACGAGAAGACGGGCATCCAAGCCCTCGAGCGCCGCTACGCGGACCTCGCGATGGAGCTTGGCCAGCCGATGCGCCGTGAGTTCGAGTACGTCCGGCACGGCACGCTCTGCTGGATGGGCGCCTTCGACGTGCGCCGCGGCAAGCCGTTCGGCTTCACCTCGGAGGGGCACGACAGCGACACCTTCGTCGAACTGCTCGATGTGATCGACGCCGTTTATCCGCCAGGCCGCGGACACATCATCATGGACAACCTGTCCGCCCACGACACGCCCGACGTCAACGAATGGTTCGATGAACACCCGCGGTGGACGCGCCACTTCACCCCGAAGCACGCGTCATGGCTCAACCAGATCGAGTGCTGGTTCTCCATTCTTGGACGGCAGCTCCTCGCGCGGGGGTCCTTCACCTCGAAGGAGGACCTCGCTGCGAAGATCGACGCCTACGTCGCCTGGGCGAATAGGTAGCGCAAACGGTCGAGGCGGAAGCCGAGAGAAGACGTAACGCGCAATTCACGACGATCGTTGCAGAAAGTTCCAGCCCCAGCGGAATACCGACCGATCTGGCACGTGGCGCGGATAAGGGCGGACGACGCAATCATCGATTCTTCGGCGTGAACCTCAAAACCTACGATGCGTCGGCTCCAAATGTCTTCAATCAAATAAAGGTAGAAAAAGCGTCCGCGGAGTGAGCTGAGAAGATACGTGATGTCCCAGCTCCACACTTGGTTCGGCGCCGTTGCGATGTGCGCATCGACGCTTCGCGCGGTGCGCGGCTTCGCGCGACCGCGGTGGGCGTTCTGCCCTTCCGCGCGCAGAACCCGATAGAGTGTGGACTCCGAGGCAAGATAGCGGCCTTCGTCGGCAAGGCGCGGAATGACCTGTTTTGGAGGCAGATCGCGATACTCAGCTGAGTTGACAACCTCAAGCAATTTCACGCGTTCCGCCGCTGTAAGGGCATTAGCCGGCCGCGTTTTCGGACCTGCTCGGTAGTCGTCTCCCACGTCGACGCTCCGCCAGCGTTGCATGCAGCGCTCAGTGAGCCCGAGC
>JANXOF010000041.1 GCA_025353725.1 Polyangiaceae bacterium | reverse complement strand
CGTTCGCCACCGGCGTCGTCGGCGTTCTCCACGCCGCAGCGCTCGGCGTGCACGCGATCGGCCGTGGCCTTGCCGACGCGATGGGGCTCGACCCGAAGCACGCCATCAAGCAGATCGATCGTCTGCTGAGCAACACGGGCGTCACGGTGTGGCCATGGTTCGAGCCGTGGGTCTTATTCGTGGTCGCGGCCAGGACGGAGATCGTCGTGGCGCTGGATTGGACCGAGTTCGACAAGGACGATCCGTCGACCCTCGCGGCGTATCTCGTCACCTCGCATGGCCGAGCGACGCCGTTGCAGTGGAAGACGGTGCGCAAGTCGAAGTTGACGTACCGCTCATGAACGAGTTCGGGAAACTCGTCGCCAATCACGCCGCTTTTCGCGAACCATTCGGGCTCATTTGAGGGAATGGATCAGAATCGGGATACCTCCACACAAGGAGCCATGGTCTGCCTCGGCGCAGCTTTCACAAAGTCGGCTTTTTGGTAGAGATTCGTCGTGCGAGCGCGCACCGGAAATCGCGTAGGCGCCCTTTCTTTCGGAGCGCTTGTCACGCATACTCCCAAAATGACGGAAGCGGACCACGAAGCGAATTTCCCGTCACTGTACGTCGCTTTGCCGAAGCCACCAGAGGCAATCTCCCTTACCGTCCGCAAGCTCCTCGGAAGGGTTGAGACGGGAGCGATCCGCGTTCCCACATTTCAACGTCCACTGCGATGGACTACGGACGACGTTATCGCCCTTTTCGATAGCTTGTTTAAAGGGTACCCGGTAGGTTCGCTGCTCTTTTGGAAGCATAGCCTCGAGGCTGATAGCCAAGTTCTAGTCGGTAGTGCAACGGTGAACGCGCCCGCGACAACCGACGGCTGGTTTATCGTCGATGGGCAGCAGCGAACGACCGCCCTCGCGGCGAGTCTGCTGGACCTCGACCAAAAGGGCGACACGCGCTGGGACTTATGGTTCGACGCGGCAAAGAATGCCGTCGTTCGGGGTCCCCTGCGAGCGGGCGAGAGCCGCACTCTCGTGCCGCTCCGAATTCTCGGAAATCTCAGGCGCCTCGGCCTCTGGCTCCGCGAATGCGACCTCGACGAAAACGCCATGAGGCGAGTGGAAGAGATTCAGGAACGTATCCTCGATTACGAGCTCCCCGCTTACGCGATGGAAACGGGCGACGTCAATGCGCTGCGAGGTGTGTTCGCGCGGCTAAACAGCACCGGTGTTCGCATGCGCGCCGATGAAGTGTTTCACGCGCTTCTCAGCGCGGGAACCGATGCGCGCGCCTCCGGTCGTAAGAGTTTGGACCTTAGCGCGCTACAGGCCGCGGCTGATGTTGACGGGTTTGGTCAGCCACCGCGCGGCGAGATACTCAAAGCCGTCCTCGCGATGAGCGGCCTTGACCCAACGAAGCGACTCGACAAGCTGAGGGATAGCGCCCTCTCCGCGATGGTGACCCAAGATGAGGCGGCAGAAGCACTTCGACGGACGGTTCGATTTCTCCAAACCCCTACGGATGCGGAAGAGCCAGGCGTCTCAATACCAGCGTATGCTTTACTGCCTTATCCAGTCGTTTTTGTATTGCTTGCCCGGTGGTTTCACCTCTTCCCGGAGCCGGATGCGGCGACGACTCGCGCGCTTGGCCAATGGCTCTGGCGGGGTGTGGCCACGGGCGTGCATGAGCGAGCTGCGGTGTCTGCCATGCGGCTTCAAGTGCGCGAAATTCAAGCGGGCGAACAGGTTGCGTCTCTCCGCCGCCTTTTGGATGCGGTCGGAAGCCCGAACGCCTTTGAGTGGTCGCTTGAGCCGTTTCACGCAAACCATGCCGCAAGCCGCGTCGAAATCTTGGCGCTGCTCTCGCTCCACCCGCGTGACAGACAGGGGCTTACCATCTCATGGCGCGCGCTCCTCTCGAGCGGCGAGCGAGTGGCACGCGAAGTCTTTCGACTGCCTCTGTTCAAGGACAGCGCGCTGCGGAAGCAAGCGCGCACCGCCGCGAATCGCGTCCTCCTCGATACCCGTCATACCCATTTAAGGACCGAGCTCAAGACCTGGAATTGGAAGACCGATCGCGAAGCCGCAGCGAGCCACCTTATCTGCCAAGACGGACTGCGAGACCTCAAAAACGACCATTTTGAAGCGTTTCTCGCACGCCGAGCGGCGCGCGTGCGAGCGTGCGTAACCTCGTTTGTCTTTCGTCGTGCCGGACTCTCGGAACCGCTCGTGCTCCCCGCGAATGCCTACTTCAGTCTCGACTCGCAAAGCACTTCATGAGCGATAAGAGCCTCATTGTTTCGCTTCCGAGCCGAAGTGTGGGTGAGCTTTCGCAGCGTCGCCGAGGTGGCCTCATTGAATGGCGCCCTGACGCGGCATGGGAGAACGATGGGCAGGAGCCGCGACTCGGTTTGGACTTTTTGCGAACGCGCGGCGGTCGTCGGCACGCGAGCGAGCTTCCAGCGTGGTTCGAAAATTTATTGCCCGAAAGAGACAGTGAACTCCGTGCGCGCCTTTGCGAACTTCACGGCCTCCGCGACGGACAATCTTTCCCCCTCATGCAGTCACTCGGAAGAGACTTAATCGGAGCCGTGGAGGTACGCTGCGAGAATCACAAAACCGACGAGCACTCAGAAACGGTAGCAGGTAGGCCTAACCTCACTCGAGGCAGCGACGCCGAACAAGTCGCCGCGAATGACGAGAACCGGTTTTCAGCGCTTACGGGAATGCAGCTCAAGTTTTCTATGTCGATGGTGAATGAGCGCCTCGTCCTTCACGCGCGGAGGGGTGCGGCTCAATGGATCGTGAAGATCGCGGGATTGGAGTACGACGAGCTCGCGGAGGTTGAAACGGCCACCATGACGTGGGCGCGAAGGTCAAGCTTCGACGTGCCCGACCACGCTACCGTCCCGGTGTCTCGGCTCGACGGTCTCCCTATCGGTTGGGTTGAGCGGCCTGCCCCAGCCTTCGCCGTTCGCCGCTTCGACAGGCGCGACGACGGAGCCAAAGTACACCAAGAAGACTTTTGCCAGGCGCTCGGACTTCGGCCGCGGGACAAGTACGGAGACTCAAAAGACGCCCGCGTGAGCTTCGATGGCGCCTTACGGCTTACGACTGACGCTTGTGGCGAAGACGAGGGCCGCGAAATGGCACGTCGAATCGGCTTTATGATCGCTTCGGGAAACACCGATGCTCACCTCAAAAACTGGAGCTTTCGCTGGGGCGAACGCACACGCCCGACACTCACTCCCTGCTACGATCTGGTCACGACGATCGCTTGGGAAAAGATGGGATGGAGGCGGCGCGGAGGTCCGACGCTGGCGCTGAGGCTCGGAAATGTCGAACGTTTCGGGTCACTGAACGAGGTCGCGCTCGACAACTGCGCGGAGGCGTCCGGTGCGGCGTGGGCGAAGATGGAGATCCTCGCGGGTATCGAACGTGCACGCGAGGCATGGTTATCGGTTCGGGAAGGTGCGCCCGTTCGTATGCGAAGCGCCATTGACCAACACTGGCAAGAAGTGCCAATCCTGGCTCGTATGGGTTTGACGAAATAGCGCAATGACTCGGATTTAAATCACCATCGGTGCCGTGTCTGATGGATACGCGGACGCTGCGGAGAGACGGACCGGGAGTGAAGTGTACTCCGAGTTTCGGACCCATTGGTTAGTGGTGAAAGAGAGCGCCTGCTTCTTGAAGAAAGTGCGACCCGTGGCCGACCGCCAACGCGTTGTCGACGAGTTAGCGACCAAGACCGTAGAGTCGGTCATTGGCGAGTTCGGCCCAAACGGAGGCTTTACCGTACACCTCGAGCCCGATGTAAACTCCCGCGATTGAGGCGTCTGCGGTTGGAGCGCCGTTGAACCACGGATAGCTCCTAACACTACTCCATCACTTTTTCTTTCCATCGGTTCATCGCAGTGCTTCATAAGTCAGCGTGACCGCTCTCGTATCTGCGACGAAGGACCTCTGGGAAGCAAAGTTTGAGCGCTGGTTCGCGCCTTTCGATGCGGTTTTCAAGCACAAGGTGCGCCG